>NZ_LOYN01000043.1:0-384613 GCF_001526325.1 Burkholderia sp. MSMB1826
GCACACGCCGATCTCGGTGCCTTTCTCGGCGGCCAGCTGCTTGAGCCGGATCGCCGCCGACAGCCCGGCGGGGCCGCCGCCGACGATCACGACGTCGTATTCCATCGATTCGCGCGGGCCGTATTGCTCGATGAGGCTTGCGGGGGTCATTGGCGTTCCTCTAACCGTTAGAATGCTTTTATTCGGGAGCGTATTGTCTGCGAAACGAAACGCTTGCCGCAACAACATGCAGCTAGATTAGCACGATCGTTCTATTTTTTGTGCTAGGGTAATGCCGCCCGGGCTGTGCCGCCCGGGCTGGCGAAACGACATCGAAAGGGGATGGGCAAATGGGTCGATCGATCAATCTGGAAGGCAAGGTTGCGCTGGTCACGGGCGCGTCGAGCGGCCTGGGGCAGCGTTTTGCGCAGGTGCTGTCGCAGGCCGGCGCGAAGGTCGTGCTCGCGAGCCGCCGCGTCGAACGCCTGAAGGAACTGCGCGCGGAGATCGAGGCGGCGGGCGGTGCCGCGCACGTCGTGTCACTCGACGTGACCGACGTGCAGAGCATCAAGGCGGCCGTCGCGCATGCGGAGACGGAAGCCGGCACGATCGACATCCTCGTGAACAATTCCGGCGTGTCGACGATGCAGAAGCTCGTCGACGTGACGCCGGCGGATTTCGAGTTCGTGTTCGATACGAACACGCGCGGCGCATTTTTCGTCGCGCAGGAAGTCGCGAAGCGGATGATCATGCGCGCGAACGGCGGCGGCAACGGCAAGCCGCCGTGCCGGATCATCAACATCGCGTCGGTGGCCGGGCTGCGCGTGTTCCCGCAGATCGGGCTGTACGCGATGAGCAAGGCCGCGGTCGTGCAGATGACGCGCGCGATGGCGCTGGAGTGGGGCCGCCACGGGATCAACGTGAACGCGATCTGTCCGGGCTATATCGATACCGAAATCAATCATTACCTGTGGGAAACCGAGCAGGGCCAGAAGCTGCAGTCGATGCTGCCGCGCCGGCGCGTCGGCAAGCCGCAGGATCTCGATGGGCTGTTGTTGCTGCTCGCGGCCGACGAGTCGCAGTTCATCAATGGCTCGATCATCTCCGCCGACGACGGTTTCGGCCTCGCGTGAGCGGATGACATTCCGCAACAAAGAAGACTGCAATGAGCGCAACAAGCGATTACTCACCCGTTTTTGAGATGTCGATGCCGATCCGCTGGGGCGACATGGACGCGTTCGGCCATGTGAACAACACGGTCTATTTCCGCTACATGGAGCAGGCGCGGATTTCGTGGTTCGAGGCGCTCGGCATCGCCGGCGGCAACGGCGAGGGGCAGGGGCCCGTCATCGTCACCGCGTCGATGGAATTCCTCAAGCAACTGCACTATCCGGGCGACGTGATCGCGAAGATGTCGGCCGCGAAGCCCGGCCGAAGCAGTTTCGACACCGGTTTCGAGCTCACGCGCGCGGACGATCCGCGGCATGTCTATGCACGCGGCAACGCGCGCTGCGTGTGGGTCGACTACGCGCTCGGCAAGTCGGTGCCGCTGCCGCAACTGCTGCGCGACACGATCGAGCAGGCGCTCGCGACGAAAGTCGGCTGAGCGCGGCTGCCGGCGCGCCGGCACCGGATCGCCGGTGGCGTGCCGTGCGCGTTTTTCGATGTTTCCCCCGATCGGCCGCCATGTGCGGCCGATCGTCATCGGAGCGCCGTCACGCAATGCGCGTTCACTGCCCGAGCAGGCGCTGCAGCAGCTCCGGCGTATTGTTCGTCCCGTATTTGCGCATCAGCCGCGCGCGGTAGATGTCGACCGTGCGCGAGCTGATGTCCAGCACGCGCCCGATCTGCTTGCTGGTCTTGCCGGTCGCGAGCTGGGCGGCGATCTCGCGCTCGCGCGGGGTCAGCTCGACCGCGACGCGGCGCGTCGCGCTCAAGTCCTCGAAGGTCCAGACGCCGGCCGCGAGCGGCGCGGTGCGGTCGAGTGCGCGTCCCGTCACATGGCACCAGAACAGCTCGCCGTCCGCGCGTTTCATGATTCTGTCATCCGAGTAGACGCCGTTCGCGACCATCACGCGTGCGATGCGCTCGCCGATCCGCTGGAATTCGTCCGTCGACGGGTAGAGCACCGCGTACGACTTCCCGATCAGGTCGGCCCGCGCGCAGCGGAAGATCGACGCGAGCGCGTCGTTGCAGTCCTCGATCACGCGATCGCGCGACAGCACGAGGCCGAGCGGCGCGAGGTGGAAGGCGGTCTGGTAATCGAGATCGGGCATGGCGCGGGCAAGCGGAGGCAAATGCTTATGTATTTTTGCGTATTGTGCCGCATCGGCGTCACATCGTACCCTTTCAGGCATCTCGCGGCGGTATGTCGCGACATAAAAACAGCGCGCCTCGACGCAGGCATTGCCGCGCTTGCATAGAATGGTGCGGCGGGCTTGCGCCACGTGGCGCGTGAACCGGTTTTGCTGGTTTCCATAGAGGAAGGGACAACTGATGAACAAAGTCTATCCAAGCGCGGCTGCCGCGCTGGAGGGGATCGTCCGCGACGGACAGACCTTCGCGGTGGGCGGCTTCGGCCTGTGCGGGATTCCCGAGGCGCTGATCGCGGCGTTGCGCGATTCGGCGGTCAAGGGCATCACCTGCATCAGCAACAACGCGGGCGTCGACGGTTTCGGCCTCGGCCTGCTGCTGGAAACGCGCCAGATCAAGAAGATGATCTCGTCGTACGTCGGCGAGAACAAGGAGTTCGAGCGCCAATACCTGGCCGGCGAACTCGAGCTCGAATTCACGCCGCAGGGCACGCTCGCCGAAAAGCTGCGCGCGGGCGGCGCGGGCATCCCCGCGTTCTTCACGAATACCGGCTACGGCACCGTGATCGCGGAAGGCAAGGAAACGCGCCAGTTCGGCGATCGCCACTACGTGCTCGAGCCGTCGCTGACGGCCGACGTCGCGCTCGTCAAGGCGTGGAAGGCCGACAAGTCGGGCAACCTCATCTACCGCCGCACCGCGCGCAATTTCAACCCGATGTGCGCGATGGCCGGCAAGATCACCGTGGCGGAGGTCGAGGAGATCGTCGAGAACGGCACGCTCGATCCGGACCAGGTTCATACGCCGGGGATCTTCGTGCAGCGCATCGTGCTGAACGCGACGCCTGAAAAACGCATCGAACAACGCGTCGTACGCGCGAAAGGAGACTGACATGGCCTGGAATCGTGACCAGATGGCCGCACGCGCGGCGAAGGAACTGCAGGACGGCTTCTACGTGAACCTCGGCATCGGCCTGCCGACGCTCGTCGCGAACCACGTGCCGGCAGGCGTCGAGGTCTGGCTGCAGTCGGAGAACGGCCTGCTCGGCATCGGGCCGTCGCCGACCGAAGACGAAGTCGACGCCGATCTCATCAACGCCGGCAAGCAGACCGTCACGACGCTGCCGGGTTCGTCGATCTTCTCGTCGGCCGATTCGTTCGCGATGATTCGCGGCGGCCACATCAATCTCGCGATCCTCGGCGCGATGCAGGTCAGCAAGAAGGGCGACCTCGCGAACTGGATGATCCCGGGCAAGATGATCAAGGGGATGGGCGGCGCGATGGACCTCGTCGCGGGCGTGAAGCGCGTCGTCGTGCTGATGGAGCACGTCGCGAAGGGCGACCAGCACAAGATTCTCGACGAATGCAACCTGCCGCTGACGGGTGTCGGCGTGGTCGATCTGATCATCACCGACCTCGGCGTGATCGAAGTGACGCCGGACGGGCTGAAGGTGCTCGAACTCGCCGACGGCGTGAGCGCGGAAGAGATCCAGGCGAAGACGGGCGCGCCGCTCGACGTCAGCGCCGTGGCATAAGTTCACCGCACGGGCACGCGTCCGACGCCCCGCATGCCGGACGACGGCATGCGGGGCGTTCGTCATTGCGCGTCGACGGCCAGCCTGTTGGGTCCCCGATGGGCCGACCCGTCCGGCGGAAGCGGTTTACAATCGTTTGCATCGGGCGTCGCAAGTGTTGCCCCGCGCGTCCGCCCCTCGTTCGACAGGATGCCAACGATGCCAACGACTTCAGCGAATTCCCCGGTTCCCCGTCAGCGACGCGTGCAGTGTGCGAGCGCCGCCGGTCTTCACCACGTTGCCTATACGGAATGGGGCGATCCCGCGAATCCGCGCGTGCTGGTCTGCGTGCACGGCCTGACGCGCTCGGGGCGCGATTTCGACCGCTTGGCCGCCGCGCTGTCCGATACGTATCGCGTCGTCTGCCCCGATGTCGCCGGGCGTGGCCGGTCCGACCGGCTGGCCGATCCGCGGCTCTATGCGATTCCGCAGTACGTGGCCGACATGGTGACGTTGATCGCGCGGCTCGACGTGGAGTCGGTCGATTGGTTCGGCACGTCGATGGGCGGCCTGATCGGCATGGCGCTCGCCGGGCTGCCCGGTTCGCCGCTGCGGCAGATGATCGTCAACGACGTCGGCCCGCGCATCGAGCCCGATTCGCTGACGCGCATCGGCGAGTATCTCGGCGTGCAGCCGCGCTTTGCGACCGAGCAGGAGGGGATCGACTACCTGACGTCGCTGTCGCTGCCGTTCGGTGCGCTGAGCGCCGACGAGTGGCGCGAGATCAACGGGCCGCTGCTGCACCAACTGCCCGAAGGCGACTGGACGATGCGCTACGATCCGCGCATCGCCGAGCCGTTCAAGGCGACGACGCCGGAGCTGGCCGCGCTCGGCGAGGCCGCGCTGTGGCGCGCGATCGAGACGACGGATGCGACGCTGCTCGTCGTGCGCGGCGAGACGTCCGACTTGCTGTCGCGCGAGACGGCGGCCGAAATGGTCCGTCGCGGCCGGCATGTGACGCAGGTCGAGATCCCGGGGGCGGGCCACGCGCCGGCGTTCGTCAGCGCCGACCAGATTGCGCTCGCGCGGCGGTTTTTCGTCGAAGGCGACGCCTAAACGCGTCATAATATGCGGTTCGGCGGCACGCGGGCCGTGCCGCCCGATTCCTCACTCATCACGACCGGAACATTTCATGGCAGTCATTCGTCACCACGTCGGGGCCCGTCTCTCCGAAACCGCGATCCACAACGGCACCGTGTATCTGGCCGGCCAGATCGCCGAAGACACCACGCAGGACATCCGCGGCCAGACGCGCGAAGTGCTCGGCCACATCGACCGCCTGCTCGCCGAAGCGAACAGCGACAAGGCGCATCTGCTGTCGGTGCAGATCTACATCTCGGATCTCGCGAACTTCGAAGGCATGAATGCGGAGTGGGACGCATGGGTCGCGCAGGGCAACACGCCGCCGCGCGCCACCGTCGAGGCGAAGCTCGCGGATCCGGCGCTGCTCGTCGAGATCGTCGTCGTCGCCGCGCAGCGGAGCTGAGCGTTATCCGACGATGACCGTATTCCGGCAGGCCGTGCAATGACCGAATCCGTTTCCGCATCCTCCGTCGCGGCGCCGTCGTTCGACGACGTGCTCGCGTTCGTGCGCGAGCGGGCCGGCGATGCGCACCTGTCGTCCGGCGAGCTGCTCGCCGATCACTCGGCGGGCACGGCGGCGATCATGCGCACGCTGAACGTCGATCCGTCCGCGATGCAGGCTGCCGCGCTGTTCGTGCTGACGCCGCACCTGAGCGACCCCGAGCGCGAGCTGACCGAGCGTTTCGGCGACGAAGTCGCGCGGCTCGTGTTCGACGTGCGCAAGCTGTTGCGGCTCGGCACCGTCAGCCTGCGCGTCGCGCAGAACGCGAAGCCCGACGCCGGGCGCGACGCGGCGCAGGAGCGGCGTACGCAGATCGAGGCGTTGCGCAAGATGCTGCTCGCATTCGCGCAGGACATCCGCGTGGTGCTGATCCGGCTCGCGTCGCGGTTGCAGTCGCTGCGCTACTACGCGGCCGCGAAGATCGACCCGCCGCCGGACGTTGCGCGCGAGACGCTCGAGATCTATGCGCCGCTCGCGAATCGTCTCGGTATCTGGCAACTGAAGTGGGAGCTCGAGGATCTCGCGTTCCGCTTCGAGGATCCCGTCACCTACAAGCGGATCGCGAAGCTGCTCGACGAGAAGCGCATCGAGCGCGAGGCGTACGTCACGCAGGCGATCGCGCGGCTGCAGCACGAGCTCGCGGAGGCGAACATCCAGGCCGACGTCAGCGGCCGGCCGAAGCATATCTACAGCATCTGGCGCAAGATGCGCGGCAAGGAGCTCGATTTCTCCGAGCTGTACGACGTGCGCGCGTTTCGCGTGATCGTGCCGGACATCAAGGATTGCTACGCGGTGCTCGGCATCGTGCATCACCTGTGGCAGCCGGTGCCGAAGGAGTTCGACGACTACATCTCGCGGCCGAAGCCGAACGGCTACAAGTCGCTGCATACGGTCGTGATCGGCGACGACGGCCGTGCGTTCGAAGTGCAGATCCGCACGCAGGAGATGCATCGTTTCGCCGAGTATGGCGTCGCGGCACACTGGCGCTACAAGGAGGCCGGTGCGCGCGGCTATGGCGGCCAGTTCTCGGCGAGCGACAAGTACGACGAGAAGATCGCGTGGCTGCGCCAGTTGCTCGCGTGGAAGGACGACGTCGAGGACGGCGCCGAAGTGTCGGGCGACCAGGCGTGGGCGCAATTGCGCGAAACGTCGCTCGACGACGACCACATCTACGTGCTGACGCCGCAGGCGCGCGTGATCGCGCTGCCGCAGGGCGCGACGCCGGTCGATTTCGCGTATCACCTGCACAGCGAGCTCGGCCATCGCTGCCGTGGTGCACGCGTCGACGGTGTGATGGTGCCGCTGAACACGTCGCTCGCGAACGGCCAGACGGTCGAGATCGTCGCGGTGAAGGAAGGCGGGCCGTCGCGCGACTGGCTGAACCTGCAGCTCGGTTACCTGAAGAGCTCGCGCGCGCGGCAGAAGGTGCGTGCGTGGTTCAACTCGATCGAGCAGGAAGAAAACGTCGCGCACGGCCGCGCGCTCGTCGAAAAGACGCTGCAGCGCGAGGGCAAGACGTCGGTCAATCTGGACCATCTCGCCGCGAAGCTCGGCTTCAAGTCGCCCGAGGAGCTGTTCTCGGTCGTCGGCAAGGAAGAATTCAGCCTGCGCAACGTCGAGCACGCGCTGTCCGATGCGCCGCCGCCGGAACCGGCGCCCGAGGCGCCGGCCGATTTCGAGAAGCGCAGCAGCGGCGCGAGCGTCGCGCATGGCGCGTCGACCGGCGTGCTGGTGGTGGGCGTCGACGCGCTGCTGACGCAACTGGCGCGTTGCTGCCGTCCGGCGCCGCCCGATCCGATCAGCGGGTTCGTCACGCGCGGCAAGGGGATGTCGATTCATCGCACCGACTGCCCGACGTTTCGCCGGATGGTCGAGCGCGCGCCGGAGCGCGTGCTGCAGACGACCTGGTCGGCCGACGTGCTGGGCGGGCGCGGCGCGTCCGTCTATCCGGTCGACCTGATGATCGAGGCGAGCGACCGGCAAGGATTGCTGCGCGATATCTCCGAAGTGTTCGCGCGGGAAAAGATCAACGTCGTGGGCGTGAAGACGCAGAGCCGCCGCAATGCGGCATTCATGCAGTTCACGGTCGAGGTATCGAATTCGGCGCAGGTGCAGCGCGCGTGCACGCTGCTCGGTGAGGTGCAGGGCGTCGTACGGGCAGGGCGAAAATCGTGATGGGGTTGGAACAGCGTTATTTTGCTGCAACCGCATAAAACACTTGCCAAGCCGGTAGCAACTCCATATAATCTTAGCTTCTCTAGGCTCGTAGCTCAGCTGGTTAGAGCACCACCTTGACATGGTGGGGGTCGTTGGTTCGAGTCCAATCGAGCCTACCAACGAATTGAGAATGCCCGGCTTCCGGGTGTTCGATGCAGTACACAACTCAACGCGAACAAGGCGAATACGGTTATGACACCGCGAACGTTGACCGAAACCACTTCGGAGCGACGCTAGTCGAGGAACGTTTTCGCCCTTTCAGTTGAGTGAAGTATCGAATGCGGCCCCTCGAAAGCGGGGCCGCATTTTTTTTGTCGCGAATTTTCCCGCGTGAGTTCGACTCGCGTACCTGGTCTGCCGCCCACTGTCGGCATCACGGAGATTGCTATGGTTTCGATACGCTTGCCTGACGGCTCAGTTCGACAATACGAGCATCCGGTGACAGTTGCCGAGGTTGCGGCCTCCATCGGTCCCGGCTTGGCGAAGGCTGCGCTGGGCGGCAAGCTCGATGGCGAGCTCGTCGATACGTCGACGGTGATCGATCGCGACGCGTCGCTCGCGATCGTCACGGACAAGGATGCCGACGGCCTCGACATCATCCGCCACTCGACCGCTCACTTGCTCGCGTACGCGGTGAAGGAACTGTATCCGGACGCGCAGGTGACGATCGGCCCGGTGATCGACAACGGTTTCTATTACGACTTCTCGTACAACCGCCCGTTTACGCCGGAAGATCTGGAAAAGATCGAAAAGCGCATGCAGGAACTCGCGAAGAAGGACGAGCCGGTCACGCGCCGTGTCGTGTCGCGCGACGAGGCGGCCGGTTACTTCCGCAGCATCGGCGAGAAGTACAAGGCCGAGATCATCGAGTCGATCCCGCAAAGCGACGAAATCAAGCTGTATTCGCACGGCGGCTTCACCGATCTGTGCCGCGGCCCGCACGTGCCGTCCACCGGCAAGCTGAAGGTCTTCAAGTTGATGAAGGTCGCGGGCGCGTACTGGCGCGGCGATTCGAAGAACGAGCAGCTGCAGCGCATCTACGGCACGGCCTGGACGAAGAAGGAAGACCAGGATCAGTACCTGCACATGCTCGAGGAGGCGGAAAAGCGCGACCATCGCAAGCTGGGCAAGCAGCTCGACCTGTTCCACATGCAGGAAGAGTCGCCGGGCATGGTGTTCTGGCATCCGAAGGGCTGGGCGCTGTGGCAGCAGGTCGAGCAGTACATGCGCCGCCGCGTCAACGAAGCCGGCTATCTCGAGATCAAGACGCCGATGATCATGGACCGTTCGCTGTGGGAGGCGTCGGGCCACTGGCAGAACTATCGCGAGAACATGTTCACGACGGAGTCGGAGAAGCGCGACTACGCGATCAAGCCGATGAACTGCCCGGGCCACGTTCAGGTGTTCAAGCACGGCCTGCGCTCGTACCGCGACCTGCCGCTGCGTTACGCGGAATTCGGCTCGTGCCACCGCAACGAGGCATCGGGCGCGCTGCACGGCCTGATGCGTGTGCGCGGCTTCGTGCAGGACGATGCGCACATCTTCTGTACGGAAGAGCAGTTCATCGCCGAGTCGATCGCGTTCAACACGCTGGCGATGAGCGTGTACAAGGATTTCGGGTTCGAGCACATCGACATCAAGCTGTCGCTGCGCCCTGACCAGCGCGCGGGCACGGACGAGACGTGGGATCGCGCCGAGCAGGGTCTGCGCGATGCGCTGACGGCCTGCGGCCTCACGTGGGAAGAGCTGCCGGGCGAGGGCGCGTTCTATGGCCCGAAGATCGAGTACCACATCAAGGACGCGCTCGGCCGCTCATGGCAATGCGGCACGCTGCAGCTCGACATGGTGCTGCCGGAGCGCCTCGGCGCCGAGTACGTGGCGGAAGACAACAGCCGCCGCCGGCCGGTGATGCTGCATCGCGCGATCGTCGGGTCGATGGAGCGGTTCCTCGGCATTTTGATCGAGCACCATGCTGGTGCAATGCCGGTCTGGCTCGCGCCGTACCAGGCAATCGTGCTCAATATCGCCGAAAGTCAGGCCGAATATGCGCAGTCCCTGGCCCAATCGTTGCAAAAACAAGGGGTTAGAGTGGCGGCCGATTTGCGCAACGAGAAGATTAGCTATAAAATACGCGAGCACACGCTGGAAAAGGTGCCTTATCTCCTCGTCGTGGGCGATAAGGAGCGTGATGCGCAAACGGTAGCCGTGCGTGCCCGTGGCGGCGTCGATCTTGGCGTAATGCCGGTCGAAGCCTTCGTTGAGCGTCTGCAGGAAAACCTGCGCTCGTTCAAGTAACCGCCCTGGCAGCGCGGCTCGTTTTTTTAATTTTTAGAGGAAACGTAACATCGCTACTGATAAGTCGTCGCACCGCATCAACGGTGAAATCACTGCGCCGGAAGTGCGCCTGGTCGGGATCGAGAACGAACCGCTCGGTATCGTAAAACTCGCTGACGCTTTCCGTAAATCGGAAGAACTGGATGTTGACCTGGTGGAAATCGCGCCGCAAGCGGTGCCGCCGGTTTGCCGTCTGATGGATTACGGCAAGTTCAAGTACCAGGAATCGAAGAAGCAGCACGAAGCGAAGCTGAAGCAGAAGGTCATCCAGGTGAAGGAAGTCAAGTTCCGCCCGGGTACCGATGACGGGGATTACAACGTCAAGCTCCGCAATCTCGTGCGCTTCCTCGAAGAGGGCGACAAGACGAAGATCACGTTGCGTTTCCGCGGCCGCGAAATGGCTCACCAGGAAATCGGTATGCGGATGCTCGAGCGTCTGCGCACGGATCTCGAGGAAGTCGGCCAGGTCGAGCAGATGCCGAAGATGGAAGGGCGCCAGATGATCATGGTGCTCTCGCCGAAGAAAAAGAAGTAACGGGCCCGCGCGCATCGCGCGCAGGTTCGACAGTGGTTCGGCGCGCTGCCCGGTCCGGGCGGCGCGCCAACAATGACGGCGGCTGCGCAAGCGGGTCGCCGTACACAAGTGGACTGGGTTTCGAAGGGCGGGTCAAGGGCGCAAGCCAACCGCACACCCATCGCCATCTAATAAACTGGAGTTGTTCGTCATGCCTAAGATGAAGACCAAGAAGAGCGCTGCAAAGCGCTTCGTGGTGCGTCCGGGCGGTACCGTCAAGCGCGGTCAAGCCTTCAAGCGCCACATCCTGACCAAGAAAACCACGAAGAACAAGCGCCATCTGCGCGGCGCAACGGCAGTTCACGATTCCGATCTGAACTCCGTCCGCGCGATGCTCCCGTTCGCGTAACCCCTCAACTGATACTCCAAGGAGAGAAACATGCCTCGAGTCAAACGTGGGGTAACCGCACGGGCCCGCCACAAGAAGATCATCAACCTGGCCAAGGGTTATCGCGGCCGCCGCAATAACGTCTACCGCATCGCCAAGCAGGCGGTGATGCGCGCTGGTCAGTACGCGTACCGCGATCGCCGCAACAAGAAGCGTGTGTTCCGTGCACTGTGGATCACGCGTATCAATGCGGCAGTTCGCCAGCACGACATGACCTACAGCGTGTTCATCAACGGCCTGAAGAAGGCGTCGATCGAACTCGACCGTAAGGTGCTGGCCGACATGGCGGTGTTCGACAAGGCTGCTTTTGCTGCGATCGTCAAGCAGGTGAAAGCCGCCGTTGCAGCCTAATTGCGAAATTAGCACTGCGTGGTTAGTTGCAGCGAGGTTCCGGTAGTCTCGGCCGCTGCAGCGAAAACGGGGCTCTTCCGAGCCCCTTTTTTGTTTGGTGGGCGGTTTCGCTCGCCAAGACCGAATGACGTTGGAAATGATGGGATCTATGGATCTGGACCAGATTGTCGCCGACGCGCAGCAGTCCTTCGAACACGCTGCCGACATCACCACGCTCGAAAACGAGAAAGCGCGATTTCTCGGTAAATCGGGTGCGCTGACCGAGTTGCTCAAGGGCCTCGGCAAGCTCGATCCCGAAGCACGCAAGACCGAAGGCGCACGCATCAACGTCGCGAAGCAGCAGGTCGAAGCCGCGCTCACCGCCCGTCGCCAGGCACTGGCCGACGCGCTGCTGAATCAGCGCCTCACCGCCGAAGCGATCGACGTGACGTTGCCGGGCCGTGGCGCCGGCGCCGGCAGCCTGCACCCGGTGATGCGCACGTGGGAGCGTGTCGAACGGATTTTCGGCTCGATCGGTTTCGATGTGGCCGATGGCCCCGAAATCGAGACCGACTGGTACAACTTCACGTCGCTGAACAGCCCGGAGAACCATCCGGCGCGTTCGATGCAGGACACCTTCTACGTCGAAGGCAAGGATGCCGACGGCCGCCAGCTGCTGCTGCGTACGCACACGAGCCCGATGCAGGTGCGTTATGCGCGCATGAACCGTCCGCCGATCAAGGTGATCGCGCCGGGCCGCACGTATCGCGTCGACAGCGATGCGACCCACTCGCCGATGTTCAATCAGGTCGAGGGGCTGTGGATCGACGAAAACATCAGCTTCGCCGATCTCAAGGGCGTCTATACCGACTTCCTGAAAAAATTCTTCGAGCGCGACGACATCCTCGTGCGCTTCCGCCCGTCGTATTTCCCGTTCACGGAACCGTCGGCCGAGATCGACATGATGTTCGAGCACGGCAAGAACGCCGGCAAGTGGCTCGAGATCTCCGGCTCGGGGCAGGTGCATCCGACCGTGATCCGCAACATGGGCCTCGATCCCGAGCGCTACATCGGTTTCGCGTTCGGCAGCGGCCTCGAGCGCCTGACGATGCTGCGCTACGGCGTGCAGGATCTCCGGCTGTTCTTCGAGAACGACCTGCGTTTCCTGCGCCAGTTCGCATAACGCCGCTCGCCGCGCCGACCTGTGCCCGCGCACGCCCCGACGGACGTTTCCGAGGGGCCCGGGCGTCGATCTAACCTGTTTCGAACGTAGACATCCATGCAATTCCCTGAATCCTGGTTGAGAACCTTTGTCGACCCGCAGCTGACGACCGACGAACTGTCGCACGCGCTGACGATGGCGGGGCTCGAAGTCGAATCGCTGAGCAAGGCTGCGCCGCCGACGTCGAAGATCGTCGTCGGCCGCGTGCTCGAAGTCGTCAAGCATCCGGATGCGGACAAGCTCAATGTCTGCCAGGTCGACGCCGGCACCGGCGCGACGCTGAACATCGTCTGCGGCGCGCCGAACGTGGCGCCGGGCATCAAGGTGCCGGTCGCGCTGGTCGGCGCGGAACTGCCGCCGGCGGAAGAGGGCGGCAAGCCGTTCGCGATCAAGCTGTCGAAGCTGCGCGGGGTGGAGAGCCAGGGGATGCTGTGCTCGGCGCGCGAGCTGAAATTGTCCGAGGATCACAGCGGGCTGCTGATCCTGCCGGAAGACACGCCGGTCGGCCAGGACATCCGCGACACCCTCAATCTCGACGACACGATCTTCGAAATCAAGCTGACGCCGAACAAGGCCGACTGCCTGTCGGTGTTCGGTATCGCTCGCGAGACGGCCGCGATCACCGGCGCGCCGCTGACGCCGGTCGATATTCGCCCGGTGAAGGTCGAGCTCGACGAAACGCTGCCGGTGCGCATTGCCGCGCCCGATCTGTGCGGCCGCTTCTCCGGCCGCGTGATCCGCGGCGTGAACGCGCGCGCAAAGACGCCGCAGTGGATGGTCGAGCGTCTCGAGCGTTCGGGCCAGCGCAGCGTGTCCGCGCTCGTCGACATCTCGAACTACGTGATGTTCGAACTCGGCCGCCCGTCGCACGTGTTCGATCTCGACAAGATCCACGGCGGCATCGAAGTGCGCTGGGGCAAGCGCGGCGAATCGCTGAAGCTGCTCAACGGCAACACGATCGAACTCGACGAAACGGTCGGCGTGATTGCGGACGCCGCTCAAGTCGAAAGCCTGGCCGGCATCATGGGCGGCGACAGCACGGCCGTCACGCTCGATACGACCAACATCTATCTGGAAGCCGCGTTCTGGTGGCCGGACAGCATCCGCGGCCGCGCGCGCAAGTACAACTTCTCGACCGATGCGGCGCACCGCTTCGAGCGCGGCGTCGATTACGCGACGACCGTCGAGCACGTCGAGCGCATCACGCAACTGATCCTCGAGATCTGCGGCGGCAAGGCCGGCCCGGTCGACGATCAGGCGGTGAACCTGCCGCAGCGCGCGCCGGTGAAGATGCGCGTGTCGCGCGCGAACCGCATCATCGGCGTGAAGATCGACGCCGACGAGATCGCGAACATCTTCACGCGCCTCGGGCTGCCGTTCGAGCGTGAAGACGACGCGTTCCTCGTCACGCCGCCGTCGCACCGCTTCGACATCGAGATCGAGGAAGACCTGATCGAGGAAGTGGCGCGCATCTACGGCTTCGAGAAGATCCCGGCGCGGCCGCCGGTCGCGACGAGCGAAATGCGCGCGACCCACGAGACGCGGCGTTCGATCCACGATATCCGTCACGCGCTCGCCGCGCGCGACTATGCGGAAACCGTCAACTTCAGCTTCGTCGATGCGGAGTGGGAGCACGATTTCGCGGGCAACGACAACCCGATCCGGCTGCTGAACCCGATCGCGAGCCAGCTTTCGGTGATGCGCACGACGCTGTTCGGCAGCCTGATCGCCGTGCTGCGTCACAACCTGAACCGCCGCGCCGATCGCGTGCGCGTGTTCGAATCGGGGCGCGTGTTCGTCGCCGATCCGTCGGTGAAGGCCGGCGAGCTGGCGGTCGAAGGTCACGCGCAGCCGAAGCGCGTCGGCGCGCTGGCGTACGGTCCGGCACTCGACGAGCAATGGGGCGCGGCGACCCGCCCGGTCGATTTCTTCGACGTGAAGGGCGATCTCGAAGCGCTGCTCGCGCCGGCGGTTGCACGCTTCGTGAAGGCCGAGCATCCGGCCCTTCATCCGGGCCGCAGCGCACGCATCGAAGTCGATGGCCGCGCGGTCGGCTGGATCGGTGAGCTGCATCCGCGCCTGATGCAGAAGTACGAGTTGCCGCACGCGCCGGTGATGTTCGAGATCGATGCGGACGCGCTGACTGCACGTGCGTTGCCCGCACCGACCGACGTGTCGAAATTCCCGCCGGTCCGTCGCGATATCGCCGTTGTCGTCGATCAGGCGGTCGAGGTTCAGGCACTTTTCGACGAAATGAAGAAGGCGCTTGCCGAAGAGGCCTGCCGATTCGTTCAGAAGGTTGTACTCTTCGACGAATTTCGTGCAAAATCAAACACTTCCGGTGGTCTTGCCGCGAACGAGAAGAGCCTTGCCTTCCGCGTGACGCTGCAGGACGCAGCTGGCACGCTGCAGGACGAGATCGTCGATCAGGCGATCCAGACGCTGGTCGAGCGGATGGCTCGTGCCGGCGCGCGCCTGCGCGGCTAAGGAGAGGGGCCGGCCCGTTCGCGGGCGGCTTGTTTCCATCGTAAGTTTTGATTCAACGCGCTGTATGGCAGATATGAACGACATGACCTCGAGTGAATTCGAAGCCCTCCTGACGGCGCAACGCAGCGCGATGAACCGCGACGCTTCGGCGCCGGCGTCCACCGAGACGCCGACGCTGACGAAGGCGGAACTGGCGGAGCTGCTGTTCGACAGCGTCGGGCTGAACAAGCGTGAAGCGAAGGACATGGTCGAGGCGTTTTTCGAAGTGATCCGCGACGCGCTCGAAAACGGCGAAAGCGTCAAGCTGTCGGGGTTCGGCAATTTCCAGTTGCGCGACAAGCCGCAGCGTCCGGGCCGCAATCCGAAGACGGGCGAGGCGATTCCGATCGCGGCCCGCCGGGTGGTAACCTTCCACGCGAGCCAGAAGCTGAAGGCGCTGGTCGAAAACGGCGCGGAGTAATACGCGCGCCCACGCCCCGCGCGGCCGCCGCGCACCCTTTACCGACGGTTAACCGACGATGACCACCACGGTTGAGAAAGTCGTCTTGCCTCCGATTCCCGCGAAGCGCTACTTCACGATCGGCGAAGTCAGCGAACTGTGCGGGGTCAAACCACATGTGCTGCGTTACTGGGAACAGGAATTCACGCAGCTGCGGCCGGTGAAGCGGCGCGGCAATCGTCGGTATTACCAGCATCACGAAGTGCTGCTGATCCGGCGGATTCGCGAGTTGCTGTACGAGCAGGGCTTCACGATCAACGGTGCGCGCAACCGGCTCGATTCGCCGGGCAGCGAGCGGGCCGCGGCGGAGCCGGTCGAACCCGATGCGCGGGCCGTCGATGCGCGCGGGGCGATCAAGCCGGGCGCAACCGTCGACGTCATCGCGTTGCGGCAGGCGTTGCTGGACGTGATCGATGGACTGAAACACGATTGAGCGCACGGCGCGCAAGATGCATTGAAAAGCCCGGTTGGCGACCTGCCACCGGGCTTTTTTTCATGCGTGTCCTGCACGCGGATCAGCGCGACGCGAGCGGATTCTTCCGCCCCATGTCGACGACCAGCGTGCCGTCCGGCAGCATCCGCACCGAGCCCTGCGCGACCTGGCTGCGATACCCGTACAGGTCGAACCGCATCGGGCCGGCCTCGGCCGAATTCCGGATCAGCGCGCGCACGTTCAGTTCGAGCACGTTGAACATCTTCATGTCGCCGCCTTCCATCCACATGTAGCTCGGCGCGTCGATCTGCGGCCGCTTCGGCGCGGGCGCACCCGCCGCGCGCCGGAACGTGAGCCGCAATCCGTCGCGCTCGACCGTTGCCTGGCCGAGCTTGCCGTTCAGCACGGGCGGCGGGAACACCGTGTACTGGTCGAGCACGAGCGTGTCGCCGCGCAGTTCCGCGCCGCGCCGCTGCAACGGCGTCAGCGACGCGAGCTCGATGCCGAGCGAGCGCAGCAGCGTCGCCTGAGGGATGCCGAGCACCGATACCTGCGACGGCTTGAATGCGAGGTGGCGGTCGTCGAGCACCGTCAGCGAGCCCTTCATGTCGGTCGGCAGCCAGACGCCCGGCACGTGATTCCACAGCTTGATGCCGCCCCGGACGCGCAGATCCTGGCCGTCCGCGCTCAACTGCAGATCGTTCAGCGAACGCGGCGAATAGTCGAGCAGGTAATTGTTGAAGAGCGCCGACATCGCCTTCCACGACTCGACGACCGTGCCGCCGAGAATGCGGATGTCGTACTGGTTGGGATCGTCGAGATCGACGGGTTCGCCCGGGCGCTTCGACACGAGCTCCACGTCGAGATCCTCGACATGAAAGCCGATATCGTCGGACAGGTTGAAGTCGACGTTGCGCAGGTGGATCGTCGGGTTGCGGTTCGACACGTGCCGTTCGTTGAACGGCGTCGTCGACGTCCGACGCATCGCGACCTTCTGCATGCCGGGCCGCACCGCGTCCGCCGCGAGCGCGTACGCTTCCCAGTGCTGCCGCACGTCGCGCAGCGTATTTTGCTGCGCGGCGAGGAAGCTGTCGTTCAGGCGCGCCGCCGCGTTGCCGAGCAGTGCGCCGCTGGCCGGGCCCGTATACGACGGCATCCGGATCGCCATCGCGCCGCTTTCGTCGAAGTTGAAGTAGCCGGCCGACACCTGGTCTCGATAGTGATACAGGTCGAACACGAACGTCTGGTCGCGCCTCGACGCGTCGATCGGACCGATCAGGATATCCGCGTTCATCGGCATCGAGCGCATGAATTTCACGTCGCCGCCGCGGATGTACATCGCCTGCTGCGGTGCATTCGCGGGCATCGCGAAGCCGGCATGCGTGCCGTCGTCGAGCTTCAGGTCGAGGCCCGCCGGCGTCACGCGCACGGCGGTGATCGTGAGTTTCAGGCGCGGCGGCGGCATCAGCTTGTCGACCGCCATCACGAGATCGTCGCCGGCGAGTTGCGCGATCGGCGTCTGCACCTTCAGCAGGTCTGCCATTTTCACGTTGGCCGCGCGCATCACCGGCTGTGCGTTGATGCCCGACACGCGCACGCCGGTCGGGTGGAAGACGAGCTGGCTGCCGTCGCGGATCGCGAGCGTGCCGGTCAGCGAGAACGGTACCCAGCCGTCGCGCTGCATCTCGCCTTGCAGATGGATCACGCCGTCGCCGGCCGACACCGCGAGCTTGCGCAGCGGCGCGTTGCGATAGCCGAAGATATAGGTGTTGAAGAGGGCGGTCAGCTTCGCGTCGTCGAGTGTGACCGTGCCTTCGTGCACGTCGATCTCGAAGCTCGTCGGGTCGTCGAACACGATCGGCGCGCCGGCCTGCGTCGGTACGAGCGTGGCCGACAACTGATGGATGAAGAAGCCGAGGTTGTTGACGACGCGGAAATCGACGTCGCGCAGGAACGTCATCGCGCCGTTCTGGCCCGAGTCGCGCAGCGTGAACGGGCGCGGTTGCGTGAGGCTGATCGATGCGAGCGACGGCACGGTACGCGCGATCTGCTGCTCGTGCGCGAGCCGCTCGGCCTTGGTGCGCTCGATCTTCGTCGACGCGCCGGATGTATTGCTGTCGCGTTGCGCAGCCGATTCCGCGCAGCCGGTGCAAAGCAGCGCGAGCGCCAGCGCGCCGCAGCCGAACACGCGGGATGTCGTGCGCGACCCCGCGGCGGCCGTGCGTCGCCGGCCGGAAACCCAGTCGAAAATTGCCAAAGGCGAGCGATGGCCGCGCCGGACCGCATTCCGCATCGTCTGTCTCCATGTCTTGTCTTGATCGACGGCGGTGCGCGCCATTGCACGGCGCGAGCGTCGATGCCGTGCAGTGTGTCATAGCGCGCTAGAGCGGCGTCACCAAACAACGGGCGCCCGGGCGCGGCGCGCCGGCGCGCGGCCAGACAATGGATTCGCGGGGGATGGGCGGCTGGATCAAACGGTCGTTTGGTTTGTCCGGCGCGGCGGTCGGCGTCTGTCGAAGCGGCCCTGAAAACCCGCGACCGGCCTTGGCCGGCGCGGGTTTCACCCGATGCCCGAACGGCGCGGCCCCGGGCATCGACGGATACGATCGACGCTGGCCGCGAGGTAAGATCGGCATCAATGGCAGGTTCGATATCACAAACACGGCAGCCATCACGGGGAAGCGCCATGGACCTGAAGGAAGTCGACGTACTCGGTGCGGGGGTGGGTGACCACTGGTACTACGCGTCGAAGGCGAGCGCAGTTCGCCGGTTCCTGGGCGCGTCGGGCGCGAACCGCATACTCGACGTCGGTGCGGGTTCCGGTTTTTTCTCGAAGCATCTGCTCGAGTGCACGCAGGCGACGGAGGCTTGGTGCGTCGATACGAGCTACGCCGACGACAGCGACGGCGAGGCGGCCGGCAAGCCCATCCATTTTCGGCGGTCCGTCGATCGATTCGATGCCGATCTCGTGTTGCTGATGGACGTGCTCGAACATGTCGACGACGATGTCGGTCTGCTGACGCAGTATGTGAAGGGGGCGCCTCCGGGCAGCCGGTTCCTGATCACGGTGCCGGCGTTCCAGTTCCTGTGGAGCGGCCACGACGATTTCCTCGAGCACAAGCGCAGGTATACGCTCGGCGGCCTCGAGGACGTGGCCCGGCGTGCGGGGCTCGACGTCGAGCACGGCGCATATTATTTCGGTCTCACATTTCCGCTCGCGGCCGCGCTGCGGCTGGGCGAGCGCGCGCGCTCGCATCCGCGCGAGCCTGCGTCGCAATTGCGTCGTCATCATCCGTTGGTCAACGGCTTGCTCAAGACGATCTGCCGCATCGAGTTGCCGATGTTCCGCTTCAATCGCGTCGGCGGCCTGACGGTCATCTGCGTCGCGCGCAAGCCGTGACGCAAAGGGGGCCGGCGCCGCAGATTGCTTGCATCGGCGCCATCGCGCCAAAAAATTTCACGAGAACATTCACAAAATGCATGCGACCCGTTCTAAATCGAGGAACTGTCTGTTATAATTTTTTTCTTTCGGGGCGTAGCGCAGCCTGGTAGCGTACCTGCATGGGGTGCAGGTGGTCGGAGGTTCAAATCCTCTCGCCCCGACCAGACAAGAACCCGCGTCAGCTCAGGCTGACGCGGGTTTTTTCATGGCCGTCGCTTTTTTGCACATCGCGGCGTGGCCCCGGTAAAATGCAAGGTTGATCCACGGAAAGCGCCGTGATTTAGCGGAAGAGGATTCCCCGAACATGACTGATCTTCGTCTTACCATGCGGTTCGCTGCAGTGCTCGCCACCGGCGCGCTCGTCGCCGGTTGCGGTACGTCGTCGCCCACGAAAGTGGACTACAAGAGCGATTCGAAATCGAAGGAAGCGTCGCTCGCAGTGCCGCCCAACATGCTCGACGAGACGGCCGATCAGCGTTCGCTGCCGCCCCAGGGCGGCGCGACTTCCCTGTCCGCGCTCAAGCAGGTCCAGCAGGCCGCGCCCGCGCTGGACACCGTCGCGCCGGCCGTGGCTGGCATGCATATCCAGCGCGACGGCACCGAAAGCTGGCTCGTGATCGACGGCAAGCAGCCGGCCGCGATCTGGCCGCAGGTTCGCCGTTTCTGGCAGGAGCAGGGCTTCCTGCTCGTCGTCGACCAGCGCGACAAGGGCGTGATGGAAACCGACTGGAACGAAACCCATCCGCAGATCAACGACGGCCTGATCCGCAGCGTGATCTCGAAGGCGATGGGTAATTCGTACGTGACGGCCGAGCGCAACAAGTACCGTACGCGTCTCGATTCGGCGCCGAACGGCGGTACCTACGTGTTCATCAGCCAGAAGGGGATGCGCGAGGCGATCACCGGCGCGAACAACGATTCGAGCAAATGGGAACCGAAGCCGAACGATCCCGCGCTCGAGACGGAATACCTGAAGCGGCTGATGGCCGTGCTCGCGCAGAACGAGCAACGCGCGAAGAACGGCGAACCGCCGATCGCGAACATCAAGGACAACGCGGTACCGAGCGACAAGAAGGCCGATGCCGACGCGTCGTCGAAGGCTGCCGCGGCGATCGCTGCGCAGAACGTTTCGCGCACGTCGGCACAAGGCAACGACGCGGCCGAAGCGGCCGTGCCGTCCGAAGTCACGCTCGGCGAGCCGTACGACCGGTCGTGGCTGCACGTCGGTCTCGCGCTCGATCGCGCGAACTTCACGGTCGACGATCGCGATCGCTCGAAGGGCCTGTATTTCGTGCGCTACGTCGATCCGAAGGATCTGAGCTCGGCCGAGCAGGGTTTCTGGAGCCAACTGTTCCACGGCAAGAAGGAAAAGCAGGCGAAGCAGTATCGCGTCAACGTGAAGGCGCTCACGGCCGATCAGACGCGCGTCGCGGTCGTCGACGATTCGGGCGCTATCGATACGTCGTCGCCGGCTCGTCAGATCATGGGGTTGCTCGTGAATCAGCTCCGCTGATCCCGGCGTTTCCCGCATCCTTGAAAAGCCCGCCATTCCGGCGGGCTTTTTTCATGGCTGCGCGCTGGCGCGCGGCGCGGCGAGTGGTTCGACCCCGCGTCGTGACGTTACGTAACATCCGAGCGTTACGACGACAAAACAAGTGTCACATTGTCGCTGATCTAAAAAATTGTCCTTATAAATCAACGGAATGTTGGGCGTTCGATGCCTGGCACGTAACCTGCTTTATAGGTGGGAATCGTTAGAACAGGGAGGATGGCGTCAGAGTCCGGGAGTGCGCCGCGAGCGCCCGAACAACGGTCTCGATGCCTTCACATGCCGACGCGACAAGCGCCGGCGCAACAGATGACGATCCGCGCCAGCGTGCGGATCTCGATGGCCCCGTCGCCTATCCTCGTAGGGCGACGGTTTCGCCCGCGCTTCTCTGAAGCGCGGGCTATTTTTTTGGTGCCGTCGTCATGCCGTCTCGGCGTAGCCGATGCGCGGTGCGAGATTCGCGTATTCTCGGACTTTTTCGGAAGGAGGAGGCGGGAATGGCGGAAATTGTAGTCGTGGCGCTGATCGTGGCGAAGCCTGGCGCCGAGGAAAAACTGCGTGCCGCGCTCGAGGGAATCGTCGAGCCGACCCGCAACGAAGCCGGCGCATTGCAGTACGACCTGCACCGGGATCTGAAGGAGCCCGCGCGGTTCGTATTCGTCGAGCGTTGGGAGAGCGAGGAGGCGCTGGCCGCTCATGCGCGTTCCGCGCATATTCTCGCTTATCGCGAAGCGGCCGCGGACTGGATCGAACGTTCCGAAATCCGCGTGCTGTCGAAGCTCGTCTGAGTCGAGCGGGGTGGAGCGACCGGACGTGTCCGGTCGCGGCCGCGCGTCAGTGCGACGCGCTGGGTACGTCGAGGATCAGGATGATCGTCCAGTCGGCGTCGCCGTCATGGTGATACTGGCGCTCGGCAACGATGAACGGTTCCTGTTTGCCTTGCGGGCCGAGGAACAGCACGTCGCCCTCCATCGGCAGGCACTCGATCGGCGGCAGCGCGAGAAACGCGTCGTCCGAGCCGCGGGGCATCAGTTGCTTGATCCGGCGAGTGGCGGCTTCGGTCCACTCGATGTCGAGTTGAATGTTACTCATGCTGTCCTCCGCACCGGGGTGCGCACGGGTGGAAAATTTCGGTGCGCGACTTTAGCACAGCGCGCGGGCGCCGCAACCAAAAAAGCCGAACCCGGTTGCCCGGATTCGGCTTGTCGCTGGTGCGGTGCCGCCGAACTTACTGGCTGGCAGCGTCTGCAGCCTTCGCCTTCTTGCCGGCCTTCTTCGCTGCCTTGTGATGCGCAGCCTTCTTGCCGTGGTGATGCTCTTCCTGCGCCGCCGGCTGAGCCGCTTCGGCCGCTTGCTGCTGTTGCAGCGCTTGTGCACGCTGCTCGATCTCGGCGATCTTGGCCGGATCGGTGATGGTCTGGATCTGCGTGCTCTCTTGCGCATACGCTGCGCCAGTCAGCGCCGACATCGCTACCAGGATAGCCAGGGACGTCTTCTTCATTGCTTTACCTCCGCTAAGTGGTGATGAACCCGAGTGTGCCGTTTTGTCTGGCGACTGCAATCGAGTGCGTGTCGAGTGTAACAAAAGTGACGGATCAATGTGCATCGGATCGGCGCACGACGCAAGGCCCCGTTGAAGTCGCGCAACACTTCGCGCACTTCGTCACGCATCTGCCATCCGCGGTGGTGCAGCGATTTTCGCGGTATCGTCAGAACCAGCCGAGCCAGCGATACACGTGGAATTGCGAGATTCCGACCAGCTCGTGCAGCGCCTGCTCGGCGTTCGCCACATTGCGCCAGCGCGGCAACCAGCCCGTCTGCGCGCGTCGGATGTTCGCATAAACGGGCTGCGGATCGATGCCGAAACGGCGGAAATCGAGCAGCGCCCGGCGCATCTGGTACGACGACGTGACGAGAACGCGCGCGTCGTCATACTGTGAGCGTAGTATAGATGCAGTGAATTTCGCGTTTTCGTAGGTTGTGCGGCTGTTCGGTTCGAGCACGAGGTCGGACGGCGCCACGCCTTGTGCGACGAGCTGGCGCCCGTAGACGGCCGCCTCGGTGTCGCCGTGATGCTGCGGGTCGCCGCCCGACATCACCACGGTGCAGCGTTCGGCCTGCTGCCGGCACGTGCGATAGAGCGCCGCGACCTTGTGGATGCGCGCGACGCCGTCGGGCGGCGGCTGCAATCCCGCGTCGGTGCGGTGCGTGCCGGCGCCGATGAGGATCAGCGTGGTTCGCCCATGCATGTCGGGGTGTTCGACCGGCGTGACGCCGGCCTCGGACCAGGCGATGAGCGGCGCCGCGAGCCAGCCCGTCGCCAGTAGCCAGAACAGCGCGGCGGCGGCGATGGCAATGGTTCGACGCTGCTTGCGGAAGAGCATGAAACCGATGAAGAGAAGTACAAATGAATCGAACAGAATCAATTTGATTGGGGTATGGTGTCTTTTTATGGACGGCTGACGATACGGCCCTGACGCGACGCCGAACAACGTCGGCCTCCAGAATCGGTGGCGGTTTCGGCGGGCGGAGACCCCGCCCGGCTCGCCGCTTCGCATTGTCGCTGCACTTTAAGAAAGAATCGAGATGGCCACGTATTCCAACGAAGCGGTGCTCGACGCATTGAGACGAGTGCAGTACCGCCAGGTACCGTGGGCACGCCGCCCGGGCGTGTTCGAGTATCTCCGTTCACTCGGCCTGATGGACACGGTCAGGCAGAAAACCGTTGCTCCCGCACCGGGCTTTCATGCACCGGTCGACATCGCCGTGCTGACCGACAGCGGCCGAGCCGAATTCTCGCGCCTCGAGCGCGACGAGAAATTACTTTCCTGGACCGATCGCCGCATGGACGACTACGCATTGAGCGAAGCGAGCGCCGTGGCGATTCTCGAAAGTCGCCTTTAACGGTTCTCCATCCCGTCCCGTGCATCGCCGCACGGGACGGCGATGCAAAAAAAAGCCCGTATCGCGAGGATACGGGCGTACCGGATACTTTTGCTGCTGCCACGCTGTGCTCATGGCAACGATGTGACTCGTCGCATGCGGCGCAGTTCCCGAATGCGGGCATTTTTCTTTGGCGAAATCTCGAAATCGGCAGGACTACGGATGACGCGGCACGCCCGGCGGCTGTGAGCCGATTCGGGCCCGCGCGTTGCTGGCGATGTCGCCGCGCAAGTCGCCGCGCGGTACGGTTTGCCGGCTGGACGGGTTCGCGGACGGCGGCTGTCGAAAGGTGTTCCTGTGATCCTGCTGGCGATGAGGTGGCTTCGCGCGATCGTCGGCGTGGACGGGAGTGCTCAGCGCCATGGAAACGACAATGCCGCATGCAACGAGCAGTGACATTGTTTTCATGGCGGGGCTCCCTTCAAGCCGTCCGTGCGGCCTGTTGATATGTCGCTAAGGTAAGCGGGGGAGTGCAGGCTTGCTGTAAATATTGGTAAATAGTTGTTTCGCGGCACGACAACGGTAATCGACGGCAAGGCATGCGTCGCGAAAAAGGACGCGTCGCAAAAAGAAGCCGGGCGGCCGAAGCCGCCCGGTCGAGCATTCGTTACGCCATCTTGACGGGTGCGCGCCAGGATTCCGGATTGGTCCAGAAGGCGCCGCGCAGCCGGTCGCGGCTCGGCGGGGCGGGCGGCTTCGCCGCGCTTGCGCCGATGCGTCCGCGCAGCGAGATCTGCCGGCCGCTCGTGCCGAGTCGCTTCACGATTTCGGCGAGCGTACCGTCCGCCTGCCATTCGTCGAAGCGGCGGCGGCAGGTCGGCGGGGACGGATAGCGACCCGGCAGTTTCGACCAGCCTTCGCCCGTCGACAGCACCCACAGCACGGCGTTGACCACCGAGCGGGCTTCCACGCGGGGACGGCCGCGCCGCTCACTCCGTGCGGGCTCCGAGCAAAACAGACCCTCGACCAGCGCCCATTCGTTATCTCTCAAATCGTCGAACAGCATCATGTCCTCACCTCAGCGAAGCTAACTCCGGTGCGCTGCCCTGCGCCGCGCACTCTTCAGGCACTCGATCGTCGAGTGCCGGGTGGGGGCGTCCGGTTGGCCGGCAGCGGCGTTTCTGCTCTTCCGTCCGACGAAACCTGCACCCTGTGCGCCAGGTGATGCACGAAGCGTGCCATGTCGGAGGTGAATCCCTCGAGAGCCGCTTGGCAGCGAGCTAACGGCTAAGTCAGCTAGGGGCGTATAAGACGCCAAAATAACCCGTGAGCAAATCGGGACAATCACCAATCTTGTGCAATTCGCCCATGTCACGTGCGTTTGCGAATGTATTGCACCGCAGCGAAACATGGGCGGCGAGTGCCGGATTCGTTCGCCGAAGCCGGTTTCGCACATTAGAATCCCGCATTGATATCGACGATTGATGAGGTCGGGACATGAACGTTACGCTGCGCCAGCTTCGCGTATTCATCGAAGTCGCGCGGCTCAAGAGCTTCAGCCGGGCGGGTGACGAGATCGGGCTCACGCAGTCCGCCGTCAGCCGTTGCGTGCGCGAGCTCGAGGCCGAACTCGGGCTGAAGCTGATCGACCGCACGACGCGCGACGTGCAATTGACCGACGTCGGCGCGAACCTGATCGCGAGCGTGTCCCGCTTGCTCGACGACCTCGACGACACGCTGCGCGAGATTCGCGAGATCGGCGAACAGCGCCGCGGGCGCGTGATCGTCGCGGCAAGCCCGACGATCGCATGCAGGCTGATGCCGCGCGTGGTGGCGTCGTGCGAACGCCAGTTCCCGTTCGTCACGCTCGGCCTGCGCGACGACGTGCAGAGCGACGTGCTGCGCAAGGTGAAATCGAGCGAAGTCGACTTCGGCGTCGTGATCGGGCCGCTGACCGTCGCCGATCTCGTCTGCGAGCCGCTGATGACCGATTCGTTCTGCCTTGTCGCGCGCGCCGATCATCCGCTCGCGGCGCGGGCCGAGGTGCCGTGGACGGCGCTGGATGGCGAGCGCCTCGTGTTGCTCGACCATGCGTCGGGCAGCCGGCCGCTGATCGATGCGGCGCTGGCCACGCATCGCGTCAACGCGATGGTCATGCAGGAACTCGGTCATTCGGCGACCGTGTTCGGGCTGGTCGAGGCCGGTGTTGGCGTGAGCGTGCAGCCGTGGCTGTCGCTGCCGCTGCCGGCCGGCTCGACGCTCGTCGCACGGCCGCTCACGCCGCGCACCGAACGCACCGTCGAACTGGTGCGTCGCCGCGACCGATCGTTGTCGCCCGCCGCGCAAGCGATCTGGGAGCTCGTGCGGCAGATGCCGGCGAGGGCCGAGGATCTCGACTGACGTTGCGCCTGTCCGGCTTGCCGGTCGGTACACTACGCGGATCGTGTTCCTGGGCGGTGGTTCTCGATGACGCATTCCGCAGGTTTTTTCCCGGCGAACGATGAGCCGGCGGCGCGCGCCACGGTGCACGCGCTGCGTCCGTCGCTGATCCGCGAGGTTGCAAACGCCGGCTTCGGCGTGCTGGACATGCTGCCGTTCTGGTTCGGCGAATCCGACCGCGTGACGCCGGACTTCATCCGCGACGCCGCGGCGGCGGCGCTGCGCGACGGTGCGACCTTCTACACGCACAATCTCGGCACGGCGCCGCTGCGCGACGCGATCGCGGCCTATGTCGGCGCGCGTCACGGTGTGACGGCGGCCGATACGGTGGCCGTGACGAGCTCCGGCGTGAGTGCGCTGATGCTGGCTGCCCAGCTGCTGGTCGGACCGGGCGAGCGTGTCGTCGCGGTCACGCCGCTGTGGCCGAATCTCGTCGAGATTCCGAAGATCCTCGGCGCACAGGTCGAGTGCGTGCCGCTCGACTACGGCGATGCGGGATGGCAGCTCGATGTCGGACGGTTGCTCGCGGCGCTGACGCCCGATACGCGGATGCTGCTGATCAATTCGCCGAACAACCCGACCGGCTGGACGATGTCGCGCGACGATCAGCGGGCCGTGCTCGCCCATTGCCGTCGCCAAGGCATCTGGTTGGTCGCCGACGAGGTGTACGAGCGGCTTGCATTCGACGAGGGCGGCGCGCCGTCGTTCCTCGATATCGCGTCTCGCGACGAGCGTGTCGTGGTCGTCAATTCATTCTCGAAGGCGTGGGCGATGATGGGCTGGCGGCTCGGGTGGCTGATTGCGCCGGCATCGGTGATGGCCGACCTGTCGAAGCTCGTCGAATACAACATGTCGTGTGCGCCAGGCTTCGTTCAAGCTGCGGCCGAGGTCGCGTTGCGCGACGGCGAGCCGTTCGTGCAATCGTTCGTGTCGGCGCTGCGCGACGCGCGCGATCACCTGGTCGCCGCGCTGCGCACGCTGCCGGGCGTCGACGTGCCGCCTCCGCCGGGCGCGATGTACCTGTTCCTGAGACTGCCGGGGGCGGCCGACAGCCTGGCGTTCTGCAAGACGCTGGTGCGCGACGCGGGGCTCGGCCTTGCGCCCGGTCGGGCGTTCGGCCCGGAGGGGGAAGGGTTCGTGCGCTGGTGCTATGCGTGCGATCCGGCGCGGCTCGATGCGGGCGTCGAGCGGCTACGCCGGTTCCTTGCGCATGGCGCGGGTTCTCGCTGAAGCGGGGACGGAGCGGGCGCCCGTGCCGTGCGGCGGCCTGCTCCGCTCATCTTTACGCACCGGGCAATTTTGCGTAATATGGCGTTCAGTCACGCGGTTCCGTCGTTGAGCCGTGCTGTTCCGTCCGGTTTGGGCCTGGCCTGAAGTTGGTTCGCCGCCCCCGGTTCGTGCTCCCATCAATATGACCGATCAGAATCGGGCGAGCGCGTCTTCCGTTCCTTTCGTCTGTTTGTTGATCCGGTTCGTTTGACCACAGGGTCTGGCCTAGCTGCATGAATACCCAAGAGGCGAAGATCGTCCTCGAGACTGCTTTGATCTGTGCGCAGGAGCCGCTGAAGCTCGGCGATTTGCGCAAGCTCTTTGCCGACGGCGTGTCGGCTGACACGGTCCGCACGTTGCTCGAAGATCTGAAACAGGATTGGTCCGGTCGCGGTGTCGAACTGGTGGCGCTGGCGACCGGATGGCGCTTTCAGAGCAAGCCGGCGATGCGTCATTATCTGGATCGCCTGCACCCCGAGAAGCCGCCGAAATATTCGCGCGCGGTGCTCGAAACGCTCGCGATCATTGCGTACCGACAGCCCGTCACGCGCGGCGACATCGAAGAGATTCGCGGCGTCACGGTCAATACGCAGGTGGTCAAGCAACTCGAGGATCGCGGCTGGATCGAGGTGATCGGTCATCGCGACGTGCCGGGGCGTCCGGCGCTGTATGCGACGACCAAGCAGTTTCTCGACGATCTCGGCCTGAAGGCGCTCGACGACCTGCCGGCGCTCGAAGAGCCGGCCGCGAACATCGAGGCCGCGCTGCTCGCGCAGCAGGCGATGGATTTCGATGGCGACATGCCGGTGACCGGCGACGCGGCGGCCGACGTGCCGCAGGTGCTCGCGGATGCAGCGCCCGACGGCCGGTCGGCCGAGGGGCCGGCCGACGTCGCGTCGACGCACGAAATTCCGAGTCGCGATACGCTCGACGCTGATCGCGAGCAAGCGGAACATACTGAACAGGTCGGCGCCGAAGCAGTGCCGACCGGTGTGCACCCCGAGCCGCAGCGTGCGGATTGGAGCGAGGAAGATCGCAAGCCGGCTGCCGAAGCGGCTGCCGGAGACGGAGCGGAAGCGGCCGGCGACATGCCCGGCGAGGCCGATCGGGCCGACGCCTCCCGTTCCGGTCCCGCGGACGACGAGACGCTGGACGACACGTCCGACAGTCTCGCGGATGCCGTACGAAGCGCCAGTGCGCCCATCGGCGCCGACGCGCTGCCGGACGACGAAGCAGAACCCAAACAGCGTCGCGCCTGATCGCGGCCAACTTCTTGCCGCGCCCGCGCCGGGCGCGAGACCTGACATTTTGAGGTTGTTTTGACAGATATCCACGATATTGAATCGTCCGCGCCTGCCGTGCAGGCGGCGCGTGCCGACGATGCGCCGGAGCAGGATGCTTCGGCCGCGGGTGGCGACGAGCGTCCCCGCCGCGGTCTGCGGCGCGGCCCGCGCAGTCTGATCGCGCGGCGTCGCGCGGCGGCCAAGTCGAAGGGCGCCGAAGGCGAGCAGCAGGGTGCCGAGGGCGCGGATGCGCAACCGGTCGACGCTGCCGACGCGCAGCCTGCGCGTGCGCCGCGCAAGGAAGGCGCGGCCAAGGGCGGTCGCAAGCCGGCTGGCAAGCGCGAAGGCGCGGCCAAGGGTGGTCAGGGCCGTCGCGGTGCATCGAAGGCCGAAGGCGGCGCGGCGAAAGCCGTGGAAGGCGATGCATCCGAGGATGAACTGTTCGCGTACGTGACGTCGCCCGCCTTCGACGCGGACAACTCCGCGGGCGGTAGCGGCGTGCGTGCGCCGATGCTGCGCCGCGGCCGCAACCAGTCGGCGAACAAGCGTGTGCTGTCGCCGGACGACGATGCGCCGAAGCTCCACAAGGTGCTGGCGGAAGCGGGCATGGGTTCGCGCCGGGAAATGGAAGAACTGATCGTCGCCGGCCGCGTGTCGGTGAACGGCGAGCCTGCGCACATCGGCCAGCGGATCATGCCGACCGACCAGGTGCGGATCAACGGCAAGCCGGTCAAGCGCAAGCTGCCGAACAAGCCGCCGCGCGTGCTGCTGTATCACAAGCCGACCGGCGAAATCGTCAGCCATGCGGATCCGGAAGGCCGTCCGTCGGTGTTCGACCGCCTGCCGCCGATGAAGACGGCGAAATGGCTTGCGGTGGGCCGTCTCGACTTCAATACCGAAGGTCTGCTGATGCTGACGACCTCCGGCGACCTCGCGAACCGCTTCATGCATCCGCGTTACAGCGTCGAGCGCGAGTACGCGGTGCGCGTCGTCGGCGAGCTGTCCGAAGGCATGCGGCAGAAGCTGCTGCACGGCGTCGAGCTCGACGACGGTCCGGCGAATTTCCTGCGCATCCGCGATGGCGGCGGCGAAGGCACGAACCACTGGTATCACGTCGCGCTGGCCGAAGGCCGCAACCGCGAAGTGCGCCGGATGTTCGAGGCGGTCGGCCTGATGGTGAGCCGGCTGATCCGTACGCGTCACGGCCCGATTCCGCTGCCGCGCGGCCTGAAGCGTGGTCGTTGGGAAGAGCTCGACGACACGCAGGTGCGCAAGCTGATGGCGACCGTCGGCCTGAAGGCGCCGTCCGAGGAGAAGGGCAAGCGCGGCGGCGCCGGTCCGACCGAGCGTCGCCAGCCCGATCCGATGCAGACGTCGATGGGCTTCATTGGCCGCGAGCCGGTGCTGACGACGCACGGGCAACTCGACCAGCCGCGTCGCGGCGGTGGCCGACGCGGCGGGCCGGGCCTGCCGGGCTTGAGCGGCTACGGTAGCCTGCCGGTTGCGCCGTCGGGCTACGGCAACCGCATGGGCGGCGGTCGTGATGGCAATCGCATGGGTGGCGGCCGCGACGGCAACCGCGCCGGCGGTGGTCGCGACGTCGACGGCAATCGCGCGTCGTATGGCGCGGGCCCCAAGCGCGATGGCGCGGGCGGCAAGCGCGGCGGCAGCAAGGGCGGCGGCAACCGCAATCCGAACGGCAATCGCGCCGACGGCGGCAACGGCGGCGGCCCGCGCGGCGGTCAGCGTCCGCAGCGCAGTCGTACGCGTAGCCGCTAAGCGTCTATTGACTGGATTGGCGTGCGGCGGCGCGAGGCTGCCGGCTCGCCGGTCCGACCGGCGTTCGGCCGGTTTTGTCGACGCGACGCATTGCATTGATGGATTTCGGCTGCATTTATGATGTCGCGTACCGCGACAACGGCGATCACCGGTTCGGTAGTTGGTATCGGTCGATCGGGCAGCCCGATTTCGCATTTTCGGTTCGTAAAGGCGGCCGACGCGCTGCTTTTACCGGCTGGCTTGGCGTTTGCGCCAAAAATCGCTATAATCGCGGAGTCGCTGGGCGTACGGATTCAATGTGCGGCTCAGGTGCGACCACCAGTAAGAAGATGGGCGTTCCGCCCATTTTTTTTTGCTGAAACGGTTAGGCATCTCGGGTAGCGCTTCCTGCGCCGGCTAAGGCGCGCGCCCGCGGGTGAATCGCGAGCGGCGGGCGCGAACACCTGAGAGGACACTGTGCAACTGACGGAACTGATAGAAACCACGGTCACCGGGCTCGGCTACGAGTTGGTGGATCTCGAGCGCACCGGGCGCGGCATGCTTTGCATCTATATCGATCAGCCTGCCGGCATCTCGCTCGAAGATTGCGAAAAGGTCACGCGTCAGCTCCAGCACGTCTTGACGGTCGAAAACATCGATTACGAACGGCTCGAAGTCTCGTCCCCGGGGCTCGACCGCCCGTTGAAGAAGCTGGCCGACTTCGAGCGCTTCGCCGGCAGCGAAGTTTCCGTGACCTTGAAAAAGCCGCTGGACGGGCGCAAGACGTACCGGGGCATTCTGCACGCGCCGAATGGCGAAACGATCGGTTTGGAATTTGAGGGGAAGAAGGGCGAGGCAGCCATGCTGGATTTCACGCTGGCCGATATCGACAAAGCCCGCCTGATTCCGCAAGTTGACTTTAGGAGCCGCAAATAATGAGTCGCGAAGTGTTGATGCTGGTGGATGCGCTGGCGCGCGAGAAAAACGTCGACAAGGATGTGGTGCTGGGCGCTCTCGAGGCCGCGCTCGCGTCCGCTTCCAAGAAGCTGTTCGACGAAGGCGCCGAAATCCGCGTCCATATCGATCGCGAAAGCGGCGAGCACGAAACCTTCCGTCGCTGGCTCGTCGTGCCCGACGAGGCAGGCTTGCAGGAGCCGGATCGCGAGATCCTGCTGTTCGAGGCTCGTGAGCAGAAGCCCGACGTCGAAGTCGGCGAGTATGTCGAGGAACCCGTTCCGTCGATCGAGTTCGGTCGCATCGGCGCGCAGGCCGCGAAGCAGGTGATCCTGCAGAAGGTACGCGACGCGGAGCGCGAGCAGATCCTGAACGACTACCTCGAGCGTGGCGAAAAGATCATGACGGGTACGGTGAAACGCCTCGACAAGGGCAACTTCATCGTCGAATCGGGCCGCGTCGAGGCGCTGCTGCGCCGCGATCAACTGATCCCGAAGGAAAACCTGCGCGTGGGCGACCGCGTGCGCGCCTACATCGCGAAGGTCGACCGCACCGCGCGCGGCCCGCAGATCGAGCTGTCGCGCACGGCGCCCGAATTCCTGATGAAGCTGTTCGAGATGGAAGTGCCGGAAATCGAGCAGGGCCTGCTCGAGATCAAGGCGGCTGCCCGCGACCCGGGCGTGCGCGCGAAGATCGGCGTCATCGCATACGACAAGCGGATCGATCCGATCGGCACCTGCGTCGGCATCCGCGGCTCGCGCGTGCAGGCCGTGCGCAACGAGCTCGGTGGCGAAAACATCGACATCGTGCTATGGTCGGAAGATCCCGCCCAGTTCGTGATCGGCGCGCTCGCGCCGGCAGCCGTCCAGTCGATCGTCGTCGATGAAGAAAAGCATTCGATGGACGTCGTCGTCGACGAAAACGAACTGGCTGTCGCGATCGGCCGCAGCGGTCAGAACGTTCGCCTTGCCGGCGAGCTGACCGGCTGGCAGATCAACATCATGACGCCGGACGAATCCGCGCTGAAACAGGGCGAAGAGCGCGACCGGCTGCGTGCACTGTTCATGGCGCGTCTCGACGTCGACGAGGAAGTTGCCGACATCCTGATCGACGAAGGCTTCACGAGCCTCGAAGAGATCGCATACGTGCCGCTCAACGAAATGCTCGAAATCGAAGCGTTCGACGAGGACACCGTGCACGAACTGCGCAACCGCGCACGCGACGCGCTGTTGACGATGGCCATCGCGAACGAAGAAAAGGTCGAGAACGCAGCGCTGGATCTCAAGAGTCTCGACGGCGTCACGCCGGAGCTGCTCGCGAAGCTGGCCGAACACGGCGTGCAGACGCGCGACGATCTCGCCGAGCTGGCTGTAGATGAACTGGTCGACATGACCGGGATGGAAGAGGATGCCGCTAAGGCGTTGATCATGAAAGCACGTGAACATTGGTTCCAGTGAGAAATGACCATGGCGCACTGATTTGATGGCGGCCATATGGCCTGACCCGATGCTAACCGCAAGGAATCGGTCCTTGCACTAAGAGGAATGAATGGCGAGTAACAACGTAGCCCAATTTGCCGCGGAACTGAAAATGCCTGCTGGTGTGCTGCTCGAACAGCTGCAGGCAGCGGGCGTCCAGAAAGCGAGTGAAGACGACGCGCTGTCCGAAACGGACAAGGCGCGTCTGCTCGATCATTTGCGCAAGTCGCACGGCGCAACCGACGGCGACAAGCGCAAGATCACGCTGACCCGCAAGCATACGTCGGAGATCAAGCAATCTGACGCGACGGGCAAGGCTCGCACCATTCAGGTCGAGGTTCGCAAGAAGCGTACGTTCGTCAAGCGCGACGACGTGAGCGAAGGTGCGGAACAGGGTCAGGCGCAGGTCGCCGAAGCGGACGACGATGCGGAACTGAAGCGTCGCGAGGAAGAGGCGCGCCGCGAGGCCGAGCTGCTCGAGAAGCAGGCGCAGGAGCTGCGCGAGCGTCAGGAGCGCCTCGAGCGCGAGGAAGCCGAACGTCGCGCCCGCGAGGAAGCGGCCGAAGCCGAGCGCCGTCGCGCCGAGGAAGAAGCGGCGGCGAAGCGTGCCGCGGCGGAAGCCGCCGCGGCACGGCAGCAGGCAGCCGCGCAGCAGGCCGCCGCAGCCGAGTCGGAAGCACCGAGTGCGCAGTCCGCGCAGGACGAAGCGCGCGCGGCCGCCGAACGTGCGGCGCAGCGCGAAGCGGCGAAGAAGGCCGAGGACGCTGCCCGGGAGGCGGCCGACAAGGCGCGCGCCGAGCAGGAAGAGATCAGCAAGCGTCGCGCGGCGGCGGAAGCCGAAGCACGTGCGATCCGCGAAATGATGAACACGCCGCGCAAGGCCGTGGTCAAGGCGCCCGAACCGCCGAAGCCGGTCGAGGCGGCGAAGCCGGCCGAAGCGAAGGGCACGCTGCACAAGCCGGCGAAGCCGGAGGGTGCGCAGGCGCGCCCGGCCGTGAAGAAGCCGGCCGGTGCCGCGGCACCGGCCACGACGCAGGCGCCGGCAGGCGCGGGCGACCGCAACAAGAAGCCGGGCGCAGGCAAGGGCGGCTGGCAGGACGACGCATCGAAGCGTCGCGGCATCAAGACGCGCGGCGACTCGAGCGGCGGCGTCGACCGCGGCTGGCGCGGCGGCCCGAAGGGTCGCGGCCGTCACCAGGACAGCGCATCGTCGTTCCAGGCGCCGACCGAACCGATCGTCCGTGAAGTGCACGTGCCGGAAACCGTGTCGGTTGCGGATCTCGCGCACAAGATGTCGATCAAGGCCTCCGAAGTCATCAAGGTGATGATGAAGATGGGCCAGATGGTCACGATCAACCAGGTGCTGGACCAGGAAACGGCGATGATCATCGTCGAGGAACTGGGCCACCGCGCAGTTGCCGCGAAGCTGGACGATCCGGAAGCGTTGCTCGTCGAAGGCGAAACCGGTACCGATGCGGAGCAACTGCCGCGTCCGCCGGTCGTCACGGTGATGGGTCACGTCGACCACGGCAAGACCTCGTTGCTCGACCACATCCGCCGCGCGAAGGTTGCCGCGGGCGAAGCGGGCGGCATTACGCAGCACATCGGCGCGTATCACGTCGACACACCGCGTGGCGTCATCACGTTCCTCGATACGCCGGGTCACGAAGCGTTCACGGCAATGCGTGCACGCGGCGCGAAGGCGACCGACATCGTCGTGCTGGTGGTAGCGGCCGACGACGGCGTGATGCCGCAGACGAAGGAAGCCATCGCCCACGCGAAGGCGGGTGGCGTGCCGATCGTCGTCGCGATCAACAAGATCGACAAGCCGGAAGCGAACCCCGATCGCGTCAAGCAGGAACTGGTCGCGGAAGGCGTCGTGCCGGAAGAATACGGTGGCGATTCGCCGTTCGTACCGGTGTCGGCCAAGACGGGCGCAGGTATCGACGATCTGCTCGAGAACGTGCTGCTGCAGGCCGAAGTGCTGGAACTGAAGGCACCGGTCGAAGCGCCGGCCAAGGGCATCGTGATCGAAGCGAAGCTCGACAAGGGTAAAGGCCCGGTCGCGACGATCCTCGTGCAGTCCGGTACGCTGAACCGCGGCGACATCGTGCTGGCGGGTACGGCCTATGGCCGCGTCCGTGCGATGCTCGACGAGAACGGCAAGCCGACGAAGGAAGCCGGCCCGTCGATCCCGGTCGAAATCCAGGGTCTGTCGGAAGTGCCGGGTGCGGGCGAGGAAGTGATCGTGCTGCCGGACGAGCGCAAGGCGCGCGAAATCGCGCTGTTCCGACAGGGCAAGTTCCGCGACGTCAAGCTGGCGAAGCAGCAGGCCGCGAAGCTGGAAAGCATGCTCGAGCAGATGGGCGAAGGCGAAGTGCAGAACCTGCCGCTCATCATCAAGGCAGACGTGCAGGGTTCGCAGGAAGCGCTCGTGCAGTCGCTGCTCAAGCTGTCGACCGACGAAGTGCGCGTGCAGATCGTGCACAGCGCGGTGGGCGGCATCAGCGAAAACGACGTCAACCTCGCGACGGCATCGAAGGCGGTCATCATCGGCTTCAACACGCGTGCGGATGCTCAGGCACGCAAGCTGGCCGAGGCGAACGGCATCGATATCCGCTACTACAACATCATCTACGACGCAGTGGATGAGGTGAAGGCGGCGATGTCGGGCATGCTGGCGCCGGAGAAGCGCGAAGTCGTCACCGGCATGGTCGAGGTGCGCCAGGTCTTCAAGGTACCGAAGGTCGGCACGGTCGCAGGCTGTATGGTCACGGACGGTATCGTCAAGCGCTCGTCGTCGGTGCGCGTGCTGCGCAACAACGTCGTGATCTTCACGGGCGAACTCGAATCGCTGAAGCGCTTCAAGGACGACGTGAAGGAAGTGAAGCAAGGCTTCGAGTGCGGTATGTCGGTGAAGAATTTCAACGACATCATCGAAGGCGACCAGTTCGAAGTCTTCGAAGTGACCGAAGTCGCACGTACGCTGTAATCGTCGCGTATCGGCTCATGGGCGGGGCAGGCTTGGGCTTGCCCCGCCCATTTTCATGGTGGCGTGCCGAAATGGCCGCCGCTTCATCCTGATAAACGGATCACGGATCGATCATGTCCAGGAAACGTACTTCCCCCAATCGCAACGTTCAGATCGCCGACCAGATTCAGCGCGATCTGTCCGAACTCATCATGCGCGAGGTCAAAGATCCGCGCATCGGCATCGTGACCATCCAGAGCGTGGAGCTCACGCCGGACTATGCGCACGCGAAGGTCTACTTCACGGCGCTCACCGGCGATCCGGACAAGACGCAGGAGGCGCTGAACCATGCGTCGGGTCACCTGCACAACCTGCTGTTCAAGCGCCTGCACATTCATACGGTGCCGACGCTGCATTTCCATTACGACCAGACGATCGAGAAGGCCGTCGAAATGTCGCGCCTGATCAAGGAAGCGAACTCGACGCGCGCGAAGGACGACGACGAGGCCGACGCGCCTGCCAAGGACGACTGAGCTCGACCGGCCTATGACGAATGCTGCACCCCAACGTCCGCGCGTGCCCCGGCGCGTGCTGGACGGCGTTCTTCTGCTCGACAAGCCGGTCGGCCTGTCGAGCAACGATGCGCTGATTCGTGCGAAGCGCCTGCTTCTCGCGAAGAAGGCCGGTCACACCGGCACGCTCGATCCGTTGGCCTCGGGCCTGCTGCCGCTGTGTTTCGGCGAAGCGACCAAGTTCTCGCAGGACTTGCTCGACGCCGACAAGACTTATGAAGCGACGATGCGTCTCGGCCAGCGCACGACCACCGGCGACGCGGAAGGCGACGTGATCGACACACGCCCGGTCGAATGCGATCGAGCGGCGGTGGAAGCCGCGCTCGTGCGCTTCACCGGCGACATCGTGCAGGTGCCGCCGATGTATTCGGCGCTCAAGCGCGACGGCAAGCCGCTGTACGAATATGCGCGGGCCGGCCAGACCGTCGAGCGGGAAGGCCGCAACGTGACGATCCACGCGCTGGAACTGCTCGCCTGCGAGCTGCCCGACGTGACGTTTCGCGTGACCTGCAGCAAGGGCACGTATGTGCGCACGCTGGCGGAGGACATCGGCGAGGCGCTGGGTTGCGGCGCGCATCTGACGATGCTGCGTCGTACGGGCGTCGGCGCGCTGACGCTCGAGCACGCGGTGACGCTCGATGCGCTGTCGGACGCTGCCGAATCGGCGCGCGATGCATGGCTTCAGCCGGTCGATGCGTTGCTTTCGACGTTTCCGGCCATTCGGCTCGACGACGCGTCCGCGAAACGGTTCCTGCACGGCCAGCGCCTGCCGCTGTCGGCGCTCGAGCCGATCGACGCGGCCGATGGCGAGCGCGTGCGCGTGTACGACGCAACGCGATTGCTCGGCGTGGCACGCAAGGCGAATGGCGTGCTCGCACCGGAACGGCTCGTCGTGACGGCGCCATGACGCAGCGACGCACGCACGTGCACGCAGTAGCATGAAAAAGGCCCGGTCGATTTTCGACCGGGCCTTTCGTTTGGCGTGATCGCGCCGTGATGCCGCTGCCGGGTAGCGCTTAGTGTGCCGCCGACGCCGCCGCACCGGCATCGCCGCCGCCCGCGCGTTCGGGCTTGGTGATCCAGATCAAGCCGATCAGCAGCACGAAGATCGCGGCCGAAATGTAGAACAGATCGTTCACGCCGAGCTGCGCCGCCTGCTGCGTGGCCATGTTGTTGATCAGGCCGTGTGCCTGCTCCTGCGTGAGCCCGAGATTACCCATCTGCGTGACGGCCTGATTGAACGTCGGGTTGTACGGATTCGTCTGTTCGACCAGTTGCGCGTGGTGGAAGTTGTTCCGATGATCCCACGCGGTCTGGAAGATCGACGTACCGATGCCGCCGCACATGATCCGCACGAAGTTCGACAGGCCGGACGCCGCTGGAATGCGGTGGCCGGGCAGGCCCGACAACGTGATCGACACGAGCGGGATGAAGAAGCCCGCCATCGCGATGCCCTGCACGAGCGTCGGCAGCGTCAGCGACCATTCGTCGACGCCGGTCGTGTAGCGTGAACGCATCCAGAAGCACAGCGCGAACGTGAGGAACGACGCCGTCGAGATGAAGCGCGGATCGGTGCGCGGCAGATACTTCCCGGTGAGTGGCGACAACAGGATGGCGAACAACCCGACCGGTGCCATCACGAGGCCGGCGTCGGTCGCGGTGTAGCCGATTTGCGTCTGCAGCCACAGCGGTAACAGCACGAGATTGCCGAAGTACAGGCCGTAGCCGATCGACAGCGCGACCGTGCCGCCGGTGAAGTTCCGTATGCGGAACAGCGACAGGTCGACGACCGGGTGCTCGGCGGTCAGCTCCCAGATCACGAAGAACGCGAACGCGATGACGGCGGTGAGCGCGAGCACGACGATCGTCGTCGACGCGAACCAGTCCAGATCCTTGCCCTTGTCGAGCATGATCTGCAGCGAGCCGACCCAGACGACCAGCAGCGCGAGGCCCACGCCGTCGATCGGCGCACGGCGCACGGCCGACTCCCGACTCCGGTAGATCACCCACGTCGCGGCGGCGGCGGCGATGCCAACCGGGATGTTGACGTAGAAGATCCACGGCCACGAATAGTTGTCCGAGATCCAGCCGCCGAGAATCGGGCCCGCGACGGGGGCGATCAGCGTCGTCATCGCCCATAGTGCGAGCGCCATCGGCGCTTTCGCGCGTGGATAGCTCGACAGCAGGAGCGCTTGCGACAGCGGAATCATCGGGCCCGCGACGGCCCCCTGGAGCACGCGCGACGCGAGCAGGAACGGCAGGCTCGGCGCCAGCCCACACATCCACGACGAGATGACGAACAGGACGATCGACGCGAGGAACAGGCGGACTTGCCCGAAACGGTCGGTCAGCCAGCCGGTCAGCGGCACCGAGATTGCGTTCGCGACCGCGAACGACGTGATGACCCACGTGCCCTGATCGGACGACACGCCGAGGTCGCCCGAGATGGTCGGGATCGCGACGTTCGCGATGGACGTGTCGAGCACGTTCATGAACACCGCGAGCGATACCGCGATCGTCCCGAGCAGGAGTTGCCCGCCCTGCAGGGGCGGATGGGAGACAGGAGCCTGTGCCATGTCGGTTGTCTTTCCGGAGTCGGAACGGTTACATCATTTTCGCGGCGCTGCTCTGCTTCGCCGCGACCGGCGCCGACGCGTTGCCGCCTGCGTTCTCGGCGATGATGCGCGCGATTTCGGCGTCGGCTTCGTCGCCGTATTTCGCGAACACGTTGGTCTCGTAGACGGTGTTCGGTGCGTTGACGAGCTGGTCGCCGCGTTCGTCCTTGATGTCCACGTCGACCTGCATCGACAGGCCGATGCGCAGCGGATGCTTGTCGAGATCCTTCGGGTCGAGCTCGATCCGCACCGGCAGGCGCTGCACGACCTTGATCCAGTTGCCGGTCGCGTTTTGCGCGGGCAGCAGCGAGAACGCCGAACCCGTGCCGGCGGAGAAGCCGACGACCTTGCCGTGGTACGTGACCGACGAACCGTAGATGTCGGCCGTCATCTCGACCGGCTGGCCGATGCGCATGTGCTTCAGCTGGACTTCCTTGAAGTTCGCGTCGACCCACACGGCATTGAGCGGCACCACCGACATCAGCGGGTTGCCGGGCGACACGCGCTGGCCGACCTGCACCGAGCGCTTCGCGACGTAGCCGGTGACCGGCGCCGGCAGCACGTTACGCGCGTTCGCGAGGTACGCGTCGCGCACCTTCGCGGCGGCGGCCATCACGTTCGGGTGCGAGGCGATCGTCGTGTTCGCGGTCAATGCGCGATTCGATGCGAGCTGCTGTTGCGCGGCGTCGACGGATGCCTGCGCGGCCTTCACCGCGTCGCGGGCGTGCGAGATTTCCTCCTGCGATACGGCGCCCGTCTGCGCGACGGCCAGGCGGCGACGCAGGTCGTCCTGGGCCTTCGACAGGTCCGACTGGCGCAGCGCGACTTGCGCGCGGTACTGGTCGTCGTTGACGAACAGGCCGCGCACCTGGCGCACCGTCTGCGCGAGGTTGGCTTCCGCCTGCTGCAGCGCGACCTGCGAATCGGCCGGGTCGAGCACGACGAGCGGATCGCCGGCCTTGACCGTTTGCGTGTCGTCCGCCTTCACGGCGATCACGGTGCCGGTGACCTGCGGCGTGATCTGCACGACGTTGCCGTTCACGTACGCATCGTCGGTGTCTTCATGGAAGCGGGCGACGAGGAAGTAGTACAGGCCGTATGCGATGGCCGCGATCACGATGACCGCGACGAGCAGCGTCATCATTCGTTTGCGCTTGCCGTTGTTCTGCGGCTGCGCGCTGGCGGCGTTTTGTTGGTCGCTCATGGCGATTTTCTCCGTCCGTTATTTCGAGTGTCTGCGTAGTGGTGGCGCCGGATCAGTTGGCGGCCTGTTTGGTCGGCGTGGCCGCATCGGGCGCGGCGAGCGGCGTGCCGGTCGCGTCGAACCCGCCGCCGAGCGCCTTGATCAGGGCGAGCTGCATGTCGCGCCGGCGCATTTTCAGGTTGGTCACCGTCTGCTCCGATGCGAGGCGGTTGCTGTCCGCCGTCAGGACCTGCAGTTGCGGCGACAGGCCGGCCTTGTAGCGGATGACCGCGAGATCGTACGCCCGCGTCGAGGCGTCGAGCGCACGTTGGGCGTCGCCCATCTGGCGATCGATCGCGCGGATCGACGCGACTTGCGTCGCGACGTCGTTCAGCGCGCTGATCAGCGTCTGGTTGTAGTTCGCGACCGACAGGTCGAAGTCGGCGTAGCGGCCCTTGAGCTGGGCGCGCAGCGCGCCGGCATCGAAGATCGGCAGGTGGATCGCCGGGCCGAACTGCGCCTGGCGACTCGCGAAGTTCAGGAATTTGCCCCAGCCGAACGCATCGAAGCCGAACCCGGCCGCGAGGTTCACGTCCGGGAAGAACTCGGCCTTCGCTTCCTTCACGTCGTGCATCGCGGCTTCGACCTGCCAGCGCGCGGCGACGATGTCGGGCCGGCGCGACACGAGGTCGGCGGGAAGATTGCCGGGCAGCGCGACTTCGCCGGTGGGGTTCATCACCGGCGCCGCGATCTGCAGCCCGCGATCCGGACCCTTGCCGAGCAGCGCGGCGAGCTGGTAGCGCACCGTCGTGATCTGGCCGTCGAGGTCCGACAGCGAGGCCTGGGTGGTCGCGATGTTGCCGCGGGCCGTCTGGCGTTCGACGTTGGTATCGAGGCCGGCCGATACGCGGCCGTCGGTGATCTTGCCGACCGTCTCGCGGTTGGTTATCTCGCGTTGCGCGATGTCGCGCAACGCATAGAGCTGGGCGAGCGAGTTGTAGGTGCGTGCGACCGACGACGCGAGCGTGATGCGCGCCTGTTGCATGTCGGCTTCGGCGGCCTTTTCCTGCGACACGGCCGTGTGCAGGCGCTCGCGGTTCTTGCCCCACAGGTCGAGTTCCCACGAGGCGCTCGCCAGCGCGTTGTTTTCGCTGTACCACTGGCCGCCGTACGGGGGCGGGAACAGGCCGTTCGCCGAATACAGTTCACGCGTCCAGGAATAACTGGCTTCGGCCTTCGGCATCAGGTTCGAGCGCGACGATTCGATGTACGACGAGGCTTTCGCGATGCGCGCCTGCGCCTGTGCGATCGACGGGTTGCCCTGCAGCGCTTCGTCGATCAGCTTCGGCAATTGCGGATCGCCGAACTGACTGGCCCAGTCGAGTGCCGGCCATTGGCCGCCCTGGGCCGGCAGGCTCTGGGCGGATTCGAATTGCGACGCGGGGGCGATCTGTTTGTCGCTCTTGATGCCGATGTAATTCGCGCAGCCCGCCAGCGCCAGCGCGGCGACCGCGGCGGCGACGGCGGCGCGGCACGACCCGGCGCGCACGGACAACGGGGAGGATTTCATCGCGCTAACCCCTGACTCGGAATGAATGATGGACACTGCAAGGATTTCCTTACATTAATCTGTCAAAAGTAATTGTTATGGCAACTATTACGTGATGCTACCGCCGGCCGTCTCGCAATAGTTGCTGAGAATGCGGCGCAGCATGCTCTTCAGGAACCCGACTTCTTCCGGCGTAAACCCGTCCAGCACCTGGTCGAGCACGCTGCGAAAAATGGGCGGTAGCCGTTCGGCCAGCGCACGGCCTTCGTCGGTGAGCTCGAGGCGCACGACGCGTCGGTCCTCGATGCTGCGCACGCGCGACAGCAGGCCGCGTTTCTCGACCCGGTCGAGCAGGCGCGTGACCGCGCTTGCGTCGATTCCGTATTCGCGCGCGAGTTCGGCGGCCGTCGAGCACTTGCCGACCGCGATCATGAACAGCATGCTCGCCTGTGTGCCCGTGATGCCGAGCTCTTCCTGCGTGCGCTGCGTGACGAGGTTGGTCATCACCGACTTCACGCGCGACATCAGATAACCGACGCTGTCGTTCATCTGATACGAAGACAACTGCGAAACGGGCGGAGAGGTAGGAGAATCCGACATAAAACCCTGAAGCTGCAATAGTTGACTAGGCAGCAGTATAGGCACAATTGCTTGCCGCGGCAAATGTTAATCGAACGGCAAAACCCGCGCTGTGTCTGGCGAGAATCCCTTATCTTGATAAGGTTTTTTTGGCCGATCGGCGAGCGTGCGGAAGAGGATTCGTCCGTTCGGCACAGGAGGGCGGAGCGGCCCGTTTTGCTGCAATGCAATGCGCGGGTCGGCTCTCGACACTCGCACGTGCTATAATTTGAGGCTTTCCAAGCTGCAACGCGCGCGCCCGTGAAAAACGAGCGCGCGCGTTTGCGCGTTCAAACGATTTCCAGGTTTCTATGACCCGCGCCCTTCGCAATATCGCCATCATCGCCCACGTCGACCACGGCAAGACCACGCTCGTCGACCAACTGCTCCGCCAGTCCGGCACCTTCCGCGAGAACCAGCAGATTGCGGAGCGGGTGATGGACTCGAACGACATCGAAAAAGAGCGCGGGATCACGATTCTCGCGAAGAACTGCGCGGTCGAATACGAAGGCACGCACATCAACATCGTCGACACGCCGGGGCACGCGGACTTCGGCGGCGAAGTCGAGCGCGTGCTGTCGATGGTCGACTCGGTGCTGCTGCTCGTCGACGCGGTCGAAGGCCCGATGCCGCAGACGCGCTTCGTCACGAAGAAGGCGCTCGCGCTCGGCCTGAAGCCGATCGTCGTCGTCAACAAGATCGATCGTCCGGGCGCGCGGATCGACTGGGTCATCAACCAGACCTTCGACCTGTTCGACAAGCTCGGCGCGACCGAAGAGCAGCTCGACTTCCCGATCGTGTACGCATCGGGCCTGAACGGCTACGCGTCGCTCGACCCGGCTGCTCGCGAAGGCGACATGCGCCCGCTGTTCGAGGCGATCCTCGCGCACGTGCCGGTTCGCCCGGCCGATCCGGAAGCGCCGCTGCAGCTCCAGATCACGTCGCTCGACTATTCGACGTACGTCGGCCGGATCGGCGTCGGCCGCATCACGCGCGGCCGCATCAAGCCGGGCCAGCCGGTCGCGATGCGTTTCGGCCCGGAAGGCGACGTGCTGAACCGCAAGATCAACCAGGTGCTGTCGTTCAAGGGCCTGGAGCGCGTGCAGGTCGAGTCGGCCGAGGCGGGCGACATCGTGCTGATCAACGGTATCGAAGACGTCGGCATCGGCGCGACGATCTGCGCGGTCGACACGCCGGAAGCGCTGCCGATGATCACCGTCGACGAGCCGACGCTGACGATGAACTTCCTCGTCAACTCGTCGCCGCTCGCCGGCCGCGAAGGCAAGTTCGTGACGAGCCGCCAGATCCGCGACCGTCTGATGAAGGAGCTGAACCACAACGTCGCGCTGCGCGTGAAGGATACCGGCGACGAAACGGTGTTCGAAGTGTCCGGTCGCGGCGAACTGCACCTGACGATTCTCGTCGAGAACATGCGCCGCGAAGGCTACGAGCTGGCCGTGTCGCGTCCGCGCGTCGTGATGCAGGAGATCGACGGCGTGCGTCACGAGCCGTACGAGCTGCTGACGGTCGACGTCGAGGACGAACACCAGGGCGGCGTGATGGAAGAGCTGGGCCGCCGCAAGGGCGAGATGCTCGACATGGCGTCGGACGGCCGCGGCCGCACGCGTCTGGAATACAAGATCTCGGCGCGTGGCCTGATCGGCTTCCAGAGCGAATTCCTGACGCTCACGCGCGGCACGGGCCTGATGAGCCACATCTTCGACTCGTACGCGCCGGTCAAGGACGGCTCGGTCTTCGAACGCCGCAACGGCGTGCTGATCTCGCAGGACGATGGCGCCGCGGTCGCGTACGCGCTGTGGAAGCTGCAGGATCGCGGCCGCATGTTCGTGAAGCCGGGCGATGCGCTGTATGAGGGCATGATCATCGGCATCCACAGCCGCGACAACGACCTCGTCGTGAACCCGATCAAGGGCAAGCAGTTGACCAACGTGCGCGCGTCGGGCACCGACGAAGCCGTGCGTCTCGTGCCGCCGGTCCAGATGTCGCTGGAATACGCGGTCGAATTCATCGACGACGACGAGCTCGTCGAAGTGACGCCGCAGTCGATCCGCCTGCGCAAGCGCTTCCTGAAGGAGCACGAGCGTCGCCGCGCGAGCCGCGAAGGCGCGGTCGACTAAGCATCGATCGTTCCCGCATATCAGGGAAAAGGCTGCCTTCGGGCGGCCTTTTTTGCATTCGTGCGACCGGCAACCGGGCCGGTTGCAAAACACTGTTCCCGCAGGCCGCGGCAATCCGGCAAAACCCCGCCGCGCGGTGCTTTCACGCGCATTTCGCCGTGAACTCCGGTATCGGTTCTGTGATATGCTGCGCGCACGCAAGTTTTAGGTCCTTCCAAGCAAGACTTGATTCGCAATCCGCTAAACGGTCAGGCCGTGTCGCGGAAGGTTGAGTAACCCGCTATTTCTCGAGAAGCTCGAAGAAAGGTGAGCGTAAAATGTCAGATGTAATGAAGCAGTTTCAGCTGAACTCCTATCTGTTCGGCGGCAATGCTTCGTACGTTGAAGAACTGTACGATGCATACCTCAACAATCCGGCATCGGTGCCGGAGAACTGGCGAGAGTATTTCGACGCGCTGCAGAACGTGCCTGCGACGGACGGCTCGAATGCCAATGACGTCGCTCACTTCCCGATCGTCGAATCGTTCGCCGAGCGTGCGAAGGCCAATGCCTTCATTCCGCGCGAAAGCACCAGCAATCTCGCGACCGCACGCAAGCAGGTGCACGTCCAGTCGCTCATCAGCGCCTATCGCTTCCTCGGCTCGCAATGGGCCAACCTCGATCCGCTGAAGCGTCGCGAGCGTCCGGCCATTCCCGAGCTCGAACCCGCGTTCTACGATTTCTCCGAAGGCGACCTCGACCAGACGTATAGCGCAAGCAACCTGTACTTCGGTTTCGACCAGGCTTCGCTGCGCGACATCGTCAAGGGCCTGCGCGACACGTACTGCGGCACGATCGGCGCCGAGTACATGTACATCAGCGATCCGGAACAGAAGCGCTGGTGGCAGGAGCGCCTGGAATCGATCCGCGCGACCCCGTCGTTCTCGGCCGACAAGAAGAAGCACATCCTGAATCGCCTGACGGCCGCCGAAGGCCTCGAGCGCTACCTGCACACCAAGTACGTCGGCCAGAAGCGCTTCTCGCTCGAAGGCGGCGAAAGCTTCATCGCGGCGATGGACGAAGTCGTCCAGCACGCAGGCAAGCGCGGCGTGCAGGAAATCATCATCGGCATGGCTCACCGCGGCCGTCTGAACGTGCTGGTCAACACGCTGGGCAAGATGCCGGCCGACCTGTTCGCCGAATTCGAAGGCAAGCACGTCGACGACCTGCCGGCCGGCGACGTGAAATACCACAAGGGCTTCTCGTCGGACGTGTCGACGGAAGGCGGCCCGGTCCACCTGTCGCTCGCGTTCAACCCGTCGCACCTCGAAATCGTGAACCCGGTGGTCGAAGGTTCCGCGAAGGCGCGGATGGACCGTCGCGGCGACGAAGACGGCCTGCAGGTGCTGCCGGTGCAGATCCACGGCGACGCGGCGTTCGCCGGCCAGGGCGTCGTGATGGAAACGCTGAACCTGGCGCAGACGCGCGGTTACGGCACGCACGGCACGCTGCACATCGTCATCAACAACCAGATCGGCTTCACGACGTCCGACCCGCGCGACGCGCGCTCGACGCTGTACTGTACCGACGTCGTCAAGATGATCGAAGCGCCGGTGCTGCACGTGAACGGCGACGATCCGGAAGCCGTCGTGCTCGCGACGCAGATCGCGATCGACTACCGGATGCAGTTCCACAAGGATGTCGTGATCGACATCGTCTGCTTCCGCAAGCTGGGCCACAACGAGCAGGACACGCCGGCCGTCACGCAGCCGCTGATGTACAAGAAGATCGCGCAGCACCCGGGCACCCGTGCGCTGTATGCCGAGAAGCTCGTGCAGCAGGGCGTGATCACCGCGGAAGACGCCGACAACTACGTGAAGGCGTACCGCAAGGCGATGGACGACGGCCACCACACCGTCGATCCGGTCCTGTCGAACTACAAGAGCAAGTACGCGGTCGACTGGGTGCCGTTCCTGAATCGCAAGTGGACGGACGCAGCCGACACGGCCGTGCCGCTCGCCGAATTGAAGCGTCTCGGCGAACGCATCACGACGATTCCGGAAAACTTCAAGGTTCACCCGCTCGTCGAGCGCGTGATCAACGACCGCCGCAACATGGCGCGCGGCGACCAGCCGCTCGACTGGGGCATGGGCGAACACCTCGCATTCGCGTCGCTCGTCGCGTCGGGCTACTCGGTGCGCCTGACGGGCCAGGACTCGGGCCGCGGCACGTTCACGCACCGTCACGCGGTGCTGCACGACCAGAACCGCGAGCGCTGGAACGACGGCACGTACGTGCCGCTGCAGAACATCGCCGAAGGTCAGGCGAAGTTCACGGTGATCGACTCGGTGCTGTCGGAAGAAGCGGTGCTGGGCTTCGAATACGGCTACTCGACCGCCGAGCCGAACACGCTCGTGATGTGGGAGGCGCAGTTCGGCGACTTCGTCAACGGCGCGCAAGTCGTGATCGACCAGTTCATCTCGTCGGGCGAAGTGAAGTGGGGCCGCGTGTCGGGCCTCACGATGCTGCTGCCGCACGGCTACGAAGGCCAGGGTCCGGAACACTCGTCCACGCGGATCGAGCGTTTCCTGCAACTGTGCGCCGACCACAACATGCAGGTCGTCCAGCCGACGACGCCGGCGCAGATCTTCCACCTGCTGCGTCGCCAGATGATCCGCCTGTTCCGCAAGCCGCTGATCGTCGCCACGCCGAAGTCGCTGCTGCGTCACAAGGAAGCAGTGTCGGATCTGTCGGAACTGGCGAAGGGTTCGTTCCAGCCGGTGCTGGGCGAAACCGACGGCGGCATCGACGCGAAGAAGGTCAAGCGCGTGCTGGTGTGCTCGGGCCGCGTGTACTACGACCTCGTCGCGCATCGCCGCGAAGCGAAGGCGAACGACGTCGCGATCATTCGTATCGAGCAGCTGTATCCGTTCGCGCACAAGCAGTTCGAAGCCGAAATGAAGAAGTACGAGAACGCGACTGAAGTGGTCTGGGTGCAGGACGAGCCGCAGAACCAGGGCCCCTGGTTCTACGTCGAGCACCACCTGAAGGAAGGCATGAAGGAAGGGCAGAAGCTGGCATACAGCGGCCGTCCGGCTTCGGCCTCGCCGGCGGTTGGCTACTACGCGAAGCACTACGAGCAGCAGAAGGCCCTGATCGAAGGTGCATTCGGCCGCCTGAAGAGCGCATCGATCGCGAAATAATCGACGTCAAGCGAAACGGGAAGGCGCGCGGCGCTTTCCCGTTCCTTTTGGCCTGCCGGGCGCGTCGCGCGCCGCACCGGCCGAAGGAATCGCACGAACCTCGTCACACCCCAGATTAAGCATCCAGGAAAATCACATGGCTATCGTAGAAGTCAAAGTCCCCCAGCTTTCGGAGTCGGTGTCGGAAGCCACCATGCTGCAGTGGAAGAAGAAGCCGGGCGAAGCAGTCGCGCAGGACGAAATCCTGATCGAACTCGAGACCGACAAGGTCGTCCTCGAAGTGCCGGCGCCGGCAGCGGGCGTGCTCGCGCAAGTGCTGCAGAACGACGGCGACACGGTGGTCGCCGATCAGGTGATCGCGACGATCGACACCGAAGCGAAGGCAGGTGCTGCCGAAGCAGCGGCAGGCGCCGCCGAAGTCAAGCCGGCGGCAGCGCCTGCTGCAGCCGCACCGGCCGCACAGCCGGCCGCCGCGACCGCATCGAGCTCGGCCGCCGCATCGCCGGCCGCAGCGAAGCTGCTGGCCGAGAAGGGCCTGTCGACGGGCGACGTCGCAGGTTCGGGCCGTGACGGCCGTGTCACGAAGGGCGACGCGCTGGCCGCAGGCAGCGCACCGAAGGCTGCTCCGGCCGCCGCACCGGCGAAGACCGCCGCCGCGAAGCCGGCGCTGCCGGAAGTGAAGGTGCCGGCGTCGGCAGCGACGTGGCTGAACGACCGTCCGGAGCAGCGCGTGCCGATGTCGCGCCTGCGCGCGCGTATCGCCGAGCGCCTGCTCGAATCGCAGCAGACCAACGCGATCCTGACGACGTTCAACGAAGTGAACATGGCTCCGGTCATGGAACTGCGTAACAAGTACAAGGACAAGTTCGAGAAGGAACACGGCGTGAAGCTCGGCTTCATGTCGTTCTTCGTGAAGGCGGCCGTTCACGCGCTGAAGAAGTTCCCGCTCGTGAACGCGTCGATCGACGGTAACGACATCGTCTACCACGGCTACTTCGACATCGGTATCGCGGTCGGTTCGCCGCGCGGCCTGGTCGTGCCGATCCTGCGCAACGCGGATCAGCTGAGCCTCGCCGAAATCGAGAAGAAGATCGCCGAATTCGGCCAGAAGGCGAAGGACGGCAAGCTGTCGATCGAGGAAATGACGGGCGGTACGTTCTCGATCTCGAACGGCGGCGTGTTCGGTTCGATGCTGTCGACCCCGATCATCAACCCGCCGCAGTCGGCGATTCTCGGCGTGCACGCGACGAAGGAGCGCCCGGTCGTCGAAAACGGCCAGATCGTGATCCGCCCGATCAACTACCTGGCGCTGTCGTACGACCACCGGATCATCGACGGCCGCGAAGCCGTGCTGTCGCTCGTCGCGATGAAGGATGCGCTGGAAGATCCGGCACGCCTGCTGCTCGACCTGTAAGCCGAGTCTCACTGCATCGACCCGTTCGCAGGTTCGCGCGCATGCGTGAACCTGCGGGCGTACAAGTAGAAAGGATTGTCATGTCCAAGGAATTTGACGTCGTCGTGATCGGCGCCGGCCCCGGCGGCTACATCGCCGCGATTCGCGCCGCGCAGCTCGGCAAGACCGTTGCCTGTATCGAGAAGTGGAAGAACCCGGCCGGCGCGCTGAAGCTCGGCGGCACCTGCCTGAACGTCGGCTGCATCCCGTCGAAGGCGCTGCTCGCGTCGTCGGAAGAGTTCGAGAACGCGTCGCATCACCTGGCCGACCACGGCATCACGGTCGACGGCGTGAAGATCGACGTCGCGAAGATGCTCGGCCGCAAGGATGCGATCGTCGAGAAGATGACGAGCGGGATCGAGTTCCTGTTCAAGAAGAACAAGATCACCTGGCTGAAGGGCCATGGCAAGTTCACCGGCAAGACCGATGCCGGCGTGCAGATCGAAGTGAGCGGCGAGGGTGAAACCGAAGTCGTCACCGCGAAGAACGTGATCATCGCGACGGGTTCGAAGGCGCGTCACCTGCCGAACATCCCGGTCGACAACAAGATCGTGTCGGACAACGAAGGTGCGCTGACGTTCGACTCGGTGCCGAAGAAGCTCGCCGTGATCGGCGCGGGCGTGATCGGCCTCGAGCTGGGCTCGGTGTGGCGCCGCCTCGGTGCCGACGTGACGGTGCTCGAAGCGCTGCCGGCCTTCCTCGGCGCAGCCGACGAAGCGCTTGCGAAGGAAGCGGCGAAGCTGTTCAAGAAGCAGGGCCTCGACATCCATCTCGGCGTGAAGATCGGCGACGTGAAGACGACCGCGAACGACGTGTCGATCGCTTACACGGACAAGGACGGCAACGCGCAGACGCTCGACGCCGACCGCCTGATCGTGTCGGTCGGCCGTGTGCCGAACACCGACAACCTCGGCCTCGAGGCCATCGGCCTGAAGGCGAACGAGCGCGGCTTCATCGACGTGGACGACCACTGCCGCACGGCCGTGCCGAACGTCTACGCGATCGGCGACGTGGTGCGCGGCCCGATGCTCGCGCACAAGGCGGAAGACGAAGGCGTGCTGGTCGCGGAAGTGATCGACGGGCAGAAGCCGCACATCGACTACAACTGCATTCCGTGGGTGATCTACACGTACCCGGAAATCGCGTGGGTCGGCAAGACGGAGCAGCAGCTGAAGGCCGAAGGCCGCGAGATCAAGACGGGCAAGTTCCCGTTCTCGATCAACGGTCGCGCGCTCGGCATGAACGCGCCGGACGGTTTCGTGAAGATGATCGCGGACGCGAAGACCGACGAACTGCTCGGCGTGCACGTGATCGCCGCGAACGCGTCGGACCTGATCGCGGAAGCCGTGGTGGCGATGGAGTTCAAGGCGGCGTCGGAAGACATCGCCCGCATCTGCCATCCGCACCCGTCGATGTCGGAAGTGATGCGCGAAGCGGCGCTCGCGGTCGACAAGCGCTCGCTGAACAGCTGAGCACGGTGTAGCGCTCTGCCGGCCGTCGGCCGGCGCAGCCGTCTCATGACGAAGGCGGGCGGGGTTTCCCGCTCGCCTTCGTTCTTTCCGGTTTGCCCGATGAACGTCACCGAATACTACACGCGCGAACTGACCACGCGCGGCTATCAGTCCGATCCCGCTCAGCGCGCGGCCGTCGATCGCCTGCAGCGCTGTTTCGACGAATGGGTCGACTACAAGGCGCGCCGCTCGAACGCTTTCAAGAAGCTCATCAATCACCCGGATCTCCCGCGCGGCGTCTACATGTGGGGCGGTGTCGGTCGCGGCAAGAGCTTCCTGATGGACAGCTTCTACGCAGTCGTACCCGTGCAGCGCAAGACGCGCCTGCATTTCCACGAATTCATGCGGGAAGTGCACCGCGAGCTCGAGGAACTGAAGGGGCAGGCCGATCCGCTCGACGAACTCGCGCGACGCATCGCGAAGCGTTACCGGCTGATCTGCTTCGACGAGTTTCACGTGTCGGACATCGCCGACGCGATGATCCTGTATCGCTTGCTCGATCGCCTGTTCAACAATGGCGTGCAGTTCGTGATGACGTCCAATTACGATCCCGACGACCTGTATCCGGACGGCCTGCATCGCGACCGCATGCTGCCGGCGATCGCGCTGATCAAGGAAAAGCTCGACGTGCTCAACGTCGACGCGGGGGTCGACTATCGTCAGCGCACGCTCGCGCAGGTGAAGATGTATCACACGCCGCTCGGCGCGGAAGCCGATCGCGAACTGCGCCATGCCTTCGGCAAGCTCGCGGCCGTGCCTGACGAAAGCCCGATCCTGCATATCGAGAAGCGCGAACTGAAGGCGCTGCGCAAGGCGGACGGCGTCGTGTGGTTCGATTTCGCGACGCTGTGCGGCGGCCCGCGTTCGCAGAACGACTACCTCGAACTGGCGAGCCGTTTTCATGCGGTCGTGCTGTCCGAGGTGCCGCAGATGTCGCCGCGGATGGCGTCCGAGGCGCGCCGCTTCACCTGGCTCATCGACGTGCTCTACGATCACAAGGTCAAGCTGCTGATGTCCGCGGCGGTGCCGGCCGAAGCGTTGTACGTCGAAGGCCCGATGGCCAACGAATTCGCGCGTACGGTCTCGCGCATCGTCGAGATGCAGTCGAAGGAGTATCTCGAAACGCCGCGCCGCATCGTCGATACGTCGTTGACCTGAGCGGATGGCGGGTGCTCGCAATTGGCGTCATTCAAACGTCAATTTCGGTTAGATTCAGCGAATCTTCGGGTATTTTCGGATTTGTCTTATATTCATCGTTGAGGTGAGCCGATATTGTGGTGTCATGGTTATTAAGGCTGGAGATGTCCATGACACCGTATCGCGATTTGACCGACCACGAATGGCGCTGCGTCGCGCCGCTTCTGCCCGAAATGCAGCCGCGCACCGAGTTGCGCGGCCGGCCGTTAGCCAATACGCGGGCCGTGCTGAACGGTGTGCTGTGGGTGATCTACAGTGGCGCAACATGGTCGGCCATGCCGCGCCGTTACCCGTCGTATCAGACATGCCATCGCCGTTTCAAGGTATGGCACGAAACGGGCACGCTGATGAACGTGATGCGTGAGCTCTACGGCGACGCCGGCATGAACCTGTGCAACGAACTGTCCGCGCGGATGCGCAAGCATACGCAATCGAAGGCGGCGGAGGCGCGTAGCAACGCGGCGCCCGCGTATCGTGCACCGGGTAGCTATGCATCGGATGCGATGAAGCACGCGGCGTGATGTCCTTCGGTTTTCGTTGTGCACGCCCCAAAAGGAAATCGGCCTGACGACGTCGTCGCAGGCCGATTTTTTTATTGAGCCGCGCGTTTTGGCGCGTACTGCGTTATTGCTGGCGGACCCAGGTCTGCGACCGGCCCAGCAGCGACACGCCGATGTAGCCGCGCACCACGAGCTTCTGGCCGCCGTCTTCAAGCGTCATCTTGCACTTGTAGACCTTGCCGTTCTCCGGGTCGAGAATGTTGCCGCCGTCCCAGTGGTCGCCGTCCTTCTTCATCGCCTTGATGATCGTCATGCCCTTGATGAGCTGATCCTTGCGCTCGTCCGTGCACGCGGTGCAGCGGCGATCGGGCGTATCGTTTGCGCCGAGGCCCTTGACGACCTTGCCCGTCAGCGAGCCGTCGCCGTCCTCGGCGATCTGCACGAGCGCTTTTGGTTGATGGGTGTTGTCGTCGATCGTCTGCCACATGCCGACGGGGCTGTCGGCTTGCGCGAACGTGGGGGTTGCGCACGCGAGCAGAGCGCCGGCAATGGCGATCGCACGCAACGGGCGGGTCAGTTGAATCATTGTCATCCTCCTTGTTTTGCATGTCTGTTCGATTTGCCCGTACGCCCGTCTGCATGGGGCGGGTCTGTTGCGAGCTTCGCCAGAATACGTGAAACCGTGCGCCACGTTTGATAGAGGGGACTCTAATCGAAACAGCCCGCGTGACGCGGGCTGTGGGGCGACTTTGGTGACCGATCAGTTGAGCTGATACGAGAACGCGGCGTTGATGCGCGGGCTGCGTGACGCGCTTTCGACCGGTGCGTCGCCCACCGGCTTGGCGACGTTCAGGTCGAGACTGTAGTAGCGGCTGTCCGTCAGCCGCACGCCGATGCCGACCGACGACATGCGGTTCGGCGATGGCGTGCCCGAGTGCAGATACACGCGCGCCATGTCGTACGCGATGTACGGCGTGATCGATTTCAGATACGTCCAGCCCGGTGTGAAACCGCGGTTGACTTCGAGCGACATCCCCCAGCCCGAGTCGCCCGACGTTTCGCCCGGCTGGTAGCCGAGCGCGTAGCGGGTCGAGCCGAACGAGATCTGTTCGGACGTCGGCAGCGAGTCGGGACTGTATTGCCCGGTCAGCGACACCGACGTGCCGATCCGGAACGGCCATTCGTTCGTCTGCGTGAAGGTCGCGCCGGTGCGGACGAAGGTCAGCGAGATGGGGTCGTCGTAGTTTGTTGTGGTGCCGCCGTTGGTACCGACCTGCGATTTCGATGCGCCGAGGACATCGAATGCCTTGGCGACGTTGACGCTCAATTTACGTACCTGCTTCGGTTGGACACTCGTGTAGTCGAGCTGCATTTGAAGGACGCGAACCTGCGACCGGTTGTCGAGCGTCGCACCGGTGATTTTGTTCTGGTAGCGATCTTCGTTATGCGACGCATAACCCGACACGGTGCCAAGCAGGCTGCGCTGGTTGTTCAACAAAATCGGATAGGAAGCCGAAAGACCTAGTTTTTCGTTCTTGACTGTACGTTCGATAGTCGACGGCAACCCCGGGTTATCGGTCGGTTTGCCGCGATACGTGCTGGCATCGAGGCGCGTGATCAGGCCGCTGCTGCCGACGGGCAGGGCGCCGCTGAACGCGAAGTAGGTCTGCTTGTCGCGCCCCGGCGGCGCGAGCGCCGAGATGCTCAACTGCTCGCCGAACGACGTGAGGCCGTTTTCGGTTGCGGTGATGAGGCCCTGGACGCCCGGGTGGTTGAAGTCGATACCCGTGCTGACGTTGAACGGCTTGCGATCCACCGCAAGTTCGAGCGTCGTCGCGCCGTCGGTGGTTTGCGGCGGCGGGACATTCGCTTTCACCGTCAGGCCGGGCAGCAGGCCGAACGTGTTCACGTAGCGCTCGAACGTCGCGCGGCGCAGCGGACGATCGGCCGTGATGTGCGCGGCGATCGCGCGAATCTTCGGTTCCATCGCGCCGGGTTTGCCGGTGACCTTGACGTCCGCCACGTAGCCTTCGACCACCGTGATGCGCACGACACCGTTCTCGAACGTCTGCGCGGGAACGAACGCGAACGACAGCGCGTAGCCGCGTTCCTGGTACAGCTTCGTCACGCCGTTGGCGGTTTCGATCAGCTCGCCGATCGTGATGTCCTTGCCGACGAGCGGTGTGAAGCGGCGCGTGATTTCCTCGAACGGCACCGACTTCACGCCTTCGACCTGGAACGTCGTCGGCGTCAGGTGTCGCGACAGCAGCTCCTGCAATTGCGGCGCCTGCGGTGCGACCTGAACGGTGACGTTCGGGCCCGTCTTCGGTGCGTTGATCTGGGGAAGGGAGTCGAGCGGGTTACCGCCGACGCGCGTTTGTGCCTGTGCCGTGCCTGCTGCCGCGATGGCGAGCAGCATCATCCATCTGTCGAGTCTGGATTTCATTGTTCTTCCTCGTAGGCCTTGCTTTTCGTCTTCTTTGTAATGCCGGCGCACGACACCAGGGTGTCGCGCGCCGCGTGCCGCAATGCCGGTTGTGTTTGTACGGCCGCGTCATTCGCTCCGGCTGCGATGACGCGACCGTCCTCCTTACTTGCCAACGCTACCCAACGTACCCAGCAACCCCGTGACCGGTGCCAGCAGACCCGTCGAACCGCTGCCCGACGACGCCGTACCCGACACGCTGCCGACCAACGACGTGACCGGCGCGAGCGGGCTCGAGCCCCCGGACCCTGCTGCACCGCCGACCGCTCCGGTGACAGTATTCAGCAAACCGGTGACGGGCGCGAGAGGGTTAGCACTGCCCGCGCCGCCCGTTGCGCCGCCGAGCGTGCCGGTGACCGTCGACACGAGATTCGTGACGGGCGCGAGCGGGCCGCTGCCCGAGCCGCCCGCTGCGCCGCCGAGCGCGCCCGTGAGCGAGCCGAGCGGCGTCGAGCCAAGACCCGACAACAGGCCGCCGAGCGGGTTCGTCGAACCGGAACCCGACGACGAGCCGTTCTGAACGGTTGCCGTCGAGCCGCCGACGAGGCTCGTGATCAGGCCGGGGATCGGTGCCGCGCCGTTCGGGCCGTTCGGATTGACGAGGCCGCCCGTGTTGGTCACGGTATTGCCGACCGCGGTCACGAGCTGGCCGACGTCGCCGACGAGCGGCTGGCTCGACGTGCCGGCGACCTGCTTGCCGGCCGAGCTGATTGCGCCGCCGATCTGGCCGAGCAGGCCCGAGACGGGTTGGCCGAGGCCGGTCGTCGTGCCGACCTGCTGCGTGACCTGGCCGGCGGTGATCACGAGCGGCGTGATCGCCGAGCTGATCGGTTGCGTGACCTGCTGGACGGCGCCCGACGACAGCGTCGAGCCGATCGTCGTGCCGGCGGCCGTCAGGCCGTTGGCGACCGTATCGAGCACGGTGCCGACCGGCGTCGTGACCGGCGCGAGCGGTGCCAGCGGGCCGGTGCCCAGCGCCTTGACCGTCGAGCTCAGGCCGGACACCGTGTTGCTGGTCGCGCCGACGACGTTGCCGAGACCGGCAACCGTGGTGCCGACCGGGTCCTTCGTCGAGCCGATCTGCCCCAGCCCGTTGCTCACCGCATCGGCGGCCGCGCCGACGATCGTGCCGGTGCTGGACAGCGTGCTGCCGACGCCCTTCGTCACACCGTCGCCGAGGCCCGGCAGGCTGATGTTGCCGACCGTGCTGCCGAGGTCGGTGGCCGTCTGGCCGACCGTGCTGATGACGCCCTTGGTGCCGGTCGGCGAACCGCTGGTGCCGCTCGTGCCGGGCGTGCCGCTCGTGCTCGGGTTGTTGTTGTCGTTGCTGCTGGTCGGCGGCGAGCTGACGCCGCCACCGCCGCAGGCGGCCAGCAGGCACGCTGCGGCGAAGGCGGTGAGGGGCATGCGCCAGTGGCGCAGGGCGACCGTCGTGATGGAACGTTGCTGGGACATGATGGACTCCTCGCTGTCTTTTCGATGAATGGATGTCGGATTACTTGCCGTGCGTGCCGCCGAGCAGGCCGCCGATCAGCGACGTGACGGGCGCAAGCGGATTCGACGACGAGCCCGCGTTCGTGACGGCACCCGTGCCGCCGCTCAGTGCCGGTACGCCGACCGTGCTCGTGACCGTGGAGACGGCATTCGTCACCGGTGCGAGCGGGCTGCTGCCGCCTGCGCCGCCCGTCACGCCGCCGAGTGCGCCCGTGACTGCGCCGAGGAGGCCCGTGACCGGTGCGAGCGGGCCGCCGCTGGTACCGCCCGTTGCGCCGCCGAGCGCGCCGGTGACCGTCGAGACGAGGCCCGTAACCGGTGCGAGCGGACCGCCGCTGCCGCCTGCTGCGCCGCCCAGTGCACCCGTGACCGTCGAGACGAGGCCCGTGACCGGTGCGAGCGGACCGCCGCTGCCGCCTGCTGCGCCACCCAGTGCACCCGTGACCGTCGAGACGAGCCCCGTGACCGGCGCGAGCGGGCCGCCGCTGCCGCCTGCTGCGCCACCCAGTGCGCCCGTGACGGTCGAGACCAGGCCCGTGACCGGTGCGAGCGGGCCGCTGCCGCCACCCGTTGCGCCGCCGAGTGCGCCGGTAACCGTCGACACGAGACCCGTGAGCGGGGCAAGCGGGTTTGTCACGCCGCCGGTGCCGCCCGTGAGCAGGCCACCGACGGCCTTCACGGTATTGCCCGTCGACGAGACGGTGTTGCCGAGGCCGGTGGTGACCGGGTTGCCGCCCGTCGATGCGAGCAGCGCGCCGGCCTGATTCAGCCCGTTGCCGACCGTGCCGAGCAGCGTATTGACCGGCGCGCCGAGGCCGGTTGCCGTGCCGATCGTCTGGGTCGTCTGGCCGACCATCGTCGTGATCGGCGTGATGGCCGAGCTGACCGTCTGCGTGACCTGCTGGATCGGGCCGGTCGACAGCACGTTGGTGAGCGTGGTGCCGCCGTTTGACACGGCGCCGCCGAGCGTCGTGACGAGGCCGCCGACCGCGCCCGTGACCGGCGCGAGCGGTGACAGCGGGCCGCTGCCGAGGCTCGTGACGAGGTTGCCCGTTTGCGTGACTGCGCCGCCGAGCTGATTGACCACGCCGCCCGTGCTGGCGACCGTGGTGCCGACCGGATCCTTCGTCGCGCCGAGCTGGCCGAGCCCGCTGCCGAGGCCGTTGCCCAGCGCAGAGACCGCGCCGCCCACGCTTTGCACGATGCCGCCCGCGGCTTGCGTGGTGGCCGGATTGACGCCCGGCAGCGTTTGGCTACCGATGACGGAGCCGAGACCGGAGACGGTGCTGCCGGCATTCGTGATGATGTTGCTGCCGCTTGCGAGGACATTTCCCACCGGGTTCGCCGACACACCGGAGGTGCCGGACGTACCGCTCGTGCCCGAGGTTCCGCTGGTGCCGGACGTACCGCTCGTGCCCGAGGTTCCGCTGGTGCCGGACGTGCCGCTCGTGCCCGAGGTACCACTCGTGCCGGAGGTACCGCTCGTACCCGACGTGCCGCTCGAGCCGTTGCCGCCCGACGTGGAGATCGTATCGCCGCCGCCGGAGCTCGAGCCGCCGCCGAGACCCTGGCTGATGGAGCCGGAGCCGCCGCAAGCGGAAAGGGAAAGCATGGCTGCAACGGTGGCCGCGATCAGAGTCGTCCGGAACACGCCATGAGGGATAACCTTAATGTCCATTTCGTCCTCGCATTAAAAATGTGTTGTGAACTGCGTTGTGTTGAGTGGTGCGAGGACTACTCTGCAACTGTCGTGCCATTTCGATGCCCGACGGTTCGACGACCGGTTTTAAACGAGGCAATTCCTTGTCGGAGAAGGAAGTTATGGAAATTGAAAGATTGTTGAATCTGTTTAAGAGAGGATGAATGAGAACGGTTTCGGCCGTTTCGTAACGTAACGTCACAACATTGGCGTTACGGATGCGGCGTAACGTGGGGCCCACGCAGGTTTGGTGGACGAGGCAATTGTTTTACTGGTGGATTAGGTGTGCACATCTAACCTATCGTAAATCCTATGTGTAAGTCGTACCGAAACGCCGTACAAATACGTTGTGCTCCTGATCATTTTTTCCGCCCGAGTAGTTGAAAAGAGGTTGGAATTTAAATGGGAACGGATATAGAATCGGGAGCAGATGTAAGCAAATGTACGGTTCGGTACACTACGTTCGAGGAGGGGCACTATCGCGAATGTTAACTTGCATCAAATCGTGAGCAATGCCCTTCGGGGCGACCTATAAAGAAAGCGCACCCGGTTGTCGTTACAGCAGATGTGGCGAACGGCTGGGGCAAACGGCCAGATATGCGGGGACGTATACGTATAAAAGGCCAGAAAACGTAAATACAGGCACGAGGAATAAAATGAAAGCAATCATCAAGCGTTTCCTTAAGGAAGAAGACGGGGTTACCGCAGTCGAGTACGGACTCATCGCCGGACTCATCGCCGTCGCTCTCGTCAGTGCGATGAGCACGTTGACGGGTGGCATCTCGGGTGCGTTCACCTACATCGCCAGCAAACTGCCGGCGGCATAACGAACGAGCTTTGCTCATTTCCCTGTTGTCAGGGGCGCGGATTGCTTCGGCAATCCGCGCGGTAAGTTTTGCCGTTCGGGGTGTAAATGATCCTGCTCACTGGCGTCGGGGTTTTCCTCGCGTGGGCGATGCTTGTCGCGCTCGAGGACATCCGTCATAGGCGTATACCGAATTCACTGGTGATCGGTGGATTCGCGTTTGCATTTGTACTCGCCGGACATAATCCGTTCGGCATATCCGTGAATCAGGCGCTCATTGGCGTACTGGTCGGTTTTCTGAGCCTCTTTCCCTTTTTTGTGCTGCGCGTAATGGGTGCCGCGGATGTCAAGGTATTCGCGGTGCTGGGCGCGTGGTGCGGCCCGCATGCGCTGCTGTGGCTCTGGATCACTGCGAGCCTGCTGGCATTCGCGCATGCCGGTACGCTGATCTTCGCCACCCGTACGCCCGTGTCGGCGTTGTGGCAGCGGCGTTCGCCGACGATGCAGATCGCCGGTTTCCGGGCGTCGCCGTATGCCGCGTTTCTCGTGATTCCCGCGGCGCTGTGGTGCCTGTACCGGATCGCGACCGGGGGGATGCAATGACGGTCGTTTGTCCGGTATCCGGTATGCGACGTCGCGAGCGCGGTGCGACGGCGATCGAATTTGCGCTGATGTTGCCCGTGTTCTTCCTGATCCTGTACGCGATCATCACGTACGGGATGATCTTCGCGGCCCAGCAGAACCTGACGCTTGCCGCAACGGAAGGCGCTCGCGCCGCGCTGAACTATCAGCAGGTCGGTGCGGCCGCGTCGGTGCAGGCAGCGCAGCAAGCCGCGTTGGCGGCGCGAGCCCAGGCCGCATGCACGGCCGCGACGAACCTGACCACGTGGCTGAAAGGGTCGACATGCTCGCCCACGCAGCAAGGCAATTGTTCGTACGACCCGACGATGCTGTGCGTGCAGATCACGCTGACCTACCCCTACTCGCAGAGTCCCCTGATTCCGGCGTTCCCGCTGCTCGGTTCGCTGTTGCCGGTGCCATCGACACTCACCGGAACCGCGATGGTCCAGATCAGCCCGGTCAACATCATATAGACGGCAGCTGCGGCGTCGTGCCGGGTCGAGGGCGCCCGGTCGGCAACGTTGCGTGGAGAATTCAATCGTGAGTAGCGGGGAAGCATAACAACACCATGGCCAACAATCTGACGAAGATCATTGCGGGTTTGCTGATCGCGATCGCGATTCTGCTCGGCGTCTATGCATGGATGCTCGGTCGCAAGCCGGCCGATGTCGCGCCGGTTGCCTCGACGGTCGCCACGCAGAGCGTGCCGGTCGTCGTGACGACTCGGCCGTTGCAAGCCGGCCAACCGATTCCGGCCGATGCGCTGAAGGTCCAGCAGTCGACCGCCGCGCCCCAGGGGGCGTTCGCCGATCCGCTGCAACTGGTCGGTCGCACCCCGGCAGCCGACATTCCCGCCCATGCGGCCGTCGTCGCGAGCGCATTGTCGTCCGGTCTCGCCGAGCAGATCGCACCGGGAGAGCGCGCCGTCGCGATCAAGGTCGACGAGACCAACGCGGTCGGCAATCGCGTGCGCCCCGGCAACTATGTCGACGTGTTCGTGAATCTGAAGCGCGACGGAACCGGCGTGGCGATCGGCGGGACGTCGACGGCGGAGATCGTGAATACTCAGGCGCGGCTGCTGATGTCGAAGGTTCGTGTGCTGTCGTTCGGCGATGCAACGACCGAGCGAGACAGTTCGAACGGCTCGGTGGTCGGGACGCGGACCGCGGTGCTGGCCGTGCCCACCGCACAGGTCGACGCGCTGACGCTCGCCGAGCAGAGCGGTCGACTCCTGCTCGCGCTGCGTAACCCACGCGACGACGATGTCGCGGCGCAAACCGTCGCGGTTCGCGTCGGCGACGACAAGAGCCCGTCGGCGGTTGCCGCTGCCGGCATGGTGCTGGGCGAGTTGTCGAAGAGTGCGACGGCGCCGGCTCCGCGTGTGGCGCCGCGGGTGGTCGCACGGCGTCCGAGCGGTGGCGGCATCGAAGTGATTCGGGGTGGGCGGACCGAAACGGTCGCTTATTGAGTGGGACGAAGACGGCAAACAATGAAAAAGAAACTGATTGGTTTGGCTATTGCATTGAGCGCGCTGGCGATGCCGCCGCTGTCGGACGCGGCCGACACGAGCGGGACGATCAGCCTTGCAATCGGCGCGCAACGGCAGCTTGCGACGGGGCGTGCGCTGCAGCGGGTTGCGGTCGGCGATCCGTCGGTGGCCGACGTGGTCGTCGTCAAGGGCGGGCGCGGCGGCGTGCTGCTGGTGGCGAAGAATGCCGGCGCGACGAACGTGATGATCTGGGAGCGCGGCCGCGACGAGCCGACCGTCTATAACGTGAACGTCACGAGCGGGGCGGCGCGGGCACTCCTCGACGGCGCGTCGCCGAGCGTGAACACGTACGGCGGCACGACGGTGATCGGCGGTACGTCCGGAACGCTCGACGGCCATCAGCGGGCCGTGCATGCGGCGAAGACGGTCGGCGGCAAGGACGGGACGACGCTGGATGCGTCGACGATCTCCGGCAAGAATGTCGTGCAGGTCGACGTGCGGGTCGTCGAATTCAGCCGCTCGGTGCTGAAGCAGGCGGGGCTCAATTTCTTCAAGCAGAGCAACGGCTTTGCGTTCGGGGCCTTCGCGCCGACGGGGCTGACATCGATTACCGGCTCGCCGAACAGCTCGCTCACCTACAACACGAACGTGCCGATTTCGTCGGCGTTCAACCTCGTCATCCATTCCATGTCCCGCGGGTTGTTCGCCGACCTGTCGATTCTCGAGGCGAATAACCTGGCCCGAGTACTCGCGCAGCCGACGCTCGTCGCGTTGTCCGGCCAGAGCGCGAATTTCCTCGCGGGCGGCGAAATTCCGGTGCCGGTGCCGCAATCGCTCGGCACGATCTCGATCGAGTGGAAACCCTACGGCGTCGGGCTGACGGTGACGCCGACCGTGCTGAATCCGCGGCGGATCGCGCTGAAGGTCGCGCCCGAATCGAGTCAGCTCGACTTCGTGCATTCGATCACGATCAACGGCGTGCAGGTGCCCGCGCTGACGACGCGGCGTGCGGACACGACGGTCGAGCTCGGCGACGGCGAAAGCTTCGTGATCGGCGGCTTGATCGACCGCGAGACCACGTCCAACGTCAACAAGGTGCCGTTCCTGGGCGATCTGCCGATCATCGGCGCGTTTTTCAAGAATCTGAGCTACCAGCAGAACGACAAGGAGCTCGTGATCATCGTGACGCCGCATCTCGTTGCACCGATCGCGCAGGGCGCACCGCTGCCGGCGACGCCGGGGGAGCTGTCCGAGCAGCGCGACGGTCCGGTGTGGCGTTCGTACCTGGGCGGCATGGCATCGCCGGACGCAGGGCCGGGGTTCTCGAAATGAGCGCGCCGAATCGTTACCGGACCGCGCAGGCCGTCGCGCATGACGCGATGCCTTGCTTCATTGGGAGTATTCAAGATGAATGCGAGAACCTATTCCTTGGCTGAGCCCGCCGTCACCGACCACTTCGTCTGCGCATCCTCTCTTGCCGAGCATGTGCATTGGCTGTCGCAATCGCTGGTGTCCGCCGGCGCGGTCGAAGGGGTACCGCTCGACGGCGCCGCGCTGTCGCAGCGTATCGGCGTGTTGAATCCGGCGCTGGTATTCATCGATTTTTCCGGTGATTGCGCGGCTGCAAGCACGGTGGTATCCGCGGTACGCGCGGCGCATCCGGGCGTGCCGGTCGTCGCACTGGGCTCGCTCGCGCAACCCGAAGGCGCACTCGCCGCGCTGCGCGCGGGGGTGCGCGATTTCGTCGATTTTTCCGCACCGGCCGACGAAGCGCTGCGGATCACGCGGGTGTTGCTCGACAACGTCGGCGAGCCGGCGAATCGCCATGGGAAGGTCACCGCATTGCTCGGTGCGCGCGCCGGGATGGGGGTGAGCACGCTCGCCGCGAACCTGTCGGTGCTGATGCAGCGCCGGCCGGCCGCACCCGCGCACACGGCGGCGCTCCTCGATCTCGGGCTGCCGGCCGGCGACGGCGCGCTGTTCCTGAACACGCGCTGCGAATTTCATTTCGTCGAGGCGGTGCGCAACCTGCGCCGGATCGACCGCACGTTCGTGACGACTGCGCTCGCGCGCCACTCGAGCGGCGTCGCCCTGACGACGCTGCCGCCGAATCTCGCCGAGCTGCGCGACGTGGCGACGGCGTCGTGCGCGGCGCTGCTGAACCGGCTGCGGGCGTTCTTCGATCACCAGATCGTCGATCTCGGCGGCTTTCCGAATCGCGAATTCATCGCGCAGGTCGTGAACCTGGCGGACGAAGCATGGCTGGTTTGCGACCAGGGCGTGGCGTCGGTCGTGTCTGCCGTCGAGATGCTGGACGGGTTGCGCGAGGCCGGTGCCGCGACCGACCGGATCCGGCTCGTCGTCAACCAGTTCGACGCCGAGCTCGGCTTGATGCCCGCACAGATCGCCGAACGGCTCGAACTGTCGCTGGTTGCGACACTGCCGTCGCGGCGCGTGTCGATCGGGCATGCGGCGAACCAGGGCAAGCTGATCGCAGAGGTCGCGGAACGTGATCCGTACGTCCGTGCGCTCGGGCCGCTGGTCGAGCGCCTCGCGGGCGCGCCGGCGCCCGGAGCGACCCCGCGTGCGGCCGGCGGCCTCTCGGCGCTCAGGCGCATCATTCAATCCTCAACGAAGCGGTCGTAAGCGATGGCACACGACATTCAATTTGCCGACGGCGCAGCGCCGTTCTCGCAAACGCAACAGTTCCACGACATCAAGAATGCCGCGCACGAGCATCTGCTCACGCGGATCGAGGAGCTGGGTGCCGAATTCGGCCGTTGGTCGCGACAGGCGATCAATCAGTTCGTCGATCTCGAAATCGACAGCTTCGTGCGGCTGCGGCGCATTCCGCTCAACGAGAGCGAGGTGCGCGCGGTGGCCGAGGCGCTGACGAAGGAGCTCGCCGGCTTCGGGCCGATCGAAGACCTGTTGGCCGACCCGCACGTCGAGGACATCCTGATCAACGGCTACAACGACATCTACGTGTCGCGCCACGGGATCCTGTCGAAGCTGCCGATCCGCTTTACCGACAACGCGCATCTGCTGCGGATCGTGCGACGGATTCTCGCACCGGTCGGCCGGCGGCTCGACGAATCGAACCCGATGGTCGATGCGCGGCTGCCCGACGGCGGGCGGGTCAACGTCGTGATCGAACCGCTGTCGATCGACGGGCCGGTCGTATCGATCCGGAAATTTCGCAAGGACCCGTTGAAGCCCGAGGACCTGCTGGGCAACGGCACCTACAACGAGGAAATCGGCCGGCTGCTCGAAGCCGCGGTCGATGCGCGCTGCAACGTCCTCGTGTCGGGCGGCACCAGTTCGGGCAAGACGTCGCTGCTGAACGCGCTGGCGTTTCACATCCCGATGGCCGAACGCGTCGTGACGATCGAGGATACGGCCGAACTGTCGTTGAATCACCCTCACGTCGTGCGGCTCGAGAGCCGTCCCGGCGGGTTCGACGGCAGCGGCGTGGTGACGATTCGCGACCTGCTGCGAAATACGCTGCGGATGCGGCCGGACCGGATCATCGTCGGCGAAGTGCGCGGCGGCGAAGTGCTCGAAATGCTGCAGGCGATGAATACCGGCCACGACGGATCGATGGGTACCGTGCACGCCAGCTCGCCGCGCGAATGCCTGTACCGGCTCGAGATGCTGGCCGGCTTCGCCGGTTTTCAGGGCACCGAAGCAAGCCTGCGGCGGCAGATCGCCAACGCGATCGACTTCATCGTGCAGATCGGCCGGCTGTCCAACGGCCGCCGCCGCATCCTGTCGATCACCGAAGTCACCGGCATGTCGGACAACGTCGTATCGACGCAGGAGCTGTATCGCTACGAGGCGCGCGTCACGCCGGAGGGCGAAGAGATCGATCATTGGGAGTCGCTCGGCATTCATCCGCATTCGCCGAAGCTGGCACGTTTCCGCAGCACGCTGGTGTCCGCGGGCGGCGGCGGGTTCGGTGGCAACTTCGGGCGAGGCGGAGGCTTCAATGTCTAGCGCCACCTTGCTCGCGCTGATGTTCGCGCTGATCTGCGCGGCGGCCGGATTGCTGCTGTGGCGCGGAAGTCAGGTGCGTGAAGGGCGTGCGCATACGCAGCGGTTCTTCGACAGCCGCGTGGGACAGGGCGCGCGTTCCGCTCCCCCGACTGGCGATACGCGCCCCGCACGCGCCCCGGCGGCCGGTACGGCGAACGCGCAAGCAGTCGAACAAGGGCTCGCGCGCTGGCGCGCGTCGGTGCTCGACGCGTGGACCGTGCTGTCCGACCGCGCGGGCCTCGATGAAGTGCGCACCGGGCTCGTGATGGTGCTTGCCGTCATCGTGCTGCTCGCGTTGTGGGCCGGCATGGCCGGCGGCGCGCTCGCCGCGGCGGCGGCGGCCGTGGCGGGCAGTGTGCTCGTCGTTCTGTGGGTCACGTCGCGCATCAGCCGGCGCCGCCTGAAGATCGTCCGTCAGTTGCCGTCGTTTCTCGACGGGATCGTGCGGCTCGTGACGCTCGGGAACAGCGTGCCGGCGGCGTTCCAGTCGGCGCTGCAGACGGCCGAGATGCCGCTGCGCCGCTGCCTCGACGACGTGTCGCAGATGCTGCGCTCCGGCGTCGAGATCGACCGCGCGATGCTGCACATCGCGCACACCTATCGTATCCGCGAATTCGAACTGGTCGGGGCGGTGCTGCGTCTGTCGGTCCGCTACGGCGGACGGGCGGACGTGATGCTCGACCGGATGTCGACCTTCATGCGCGATCTCGAGCAGGCGGAACGCGAACTGTCGGCGATGTCGGCCGAGACCCGGCTGTCGGCGTGGGTGCTGGCGCTGTTGCCGATCGCGGTCGGCAGCTTCGTCATCGCGACGAGCCCGCGCTACTTCACGGCGATGTGGAGCGACGATAACGGACGTCAGCTGATTTACCTGGCGTTCGCGCTGCAGGCGATCGGCGGTCTCTGGCTGTTCCGGCTCGCGCGGCTGAGGTGAATCGATGGATGCAAACCGTTTAGGCGCGCTGGCGCTGGTGCTCGGATCGATCGGCGTGCTGCTGCTTGCCGCGCTCGCGATCGTCCGCGTCGTGCTCGTACAGCGTGCCGAGCGCGCGCTGGCGCATGCGCTCGACCGCCGGGCCGCTGCGGTCGAAGCGGCTGCCGCGCGCGCCGGCTCGGCCGAAGCGGCACGCGAGGCGGCGACACCGCCCGCGCCGCGTGTCCGTTTCGCGGGGCTGCGCGAACGTTTCGAAGACGTCGGGATGCGGTGGCTCGATACCGGCTTCAGCAGATATCTGATCGCCGACGAAGATCGCCAACTGCTCGAACAGTGCGGTTTCGTCGACGTGCGTGCCAGAGCGCTGTTCGTCGGCGCTCGCATCGTCTGCGCGATCCTGCTGCCGGCGCTCGCGGTGCTGGTACTGATCGGCCGCGGGCAACAGGCGCGCTGGCCGCTGTGGATATCCGTCGCGCTCGTGACCGGCTACATGCTGCCGAAGATCTATGTGCGCCGGCGCGCCACCGCGCGCCGGCAGAGCATCGCGGCCGAACTGCCGCTGCTCGTCGACATGTTGCGGCTGCTGCAGGGCGTCGGCCTGTCGCTCGACCAGAGCATCCAGGTCGTTACGCACGATTTTCAGACGATGCTGCCGGTGCTGTCGTGGGAACTCGGCGTCGCGCAGCGGCAGTTCGCGGCCGGGCGCACGCGCGAGCAATCGCTGCAACGCCTGACGAACAGTTTCGACAACGAGGATTTGCGCGCGATCGTGCGCTTGCTGATTCAGGTCGACAAGCATGGCGGCGCGGTGCAAGAGCCGCTGAAACAATTCGGTGACCGTCTGCGCGAAGGGCGTCGCGCGACGCTGCGCGAACAGATCGGTCGCCTGACGGTGAAGATGACCGGCGTGATGATCGTCACGCTGTTGCCGGCACTGTTGATCGTGACCGCGGGGCCGGGGATCATGACCGTGCTGTCCGCGCTCGCTGCGATTCAGCATTGATGCGGCATGAGGGGAAGGAGCGACACGAGATGAATCGATTGGGTTGGGTTCGCACGCTCGCAGGCGCGACGGCGTGCGCGTTGCTTGCCAGCGGGTGCGCGATGTTCAAGGAGTCCGGATACGGAATCGGAGCGCAGGCCGAACGCGGCGCACTGATGCAGGCCGCCGCCGACAAGAATGCGCCGCCCGATACGCCGGGCATGTATCTGGGCCTGATCGAGCGGATGCAGGGGCAGGGGCTGTATTTTGCGTCGCTCGCGCACATCGATCAGTACGAGAAGCAATATGGTGCATCGCCGGACACGATCCTGCTGCGTGCCGACGCGTTGCGCGCGACCGGCCAGTACGACGCCGGCGTGGCCGCTTATACCAAGTTGCTGACGACGCCGCTCGCTGCGCGCGGCTATCGCGGGCTGGGGCTGACCGCCGGCGCCCGCGGCGATTTCGCGCTGGCCGCGCAGCAGCTCGAACAGGCGACGGCACTTGCGCCGACCGATGCGGCGACGTTGTCCGACCTCGCGTATTCGAAGATGCGTGAAGGCGATCTGGCGGGGGCGCGCGTGCCGCTGCTGAAGGCGGCCGAACTCGAGCAGAAGAACCCGAAGATCCTCAGCAACTTCGTGCTGTATCTGCTCGCGACCGGCCATGCGAAAGATGCGCGGCGGCTGATGGATCAGCAGAAGCTGTCGCCCGCGGTGCGCGGCCAGATTCGTGACGACGAGACGAAGGTTGCGGCGGCGATGCGCGCGAAGCAGCGCGCCATCGCCTATGCGCCGGCCAGCGTGTCCGTGCCGTCGGTGGCGAGCAGCGACAATTTCGATCTTGCCGTGCCGCTGCTGCAGCGTTTCGCGCGATAACGACGATATTCACGGAGGCCATCATGTTTCACCTTTCCTCAATCCGCGTGCGGGCCGTGGGCATCGCGTTCGCGTGCTCGCTGGGCGCGGGCGTCGCGCATGCGCAAAGCGACACGCCGGCGTCTGAAATCGGTCACGCGACCAGCGCGCTGCTCGACCTGCAGCGCTCGAATCGGGCGGCCGCTACGCCGCAACCGATCGACGGCACGGCCGGGACGTATGCGTATCAGCGCTATATCGACTCGTTCAAGACGCCGATTCCGCAGTGGTTCGGCACGATGTCGGCGTCGGGCGGCGGCAGCGGCGGCAGCGGCAGCGGCAGCGGCGGGCTGTCCGGCGGCGATCTCGCGCGCTGACGGAGCAAAACGGTGACTACCCGGCACAGTGGCGGCACGATCCGCCGCGCGTCACGACAGCGCGGCGCGTTCTCGGTGATGGCGATCATCGCGATGCTGATCGCCGTCACCACGCTTGGCGCCATTGGCGTCGGTAATCTCTTTTACCAGCGTCGAGACGTGCAGCGAATTGCCGACATGGCTGCGCTCGCGGCCGTGCAGCGGATGGACGATGCCTGTTCGCAGCCGACTGCCACCGCGACCAGCAATGCGCAGTCGAACGGGCTCAATGCGTCGAACGGCGACACGATCAGCATCGAATGCGGCCGCTGGGATACGTCTGCCAATCCGGCACCCAGCTACTACGCCGCCGCGACATCCGGGACCACGCAGTTGAACGCCGCCAAGGTGGTCGTCACGCGCCAGGTGCCGTTCTTCTTCGTCGGACCGCCGCAGACGGTGTCCGCGGTATCGACCGCGCGTTCGACGAACATCGATACGTTCTCGGTGGGCGCGACCCTTGCCGCGCTCGGCGGGGTTGGCTGCTCGGGCGGATCGGCGCCGACGTCCGGCAATCCGGGGCTCGTCAACGGGCTGATCGGCGCGCTGCTCGGCGCCAACCTGAACCTGAACATCGCGTCGTATCAAGCGCTTGCGTGCACCAACGTGACGGTCGGCGACCTCGTCGTGGCGGCGGGCGTCGGCACGGTCGATCAACTGCTCGCGCTGAAGCTCACGCTGCCGCAACTGATCCAGTTGATGGTGAAGGCGGCCTCGCAGACGTCCGTCGTGAACGCAAGCCTGCAGGCGAGCGTGGCCGCGCTGCAGGCGATCGTGAACGCCAACGTCCCGGGGACGTCGATCGGTCTCGGCGGCGCGGGCGGGTTGCTGAACGTCGCGCTCGCGGATACGCAGGCGGCCCTCAACGCGCAGGTCGATCTGCTCGACCTGCTGATGGTCGGCGCGGAGATCGCGGCAACGGGCAAGCCGGCGGTCACGGTCAATGTGCCGTCGGTGAATCTTGGCGGGCTGACGGGAACGCAGTTGCAGGTGCAGATCATCAGCCCGCCGTCGATCGGCGTTGGCGAGGGCGGGATCGATCCGGCGACGGGAACGTGGCGCACGAAGGCGTCGACGGCGGCAGTGGGCGTGTATCTGAATGTCTATCTTGGTACGGCGCAGTTGCCGTTGGTCGGGCCGTTGCTGGGCGCGCTGAACGTGGGCGTCGATGTCAATCTGCCGATTTACCTGCAAGCCGGCACCGGTACCGCGTGGCTGAACTCGACGCAATGTGCTGCCACACAGGCAGCGAGCACTGTCGTTATTACCGCACAGCCGGGCGTTGCCAATCTGTGTATCGGCCAGCCACCGCTTGATTCGTCGGGCAAGATCAGTTTGTCGTCGGCATACAGCTGCACGTCACCCGCGCAGGTGATCAACGCGACTGTCCTTGGCCTTGCCGGACTAAAAGTGTCAATGTCCAACGTATCGGTCCAGGTGCAGGGGGCGGCGCAACAGCACACGTTCAATGGCGTGCCCGGAATCGACGCCAACTACTGGACCGTCAATTCGAACGCGCTCGGCTCGTCGCTCAGTTCAGCGCTCGCGCAACTCGCGGCTGCGAAGATCACCGCTACGCTCAGTTTGCTCGGCGCCGATCTGCTGTCGATCCCCTCGACTTTCGTGTCGACTTTGCTAGGTTTCTTGACCAGTCTGCTCGGCCCGCTCCTGTCGAGCCTTGACGCAGTCCTCGTGCCGCTGCTGAATCTGCTCGGCGTCCAGGTCGGCGCGGCGACGGTCCATCAGATCTCGCTCAGTTGCGGGGTCGCCCAAACGGTTTACTGAAGAAGCAGATCAGATGAGAAATACGCCCGCAATCGAAGAGCTCGACCTGTACGTCTGGGAAGGCAAGGCGGACATCGTCGACCGCGTCGCCCGATGCATGGCGAGCTTCGACGTCGAAGTGATCCGCGCCGACAACGCGGCGGTCTCGCCCGAGCGCGCCGCGATGCGGCGGTCGCTGGCGATCATCAGCGTGACGATGATCGAAGGCGGCGCGGCATTCCTGCGCGACTGGCAGGCCAACATCGGCATGCCGGTGGTCTGGGTCGGCGCGGCGCGCGACCACGACGCATCGCAGTACCCGCCCGAGTATTCGCACATCCTGCCGCTCGATTTCACGTGCGCGGAATTGCGCGGCATGATCGGCAAGCTCGTCACGCAGCTGCGTGCGCACGCGGCCGAAACGTTGCAGCCATCCGAACTCGTCGCGCACTCCGAATCGATGCAGGCGCTGCTGCACGAAGTCGATACGTTCGCCGACTGCGACACCAACGTGCTGCTGCACGGCGAAACCGGCGTCGGCAAGGAGCGCATCGCGCAACTGCTGCACGAAAAGCATTCGCGCTATCGGCACGGCGAATTCGTGCCGGTCAACTGCGGCGCGATTCCGGACGGCCTGTTCGAATCGCTGTTCTTCGGCCATGCGAAAGGATCGTTCACCGGCGCGGTTGTTGCGCATAAAGGTTATTTCGAGCAGGCGGCCGGCGGCACGCTGTTCCTCGACGAAGTCGGCGATCTGCCGCTGTATCAGCAGGTCAAGCTGCTGCGGGTGCTCGAGGACGGCGCGGTGCTGCGGGTCGGCGCGACGGCGCCGGTGAAGGTCGATTTCCGTCTGGTCGCGGCGAGCAACAAGAAGCTGCCGCAGCTCGTCAAGGAAGGGTTGTTCCGCGCCGATCTCTACTACCGGCTCGCGGTGATCGAGCTGAGCATCCCGTCGCTGGAGGAGCGCGGCGCGGTGGACAAGATCGCGCTGTTCAAGTCGTTCGTCGCCCAGGTGGTCGGCGAGGAGCGGCTCGCCGAGTTGTCCGATCTGCCGTACTGGCTCACGGATTCGGTCGCGGACAGCTATTTCCCCGGCAACGTGCGCGAATTGCGCAACCTCGCCGAGCGCGTCGGCGTGACGGTGCGGCAGACGGGCGGCTGGGATGCCGCGCGACTGCAGCGGCTGATCGCGCACGCACGCAGCGCGGCCCAGCCGGTGCCGGCGGAGAGTGCGGCCGAGGTGTTCGTCGATCGCAGCAAGTGGGACATGAACGAGCGCAGCCGCGTGATCGCGGCGCTCGACGCAAACGGTTGGCGGCGTCAGGACACGGCCCAGCAGCTCGGCATCAGCCGCAAGGTATTGTGGGAAAAAATGCGCAAATATCAGATCTTCGACGAAGAGCCCGAGACCCGCGAAAGCGAGTAATTAATGAGATAAAATCGCGGTGAATTACAACGACTCGGGCGGGAATAAAATTTCATGAGCCATATGACGGGGTTGAGGCGGGTAGGCGTGTTGCTCGCCATGATGGGAGGCATGCAAGGCGCGTTCGCGCAGGGGCTGGCAGGCAGCGATTCGCCGGCGGTGCAGCAGGCGTCGGCGCCGGTGGCTGCGATTCCGGTGATCGATTCGCAGGCGCAGACGTCGATACAGCCGCAGGCCGGCGAGACGACGGGGCCGAGCACGGTCGACGATTTGCAACGCCAGATCCAGGCGCATTCGCTGACGGAAATGCGCACGAGCTACAACGGCAGCTACGGCGCCAGCCTGCTGTTCAACGTCAAGGACGGTGCGTATTTCGTCGCGCTGTTCCAGCAGAAGGCGTTCTGGCGCGTGATCAAGACTTACGACGAAACGCGCGCGGAAGCGATCTATCGCGATTTCTCGCATCAGGCGGAGCGGCTGGCCGTCAACGAACTGCGAGCGGCGAAGCTGGAATCGCAGAAGGCGCAAATGGACAAGCAGATCGAAGTCACGCAGGAGCGCGCGCGGCGGCTGCAGGCGGACATCTCGATCGCGCGCCAGCAGCAGGCTGCGGTGGCGGATCGCCAGAAGAGCGTGCGGAGCGAAACGGCGGCGCTGCAAGCGCAACAGGCGCAGCTGCAGTCGCAATTGCGGGCGTTGCAGCAGCAGGTGCGTTCGCTGCAGCGCGAGGCCGACGCGGGGCTGCCGACGACGGCCCGCTGAACCCGGTGACGGCGGTGCGGCCACGCGCCGCATCGGCCGTACCAGTGAAAAGGGCAAGCCGGTTGGCTTGCCCTTTTTGTTTTTACTGGCCGTCCGGCACGATTCGCCGGCGGCGCGTCACGATGACCGGCCCGTTGCCGCCGCGGGAATCCGACGGCGCGGCGTTGCCGGATGCATCGCCGGTGTCGCGCGGCGCGCCGTAGCTTTCACGCGGCTCGCGAGGTTCACGCGGTGCGCCGTAGCCTTCGCGCGGTTCGCGCGAACCGTAGCCTTCACGCGGCTCGCGGGCGCCGTAGCCGCCGTCGCCGCGCGATTCGCGCGGGCCGCCGTGCGAGCCGTACGGGCTGTGACCGCCGCCTTCACGGCCGCCGGGGCGACCGCCAGTGCGCGGGCCGCGGGGGCCGCCGCCGGGGCGCGAGCCGCCGGTGTCGAGCTGGATCGTGGAAATCGCACGCTTGTAGATGCCTTGCAGACCCACGGGGGTGCGCAGCATCACCAGATACTGGTCGAACGACTCGATACACCCCGTCAGACGAATGCCGTTGACGAGATAGATTTCAACACGCTTACGTTCCTTGCGCGCCGAATTGATGAAGTCGTTTTGCGGATGGGATTCTGCGGGATTGGCCATTGAGGTGCGGCAGGAGCCTGCGTCAGAGAATATGTTGTGCGTGTGTGTGGCGTGTTCGTCCACAAGGCGTTTGGCGGAATTCTACCTTGTTCGATAGGGAAGCGCGCAGTCGTGATTGTGTCGAACCGTAACCCACTATAGACGTTCCCGCGCATTTTCGCGATCAGGCCGAACGGCCAAAGTCGTTTCGTTACGTCGCGTTACGACTCTCGCAGCCCCGTATCACCTCGGTGCATGCGTCGCGCTTACATTGATCGCGCGAGCCGGGCGGGCCGGCTCATCAGGGATCCGGAGCATGAACAAGAGGCAAGTGGCAGGGATGATCGGGAGCATGGCGTTGCTCGTTTCCGGTAGTGCAATGGCAGGGCATGTGGATCTGTCGGTCGGCATCGGCGTGCCGGTCGCGCCGGTCTATGTCGAACCGGCGCCGGTCTATGTGGCGCCGCAGCCCGCCGTCGTCGCCTATCCGGGCTACGGATACGGCTATGACGGCGATGACGACGACGATCGCTATCGCAAGTGGCGCAAGCACTATTACAAGCACTGGCATCGGCACCACGGCGACGACGATGACGATTGAGCCCCGTGGCGGCCCCGTCGGCGCGCGTCAGAACGCGTAGTCGGGGTTTTTCGGGTCGAATGCGGTGTCGTCGAGGGGTGTCGGCGCGATTTTCTCGATGACGATCCGCTCGAAAATCCTGCCGTCGTTGTCATAGGACTCGACGGTCCGGAAATAGGGAGCGTGCAGGTCGAGCCCCAGTACTTCCTTTTTCGCATAGAACTGCGGCCGGCCGGTCGGCGTTTCGTACGTGAGCGCGACGACGCGCACGCCGCCGATCGTCCTGGCTTGCACGTCGGTCGGTCGCTGCACGCCGGCTTCCAGATATTTCTTCCCTTCGGTCAGGTACAGGTTCGCGATGAACTCGGTGCCGAGATCCTTCACCTGGTGATTCGACTGGGCGCGCGCGAGCGCGCCGTCGATCGCCGTCCATAACGGAATCTTGCCGAGCAGGCCGCCGAGATGGCCGTACATCTCGTCCTTGCGCTGCGTCGTGTCGTAGATCGTCTCCTGTCCGGCATGCGCGCTGCCCGGCAACCATTTCGCATACACGCGCAGCGGCTCGCGGGTCGTCTTCACGAGCATGCGGTCGGGCGTGTCGGACCATTTCCCGTTGATGCGCTCCTGGCGCACCATCGTGAACTGGTAAGACGGATAGCCGTTGGGGCCGTTACGGATATAGAGCGGCACGGCCAGCGGATCGAGCGCCTTGAAGAGCGCCGTGAGCGTTGCATCGTCGAGTTGCGCGAGCGTGCCGCGCTGGGCCGCCGTGCGCAGCCAGCGCGCCTGCTGCGCGAGCGGCTCGTGCGTGACCTTCGCGAGATCCGCGGGGAGCGCGGCGGCCGGTGCCGCGCTCGCGGCGTCGGCCTGTTCCTGTGCATGCAAGCCCGCCTGCGCGAGCGACAGCACGCATGCGACGGCTGCCGCGGCGGCATGCCGCGCGCGGCGCTTCATTCCTTCGTTCATCGATAGCGTCTCCCGCAGCGATGGATCGTTCAGCCTTGCTTCGCGGCCTGGATTTTGGCGAGTTCCTCGTCGCGCAGCGCGCGGCGCAGGATCTTGCCGACGTTCGTCTGCGGCAGTGCGTCGCGGAACTCGACGAATTTCGGCATCTTGTAGCCAGTCAGGTTCTTGCGGCAGTGCGCGAGTACGTCCTCGGCCGTCAACGACGGGTCGCGACGCACGACGAACACCTTGATCCGCTCGCCCTGTACTTCGTCCGGAATGCCGATGGCCGCGGCTTCGCTGATGCCGGGATGCATCACGAGCACTTCCTCGATCTCGTTCGGATACACGTTGAAGCCCGACACGAGGATCATGTCCTTCTTGCGATCGATGAGGCGGATGAAGCCGCGTTCGTCCATCACGCCGATGTCGCCGGTGGCGAGCCAGCCGTCGGCGTCGATCACCTTGGCCGTCTCGTCGGGGCGCTGCCAGTAGCCGCGCATCACCTGCGGGCCGCGCACGCACAGCTCGCCCGGCTCGCCGATCGCGGCCCAGGTGCCGTCCTCGCGACGAAAGCGCACGACGGTCGATGGCGCGGGCAGGCCGATCGAACCGCTGAACGCGGCCATGTCGTTCAGGTCCACGGGATTCATCGTGACGATCGGCGAACACTCCGTGAGACCGTAGCCTTCGACCACCGGCCGGCCCGTCACCTGCTGGAAGCGCTCGGCGACCGCGCGCTGCATCGCCATCCCGCCCGCCATCGCGAGCTTGAGCTTCGAGAAGTCGCGTTGGCGGAATTCGTCGTTGTCGAGGAACGCGTTGTACAGCGTGTTGATGCCGGTGATCCCCGTGAACGTCTCGTGGCGGATGATCTTCATCACCATCTTCATGTCGCGCGGATTCGCGATCAGGATGTTGCGGCCGCCGAGCCCCATGAAGATGAACGCGTTCACCGTCAGCGAATAGATGTGATAGAGCGGCAGCGGCGTGAGCACGGTTTCGACGTCGCCCGACACCTGGTCGGCGATCCAGGCCTTCGCCTGCAGCAGGTTCGCGATCAGGTTGCCGTGCGTGAGCATCGCGCCTTTCGCGACGCCGGTCGTGCCGCCCGTGTACTGCAGGAACGCGAGATCGTCGCGCGTGGTCTGCACCGGTTGCGGCTTGCCGCGCGCGCCGAGCGCGAGGGCGGAGCGCAGCCGGACCGCCTGCGGCAGGTGATAGGCCGGCACGAGCTTCTTCACGTGCTTCAGCACGAAATTGATCAGGCGTCCTTTCGCGTTGAAGCCGTCGGCGAGCAGATCGCCGAGCGCGGTGACGACGATGTGTTTCACCTGCGTTTCCGGCAGCGCGTCCTGCAGCGTGCGCGCGAAGTTCTCGAACACGACGATCGTCTGCGCGCCGCTGTCCTTCAGCTGGTGCGCGAGTTCGCGCACGGTGTAGAGCGGATTCACGTTGACGACGATCGCGCCGGCCTTCAGCGTGCCGAACAGCGCGACCGGATACTGGAACGTGTTCGGCAGCATGATCGCGACGCGGTCGCCGGGCTTCACGCCGAGGCTTTGCAGATACGACGCGAACGCGTCGACTTTCCGCGCGAGCGTGCGGTAGGTCATCGACGCGCCGGCGCTCACGTAGGCGACGCGGTCGGCGAAGCGGGTCGTGCATTCGTCGAAGAACTGCACGAGCGACGCGTATTGCGTGACGTCGATCTCGTGCGGGACGCCGGGCGGGTACGACGCGTACCAGATGGCATCGGTGTTCGGCGGAATCTGAGCCGAGGTGGGTGCTGCGGAAGATGACATGACGTGTCTCCGGTCTTGGCGCTCGGCGAGGGTCGGCGCGCCAGCGCCAGCCCATGCCCCGTGCTTCGCGGCCGGTCGACGCGGGCGCCTCGACGCCGCGCACGACCGCGCGTATCAATCAAATCGTGAACAGGAAGCCGCGCGTGGCCTCGCGCGCTCAGTTCGTGGAATGCAGCGGCGCCGTCTCGGCGGCGGCCGGAGCCGACTGCGGCAGCCCGAATGCCTCGCTTGCACCGGCGTCGTCGAGCACTGCCGCGAAGATCGACAGTTGTGCGCTGTCGGGCATCGGCGCCTTCAGCGCGGCGACGATCAGCGACGACAGCCGCGCGATCATCTGCACGTCGTTCATCGTGCGGCCTTGCGAGAATTCGTCGATCAGGCTTTCCGTTTCGGCGCCCGCGAGCGCGCCGGACAGCGCGCCGATCGCGAAGTGCAGCCGCCAGCCGAGCTCGGTGCGCGGCAGGTGCGGCAGCGCGCGCTGGAAGGCGTCGAAGAAGCGGCCCGCGACGCTCGCGTAGTGCGCGGTCAGGAAGTTGCGCACGAACGGCGAAGGATCGGTGTAGGCGCGGCCGATCAGCCGCAGGAACCCCGGCCCACCGCGTTCGGGATCGCGCGATGCCTTCAGCGCCGGAATGAACATCGCGCCGAGCACGTGCTCGCAGGTGATGTGCGTGCCGAGTTGCGCATCGAAGCGGTCGAGGATGCCGAGGCGCTCCTGGTTCAACTGGTCGAGCCGGCGCGACAGCATCGCGTGGATCAGCGCTTCCTTGCTGCCGAAGTGGTAGTTGACCGCGGCGAGATTGACCGCCGCGCGCGAGGTGATCTGCCGCATCGACATCGCTTCGAAGCCGTGTTCGATGAACAGATCCTCGGCCGCATCGAGGATGCGCGCCTTCGTCCCGCCGGTCTGCCGCGTGCCGGATGACCGCGCCCCGGACGACCGTCCCGCAGATGGCCGCCCCTCCTGACTTACTGCCATGTTCCGCCTCCCATGCCGGTTGCCCGGCCGCGAACAGGTGATTTGATTATCTGATTCAAACAGTCGTTTTCATTAAGATAAAAAAACGCGGGCGGACCGGGCAAGCGCGGAATCTGGACCAATTCCTCTAGTTCGATGTGCAGGTGCGGAAAGCGCCGCGCCCGCTCCCGGCGGGGCGGGGCGCGCGCGATGATGCGATGCCGCAACGTGCGGGTTCACCCGGCGGCGGTACGCGTATTGACCGATTGCGTCATGTCGATGCCGCGCCGCTCGCGGCTGAACAGGATCAGCACGGCGATCGCGACGGCGACGATGCCGGCCACCAGTGCGAGCGCGAAGCCGTAATCGTTGCCGTTCGACACGGCGAGCGACGCCTGCATCGTCGCGTTGCCCGACGCGAGCAGGTTGCCGAGCTGGTAGACGACGCCGGGGAAGGTCGCGCGGATCTCGTCGGGCGAGATCTCGTTCAGGTGAACCGGTATCACGCCCCACGCGCCCTGTACCGAGATCTGCATCAGGAACGCGCCGGCGGCGAGCGCGATCGCGCCGCTCGAGAACGCCCACAGCGGCAGCACGGGCAGCGCGATCAGCGCGGCGATGAAGATCGCGCGGCGTCGGCCGATGCGCTCCGAGATCGCGCCGAACGACAGGCCGCCGACGATCGCGCCGATGTTCAGCACGATCGTGATCCACGATACGGTATGCGGATCGAAGCGATGCTGCTCGCGCAGGAACGTCGGATAGAGATCCTGCGTGCCATGCGAGAAGAAGTTGAACGCGGTCATCAGCACGATCGCGTAGATCGTGAGTTTCCAGTTCTGCTTCAGCGTGGCGCCGAGGCTCGGGCGCGGGCGCTTCTCCATCTGTTTCCATGCCGGCGATTCGGGCACGTGCGCCCGCACGTACAGCACGAGCAGCGCGGGCAGCACGCCGACCATGAACATCCCGCGCCAGCCGATGTATTGGTAGAACAGGCCGAACACGACGGATGCGAGCAGATAGCCGCTCGGATAGCCGGCCTGCAGCAGCCCCGACACGAAGCCGCGCGCGTGGGTCGGCACGGTTTCCATCGTCAGCGCGGAGCCGACGCCCCATTCGCCGCCCATCGCGATGCCGAACAGCGCGCGCAGCACGAGCAGCGCGGTCAGGCTCGGCGCGAAACCCGATGCCAGTTCGAGCAGCGAATAGCACGCGATGTTGACCATCAGCGTCGGGCGGCGACCGAAGCGGTCGGCGAGGCGGCCGAAGATCAATGCACCGAGCGGGCGCATCGCGAGCGTCAGCGTGAGCGCGAACGCGACGGCGGGAATCGTCGACGAGAATTCCGCGGCGATGTCCTTCAGCACGAAAACCATCAGGAAAAAATCGAATGCATCGAGCGTCCAGCCCAGGTAGGCGGCGATCGTGACGTTGCGTTGCTCGCGGGTCCAGCTCATGTCCGGGGTCTCCTCGTTGGCTTGCGCGCTCGCGATTTGCATGCGGATGCCGGCCCGGCGCGCGCGCGGCGCGGGGGCACTGATCGAGTGTAGGCTCGCGCGCCGCGCGATGTGGGGCGCGATAACCGCGAATCGGGAATAATCCCTACGAAATGCACTGTTTCGGAAACGGAAACGGAACCGCGCGACGCACGCGACAGGTGTCTGTATCCTTCCGGAAGGATTTTTGTATCCGTTCTGTAATGCGCTCGATGCGCAACGCCACCGCATCAGGAGTCCCGATGAATGACCGTTCCGCCGACACGTTGCCCGTGCTCGAAACCGCGAGGCTGTGGCTGCGGCCGCGCGTGCTGGCCGATCTCGAGGCATGCATCGAGATGGATCGCGATCCCGAGGTCACGCGCCACATCGCGGGCCCGTGGCACGACCCCGACGAGCATCGACGCTTCGTCACGCACCGGATCACGTGCGACTATCCGCCGGGCCTCGGCTACTGGTCGATCTTCGAGAAGGCTGCGCCCGACGTGTTCGTCGGCTGGATCCTGCTGATTCCCGACTATCAGGACGCATCGCGCGACGTCGAGATCGGCTGGCGGCTCGTGCGGGCGACGTGGGGGCGCGGCATCGCGAGCGAGGCCGCGGCGGCCGTCGTGCGGCATGCGTTCGACACCGTGCGCCTGCCGCGCGTGATCGCCGATATCGCGCAGGCCAATCATGGCTCGCTGAACGTGGCGCGCAAGCTCGGCATGCGGCGCGTGAGCGTCGTGCACGACGGCATTCCTTACATTCGGCATCGCCTCGAACGCAACGATTTGCGCGCGTAGTGCGACGTCGTACGCGTGGGCAGGTGTCAGAGATCGTCAACCGGACGCACGTCGCGCTCGTGAGGGATTAACGGCTTGCGCGATCAGGAGTATCGTTGCCGGAAATTCGCAACATGGGGTACGACCATGGCACTCGGCAACGACGTTCATCTCATTCCCGTCAGGCTCGACGCGCTGCGTCCGACCCAGATGACGGTCGGCTATCGCGAAGTCAAGGCGAAGCGCAAACACTGGAAGGCGCTGAACAAGCGCGCGCGCAAGGCCGCGATCGAATCGCACTGGTTCCCGGCCGTCCTCGGCCCGGACGGGCTGCACTACATCACCGATCACCACCATCTCGGCCTCGCGCTGATCGAGGAGGGCGAGGCGCGCGTGAACGCGATGCTGCTGAAGGACCTGTCGTGGCTCGACGTCACGATCTTCTGGCGGATGATGGAGCACAACCAGTGGGTGCATCCGTTCGGCCCGGACGGCTCGCGGCGCGATTATGCGCATTTGCCGAAGGCGCTCACGGGGCTCGAGGACGATCCGTACCGCAGCCTCGCCGGCGAGTTGCGCACGGCGGGCGGTTATGCGAAGGACGCGACGCCGTTCAGCGAATTCCTGTGGGCCGACTATCTGCGCCAGCACGTATCGCTCGACCAGATCCGCAAGAACTTCGCGAAGGCGCTCGATATCGCGCTGCAGCGCGCGCACGACCAGGACGCGCGCTATTTGCCCGGCTGGTCGGGCGTGATTGCCGTCAAACCCTGACCGGCGCCGACCGCCTCATGACGACCGCCCCGATCCGCCCCGACGCCGGCCCGCAGCGTCCGGACCATTTCGCGGCGCTCGACGCGCCGCCCGCACCGCGCATGCGGCGTGTCGGCCTCGATGCGCTGGCCGGCCTGTCGATTGCCGGCCTGCTGATTCCCGAGGCGGTCGCGTATGCGGGGCTCGCCAACCTGCCGCCGCAGGCCGGCCTGATCGCGCTGCTGTCGGGGCTCGTCGTTTATGCGCTGACGGGCAGCAGCCGCTTCGCGATCGTGTCGTCGACGTCGTCGTCGGCCGCGGTGCTCGCCGCGACCGTCCTCGCCGAATCGGGAATGGCGCTGGACGCCCAGCTTGCGCTCGCGGCCGCACTCGTCGCGATGACGGGCGTGCTGTTCATCCTGGCCGGGGCCGCGCGACTCGGCGGCATGTCGGATTTCGTCGCGCGGCCCGTGTTGCGCGGCTTCACGTTCGGGCTCGCGCTGACGATCGTCATCAAGCAGCTCCCGAAGATTCTCGCGATTGCCGTGCAGCACGGCGATGCGCCGCACGTCGCGCTCGACCTGCTCGCCGGCGCGCCGCACGCGAATCTCGCGAGCGCGGTGCTCGGCGCGACGGCGCTCGCGCTGCTGTTCGTCCTCGGCCGCGGCTCGCGCGTGCCCGCGACGCTCGTCGTGATCGTGCTGTCGATCGCGGCGGGTTATGCAATCGACTGGCAGCGGTACGGCATCGCGGTCGTCGGCCACATCGATTTCCGGCACCTCGAATTCGGCTTGCCGTATCTCGACCGCAACGCATGGATGCAGACGGTCGAGCTCGCATTCGCGCTGATGCTGATCCTGTATGCGGAGTCGTACGGATCGATCCGCAATTTCGCGCTGAAGCACGGCGATACCGTGTCGCCGAACCGCGACCTCGTCGCGCTCGGCTGTGCGAACCTCGTGTCGGGCCTGCTACACGGGATGCCGGTCGGCGCAGGCTATTCGGCGACCTCGGCGAACGAGGCGGCCGGTGCGCAGTCGCGCGTGGCCGGTCTGTGCGCGGCTGCCGTGGTCGCGCTGATCGTCTGGCTGCTGCTGCCGCAGCTCGCGCGTACGCCCGAGCCCGTGCTCGCGGCGATCGTGATCTTCGCGGTCAGCCACTCGCTGCATCCGTCCGTGTTCCGGCCATACTGGGCCTGGCATCGCGACCGGCTCGTCGTGATCGCGTCGCTGCTCGCGGTGCTCGTGCTCGGCGTGCTGCACGGGCTGCTCGCGGCCATCGGCGTGAGCCTGCTGCTGACGCTGCGCAAGTTGTCCGAACCGAACGTCAGCGTGCTCGGCCGGCTGCGCGACAGCCACGATTTCGTCGACGTCGCGAGCCATGCCGACGCGAAGCCGGTGCCGGGCGTGCTGATCGTGCGGCCCGAGGCGCAGTTGTTCTTCGCGAATGCGGACCGGATGCTCAATCGCGTGCGTGCGCTGATGAAGGCCGCACCGGACACACGGACCGTGATGTTGAGTCTCGAGGAAACGCCGGATGTCGACGGCACGACGATCGAATCGTTGCGCACGTTCGCGGCCGAATGCGCGGCGCGCGGGCTGCGGCTCGCGCTCGTGCGGCTCAAGGTGCACGCGCTGCATGCGCTGCGCCGCGCGGCGGACGACACGCTGCACGACGTTGCGATGTCGGAACTGAGCGTCGACGAGAGCCTGCAACTGTTGCAGGCCGGCAGTCCGCCGGACGGCAACGACGGCACGCGCGCCGCGTGACGGCGCGGCGCGTCGGCGCCGCCTATCGCGACAGCGCGACGCCGGCGGCGGTGCGCTCGATCATGTCGGCCACTTCCGCGGCCGTCGGCGCATAGGCGCCCGCATGCGCACAGGCGACGGCCGCGCACGCGGCCGCGTAGCGCAGATGCTCGGCGGCCGACGCGTCGGGCCGCGCGAGCTGGCTCGCGAGCCAGCCGCCGATGCTCGCGTCGCCGCAGCCGACCGTGTCGGCAACTTCGGTCGGGAACGCGGGCTGGAACAGCACGGTATCGCGATGCAGCAGTTGCATGCCGGCTGCGCCGCGCGTGACGAGCATCGTCGCGTCGGGCGCCCACGCGCGCAGTTGCGCGAGCGCGGCCGCTTCGTCGAGTTCCGGAAACAGCCCGCGCAGATCCTCGTCGGATACCTTGATCCAGTCGGCGAGCGCGGTCAGCCGGCGTAGCGTGTCGCGATACGACGGCGCGGCCATCGGCGCGCGGAAGTTCGGGTCGAACGAGATTCGCTTGCCGGCCCCGCGCGCGGCCTGCGCGAGCGCGATCAGGCGCGACGCGAGCGGCTCGCGCACGACGCCGAGCGAGCCGACGTGCACGATGTCGGCCGCGTCGAAGGCGCCGGCGGGCAAGTCGTCCGGATCGAACGCGAGATCGGCGCTGTTTTCGCCGATGAAGAAATAGTGGGGCGGCTGCTTCGATACGACCATCGCGAGCAGCGGTGCGCGGTCGACCTGCCGGATGAAACGCATGTCGAGCCCGGCGTCGGCGCTCTTGCGCATCAGTTCGTCGCCGAAGATGTCGCGGCTCACCGAGCCGGCGAAGGCCGTCGGCGCGCCGAGTCGCGACGCGACGCGCGCGACGTTCCAGCACGAGCCGCCGGCGATGCTGTGCCAGTGCCGTGCGTCGTCGCGGATGAAATCGGTCAGCGCTTCGCCGAAAACGATCAGGCGGGGAAACATCATCGTCATGTTGAAACCTCGTGCCGCGGCGTCGCGTGCGGCCGTACGGTAGTTGATCTGAATCCGAACGGGCGGGCCGTGCCGGCCGTCGCGCGCGGCGACGCGGCCCGGCACCGCCCGGCCTCGCGGGCGGTCGCCGCGATCAGCGCGGGGAACTCCAGCCCTTGTAGGTCTTCACGTTGTCGCGCGTGACGAGCGTCGGCTCGATCAGGATCATCGGGTTGGCCGGCTTCTGGCCGTTCATGATCCCGTAGCCGACGTTGACGGCCTGCTGCGCCATCGCCCACGGATCCTGGCTCGACGACGCCTGCACGAGCGTGTTCGACTTCAGCGCCGCCTCGATGTCGGGCGCGCCGTCGACCGACGTGATCACGATGTTCGGGCGGTTCAGCTGTTTCGCCGCGAGATCGCTGCCGATCGCCTGCGGGTCGTTGATCGTGAACACGCCGTCGAGCTTCGGAAAGCGCGTCAGGTAGCCCTGCATCGCGTTCATCCCGCCTTCGCGCGAGCCCTTGCCGTCCTGGTCGCTCGACAGCAGCTTGATGCCGGGATTCTTCGCGAGCACGGCCTTGCAGCCGTTCACGCGGTCGATCACGGCCGACACCTGCGGGCCGTTCTCGATGATCACGTTGCCCTTGCCGTTCAGCTTCTTCGCGAGGTAGTCGCACGCGAGTTCGCCGGCCTTCACGTTGTTGGTCTGCACGGTCGCGTTCGCGCCGGCCGCCGCGACGTCCACCGCGACGACCGTGATGCCGGCTGCCTGCGCCTTCTTCACCGCCGGCTCGATCGCCTTCGGATCGGTCGCGTTGAGCAGGATCATGTCGACGTGCGCGGAGATGAAGTTGTCGATCTGCGTGAACTGCTTGTTCAGATCGTAGTCGGCCGATACGGCCGTGATCTTCGCATTCGGGTTGAGCTGCTTCGCGCGCGCTTCGGCGCCTTTCACGATCGTGACGAAGTACGGGTTGCCGAGCGACCCGACCGTGACGCCGATCGATTTCAGCGGCTTGTCGGCTGCATGGGCGGCGCCGGCGCCGAAGGCGAGTGCGCAGGCGACGGCGGTCAGGGCGGCGGTGTGCTTGAACATGTCGTTGTGTCTCCGTGAGGTCTGTTGGCGAACGGGCGCAGGAGGACCGGCCTGCGCCTCGATGATTGAGCGACGAGGAAAGGGATGTCAGGTCCGGGCCGAGTCGCGCTGGCGATAGCGGTCGAGCGCGACCGCGCCGATGATCACGAGCCCCTTGATGATGTACTGCCAGATGTCGGACACGCCGAGCAGCACGAGGCCGTTGGTCAGCACCGCGATGATCAGCGCGCCGATCAGCGTGCCGACGATCGAACCGACGCCGCCGACGAAGCTCGTGCCGCCGAGGATCACCGCGGCGATCGCGTCGAGCTCGTACGACTGGCCGAGCTGCAAGCCGTTGGCCGCATACAGGCGCGCGGCCGACATCACCGCGCCGAGGCCCGCGAGCAGGCCCGACGCCGCATACACGAACATCTGGATCGCCCGCACGTTGATGCCGGACAGGCGCGCGGCTTCCGGGTTGCCGCCGACCGAATAGATCCGCATCCCGAGCACCGTGCGGCGCAGGATGAACCACGAGATCGCGATCACCGCGCATGCGATCACGACGAGCCACGGCACGCCGAGGATCGAACCGTTGCCGATGAACGCGAACGGCAGTTGCGGATTGAACACCGTCGTGTCGTTGCCGATCAGGCGCGCGACGCCGCGCACGGCCGTCATCGCGCCGAGCGTGACGATGAACGGCGGCAGGCGCAGGAACGAGATCAGCCCGCCGTTGATCGCGCCGAACACGAGACCGACGGCGAGCGCGAACGGCACGCCGAGCCAGCCCCAGCCGGGAATGGTCGACGCGAGCAGCGCCGCGACGGCCGCGGCGGCGAGCACCGAGCCGACCGACAGGTCGATGCCGCCCGTCAGGATCACGAAGGTCATGCCGGCGGCGAGCACGATGTTGATCGACGCCTGCTGCGTGACGATCGACAGGTTCTGCAGCGTGAAGAAGCCGTCGGTCAGGAAGCCGAAGCCGACGCACAGGACCAGCAGCACCGGCAGCATGCCGGCCGTGCGGATCAGCGATTGCATGCGGGCGCGATGATCGGCGCCGCGCATCAGGGGCGTGCGGTTGGCGACCGGATGGGCGGTCGCGGAAGCGAGGTTCCGCTGCTTGGTCGGGTTGATCATTTCGGTACCTTGAAAGAAGAGGGAAATGAAGGGGCCGTGGTCAATGCGCGTCGGCCAGCTCGGCCTGCGAGCCGGTGGCGAGCGCGATGATCGCTTCCTGCGTGATCGGCGTATGCGTGTGGCCGCCGAGTTCGCCCGCGATCTCGCCTTCGCGCATCACGAGCACGCGGTCGGCGACGCCGATGATTTCCGGCAGTTCGCTCGAAATCACGATCACGCCTACGCCGGCACGGGCCAGTTCGTTGATGATCCGGTAGATCTCGGATTTCGCGCCGATGTCGACGCCGCGCGTCGGCTCGTCGAGGATCAGCACGCGCGGCTTCGTTTCGAGCAGGCGCGACAGCAGCACTTTCTGCTGGTTGCCGCCCGACAGCGCGCCGACGTTGACGTTCGCGTGCGGTACGCGGATCGACAGCGATGCGATCGCGTCGCGTGCGCGTTCGGCGCCGCGGGCGAGATCGAGCGCGCCGAGCCGGGCATCGCGGCTGCACACCGAGATGTTGATGTTGTCGCGCACGCTCATGTCGAGGAACAGGCCCTGGCGCTTGCGGTCCTCGGTCAGGTAGACGAGGCCCGCGTCGATCGCGTCGCGCGGCGAGTGCGCGCCGAACGTGCGCTCGCCGAGCTTCACGTCGCCGCGCACGCGCGGCTCGGCGCCGAAGATCAGCCGCGCGAGCTCGGTGCGGCCCGCGCCGACGAGGCCCGCGATGCCGAGCACCTCGCCCGCATGCAGGTCGAGGCTGCAGCCGCGCACGCGCGCGCCGTCGGCGATGTCGCGGACCGACAGCAGCAGGTGGCCAGGGTCGTAGGGCGCGTGCTCCTTCTTGTAGAAGCCGGAGATGTCGCGGCCGACCATCATCGCGACGAGCCGCTCGGCCGACAGCGCCGCGCGCTCCAGCGTGCCGACGTACGCGCCGTCGCGCAGCACCGACACGCGGTCGGACAGTTCGTAGATCTCCGCCATCCGGTGGCTGATGTAGATGATCGCGAGGCCTTCCTCGCGCAGCTGGCGGATCAGACGGAACAGGTGTTCGGTTTCGCGCGACGACAACGGCGTGGTCGGCTCGTCCATCACGAGGATGCGGGCGCGGGTGTGCACGGCGCGCGCGATTTCGACGAGCTGCTGTTCGGCGATCGACAGCGTGTCGACGAGCGTGTCCGGTCCGAACGGGGCGCCCAGGCGTGCGAGCACGTCCTGGCAGCCGCGCGCCATCGCCGCGCGGTCGATGGTGCCCCAGCGCCGGTTGCCGCGGCGCAGTTCGCGGCCGACGTAGATGTTTTCCGCGACGGTCAGGTTCGGCGACAGGCACAGCTCCTGGTAGATCACCGCGACGCCGGCATCGCGCGCGGCGAGCGGGCCGTCGATGTCGATGCGTTGGCCGTCGATCAGGATCTCGCCGCCGGCGTCGGCGCGATAGGCGCCCGACAGGATCTTCATCAGCGTCGATTTGCCCGCGCCGTTCTCGCCCATCAGCGAATGGATCTCGCCCGGATAGACGGTCAGGCTGACGTTGTCGAGCGCGCGCACGGCCGGGAACGTCTTGCTGATTCCGCGCATCTCGAGCAACGGACGGGGCGACTCAGATCGCGACATGGTTGACCTCCTGCGAGTCGGTGCGGGCGCCCTTGAGGATGCCGGCCCGCGGGGAGAAGTTGAAAAACATCGGCAGCGTGGCGGCGCCGATCGCGCCGGCATCGGCGCCGAACGTGCCGCGCACGAGCACGGGCGTACCGCGGGCCTCCGGCGCGGTGGCCACGAGCGCCGCGCGCAGGCGGGTCGTGACCGCGTCGAGCAGGCCCGCGTCGGTGTCGGCGTCGATCACGACCACCGGCGCGTCGATCACGCACAACACCGCGCGCAACGCCGGCGCGAGCGCGTCGACGCAATCGTCGATCCATTCGTCGACGGCCGGCAGGCCGCGGGCGATGCAGGCTTCGAGATCGGCGCGGTTCTCGACCGTTTCGCCGCGATGACGCAGGTGGCGCACGAGCGCATGCAGCGATGCGCGCGCGAGCAGGATGTCCCATTGGCCGCGCGGCGGCGGCGCGGACGCCAGCCGGCTCGGCGGCACCGGAATCACCGCGATGTCCCCCGCATTGCCCGTCACGCCGCGCAGGCAGTCGCCGTCGATCGCGATCCCGCCGCCGATCGCCGGCCCGATGAACAGGTAGACGAAGTCGTCGCACTGCCGGCCGTATCCGTAGAACAGTTCGGCGATCGCGGCTGCGTTGCCGTCGTTTTCGCCGAAGACGGGCAGCGACAGCGTGCGACCGAGGTCGGCCGCGAAATCGACGTCTTCCCACGCGCGGAACGTGTCGGGCGCGAGGCCGAGCTCGCGCATCCACGCACCGAGGTTGTACGGCTGCGCGACGCCGATACCGGTGAGACGGGCGCGTTCATGGTCGGGGAGCAGGGCCTGCATCGCGTCGATGTCGCGACGCACGATCTCGAGCACGTCGGCGGGCGGGGGAAGCAGCGTGTCGTGCGAGCGGCGGCCGAGCACGTCGCCCGCGAAATTGACGAGCGCCGTCTCGATGCGCATCCGGTCGAGATGGACGCCGATGCCGAACGCGCCGCGCGGATCGAGCCGGATCAGCGAAGCCGGCTGGCCGCGCTGGCCTTCGGTGCGGCCGGCGAACTCGATCAGCTTTGCGTCGGCGAGCGACGCGATGATGCTGCCGACCGCCGTCCCCGTCATGCTCGCGAGACGGGCGAGATCGGCCTTCGATGCGCTGCCCGCGCGGCGCAGCGTCTTCAGCAACAGGCGCTCGTTGTAACGGCGCACGTTGGCCGAATTGCTTCCCTGGCCGAAGTGCGGGCTTCTCATGGCGTCTCCTTCCATGTCGCACCGCTCGGCGGCGCATTAAATAAATCACGTTGATTTATTTAACCGCGTGGGCGAGGACCTGTCAGCCTAGGGAAATCCCGGTTTCTGTTTCGTGACGGGCGAGGGAAGGAGGGCGGGTGCGGACACCCGAAATCGGGGAGGGATAGCGGAGGGACTGCAACGGTTCCGGGGTCGGAAATGAAAAAAGGCCGGCTAAAAGCCGGCCTTTTCAAAAAACAGATGGTGCCCAGGAGAGGACTCGAACCTCCACGGTGTTGCCACCGCTAGGACCTGAACCTAGTGCGTCTACCAATTCCGCCACCTGGGCACGTTCGCTTGCTGCGATGCGAAGACCGCTATTGTAGCGTGTCTTTACGGACTGTCAACATAAATTTGGGACGCGAACCAAAATAATGGGCAGTTTGATGGAGGCGAAGCCCGTGCCGAACATGCGCATCGATTCGGGGGCTCGTGTCAAGTCCTGGAATAGGTTGACAGTATCCGTACACTAGAACGCCCGATGCACCGCATCGGGCGTTTTGTATTTCAGGGCAGCATGTGGCCGCTCGTGGTTGTAGGTGCGCACGGACTGTTCGACCATCTTGGTGGCCTGCTCGAGGTCAACAGGACGCTGCAGCAAGAACTCACCCTTGAGGATGCCGTTGACCCGCTCGGCCAGCGCATTCTGATAGCAGTCGTAGCCATCCGTCATCGAACAGCGCAAGCCGTGACGCCGATGGATGTCCTGATAGTAGGTCGAGCAGTACTGGATCCCGCGATCGGAATGATGGATCAAGGGCTGGTTGGTCTGGCGCGTGCGCAACGCCTTCTTCAGCGCCTGACTGACCTGTTCGGTCTGCAGGCTGTCGTGAACGTGATGACCGACGATCTTGCGCGAGAACGCATCGGTAATCAGGCTCAGGTACACGAACGGGCCAGCCGTGGGCAGATACGTGATGTCGGCCACCCACACTTGTTCGGGCCCAGTCGGCACGACCTGATCCGGCCCGGGTTTGAGCAGATTCGGATGACGCCGGAAGCGATGATGGCTCTGCGTCGTCTTGTGGTACGCCCGGTGTGGCACGACCAACAGGCGCGCGGCGCGCAGCACATCGAACAGTCGATCTCGCCCGAGCTTGATGCCGCGCTCGCCCAAGACGGGCCCGAGCAGATGGTGCAGTTTCGTGCCCCGAGTCTCGGTTGGCGCAGCCGTATATCCCGTACCAGCGTCGTTACGGCTTCGGCTTGCGTGCCGCGGCGTTCCTCGCTGCGACATCGCTTGTAATACGCTTGCCGGCTGATGCCCATGTAGCGGCAGGCTCGCTCGACGCTCAGCTTTTCGATCCGCCTTTGCGCGACGACCTGCCCGAAGGCTTTTTTACGATGATCCCGTAGTCCTTGCGCATCACGTCGAGCACGGCCTCGAACAACGCGGCTTTCTCCTGCGCCTCTCGCAACTGCGTTTCCAATTCCTTGATGCGCTGCTCCGGCGTGAGCGGCTTGGCGTCTTGCTTTGACATAGTAGGACCCGATCGCGCACGGCCGGATGGATCGGCCCAATCCTGCAAGCCGTGCTTACGTAACCATACCAGCACGGTCGAGCGTCCCTGGATGCCGTAGCGCTGCTGCGCTTCTTTATACGTCAGCTCGCCTTTTTCGACTTGGGCCACCACCGACAGCTTAAAAGCCAAGCTGTAGTCCCGCTGCGTCCGCTTGATCCCTTGTTCCACTTGCCACCTCTTCGTCTCGGCGAAAAAGTGTCAACCTATTTCAGGACGGGTCATCGAAATGAAAAAAGGCCGGCTAAAAGCCGACCTTTTCAAAAACAGATGGTGCCCAGGAGAGGACTCGAACCTCCACGATGTTGCCACCGCTAGGACCTGAACCTAGTGCGTCTACCAATTCCGCCACCTGGGCACGTTTCGCTTGCTGCGATGCGAAGACCGCTATTGTAGCGTGCCGGGAAAGTCTGTCAATACAATTTCAGCCGGCCACATAAAAAAATTTGCCGCCCTGGCGGGGCGGCTTCTCACACACCGACCGGCTCCGCGCGATTCGCCGTGAAATTCCAGCGCTGCGCTTCTTGCGTGTCGACTCGGGTCGGCAATACCCCGGCCGCGAGGAACGTGTCGGCGATCTGCTGCTGCTCGCCGAAGTTTTGGGCGAGCACCGGCCGCACGAGATAGCTGCGTCGCGAATTCGCGCGTGCGATCGTCGCGGCGTCGAGCCCCCAGATGGGCGCGAGCGTATTCGCGGCTTCCTGTTGGTGATCGTGCAGCCACGTGCCGGTCTGCGACAAGCGATCGAACAGAATCCGGACGGCATCGGGATGCGCGGCGGCGAAGCCGCTCGATGCGAGGTAGTAGCGCTGATAGGATGCGAGCCCGCTGCCGTCGGCGAGAATCCGCACATCGGGACGCTGGTCGACCGACGCGATATAGGGATCCCACGTGATCCAGGCGTCCACGCTGTCGCGCTCGAACGCCGCGCGGCCGTCCGCGGGCGTCAGGTAGTGGATCGCCGTATCGGCGGCAGCGAGGCGTGCGCGTGCGAGCGCAACGAGCAACAGGTAGTGGCTGCCGGCGGCCTTGGTGACCGCGATGCGCTTGCCCTTCAGGTCGGCGAGGGTGCGCAATGCGCTGTCCTTTTTCACGATGATCGCCTGTGCCTTCGGCGACGGCGCTTCCTGCGCGACATACACGAAACGCGCGTGGGCCGCCTGCGCGAAGACCGGGACCGTATCGGCGACGTCGGCGCTGAAATCGACGGCGCCGACGTTGAGCGCCTCGGTCAGCGGCAATCCGCTGGCGAATTCATGCCACGACACGCGCAGGCCGAGCGGCGCAAGCGCGTGCTCGAGTGTGCCGTGCGCCTTGAGCAGCGTGATCAGCGTCGACGATTTCTGGTAGCCGATGCGCAGCGCGGCAGGCGCATTTTCCGCACGCGTGCGGATACCCGTGGCGGCGAGGCCCGCGGCCAGTATCGTGCGCGCAAACGCGCGGCGGTTCATCGACGTCATCCAGCGGGTTCCTCGGTAGGTGGGTTGCGATGAGGCGAGCCGGCTAACGTACCAACGCCGAGGGCGGCCGATAACCGATAAATTCTGCTATCGATCCAACCAGCCGGCATAAGCGGAGCGCTCGCTGATTCGGATGCGTTCGCCGGGTGTCGGAGCGTGCCGGTTTTCGGCTGCGCGCGGGGTGACCCGGATTGCGCCGAGCAGTCGCCGCACACGCGCGCGCTTCAAGGTGCGCCGGGTACGACCGTTGCTCGAAAAAGCGCGTATGCCTTTATCGAGGAGAGTGATCATGCCCGAACAGAGAGCGATCCAGCGAGCGCGCGCCGACAAGCGCAGCGGCAAGTCGCCGAGCACGCAAGCAGGCGAGTTCGTCAAGGAAGAGATCGACCGCGTACGCAGCGGCAAGCACGGCGTACGCTCCGCCAAGCAGGCAATCGCCATCGGTCTGTCGCAGGCGCGGCGTGCAGGTGTCGATCTCGAGCCGCCCGCGAAGGGCAAGACGAGCGAAGCGACCCGCAAGAAGGCGGCACAGGACACCGCTGCGGGACAAGGCAGGAAAAGGACGAGCCCGAGCACCGAATCGAAAGCGAAACGCTCGCGTACCACGACCGCCGTGTTGAAGCGCGAGAGTAAGAAGGGGGCGTCGTCGACCGCGATGTCGGGGCAGGCGAAGCGCGCTGCCGCGCGCCGTCCGGCCGCGAGCCGTTCCGCGGCGGCCAGGAAGGCGGCGCAGACCAAGGGCGCGGCGGGCCGCTCGGCAGCGGCAAAGAAGGCGGCACAGACGCGGGCGGCCCGTTCGCATCATCACTGACGCGTTGGCCGATCGGCCACGCGCGCTTGATTGCGGCGCCGGCGAAACGTCGGCAGCATCGGCAGAACCCGGCGTGCTCGCGCGGAACGGGCGCGCTGCGCGAGCACCCGCTGCCGCAGCGGTTGCGGCTATGCCGGGCTCGATACGGCGTGGCCGGCATGCGATCTCTATCGAGGCGGAGACAGCCGCCTGAAGCGCTTCCACAATTTTTTCATGTGAGCGTAATCGGCGGCCACGCGCGAAGCCCAGAACCCTCGCACGAAAGCGGCGCCCGATGCGGTATCGGCGTGGGCGCGGGGAAGCGAATCCAGCAGACGGTCCGCGACCACCGCGTCGTTGCGCCAGCCCAGATCGTCCTGCAGCGTACTCAACGTCGCCACGTAATGCTTCACGGCCGACTTCGAAAACAACGAGGCAAAGAATTCCGTCGCATACCGAAGTTTCTTCGCGGCGATACGCGCCCGATGTCGGCGGCGATCGTCGAGCCCGGCCAGCCCGCGGCCGCGCTTGAGCAACTTCTTGTGCCTGCGACGCACTATGTCGGATGCAAGCCGCTTCGCCGGCTTTTGCACGGCTTCGGACACCTCGGGCGACATGCCGTCACGCCAGCGTGCACCGTTTAGCCATAGCGTCAGTTGCAGAATCAGTCGCGTGTAGCGGACGGACTCCGCGGCAGCGGCCGCCTTGGCGCGCTTTTCCGTCGCCACCCGCTGGCACGCGCGTTCCACTGCCCGACGTTCCGGCTTCTTCTGCGTTTGCTCGAGTGCCTGGCCGAGTGTCGAGCGAACGAGTACCTCCCAGTCGCGCGCCTCTCCGAGCTCCGATGCGATCCAGCGCAGTTCGTCCTGAAGCCCCGGATAAGGGGGAATAACCTTGTCGAACAGATCGAGCGCCGAGCGCAGACGCCGCAGGCCGACCCGCATCTGATGCACGCTCGACGGGTCGTGACCGGACACGACACCGCGTTCGTTCGCGTGAATATGCTCGAGGCAATTGTGCGCGATCTGGCGGAAGGCGTCTTCGATGCTGTCCCGTTTATGGAGCGTCACCGACTTCGCTTTCACGGGTGTCTGGTGTCGTTGCACAAGCATTTCGTAGCCGCGATCGGCCTTGCTCAGGTGGTCGAAGCGCAACGGGACCGTCGCGAGCAGATCGAGCGCGATCTGATAGAGACGGTCGGGCCGGCCTCGCTTCAATTCCATCTCGACCGCGACGATGGGAGTCGAAGCCGTGTCGGTTTCGATGGTGCCCTCGTCGATCGCAAACTCGACTTCTTCGTCCGATGGCAGGCGTAATGGCAGCACCGTGCGGCGAATCCTGGTGACGAAGCGCGCTTCGAGAGTCGAGGCAGTGCGTTTGTCGCGAATCAGCTTTCCCAGATCGCTGTCGGCGGGGATCGAATCGGTGAACAAGCTCAGATTCGGTGCGTGACCGTCGACCGGTATTTCGAATTCGTCGCGCTCGTACACACCTGCCTGCGCCGAGTCATCGAGCTTGATGGTCTGGACCGTCCCGTCACCGTGATCGCGCACGCGCAGCGACGCATTGCAGCGGCGAAATGCGAGTTCCGATGTGTCGTAGTAGGTGCTGACCAGCGTTGTGTCCGACCACCCGGCATTCCTGCTTTTCGCGAACAGCGACGACTCGCGGATTCGACCCACATGCTCGCGGTCTACCAGCAGCTTCAGTTCCCTTTCCATTGCACTCCCTTGCTCTCGTCATCGGCCGGTCAGCTCGCACGCCGTTCGGTGGCGACGCTTCGCCGTCTGACGCAGGCGAGCATTTTTTGCACCCTTCGGCGGCGGCCTTGACCGTCCCGCCGATGGCGCCCGACATGCCGACATACCCGCCTGCATCTTCCCCGTCATGCGCCGAGGTCCGGACACGTACAGGTGCGCGAGCCAGGTAAAACGTACAAATCGACTGGTCGTAATCGGGAAGGGGCCATTCGAATCGAAGCGGTTCGACCGGTTACGCGCTGCTGGCGGGTACGCGGCTTGCTGCACACGGGCACCCGGACCGATGCGTGACGTTTCCACTACGCGACCTGACGCGTCGGGACTGGCGCAGTGCGATCGATCCGAACGCGTTGCGCAAACGCCGGCGTTCGCGGCAGCCTGGAGACAGCCTCCACCGGGCTGTCACGACAGCGGCAAGGCGCCGCCCGCGCCGTTGGACGATTGGGAGAGGGCTCGGCATGGAATCACGAGATCCGGCAGTTCATGAGCCGGCCACGACGCGCGGAGGCGACACGTGTGGCCGGCGATAGCCTCGTACGACGATTGAAGGAAATCGCGTGCCGCGTGCCCGGTATCGCATGGCTCGGCACGTACCGGATGGCCTGGCTGGCGGGCGACGCCACCGCGGGGGTGACGCTGAGCGCCGTGCTGGTGCCCGCCGGCATGGCCTATGCGATCGCGTCCGGCCTGTCCGCCGCGTCGGGGCTCTATGCGTCGATTGCCGCGCTGGTCACATACGCGGTGTTCGGACCGAGCCGCATCCTCGTGCTCGGGCCCGATTCCGCGCTCATTGCGCTGATCGCGGCGAGCATCGTGCCGCTCGCGCACGGCAACCTCGCGCATGCGGCGGCGCTCGCGGGCGCGCTTGCGTTGCTGTCCGGCGGCCTGTGTCTGGCGGTTGGCCTGTTCCGGCTGGGCTTCATCACCGATCTGCTGTCTACGCCGATCCGCTACGGCTATCTGAACGGCATCATCGTCACGATCATCGTCAGCCAGTTACCGAAGCTGCTCGGCCTGACCGTGCATGAAGCGTCGATTCTGCAGCAACTGCGCGCGGTAGCGAGCGCCATGGCTGCCGGCAAAACGAACCTCGCGGCCTTGTCGATCGGTGTGCTGTCGCTCGCCGTCATTCTCGCGTTCAGACGCTGGGCGCCGAAAGTGCCGGGGGTGCTGGTCGCCGTGGCCGTCGCCACAGTCGGGACCGCCTGTTTCGATCTGGCGGCCCGGGCCGGTGTCAGCGTAGTGGGCACATTGCCTCGGGGGCTGCCGTTGCCGGATTTTCCGGCGCTTGCGTCGAGCGAATGGCTCGCACTGTCGGCCAGTGCCGCTGCCATCGCGCTGGTGTCGTTTACGGACATCAGCATGCTGTCGCAGATATACGGGCTGCGCAGCGGGGACGGTGTCGACCGCAATCGCGAATTCGTCGCGCTCGGGATCGCGAATATCGCGGCGGGACTGTTCCAGGGCTTTTCGGTCGCGGCCAGCGGATCGCGCACGCCGGTCGCCGAGGGGGCCGGTGCGAAGAGTCAGGCCTGCGGCCTGATTGCCGCGCTCATCGTGGCGGCGTTGCTGGTTTTTGCCCCGCAGGCGCTCCGCGACACGCCGCAAGCCACCCTGGGGGCCGTGGTCGTGGCCGCCTCGTTTTCGTTGATCGAAATCGCCGGCCTGCGGCGGCTTTACCGGCTGCGCCGTCCGGAATTCGTGCAGTCGCTCGCATGCTTTGCCGGGGTCGTGCTGTCGGGCGTGGTGGCTGGCGTGGGTATCGCACTCGGGCTTGCCGTGCTGGCCTTTCTCTGGAGGGCGTGGCGTCCTTATTCGGCCGTGCTCGGCCGGCGCGACGGCGTGAAGGGCTATCACGATATCGCGCGTCATCCGGACGCGCGGCGCATCCCCGGGCTGGTTCTGCTGCGCTGGGATGCGCCGCTGTTCTTCGCCAATGCGGAAATCTTTCACGAGCGGGTGATGAGCGCGGCGCGCGATGCGCCTACCCGTACCCGTTGGGTCGCCATCGCGGCCGAGCCCGTGACGGATATCGACGTCACCGCCGCCGACATGCTGGCGAGGCTCGACGACGAACTCGACGATGCGGACATGCAGCTATGCTTCGCGGAACTCAAGGGGCCGGTCAAGGACAGCCTGAAGCGATACGGATTGTACGAGCGGATCGGCGAGGATCACTTCATGCCGACGGTCGGCGAAACCGTGTCGGCGTATCTGAAATCCCATTCGGTCGAGTGGCACGATTGGGAAGGCGAAGGATGATGCGCCGCGTCCGGGCGGCGACGACGGGGTGCGGGTAGCGAGACGCGCGTCGCGAAAGCCGTTCCTTGCGAAGTGCGCGTAGCCAGTACTGTTCGCACGCAGCCCGCGCTGGGCGGGCAGGCATCACCGCGATGGTGGCGACGAGATCGTCCGGGTCGCCGCGGCCCGACATGCACGGTACCGACTGCGCATGGTCGGCCGGTTCATGACTCGCTGCGGAGTCTGGCCGTCAGGCCGGGCGATCGCCACTCCAGTCGCCCCGTTGCGGCAACCGGCAATGGCCGGCATTGAATTTCCCCGACGCGCAATGGTCGGCCGTGCCCGGCGGCCGGTCTTCATTCGTTCCGGGTTCGGGCGGAAGGACGACCGGTGCAACAGCGGGAATCAGCGCGTTGTCTTGGGTAACGGCATGCCGAGGACGGAGGAACGAGTCGCGTCCCCGACCGGCGTGCCCGGCGGCAGGCGCAGTCCTTTGGCCTTCTTGCGTTGGCCCGGCGGCGGGGCGGTCGGTTGCTGCGACTGCATCGCCGCGATCAGTTGCTGGCACGGCAGCGGTTTGTTGTTGCTCGGCGCGATCAACGGAATCAGCGCGGCGAACGGATTGACGATGCCGAGGCCGACCATCGCGCCGCCGCGTAGCGCGAGCGCGGTCGGGTTCACGCCGACGTGCGGATTCTTGAATGTGCCCTTGACGTAGAGCGGCGAGCGCAGTGTGAAAATGCGGAAGCCCTTCGTGTGCGGGTGTACGCCGAGATCCATCGTTTCGTTTTTCATGTTCACCTTGCCGTCGATGTTGATGACGGCGTCGTCCGTGTCGAGTGCGAACGCATGCGAATCGAGCACGCCATCGGTGACGACGAAATCGGCGGCCGCGCAGTTGATGTGCACGGTGCGATCGCCATACAGCTTTTCGTAGACGACATTCGCGACGTTCAGGCCGGCGGCTTCCATGAGCAGTCGGCTCAGCACGCCGTCGGTGACGAGCAGCTTCACCTCGCCGTTGGCGCTGGCCGCGAGCGCCGCCGGCGTGTTGCCGGTCGCGGACAACTGCGCGTCGCCATTGACTTCGCCGAGCGCGCTTTGCATCGTCTTCACGGTGGGCAGCAACTGCTTCAGCTTGAGATGGCGCACGCGCGTCGACGCGCGCGCCTTGAGCGGCCGCTCGCGGCCGTCGAGATGAAGATCCGATGCGATCGCGCCACCCGCGACGCCGAACTTGAGCGGCTCCAGCGACAGCACGCCATCGATCATCACGATGTGCGTGTACAGATCCGTAATGGGCAGCGCCGGATCCTTGACGATGCGGCGGCCCGTGAATTTCACGTCGGCATCGATCGCCTTCCAGCGCTCGGTCCTGAAGCCCTCGACAGGCAGGGCCTTGTTCGCCGGCTGACGCGCGGTGTCGCCGCGCCTGGCCTTGCTCGCGTTGCTGTCCGCGCCGACCACCGGTGCCAGATCCTTGAACTGCAGCAGATTCGAGACCACCTCGCCCGTGAGCAGCGGTCGCGGTGCGCGCTGCGTATAGATCAGCGTGCCGTCGAGATCGCTGCCGCCCACACGGCTTGAAAATTTTTCATAACGGAACACGCTGCCGCCGGCTTTGATGTTGCCCGTCAGATGACCCTCCGTGGCATAGGGCGGGGTCTGGGGGAGCGTGATGCCCGTCAATGGATACAGGCGATCGAGGCTCGAGCCTTGCAGCCACAGGCGCAAATCGACGGCAGCCAGATGGGCGGGGTCGGTGACGGTCCCGACCAATGAAACATGCAGGTCGCCCGCCTTGACGTCCGCCTGTACCGGGACGGGCCGCGACGCGTCCTGCAGCGCGAGCACGCCGCCGAGCTTGCCGCTGCCCGACAGCGCCGAATGCTTGTAGCTGCCCGTCGCTGTCCAGCCGATGCCGTATTGCGGCTCGCTCGTCGGTTGCGTGACGGCGGCAGGCGTTCCGCTTGCAGGCTGTTGGCCGGCCGAAGCGGGGCTTCCGGGCATGGTCGGCGCTGCCGATACGCCGGATGCCGACGCCGCCGACGCCGCAGATGCCGCCGCTTGCGCCTGCGTGCTCAGTTTTCGCGCGCCTCGCTTGCCGACCACGTCGGCCGACGCGCTGCGCGACTTGTTTTCCTGTTGCTTCAGGACTTCGCCGATCGGGATCGCATGACCGAGCGTATTGACCGTCGCCTGCATCGCCACGTCTTGTGGCTGGTCGGACAGCGCGATGTTGCCCTGGTCGAGCCGAATGTCGTGCAGGTCGAGCTTCCACTCGAGCGGGTGCGCGGAGGACTTGAGCTTGAAGGTCCAGTTGTTTCGTCCATCGGCGACGCGTTCGAGGTCGATGGAAGGACGCACCAGGTTGATGGTCGGAATGACGATGTCGTGCGTGAGCAGCGGAAGCAGCTTCACCTGGAAGTCGATTTCGTCGAGCGTGGCGAAGTACCGCTGTTTCGTCCAGTCCGGGTTCGCGATCGTGATGTTTCGCGCCGCAAAGGTGGGCCAAAGAACCCACGCGCGCCAGCCGGTTTCGCCGCTGGCGCGATGCCAGCTCACGGTCAGGTCGCCGTTGATCGTGAACGTACGACCGATCGCGGCGCTCACCTTGTCGTCGACCATGGGCCGCGCCAAGTTCCAGTCGAACGTGAAAATGAACATCGCGATCGCCGCGATCAGAATGATCAGTACTGCGACGAGCCACGCAACGACTTTGCCTGCCATTCTGGCGATCGTCATTCCGGACGCGTTCAGTGGAGCCATGGCGAAGGTCTTGAGGTTGGTGGTCCGGCCCCTCACGGGCCGGCCTTCGGCAGGAAGGCAGCAATCGCCGTACCGCGAGCGGGCCCATGCGTTGCGGGACGATCGAGCAGTACCGAGCAGGTATCGATTTTGCTGTCCACATCGGGCAGCAGATTTTCTTACCGGATAAAGGAGCAGATCGATGACGAAATCACCTGCAACCCATGACGCCGTACCTGAATCCAGCGACCCGTTCGTACTGGATCTCAAGAAAATTCGCGAGGACGCGCGCAAGCACATGTCGGACGGCCCGGTCACGCAAACGTACGGCGCGGACCGCACCAAGGTGCTGAAGCTGCTCAATGACGCGCTGGCGACCGAGATCGTCTGCACGCTGCGTTACAAGCGGCATTACTTCATGGCCAGGGGCATCAATTCGGAAGCCGTGGCGCAGGAATTCGCGCAGCATGCGACCGAAGAGCAGGAGCACGCCGACCGGATCGCCGAGCGCATCGTGCAGCTCGGCGGCGAACCCGATTTCGCGCCGGACGGCCTGAAAACGCGTGCGCACTCGGAGTACCGGGAAGGCACGGACCTGACCAGCATGATCGGCGAGAATCTGGTCGCCGAGCGGATTGCCATCGATACGTATCGGGAGATCATCCGCTACCTCGGCGAGAAGGATGTCACGACGCGCCGGCTGTTCGAGGAGATTCTCGCGGTCGAGGAAGAGCATGCCGACGATATGGCCGATCTGCTCCAGGGGCGCGGATAGTCCGTTGAAGACGTCGCGCCGGGGAACCCAGGCAACGCCTGCGGGCTGGGCGATAGGCGCGGGAAGGGCGCCCGATCGGGCCGTCCTTCCCGCGAGAATGTTTTCTGCACCCGGGCGCGCCGGGAGGCGCGGGGCCCGCGAGTCTTCGCACAAGGTGTGCGCGTGCGGTGTTTCTTGAGCTCGAAACGAAAAAAGGCCGGCTGAGAGCCGACCTTTTTAAAAAACAGATGGTGCCCAGGAGAGGACTCGAACCTCCACGATGTTGCCACCGCTAGGACCTGAACCTAGTGCGTCTACCAATTCCGCCACCTGGGCACGTTTTGCAGTAGCTGCTTGCTGCAAAGAAGCGAAATTATAGCGCCCCAATTATTCCTGTCAACATCTTTTTGCGGTGCATCGCAAACCGGCCGCCGCCGTGCGCGGCCGCGGCATTCCCGTCATTTGGCGACACGGGCGGGTGATAGAATGACCCGCCGCCGTCAATATAGAACTGTCTCGGACGGACACCTCTATGTTGATGCCGTGCACCATCGGTCAACGCAACGAGAACAATCATCGACAAACCCTTGAGCAAATATCCGTACCCCATTCCGAGCCGTGAAGAGATTCTCGGCGTGCTGCGTACGAGCGACGCGCCGCTGGCCGCCAACGACATCGCCGAAGCCCTGTCGATCAAGCGTCAGGAGCGCGAGGGGTTCTTCCGGCGTGTCGCCGCGATGGAGCGCGACGGCCAGATCCGCCTCGACAAGCGCGGCCATTACCAGTTGACCCATCCGTCGAATTTCGTCGCGGGGCGTGTGCAGGGGCATCGCGACGGCTACGGGTTCGTGATCCGCGACGACGGCCAGGACGACCTGTTTTTGCCGAACGGCGAAATGCAGAAGGTGATGCACAACGACCGCGTGCTCGCGCGGATCGTCGGCTACGATCGCCGCGGCCGGCCGGAAGGGCATGTCGTCGAAGTCACCGAGCGCGCGAACAAGCGCGTGATCGGCCGCCTGCTGAACGAGAACGGCGCGCTGATCGTCGCGCCGGAAGACAAGCGCATCGGCCACGACATCCTGATCACGCAGAACGTGAAGAAGGCGAAGGTCGGGCAGGTCGTCGTCGTCGAGCTGACCGATTTCCCGAGCCGCCATTCGCAGCCGCTCGGCCGTGTCGTCGAAGTGCTCGGCGATATCGACGATCCGGGCATGGAGATCGAAATCGCGGTGCGCAAGTACGGCGTGCCGCACGAATTCAGCCAGCCGGCGCTCGACGAAGCCGCCGCGCTGCCCGACAAGGTGCGGCCGGCCGACCTGCGTTTTCGCGTCGACCTGCGCGACGTGCCGCTCGTGACGATCGACGGCGAGGACGCCCGCGACTTCGACGACGCCGTCTACTGCGAGCCGGTCAAGGTCGGCCGCGGCGACGGCTACCGCCTGATCGTCGCGATCGCCGACGTGTCGCACTACGTCCAGCCGGGTAGCGGGCTCGATGCCGACGCGCTCGAGCGCAGCACGTCGGTCTACTTCCCGCGCCGCGTGATCCCGATGCTGCCGGAGAAGCTGTCGAACGGCCTCTGTTCGCTGAATCCGCAGGTCGATCGCTGCGTGCTCGCGTGCGACATGGTGATCACCGCGCGCGGCGAGATCAAGGCATACCAGTTCTATCCGGCCGTGATCCATTCGGCGGCGCGCCTGACGTACACCGAAGTCGCGGCCGTGCTGTCGAACACGAAGGGGCCGGAGGCTGCGCGCCGCGCCGATCTGCTGCCGCACCTGCAGGATCTGTACGGCGTCTACAAGTCGCTGTTCGCCGCGCGACAAAAGCGCGGTGCGATCGACTTCGACACGACCGAGACCTATATCGTCTGCAACTCGCAGGGCAAGATCGAGCAGATCGTGCCGCGTCAGCGCAACGACGCGCACAAGCTGATCGAGGAATGCATGCTGGCCGCGAACGTCTGCGCGGCCGATTTCCTGAAGCGCAACAAGCATCCGGGCCTGTACCGCGTGCACGCGGGACCGACGCCGGAGAAGCTGGAGAACCTGCGCGCGTTCCTGCGCGGTATGGGTCTGTCGCTCGGCGGCGGCGACAAGCCGCATGCGAGCGACTACGCGGCGCTGATGGCGCAGATCCGCGACCGGCCGGACGCGCAGATGCTGCAGCCGATGCTGCTGCGCTCGATGCAGCAGGCCGTCTACAGCCCGGACAACATCGGCCACTTCGGTCTCGCGTACGAGGCATACGCGCACTTCACGAGCCCGATCCGCCGTTATCCGGACCTGCTCACGCACCGCGCGATCTACGCGATCCTGTCGGGCAAGAAGTACGCGCCGAAGGCGCCGGAAGGCTTCGAGCTGAATACCGCGCTGTCGCCGCGCGCCCGCGCGATGCAGCAGGCCGACGACGAAGCGCGCGGCCGCTCGCGTTCGAACACGGCGATCTGGGAAGAGCTCGGCCTGCACTGCTCGGCGAACGAACGCCGCGCGGACGAAGCGTCGCGCGACGTCGAAGCGTGGCTCAAGTGCTACTTCATGCGCGACAAGCTCGGCGAGGAGTACGGCGGGATGGTGAACGGCGTGACGTCGTTCGGCATCTTCGTGCAGCTCGACACGCTGTTCATCGAAGGGCTCGTGCACGTGACGGAGCTCGGCTCGGACTACTTCCAGTACGACGAGATCAAGAACGAGCTGCGCGGCGAACGCACGGGCATCCGCTATCGCCTGTCGGATCGCGTGCGCGTGCAGGTGAGCCGCGTCGATCTCGACGCGCGCAAGATCGATTTCCGCCTCGTGCGCGATACGCCGGTGAAGGCGCCGCGGCCGTCGCCCGCGCCGGCTGCCGGCGTCGATCGCAACGGCAGCGGCCCGCGCGTGCGTGCGCTGCCGCCGGCGGAGGAAACCGTGCCGCGCCGCAAGACGGCCGCGAGCGCGCCGAGCGTCGCGGTGAAGGAAGCGCGCGCCGCGCGTGGCGCCGCGAAGAAGAAGGGCGGTGGCGGCGGCGCGCCGGCGAAGCCGGCCGCGAAGAAGGCCCGCGCCCGCAAGAAGTATTGAGCGTTCGGGGCGGCGCAAGCGCACGCCCTGCAGTATCGAGAGACGCCGCGTCACCGGTCATCGGCCGGCCACGCGGCGCTTTCCTTTTCCATGGATCGCGGCTGCGCACGTCGCGCGGCCGCACGTTTGATCGAAGGTTGTTCCAGTCATGTCACGTCTGAAGGTTCTTTACGGTTTTCATGCGGTGACCGCACGTATGCGGCACGATGCATCGACGGTGGCGGAGGTGCTGTACGACCAGACGCGCCGCGACCGCCGCATGCAGGAGTTCCTGCACGCCGCGAAGGAAGCGGGCGTGCGGCTGATCGCAGCCGACGAAACGCGCCTGTGGGGCCTCGCGCATACCGAGCGCCACCAGGGCGTCGTCGCGCGCGTCGAGGACATGCCGCTCGCGCAGAACCTGTCCGAGCTGCTCGACGGCATCAACGGGCCCGCGCTGCTGCTCGTGCTCGACGGCGTCACCGATCCGCACAACCTCGGCGCGTGCCTGCGGGTCGCCGATTCGGCTGGCGCGCACGCGGTGATCGCGCCGCGCGACCGGGCGGTCGGCCTGAACGCGACCGCGGCCAAGGTGGCGAGCGGCGCGGCCGATACGGTGCCGTACATCACGGTGACGAACCTCGCCCGCGCGCTGCGCGAGCTGAAGGAAGCCGGCGTATGGATCATCGGCACGTCGGACGAGGCGCCGGCGACGCTCTACGAAACGAAGCTCGACGGCCCGGTCGCGCTCGTGATGGGCGCGGAAGGCGAAGGCATGCGCCGGCTCACGCGCGACACCTGCGACGAAGTGATGAGCATCCCGATGGCCGGCAGCGTGGAAAGCCTGAACGTGTCGGTCGCGAGCGGCGTGTGCCTGTACGAGGCCGTGCGCCAGCGGCGCGTGAAGGGCTGACCCCGAGGCTGCCCCCCGAGGCTGATCCGGGGGCCGGCCCGTCCCGCGCGCGATGCGCGGGCATCGAATGACCCGAACGACGCGTGCGCCGATGCAAGCTCTCCGGAATCCGAGACCGATGACCCTGTTCCGTGTCGGCGTCTCCTGCGCCGTGCTCGGCCTGCTGGCGGCCTGTACGTCGCCGACGCTCGTCGATCGCGGCGCCTACTACGCCGACACGAGCCTGCATGCGCGCGGCGCCGATGCGCGGATCCGCTTTCTCGTGATGCATTACACCGAAAGCGACGAGGCGAAATCGCTGCGCACGCTGACCGGCGAGTCGGTCAGCGTGCATTACGTCATCCCGCCGCAGCCGCGCACCGAGCGTGGGATGCCCGTCGTCTACCAGCTCGTTCCGGAAGCACGGCGCGCGTGGCACGCGGGTATCAGCGAGTGGCAGGGCACGACCGAGCTGAACGCGGTGTCGATCGGAATCGAGAACGTGAACCGCGGCCCGCTCGATCCGCAGCAGCGCACCTGGCAGCCGTATCCGCCCGAACAGGTCGACGCGCTGATCCGCCTGTCGAAGGACATCGTCGCGCGCTACGGAATTGCGCCGACGCGCGTGGTCGGGCACAGCGACATCGCACCGCAACGCAAGATCGATCCCGGGCCGCTGTTCCCGTGGCATGCGCTCGCGCAAGCCGGCGTCGGCGCATGGCCGGACGATGCGACCGTCGCCGCACGGCTCGGCGGCCGCGATCCGCACGCGCCGGTCGACGTGCGCGAACTGCAGCTCAAGCTCGCGCGCTACGGCTACGACGTGCCGACCGACGGCGTGCTCGACACGCGCACGCGGCGCGTGTTCGCGGCGTTCCAGATGCATTTCCGGCCGTCTGATTACGCGGGCAACCCGGACGCGGAAAGCGACGCGATCGCGCAGGCGCTGCTCGACAAGTACTTCCCCGGCACGCAAGCGGCGGACCCCGCGCCGGCCGCCGACACGCGCTGAATACGCGGCGCATCGCCCGCGGAAAAACGCGGGACCGTGCGCCGACTCCGGTAAACTGGCGGTTTTCCGCAATCCCGCAGCATTACCACGCCATGACTCAAGACGAACTCAAACGCCTCGTCGGCCAAGCCGCCGCCGATTACGTGATCCAGAACGTACCCGAAGGTGCGGTGATCGGTGTCGGCACCGGCTCGACCGCCAACTGCTTCATCGACGCGCTCGCCGCCGTCAAATCGCGCTATCGCGGTGCCGTGTCCAGCTCGGTCGCCACGACCGAACGCCTGAAATCGCACGGCATCAAGGTGTTCGACATGAACGAGGTCGAGTCGCTTCAGGTGTACGTCGACGGCGCCGACGAGATCGACGCGAGCGGCGCGATGATCAAGGGCGGCGGCGGCGCGCTGACGCGCGAGAAGATCGTCGCGTCGGTGGCCGACACGTTCGTCTGTATCGCCGACGCCAGCAAGCGCGTGCCGGTGCTCGGCGCATTCCCGCTGCCGATCGAGGTCGTGCCGATGGCGCGCACGGCGATCGGCCGGCGCGTGACCGCGCTCGGCGGCGTGCCCGTGCTGCGCGTGACGAAGGACGGCGCGCCCTACATCACGGACAACGGTAACGAGATCGTCGACGTGAAGGGCCTGCAGATCGCCGATCCGCGCGGTTTCGAAGCGCAGGTGAACGCCTGGCCGGGCGTCGTGACGGTCGGCCTGTTCGCCGAGCGCGGTGCGAATCTGTGCTTGCTCGGCACGGAAAACGGCGTTGAAACGATCGTTTATCCGGCTGGCTGAATCTGAATGAGAAGCAGTCCGTAACGGCGCGCTATCTGCCGTCATGGATTGGATATATAAATCTTGTGGAAACCGGGGTCCGGCAGGCGCGGCGCGCTTCCCGGGCCTTTTTTTTAGCCGTATAAATCACCTCGTTCAAAAGAGGGATAACCCTGTCAGGTGTTTACCAGATAGCGAAATATCGTCGAACTCATCAACTTATAGATCATAAGAACAGTAGTAACCAGGGCCGGCGGAACTGCGGAGCAGGTGTTCGCAAATCGACGCACGGGGAGGTGTCATGGAGCAGGGCAAAGACCGGTCACTGGTCGCCAAAGTGATGGATGGGCTTGTCGCGGGTATCGTCGAAGACAAGTACGGCGGCATCTTGCCGCCACAGGACGTGCTGTCGAAAGAGTTCGACGTGAGCCGCACGGTGATGCGGGAAGCGTTGTCGATGTTGCTTGCGCGCGACATGCTCGACGTGCGTCCGAAAGTCGGTACGCGCGTGCGGCCGATGCGCGACTGGCGGATGATCGACGAAGACGTCGTGAGCTGGCGATTTCGGGCGAAGCCCGATCCGCAGTTCATGCGCGACGTCATCGAATTCCGCATGCTGATCGAACCGCGCGCGACCGCGCAGGCGGCGGTGCGCGCGACGGCGGCCGACATCGCGGGCATTCGCGAAGCGTTCGATGCGTTCAAGGTGCTGCAGCCGGGCGACCCCGGCTACGACACGGCGGACGAGTTGCTGCATACGCGGATCGTGCAGGCGAGCGGCAACCAGTTCTTCCAGCAGATGGCGGCGATCGTGCGCGGGGCAGTGCGTCTCGTGAATCCGCGCGTCGTGCAGAAGGAAGGCGCGCACGACATCGCGGTGAAGGCGCATGCGCGCGTCGTCGATGCGATCGAACGGCGCGACCCGCGCGAAGCCGAAGCGGCCTCGCTCGCGCTGATCGATTTCAGCGCGGACGAGATTTCGCGCGATTTCTCGGTCGACGTGCCGGTGCGTGCCTGACGCCGCGCGTATCGCTCATCCGTGTGCCGGGCCGTTTATCATGACGGCCGGCCGGCAGCGTGCCGGCAACCGTCATACGACCGACACGGAAGATCAGGATGAACGACAACGACCATCGCCCGGTGCGCTTCGGCATCGTCGGTGCGGGCAGCATTGCGCGCCGCTTCGCGCAAAGCCTCGCGCACGTGCCGGGCGCCACGCTCGCCGGCGTCTGGGCCCGCCGCGCCGACGCAGCGGCCGCCTTCTGCGAGACATACGGCGGCGCACCTGCCGCGCGCCTCGACGCGCTCCTCGCGAGCGATATCGACGCGGTCTACATCGCGACGCTCCATGACAGTCACGCGCAGTACACGCTGGCCGCATTGGCCGCCGGCAAGGCCGTGCTGTGCGAGAAGCCCGCGGCGCTGAACGCCGTGCAGCTCGACACGGTGCTGAACGCGGCGCGCGATGCCGGGCGGCTCTTCATGGAGGCGATGAAGCCGCCATTCTTCCCGCTGTACCGTCAGTTGCGCGCGCATCTGCGTGACGATCCGATCGGCGAGATCCGGCTCGTGCGGGCCGGTTGTGCATCGTCGTCGGTGCCGGCGGACCATTCCGTCTATCGGCTCGATCGCGCGGGCGGCGCGCTGCTCGATATCGGCATCTACGAGGCGTTCCTTGCCATCGACTGGCTCGGCGCGGCGCGCGACGTGCAGACGCTCGGCCGCGTCGGCGCGACGGGTGTCGACCTGTTCGCGAGCCTGAACAGCGTGCATGCGAACGGCGGGATCGCGCAGCTCTTTTGCGGCCTCGACGTGATGGGGCGCGGCGATGCGCTGATCGCCGCGGCGGGCGGCCACGTGACGATTCACGAAAAGTGGTGGAACCCCGCGCGGGCGACGATCCGCTACGCGGACGGGCGCACCGTCGAGCTCGACGCGCCGGTCGACGGCGGCGGGCTGAACTACGAAACCGCGCATTTCTGCGACCTGCTGCGCGCGGGCGAGATCGAAAGCCCGATCATGACGCACGACCATTCGCGGCAGATGATCGCGATGACCGACGCGGCGCGCGCCGTGCTCGGCGTGCGTTATTCGGGCGAGTAAGCGGCAAGGCGGGTGCCGGGCCCGCGAGCGCGGCCCGGTGCAATTGCGCGGCTCAGTGCCGCGACGGCAGCGACAGGCGCTTTTCGTACCAGCGCTGTACCCATTCGAGAATCTGGCACAGGATCCAGTACACGGCCGCGGCGGCGAGATAGAGCGGCAGCGGCTGATAGGTCGCCGCGATCACTTCCTGCGCGCTGCGCAGCAGTTCGGTCACGGTGATCACCGACACGAGCGACGTGTCCTTGATCAGGCTGATCAGGCTGTTCGACAGGCTCGGCACCGCGATGCGCAGCGCCTGCGGGCCGATCACGTAGCGCAGCGTCTGCCCCCACGACAGCCCGAGGCTGTACGCGGCGAGCCACTGGCCGCGCGCGATCCCGTTGATCGCGCCGCGCATGCTTTCAGACATGTAGGCCGCGACGTTCGCGGACAGCGCGATCACGCCGGCCGGCGTCGGGTCGAGCGAGATGCCGAGGCTCGGCAGCCCGTAATAGATGACGAAGATCTGCACGAGCAGCGGCGTGCCGCGCATCAGGCTCACGTACGCGCGCGCCAGCCACGCGAGCGCGTTGACCCAGATGCGCTCGAAGCCGTCGAGCGCTTCGCTTTGCCGGATGCCCATCATCGCGAGCACGACGGCGCCAAGCAGGCCGAACACCATCGACAGCACGGCGAACTTGACGGTCAGTACGGCACCCTGGGCGAGCACCGGCAGCGATTGGACGAGCAGGGACGTTGTCGACATGGAATACGAAGCGAATGCGTGCGCGAAAGCGCAATCATAAACCGGACCGATAAAACAAAGGGCGGCATCGTTGCGGATGCCGCCCTTTCCGGCCCGCCGTCGGGCGGGAAATGCAGGCGTGCTTACTTGATCGGTTTCGTCACGTCGATGCCGAACCACTTGTCGGAGATCTTCGTGAACGTGCCGTCGGCCTCGAGTTGCGCCATCGCGTCGTCGATCGCCTTCTGGAACTTCGGGTTGCCCTTCTTGAACGGGATGCCCGACGGGTTCGCCGAGCCGACGTTCGCGCCCGGGCGCAACGGCAGATCGGAATTCTTCGTCAGGTACGCGAGCATCAGGCGGTCGTTGAGCGCCGCGTCGAGGCGGCCGGCCGCGAGATCGCGCAGGTACTCGGGCGCGCCCGGGTACGTCTTCACGTCGATGCCCGGCACCGATTTCGCCATGTCCATGTAGTTCGTGCCGAGCGCGACGCCGAGCTTCTTGCCCTTCAGGTCTTCCAGCGACTTGAACTGGCGCGCGTCGTCCTTGCGCTGGATCAGTTGCGCGGACGAGTACGTGTACGCCGGCGAGAAGTCGAGCGTTTCCTTGCGCTTGTCGGTGATGCCGACCTGGTTGGCGATCACGTCGAACTTGCCGGCCTGCAGGCCCGCGATGATGCCGCTCCATTCGGTCGTCACGAATTCGGCCTTCACGCCGAGCTTCGCCGCGACGGCCTTCGCGATGTCGACGTCGAAGCCGACGAGCTCGCCTTGCGGGCTCTTCGAGTTGAACGGCGGGAACGTGCCTTCGAGGCCGACCCGCAGCGTGCCGCGTTGCTTGACCTGATCGAGGAGGTCGGCCGCATGCGCGGTTGCCGCAGCGAACGACGTGCCGATCACGCCGGCAACCAGCAGCTTCTTCAGCAGCGAAAATTTCATCGTGAGTGTCCTTGCCCTGTCCGGGTCAATGAGTCGGATAGTGAGGTCGATGATAGCAAAAACGCTATCGATATCTAAATATCGTTTGCTTATGACTATATTACGCGCTGCGTTCGCGGGCAATCGCCTTCACGCACTCCGACACGAGTGCCGGGCCGCGATAGATGAAGCCGGTATAGAGCTGGACGAGCGCCGCGCCGGCCGCCAGCTTCGCACGCGCGTCCTCGCCCGAAAAAATGCCGCCGACGCCGATGATCGGCACGTCGTTGCCGACTTCCGCGTGCAGCTTGCGGATCACTTCGTTCGACGCATCGAACACCGGGCGGCCCGACAGGCCGCCGGCTTCGTCCGCGTGCGGCAGGCCCTGGACGGCCGCGCGCGACAGCGTCGTATTGGTGGCGATGACCGCTTCGATCTTGTGGCGCAGCAGCGTGTCGCCGATTTCCTTGACCTGTTCGTCGTCGAGGTCGGGCGCGATCTTCAGCGCGAGCGGCACGAGCTTGCCGTGCAGGTCGGCGAGGCGCTGCTGCTTGTCCTTCAGCGCGGCGAGCAGCGCATCGAGTTCGCCCGCGCCCTGCAACTGGCGCAGGTTCTTGGTGTTCGGTGACGAGATGTTGATCGTCACGTAGCTCGCGAACGGGTACACGCGCTCGAGGCAGTACAGATAATCCTCGGCCGCGCGCTCGATCGGCGTGTCGGCGTTCTTGCCGATGTTCAGGCCGAGGATGCCGCGGTAGCGGGCGGCCTGGACGTTCTTCACGAACTGGTCGACGCCGTGGTTGTTGAAGCCCATCCGGTTGATCAGTGCTTCGGCCTGCGGCAGCCGGAACATCCGCGGGCGCGGATTGCCGGGCTGCGGGCGCGGCGTGACCGTGCCGACCTCGATGAAGCCGAAACCGAGCGCCGCGAGGCCGTCGATGGCCGCGCCATCCTTGTCGAGGCCGGCCGCGAGGCCGACCGGATTGCGGAACGTGAGCCCCATCACGGTGCGTGGCGCGTCGGGCACGCGGGCCGACAGCGCGCAGGCGAGGCCCGTGCGGCCGGCCGCGCCGAGCGCGCGCAGCGTAAGGTGGTGAGCGTCTTCCGCATCCATTTTGAACAGGGATGCGCGGGCCAGCGGGTAGAGGGAACTGAACACGGGAATGGGGCGGGCAGCCGAAATGAATGACAACCCGCTATTTTACCGGGAGTTGCACGGTACGGGCGTGCTTCGCTCCGTAGCCGCCGCGCCGCGCGTCAGCCCGTGCCCGAATGTCCGCCCGGCAACGGCGCGCGCGCGAGCGCCGCGTCGACGGGCGGCAGGTCGACCCGTTCGGGGTCGAGCGCCTTCCAGCGTCCGTCGATCAGGCCTTCGAGCGGATGGAAGTTCGCCTTGTAGGCCATCTTCGGACTCTCGCGGATCCAGTAGCCGAGGTACACGTAGGGCAGCCCGAGGCTCTTCGCCTGTTCGATCTGCCACAGGATGTTGTAGGTGCCGTAGCTCGTGTGCCGCTCGTCGGGCTCGAAGAACGTGTACACCGACGACAGCCCGTCGCCGAGGATGTCGATCATGCTGACCATCCGCAGCTTGCCGGGTTCGCCGCCTGGTGCGTCGAGGTCGCGGAATTCGACGAGGCGCGAATTGATCCGGCTTTGCAGCAGGAACTGTTCGTACTGGTCGCGGCTGTCGCGATCCATGCCGCCGCCCGCGTGGCGCGCGGACTGGTAGCGCATGTAGAGCGCGTAATGCTCTTCGTCGTAGTGCAGCGGCGAGACCGTCGCGACCAGCGCGCGGTGCCGCTTCCACATCCTGCGCTGCGTGCGCGTCGGCACGAACTTGCCGGCCGGCACGCGCACCGGCACGCATGCGCGGCAGCCGTCGCAGTACGGGCGGTACGTGAAGACGCCCGAGCGGCGGAAGCCGGCCTTCACGAGTTCGGTGTAGATGTCGGAATTGATCAGGTGGCTCGGCGTCGCGACTTGCGAGCGTGCGATGCGGCCGTCCAGATAGCTGCACGGATAGGGCGCCGTTGCATAGAATTGCAGCGCCGAAAGCGGTGAAAGCGGCAGCTCAGTCGGGTGAGTCATGGGCAGCTCTCGATGCAGGGAAGGAGTGCCGCGCTAGCGCTCGGTCCCGGAGGGCGCCGCCGTTTCGGCGGGGCTCGTCAGCGCGGCGAGCACGCGCTTGTCGAACTGCCACGGAATCGGCGGTTCGGCTACCGCGCGGCGCACGTGAGCGACAAAGGCCTTGCGTGCGATCTCGCGGCCGCCGAGCGACGCTAGATGCGACGTATTCTGCTGGCAGTCTATCATTTCCAGCCCGTGCTCGCGAAGGTGCGCGACGAGCGCGGCCAGCGCGATTTTCGACGCATCGGTCACGTCCGCATACATCGACTCGCCGAAAAACATCCGGCCGAACGAGACGCCGTAGAGGCCGCCGACGCGGCGCCCGCCGTGCCACGTCTCGATGCTGTGCGCGTTGCCGGTGCGGTAGAGCGACGTATAGGCGTCGATGATCTCGGCGGTGATCCAGGTGCCGCGCTGCCCGCGGCGCGGCGCCTGCGCGCACGCGCGCATCACGCCGGGAAAGTCGTGATCGACGCGCACCTCCCATTCCGGCTCGCGCAGCACGCGCTTGAGCGTCTTGCGCAGCGACGGCGCGACCTTGAATTCGGCCGGCACGAGGATCATGCGCGGGTCCGGGCTCCACCACAGCACCGGCTGGCCGTCCGAATACCACGGGAAGATGCCGCGCAGGTAGGCGTCGATGAGGCGCGACGGCAGCAGGTCGGCGCTCGCGGCGAGCAGCCCGGGAGCGCCGGTCGCGGGGCCGAGCGCGCGTTCGATGGACGGAAACGGATCGTCCGGACCGAGCCAGGGAACCATGGGTGCGGGGCTCAGCCGTTGCGCAGCGAGCGGAAGATATCGCCGGTGTGCACGCCGTAATCGCCGGCGGCGCGATCGGCGAAGAAGAAGCGCAGCGTCTGGCTGACGGTCGGGAACGCGATCTCGTCCCACGGGATGTCGGCTTCGTCGAACAGTTTGACTTCGAGGCTTTCCTCGCCGGCTTCGAAACCCGGATCGGTGAGCCGCGCAAGGTAGAACAGGTGGACCTGGTGCACGTGCGGCACGTTGAGCAGCGTGAACAGGTTCTGCACCTCGACGCGCGCGCCGGCTTCCTCGAGCGTTTCGCGCGCGGCGGCCTCCGCGGTCGTTTCGCCCATTTCCATGAAACCCGCCGGCAGCGTCCAGAATCCGTAGCGCGGTTCGATCGCGCGGCGGCACAGCAGGATCTGGTCGCCCCAGACCGGGACCGTGCCGACGACGTTGCGCGGATTCTGATAGTGGATCGTGCCGCAGTGATCGCAGACGAAGCGCTCGCGGTTGTCGCCAGGAGGAATGCGCGCAAGGACTTCGTGACCGCAGACGGAGCAGAATTTCATGTCGAGTGGAAGGGACGAGTTGATGCGAGTGTATCACCGGGCCGCGGCATTCTCGAACGCCCACGCATGCCGCGGCGTGTCGCGCGAAACGGCGCTCGCGTGCGCGACGCCCGGACGCGCAAAAACAAAAAGCCCGGCGCGAAGCCGGGCTTTTTGCGAAATTCTGGACGGTTGGTTGCGGGGGTAGGATTTGAACCTACGACCTTCGGGTTATGAGCCCGACGAGCTGCCAGACTGCTCCACCCCGCGTCCGTCGAAGAAATAGATTATATGGGCTATCCAGAATGCGTGCAAGTGTTTTCTGATGGCCGGGTGGCGGGCGCCGGTGGGGCCGGTACGGGGAGGCACGTGCGCTAGAATCGAGCGGTTTGTGTCGTCATCCCGGCAGCGGCCCTGCGCGATCGCATCGGCGCCGTTGCGACTCTCACTACTGCATCGACGGATTCATGGACATCGCTCACGATCTGCAATCGATCGGCGCGCAGGAACAGGCGCTCGTGTTTCCCCATTTCGACCCGGCCCGCGCATGGGCGCTCGGCAACCGCATGCATGCGCTCGCGACGTCGCGCGGTCATGCGATCGCGATCGACGTCGTCACGTTCGGCCAGCCGCTGTTTTACGCGGCGCTCGCCGGCGCGACGCCCGACAACGCCGACTGGGTGCGCCGCAAGCGCAACGTCGTCGCGCATTTTCGCCGCAGCTCGTACGCGATCGGCCTGCGCATGCAGCAGGCCGGCGCGACGCTCGCGGACAAGCACGGGTTGCCGGTCGCGGAGTACGCGTCGCACGGCGGTTCGTTTCCGCTGACCGTCGCCGGCGCCGGTGTGATCGGCTCGATCACGGCGTCCGGGCTGCCGCAGCGCGCGGACCACGAGTTCGTCGTCGAGGCGCTGTGTGCCGAGCTCGGTCACGACTATGCGGTACTGGCCCTCGCAAGGAGCTGAGCGATGCAACTGCCCGGTTACGCATGGCTCGCGATCGCGATCGTCGCGGAAGTGATCGGCACGTCCGCGCTGCGCGCGGCGGACGGTTTCACGCGCTTGTGGCCGTCGGTGCTCGTCGTCGCCGGTTACGGCGTCGCGTTCTACTGCCTGTCGCTCACGTTGCGCACGATGCCCGTCGGCATCATCTATGCAGTCTGGTCGGGCGCCGGCATCGTGCTGATCACGCTCGTCGCGATGCTGCTCTATCGCCAGGTGCCGGACGTGCCGGCGGTGATCGGCCTCGGGCTGATCATCTCCGGCGTCGTGGTGCTGAACCTGTTTTCGAAGATGCAGGCGCACTGAGCGTGCGCCCGCCGTTTGCCGGATGACCTTCATGACCGATTCCACTTCCGCCGCCGTTTCCGCCGAATCCGCCCAGCCCGACGTGCGTGCGTATGTCGCGAACCGCATCGGCTTTCTCGAACTGAACCGGCCGAAGGCGTTGAATGCGCTGTCGGTCGGCATGATCCGGTTGATGCAGCAGGCGCTCGACACGTGGCGCGACGATCCCGACGTCATCGCGGTCGTCGTGCACAGCCCGCATCCGCGCGCATTCTGCGCGGGCGGCGACGTGCGCTTCTTCCACGACGCGTGGCAGCGCGGCGACCGCGATGCGGTCGACACGTTCTTCATCGAGGAATACACGCTCAACCATGCGATCTTCACGTATCCGAAGCCGTACATCGCGTTGATGCACGGCGTCGTGATGGGCGGCGGCATGGGGATTTCGCAGGCGGCGCGGCATACGGGCGGCCTGCGCGTCGTGACCGACTCGACGAAAATGGCGATGCCCGAAACGCGCATCGGTCTGTTCCCGGACGTCGGAATGAGCTGGTTCCTCGCGCGTACGCCCGGCGCGATCGGCCGTTATCTCGCGGTGACGGGCGCGACGCTCGACGCGGCCGGCGCGCTGTACGCGCAACTCGCCGACGTCTATCTGCCCGATGCCGCGCTGCCGGCGCTGCTCGACACGCTGCGCAGCGTGCGTCTCGACAGCGGTGCGCAGGCCGTCGCCTGCGTGACCGACGCGGCCGCCGCGCACAAGGTCGTGCCGACGCCGGACACGTCGGCGCTCGCCGACGCGCGCGCCGGGATCGACCGGCATTTCGCGCAGCCCGACCTCGACGCGATCCTCGCGTCGCTCGACGCCGAGCAGGATTGCGCGGCGGTCGACGGGTGGGTCGAGAAGGCGACCCACGCGATGCGCGAGCAGCTGTCGCCGCTGTCGATGGCCGTGTCGCTCGAAGTCGTCGAACGCGCGCGCGGCGCGACGATGGCCGATTGCCTGCGGCGCGATCTCGATCTCACGCGCTCGACCTTCGCGCGCGGCGACGTGATCGAAGGCGTGCGTGCGCTGATCGTCGACAAGGATCACAAGCCCGTGTGGCGTTTCAAGTCGGCCGCCGACGTCGACCGTGCCGACGTGCTCGCGATGTTCGACAGCCCGTGGACGGCCGACACGCATCCGCTGCGCAAGCTGAAAGACTGACGTCGATGGGGCCGGCGCGTGCGGCCGATCGACGCGCGACGCAGAAACGGAAAGGCCGCGTGCATGTGCGCGCGGCCTTTTTCATGGACGTCGGCCGGTCCGGGCCAGACGGGCGTGTCGTTCGCGCCGGCGTTATTCGTCGCCCGCGTCGTCCGACATGAACGCGCGCATGAACACGAGCGCGCCGAAGCCCCACACCGCGTTCGCAGCGAAGCCGGCCGCGAGCACGGGCATCATGTTGCCCGACGGCCAGATGCCGCGCAGGGGATCGATCGCGAACACGCGGGCGGCCGTCAGCACGATACCGCCGAACACGAGCGCGCCGACCCACGATGCTTCGCGTTCCGGCGAGACGCGCAACAACCACGCCATCGGAATCGCACAGCACGCGCTGATCAGCGCATTCGCGACAAATTCAGGAATGCCGAGCGGCGCGAACGGTTGTGTCGAGAAGCCGGTCGCGGCGATCAGGTCGGCCGTGTGAAGGAGGGCGAGGGTGGCCTCGCGGAAGAACAGAGCGGCCAGGAAGCCGGACAGGAAGGGCAGGATGACTTTCTGCATCGATGAGCGCACCGCGGGCGCGCACGGCGGGGGCCGGACGCGCGGAGTTATTCGGATAGGTGCGTCATTATAGGGCCCCGCCGCGGCGATATTCGCTCCAGCGTCGTGCTAATCACGAAAGCGGAAAACCTAAGCTCAAAAAAATCGTTCCAAAGCCCTGTACCGATCCCTAGACTGATTTCCCGGAAACAGCCGTGCGATCGCGTCCTCGCCCGCTGCACGGCCTGACCGGCGAGCCATCCCGATTCGAATGCGCACCATGCATGCGTCGCTCATCCACGACGCGAGCAGGGCGACGTTTTTTCAAATTTCGGCAGTGACAGTCAAGCAGGAGCAGCAGATGAATGTGTTCTGGTTTATCCCCACGCATGGCGACAGCCGCTATCTCGGCACGGCCGAAGGCGCACGTGCCGCGGACTACGATTACTTCAAGCAGGTCGCCGTGGCGGCGGACACGCTCGGCTACGACGGCGTGCTGCTGCCGACCGGTCGTTCCTGCGAGGATGCGTGGGTCGTCGCGTCGAGCCTCATTCCGGCCACGCAGCGCCTGAAGTTCCTGGTCGCCGTGCGCCCGGGCATCGCTTCGCCGGGGTTGGCCGCGCGGATGGCCGCGACGTTCGACCGCCTGTCGGGCGGCCGCCTGCTGATCAACGTCGTCACGGGCGGCGATGCGGCCGAGCTCGAAGGCGACGGTCTCTTCGCCGATCACGACACGCGCTACGAGATCACCGACGATTTCCTGAACATCTGGCGCGGGCTGCTGACCGCGTCGCACGACAACGACGGATTCGACTACATCGGCAAGCACCTGCAGTCGAAAGGCGGCAAGGCGCTGTATCCGCCCGTGCAGCACCCGCATCCGCCGCTGTGGTTCGGCGGCTCGTCGCCGGCCGCTCACGCGATTGCCGCCGATCACATCGATACCTACCTGACCTGGGGCGAGCCGCCCGAGGCCGTCGCGAAGAAGATCGCCGACATCCGCGCCCGTGCCGACGCGCGCGGCCGCAAGATCAAGTTCGGCATCCGCCTGCACGTGATCGTGCGCGAGACCGAGGACGAGGCGTGGCGTGACGCCGAGCGGCTGATCAGCCGGCTCGACGACGACACGATCGCGCGTGCGCAGAAGGCGTTCGCGAACATGGATTCGGAAGGCCAGCGCCGGATGGCCGCGCTGCACGGCGGCAAGCGCGGCGGCCGCGAGACGCTCGAGGTCTATCCGAACCTGTGGGCCGGTGTGGGACTCGTGCGCGGCGGCGCCGGCACGGCGCTCGTCGGCAATCCCGAGCAGGTCGCCGAACGCATGCGCGAATACGCGGATCTCGGCATCGAGACGTTCATCCTGTCCGGCTATCCGCACCTCGAGGAGTCGTATCGCTTCGCGGAGCTCGTGTTCCCGCTGATCAAGGGCAAGGGCGTCGAGAAGGCGGCCGGCCCGCTGTCGGGGCCGTTCGGCGAGATCGTCGGCAACAACTATCTGCCGAAGACGAGCCAGAGCTGAGCGAACGGAGGCTTGCGATGACAACGAAAACGTCGACGACGGGTGTCGCCGTGGCCGCCCGCGCATGGCGCGGCGTCGCGCCGTGGCTCGTGCCGCTCGCGTTGCTGGTGGCGTGGGAAGTCGGTGCGCGCACCGGCTGGCTGTCGACCCGCGTGCTGCCCGAGCCGGTGGCGGTCGTGCGCGCGGCATGGTCGCTCGTGACGTCGGGCGAAATGTGGGCGAACGTGAAAGTGAGCACGTGGCGCGCGCTGTTCGGCTTCGCGATCGGCGGCGGCGTCGGCCTCGCGCTGGGGCTGGCGACCGGGCTGTCGAAAGCCGCCGAGGTCGCGCTCGACTCGACGATCCAGATGATCCGCAACATCCCGGCGCTCGCGATGATCCCGCTCGTGATCCTGTGGTTCGGCATCGACGAGAAGGCGAAGCTGTTCCTCGTCGCGCTCGGCGTGTTCTTCCCCGTCTACATCAATACCTATCACGGGATCCGTTCGGTCGACGCGAACCTGATCGAGATGGCGAAGAGCTACGGCGTGCGCGGTTTCGCGCTGTACCGCGACGTGATCCTGCCCGGCGCGTTGCCGTCGATCCTCGTCGGCGTGCGCTTCGCGCTCGGGCTGATGTGGGTGATGCTGATCGTCGCGGAGACGATCTCCGCGCAGTCGGGCATCGGCTACATGACGATGAACGCACGTGAATTCCTGCAAACCGACGTGGTGGTGGTCGGCATCCTGCTGTACGCGGTGCTTGGCAAGTTGGCCGACGTGCTGGCGAAATGGCTCGAACGCGTGACGCTGCGCTGGCACCCCGCTTATCAATCAGGAGCAAAGGCATGAATGCGACGACTTCGGCGGCCGCCTACGGCCCGCTCGCCGGCGCAGACCTGGAGGCCGAGCTGGCGCAGGCCCGCGTCGCGGACGGCGACGCGCGCGATGCGGCGATCCTCGAACGTGACGGCGGCGCATCGGTCGTGCCGCTCGCGCGGCGGCGCGCGGGCGGCCCGGCTCCCGACGATGCGGTCACGCTGTCGGGCGTCAGCAAGCGCTTCGGCGCCCGCACGGTACTCGACAACGTCGAGCTCGGCATCGCGCGCGGCAGCTTCGTCGCGATCGTCGGCCGCAGCGGCTGCGGGAAATCGACGCTGCTGCGTCTCGTCGCCGGGCTCGAGCAGCCGAGCAGCGGCGCGCTCGTGACGCGCGGCGAGGGCGGCGGCGTGCTCGATACGCGGATCATGTATCAGGATGCGCGCCTGCTGCCGTGGAAGACCGTGCTGCAGAACGTGATGCTGGGCCTCGGCCGCGGTGCGCGCGACCAGGCCCGCGCGGTGCTCGACGAAGTCGGGCTGCTGGAACGCGCGAACGACTGGCCCGCGCAATTGTCGGGGGGGCAGCGGCAGCGCGTCGCACTGGCCCGCGCGCTCGTGCACCGGCCGCAACTGCTGCTGCTCGACGAGCCGCTCGGCGCACTCGATGCGCTTACCCGCATCGAAATGCATGCGCTGATCGAGCGCCTGTGGCGCGAGCACCGGTTCACCGCGCTGCTCGTCACGCACGACGTGCAGGAGGCCGTTGCGCTCGGCGACCGCATCCTGCTGATCGAGCAGGGGCGCGTGGCGCTCGACCAGTCGGTGCCGCTCGAGCGGCCGCGTGCCCGTGCGTCGGCCGCATTCGCGGCGCTGGAGGATCGCGTGCTGAAGCGCGTGCTCGCCGGCGGCCCCGGCACGGCCGATCAAGATGCGGAGCAGGAAGCAGACGAGGTTCGACCGGTCGGGCAGATCCGCTGGGCCGTTTAATTCCGGGCGGCTCCGGCCGCCCGTTCTGAGACTTTTTTCTTCGGAGCGATCATCCCGATGAGCATCACTGCAATCAACGTACGGAACCAGTTCAAGGGCAAGGTCAAGGAGATCATTCGCGGGTCCGTGGTTTCCGAAGTCGACGTCGAGACGCCGTTCGGCATCGTCACGTCGGTGATCACCACCCGTTCGGTGGACGAACTCGAACTGAAGGTCGGCGCCGAAGTCGTCGCGCTCGTGAAGTCGACGGAAGTGTCGATCGCGCGCCTCTGAGCGCGTGCGTCGCGCATCGGTGCGGCGCTGCGGGGTGGGCGACGTGCCCGGTGGCGCCGCATTTGCATCCGCGCAGCGCGTTTGCCTCGGTATTCGACTCCCGGACGAAGTGCTAGGATGGAACGACACCGATGCCGGAGGCGAACGCATGACCCCCATCCTTTCCCCCGAAGCCATCGAGGCGCTGAAATGGATCGACCAGTTCGGCGACAGCCGGCCGGTTCCCCCCGTGTTCGACGATGTCGTCCATGCGTTGCTGAATGACGGGCTGATCTATCTGGCGGCGGCCGACCGGGTCGATCTGACGGCCGATGGCCGGTCTTTCTTGTCCGACGAATACGATTGAGCGCGCGGCGCCGGCCGCTCGGGCGGTCTGGCGCGGCGTCGTCACGGAGCGTGCGATGGAACCGAGAGGCAGCGACCTCGGCGATTTCAGCGAGCCGTACCGCGGTTTCGAGATCGAGGTGAAGACCGAGCAGGTCTGGGGCGGCGAGCATGCGCACTATCGCGTGCTGCAGGGCGAGGCCGTGCGGATCGACTGGCGGCCGATCAAGGTCGACGGGATGCTGCTGACCGAGCGGCGCGTGATCGAGCGCGTGCTCGACGAGGCACGCCGGGCGGTCGATGCGGAGCTGGGCGACGGCTAGCGCACGCGTCGGGCGGGGGCGGTCAGGATTGCGGTAAAATATCCGGTTGTTTCCGCGCCGTCTGGCCTGTACCCGATTCCATGTCCGTTCCGTCCTCGCTTCCTCCCCGCCGTGTATCCGTCGCGCCGATGCTCGACTGGACCGACCGTCATTGCCGGTCGTTTCACCGCACGCTGACGCGCAACACGTGGCTGTATACGGAGATGATCACGACGGGCGCGCTGTTGTTCGGCGACGCCCAGCGGCATCTTGCGTTCACGCCGAGCGAATCGCCGATCGCGCTGCAACTGGGCGGCAGCGAGCGGGACGATCTCGCGCGTGCGGCGAAGCTCGGCGAGCAATGGGGCTACGACGAAATCAACTTGAATTGCGGGTGTCCGTCCGAGCGCGTGCAGCGCGGCGCGTTCGGCGCATGCCTGATGAACGAGCCGCAACTCGTTGCCGACTGCGTGAAGGCGATGTGCGATGCGGTGTCGGTGCCGGTGACGGTCAAGCACCGGATCGGTGTCGATGCGGTCGAGGACTACGCGTTCGTGCGCGACTTCGTCGGCACGGTGGCCGAGGCCGGTTGCGAGACGTTCGTCGTGCATGCCCGCAACGCGATCCTGAAGGGGTTGTCGCCGAAGGAGAATCGCGAGATCCCGCCGCTCAAGTACGACTATGCGTATCGGTTGAAGCGCGATTTTCCGTCGCTGGAGATCGTGATCAACGGCGGCATCACGACGCTCGATGAAGTCGAGCAGCATCTCGAGCACGTCGATGGCGTGATGCTCGGCCGCGAGGCCTATCACAACCCGTACGTGCTGGCGGAGGTCGATGCGCGCTTTTACGGATCGAGCGCAGCGGTGCCGACGCGCGAAGAGGCCGAGGCGCAACTGATCGCGTATTGCGCGGCCGAGCTGAAGCGCGGCACCTACCTCGGCGCGATCGTGCGGCACGCACTCGGGCTGTATCGCGGCATGCCGGGCGCGCGTGGCTGGCGTCGTGTGCTGTCGGACAACAAGAAGCTCGCGCGCGGCGATCTGGCCGTGTTCGACGAGGCACGTGCGCATCTGAACGAAGCCGAAGAAATTTTTGAAAAAAAGGCTTTGCAAGATTCAAAAGTGTTCGTATAATCTTGTTCTTCGCTGCTGAAACAAAACAGCGAAACGAAGCAAGCAGTATCAGTGGTGGCTGTAGCTCAGTTGGTAGAGTCCAGGATTGTGATTCCTGTCGTCGTGGGTTCGAGTCCCATCAGCCACCCCAACGAATTCAAGCAAAAAGCCCGGTTCATTGAACCGGGCTTTTTGCTTTCTGGCGTTCGGACACAGCCGCGGTGTGTTTTGGTCACGGCGTCTTTAACGAAGTGGCGCGCCGTATTCAATGAATCAACCGCGATACCCTCTCGGCCTCGCGCTTCAAAAGACCGATAGCGCTAAAGCGCACTGCGCGACAGCAGCATCAGGCGCATGAAAGCGGACGCCCTATACGCAAGACAATCGAATGCCGTAGCGATGAATTCGACGGTTACGAAATCATCGTCGCGTTCGTGCAGCCGGCAGTCGGCGGCACGTGGATGGCGAACGTTCGAGTTCGCACAAACGGAATCGAGTCGCCTCGGCGATATGACTTCGATGCCGAATATCAGACCGTCGCGCGAAGCGAGGCGGGCGGGAGTCGAAATCGGGTGTGCGATCGTGCGTGGTATCGACCGATCGCACCGCTTGTCTGGTATCCCCGTTGTGGATGACGGACATGGCGACGAGACCGCGCGCGTACTTCATATCGCGTTTCCGTGTCGTTGCACCGACAACGGTTCGTATCAGTTTGCCCGCGACGCTTCCTTTCTGCCTAAGGTTCCTGCGCGCCGTGCCGTTATCTTGCCTGGACAGCCCTCGTGCCTCGAATGCTGATCCGTTTTCTTGCCTGCTCGCGTAAAACGCGAGCAGGCTTTTTTCGTTTACGGCGTTCGCAACCCGCCGATTGGCGGAATCGAACAGGGGCTTGGCGCAAACCGACAAAGCGCAACAGTCTTACACGCGTGTAATGTATGACCTTCCTCGTGCCCTCATGCTTTGCAGGGCCGTTCGATCCCGACGACCGGAGAAGGCGTCGGGATTTTTTTTGCCGCGTGCCGACCTTCCGACGACGAGCCCCTGCGAAATGCCTCCCGCAAAGCACGGTATATTTTGCGACGACACATGCCGATCGAGAGAACGAGCACGAGGAGTTGCTACCGATGCCGGACACCCGGACCACACTGCGCGCCGCGACGGCGCACGACGCGAACCACATTGCTCGCCTGCACACGCTGAGCTGGCAAACCGCTTATAGCCACATCCTTCCGGCCACCTATCTGTCCGACGAGGCGCCGACCGAGCATGCGATTCGTTGGCGCAAGTATTTCGATCGCAACGCGCGCGACTGGGGCTTCGTGCTGATCGCCGAATCGAATGGCGAGCCGGTCGGCTTCGTCAGTGCCGAGCGCCCCGTCGATCCGGCGCTGGGTGTGTTGCTTGACTGCCTGCACGTTCATCCGTCGCATCATGGCGGCGGCACGGGCAAGCGCATGATCGAAGCGGTTCGCGCATGGGCGCGGTCGATCGGCGTGGACAAGGTCCATCTGCAGGTGCTGGAGGGCAACGTGCGTGCGATCGGGTTCTACGAACACAACGGCTGGCAATTGGCCGGTGTCGAAACGAGCCGCATCGGCCGGACGGAAGTGGTCGACCGGATTTATGCGATCCAGGCTTGAACGCGTTGCCGGCGTCGGCGTGCCACGCACGCGCGTGCAGCCGCGGTCGGCCCGCTACGGCATCGCGGCCGGTGAAATCCGAACGGACTGCGCGATCATTCGCCGCAATACCGGACAAGCAAATCGGCTTCGGTTTCGTGGATTTCGACAGGCAAGATCGTCGCACCGGCATAGGCGAGATAGCGCGCACGATGCTGGCCGTTACGGAACGACGCGACGCCGATTTTCGACAGGCCGGGAATGCCGAGCAGCGTTCGCGTTCTCATCTCGCGAAACGTGATGAACGGCATGTCCGGAATCCGGTCCCGGTCCGGATCGAGGAATTCGCGAATGCCCGCGGCCTTGCCGGGTGCCCAATACTGAACCGACGGCAGCACATAGTCGGTGGTGTCGCGGTCGGCGCAGGTCAGCAGTTTCTTCAAGTCGACCGTCACGACCCGATGTCGAGAGTCGTCGGACGAAAATACCCGCTTGAGGTGCGTGTAGGCATAGGGCGCGTGCCCGGGAAGCTGGACGATCCAGACATCTACGCCGCCTTGTCGTGCGTGAGCGAGCGTCATTGATTTCCCCTGGTGGCGCAAGCGGCCCTCGTGATTCGAGTTTAGCAGCGCGGACGGCTGTACAGCAGTTCGATACCAAAAATAGGAAAATGGAGCGACTTACGGCTCAATCGACAAAAAGAATGGGAACGATCATGGGTTGACGATCCATATCGACAGGTTGCGAGAATATCGCAATACTGCCGGCGAGAATGAAACCCTGCGCGAAATTCACGCAAGATTCACACGGTGTCGCGAAGCACGCCGGACATCGTGAAAAATGAGAGAGCGCATTGAGCGAAGAAGCCATGTCGTCGAAACTCGAGATCGAATATCTGGATTACTGCTTCACGGCGACGCTCGAAATCGCCGAGTCCGGCCGTACCGTCGTCGTCGACAGGCAACTCGAATCCGAGGTGCGAAGCAAGACACTCGCGTGGATCGTATTCGATCGTTTTCTCGAGCGAAACGATTTCGCCGACGAGGCGGACGCGCGCGCCAATATCGTTGACTGGCTGGAGCGGCTTGCCGAATCGAGGCCCGTCGCATCGACCGAGATTGCGAAGATGAGCGCGGTGGCAACCGGCGCGGTGGCGGCAGATTCGTCGACAGCCGACATCGTCGGCGGCGCTGCTATTGAAATCGTCAGCAATCTCGACTGGATCGATCTGGTTGCCGACTGGTTTTCCAACGGCTCGTTGTAGCGACGAACTCGTATTTTCATGACGCAGATCATTGCGCACAAGAAATTCCGCACGAAAAAACGAGGCGGAAATCGCATCGTGCGAAAAAATAGAATAATCCTGCTTTGACAATACTTGCGATTTACTGGAAGCTGCGCCTTTGGGCCTGAAAAAGCGACTTGATTAAAAAATAAAACGCCGAGATGAAAAGGCAAACGTTGTCTCTCGGCTTTTCGTTGACGAGGGCGGCAAGCAGTGCGTCGCGCTTGAATCATGACGGTATTCGCCGGCACGCGAGCATGCCGGTTGTCGTCGCGTTGTCACTAAAGGGTGAGTTGCCGCACAGACCGCCGCGCGACCCGAGATCACAATTTGACCGGTTGACCGTTCTTCCCCGGCCCGGTCAACCATTTCCCCGCTCGCTCGCGCAGGAGCGGGGGCTTTTTGCCCCCCGACGCCGGAAAGTTGCGTCGGCGGATCCGGACAGGCGTTCGGCGGACTGCGCGACGGCACGCGTTCGCACTCCGACATCCGTTCGCCCGATCCGTACGAATTGCTTTCCTCGTGCCTGAGCGAACCCTCAGGCCCATCGCCGGTTTTTGCCGGCGATGCCTTGATCCCGGCAGCGCGCAACAACGCTGCCGGGATGTTTTTTGTCGCATGCGTGACGTCGCATCGCGCGCCGCTCAGCCCGCCTGTTCGACGCTGGTTTCCCATCCATCGTAATTGCCGCCGAGTGCGCGCACCTCGCGATTGAGCGCGATCGTATGGCGCGTGATATCGGCGAGGGCCATCGTCCCTTCGTGCGAAAACCGCACCGCCGACTTGCCGTCTTCGGTCGGCGCGACCGATTCGACCGGATAGCCTTTCGCTTCGGCCCAGTCCGCGAACTGGTGTGCGTCGCTCGGGTCGGGGAAGTACGCCCAGTGCATCACGCGCCGGCTCACGTCGGGGACGTCGCCTTGCTGCCGCAGCGCCTCCAGCGTGCGCATGTCGCGCATGATCTGCCAGTCGTCGTCGGTCGGGTAGAGCGTCTGCCAGTACGTCGTCTTGTCCGGGTCGTCCTGATGGGCGTACTGAAGCGCATAGGTCGTCTGGTCGGCCAGCGAGTCGACGATCTCCGCGGCCGCCGCTTCGTCGAACGGCACGTAGAAAAGAAAATCGCGGTTGCCGTCGACGGTGATGCGGCCGACTTGCACGCCGTCCTTCGCGGCGATCGCGGCGTCGAGCAGGTCCTCGATCTTTGCGAGATCGGCGAATTCGTCGCCGGTCGGCAGACCGTCGGGCGACGGATGCGCGAAGGGAACGCGCACGCTGAGCAGCGACGTGCGCGGATCGCCATCCGCGATTTCCGCAAAGTCGTGGTTGAAGCTGATGAAAGCCTGATGGTCGCCCATTCTGGCAGGGAAGGTTCCCCAGGCGTCGCTCATGTGTTTCTCCCGTACACGATTGTCTGTTGACGGATGCAAAGCGTCCCAATGTATCATCGAAAATCGCGTTGGCCGGAGCCGCGCAGATGATCGCGGGCCGTGCACGCCGCGCAGGCGAGGTCCGGGCCGTTCGCAGCCCGCAGCATGCATGCGGCGGGCCGCAAGAACTCAAAGGAGATGCCGATGTCGACGTTCGCGGTGAATGGTGTCCGAATCGATCCGCGCAGCGCGCGCGTGACGCACGTGCGCTGGGCGGCCGTGAACCCGGTCGATCGTTCGTGGGCGGCGGCGCCCAGCGAGGCCCCGGTGGCGGACGTGGCGCGCGCACTCGCGTCCGGCAGCGATGTCCGCGCGATCTTCTCGGCATCGGACACCACTGCAATCGGGCCCAGGCTGAAGCGCGTGCTGTATCGCGACGCGTCCGAAGGCATCGAGCTCGACATCGATGCAACCAGCGAGTCGCGCACGTTGCGCGATCTGCCGCAAATCTGACTGCGAGCCGGTCCCCGAAACGAATCGCGCGAACGCGCCCATGACCATGCCCAGATCCGCCATCGCCTCGCTGGCATTCGCGCTTTGTTCGGCGCTTGCCGCCTGTCAGACCGCGTCAGGGCCGTCGCCCCTGCAACCGTCGCCCGAGACCGCGTCGGCGACCGTCCCCGCGTCTTCGCCGCCGGCCGCGCCGATCCGCGGCATGGGCCCCGCGCCTCATCTGGCGGGGCAGAGCCACTGGGCCGTCGGTCAATGCACGACCAACGGCACGGTCAAGGTATGCAATTGACCGACGTCGGCGCAATCGCGCGTGATTCGCGCAAACGTGACCGGAATCCCGGCATGTCGCCCGCGTCGCTGGCGCGGCGGCCGTCGACACGGGCCAGCGTGCAATGAACATACGCGAAACGACGGATTCCGGCTGGCACGTCGATCCCGTCGCGGGAACGGTCACCGGCTCGTTACCGATCACGCTGGCAGTCGACGGCCGAAGCCTGAAAAGCAGGGCGATCGCGTGCGCGGGGCTGGCTGCGGCGAGCCTGTGCGGTTATGTGGCCGCCCCGACGCTCTGGCCGGTGGGGGCGCTGGCCGCGCTGCTGGGGCTGTCCAGCGCCGCGTTGTTCGTCTCGTCGCGGCGCAAGATGGCGCTGCAGATCGACGAGACGGGCTTCCGGCTGATCGGTTCCGCCCGCGAAAAGCCTGTCACGCGGTGGCGTGACGTCACGGAATTCCGGATCGTCCGCGTCGCCGGTCATCATTACATCGGCTATCAGTTCTCCGTTCATTCGTCGCGCACGAAGGTGCCGGGTGGCGTGATGCTGCCGATCGCCCGGTTCGTCGATCTTCCGCTCGACGCGGTGGCCGAGTTGCTGGAGGCCTGCCGCCGCCGGTTCGGCGAGCCGGACGAGCAGGCTGCGCGAACCGGCTGACGAGGCCGGGCGCCCGGTGCGCCGGTGGCTCGGCCAAACAAAAAAATTCCGTATGTCGTGTCGATTTCCGTGGGAGTCGTCCGTCGTAGCATCGGAGGCGTGCGCATCGTGCGTCCGTCCCGATTTTCGATACGACAACCGACTGAAGGAGCGACACCATGTCCACGCCCGTCAAGCCGATCCCGGAAGGGATGCGCACGCTGACCCCGCATCTGATCTGTGCAGGCGCGGCCGCAGCCATCGACTTCTACACGCGTGCATTCGGCGCGACCGAACAGTTTCGCCTCGCGATGCCCGACGGCCGGCTCGCGCATGCGTGCCTTGCGATCGGCGATTCGACGCTGATGCTGGTGGATGAAATGCCCGAGCACGGTGCGCTGGGCCCGAAGGCGCTGAAAGGCACGCCCGTCTGTCTGCATCTGTACGTGCCGGACACCGATGCAGCGATCGCGAAGGCGGTCGAGGCCGGTGCGACGATCACGATTCCCGCCGCCGACATGTTCTGGGGCGATCGTTACGGGCAGGTCGAGGATCCGTTCGGGCATCGCTGGTCGCTGGCGACGCATCAGCGCGACCTGACGCCCGAGCAGATCGCGGACGCAATGGCTAGTGCGCCGCCGTGCGGAAGCTGAACCGACGTCCCGGCACGACCGCGGCCGAGCGACGGCGCGGCAGCCGGATTGCGCCACGCCGGCCCGGCTCGTTCGCGGTCATGCGCCGGCCGTCTTGCCGCGCTGCTTGTGTTCGTACATCCGGCGATCGGCCGATGCGAGCAGGTCGGCGACGGTGCGATGGCGTGCGGGATCGTAGGCAACGTGTCCGACGCTGAAACGGATCGCGTAGCCGCGAGCATCGGCGGCATTGCGCTGCGCGAGCGCCTGCGTCACGCGTTCGACGGGCTCGGCGACGTCGGCCGGATCGGTGGCGCTCAACAGCGCGACGAACTCGTCGCCGCCGAGTCGCGCGATGACGTCGCTGTCGCGCAGCGCGTCCGTCAACGTTTCGGCGAACGCCTTCAGCGCGCGATCGCCTTCGGCATGGCCGAAGCGATCGTTGATCGCCTTGAAATCGTTCAGGTCGAAGAACAGCAGCACGGCGTGACGGCCGACGCGATCGCACAGGCTCAGCACATGGCGGGCGAGAATCTCGAAGCCGCGCCGGTTCGTCAACTGGGTGAGCTCGTCGGTGGTCGCGAAATGCAGTGCGGCGATCTCGCGCTCGGTCATGTGGGCGAGGTCGCCGAGGAGTGCGAGTTCGTCGGGTTCGAGCGAGCGGGGCCGCGTGTCGATCAGGCATAGCGTGCCGATGGGGGCGCCGTTCGGTGCGGTGAGCGGCCGGCCCGCGTAGAAGCGGATGCCGGGCATGCCGGTGACGAGGGGGTTGTCGTGGAAGCGATCGTCGTTCAGTGCATCCTGGATCACCATCGTATCGCCCGCGAGCAGCGCATGCGCGCAGAACGACACGTCGCGCGGCGTCTGCGTGGCGTCGAGTCCCGCATGACTCTTGAACCACTGGCGATTCTCGTCGACGAGGCTGACGAGGGCGATCGGTACGTCGAACAGCCGTCGCGCGAGACGCGTCAGGCGGTCGAAGCGTTCTTCGGGCGGTGTATCGAGGATCGAGAGCGAACGAAGCGTATCGAGCCGGGCCGCCTCGTCGGTCGGTTTCGGTGCGATTTGCATGGGCCTTGTCTCTTGTCCCGGCCGTCGGGCCGGTCATGGATCATACGTCGAGCAAGTATCGCGCATTCCTCGATGCATCGCCACGCTGCCCGTCTTGCGGCTGCGGCGGCCGGCCGCGTGAGTGCCGGCGAAGATGCCGTGAGAAGCGGGTGTCATCGGCCCGTGTTTCGTTCCGATACGGAGTCCCACAAGCGATACCTCAAGGTGTGCGTCGCGATGCCGTAAACAGGACGAGTCCAATCGTTCATCGCATCCCATCGCACCATGGTTCGAATTCTGTACGCGGGCTATCTCGCGTTTGCGCTGTATCTCCTTTACCCGCTGGTTCAGAACACGCTGATGTTCAGCACCGGATGCGTGCGCAGCGTGCTGCCGATGGACGAGCACGGCTTGCCGGCGAATTCGGCGAGCGATGCGGACGGGCACGCGAACCGCTGCGTGTCGGGCGCGCATGCCGGCGCAGCGACCGGGCGGTTGCCCGAAATCCATTGAACGTGGCGGCGTCGTGCGTGATGGGCGCTTCGTGAGCCGGCATGCTGGCCATCTGGCCGAATTGAACATCGCGCGATGCTCGCCGATCATCTGTCACGCGGCGGCAAAATTGCGAACGGTCGAGCGCCGGGCGAACGCGCGTGTCGCGCGTCAGTAGCTGGAGCGGTACGGCGTGCCCTGGTCGAAGCGGCTTTGCCAGTGCGTGAGGTAGCGCGACGCGAGTTGCGGATTGTTCCAGACCACGACGACGTTCTCGGAATTGCGGCTGGCCGCCGACGCGCTGTAGTTGAACGAACCCGTTTCGACGTGCTCGGCGTCGATCACGAGGTACTTGTCGTGATGGATCGCATAGGCGTCGATCGTGCGCGTCGGGATGCCCGCGTTGACGAGCAGGTTCAGCGCCTGCTTGCTGCTCTTCGCGCGGTTGCCCTTGTCGTCGACGACCACCGCGACATTCACGCCGCGGCGCTTGGCGGCAAGCAGTGCGCGCGCGACGGGCGGCGACGTGAACGAGTAGGCGGCGACCCGGATCGAGCTGCGCGCCGCCCCGATCGCTTTCAGCACGAGCGCTTCGGCGCCGCCGTCGGGCGAGAACGCCGATTCGACGACCTGCGTCGCGGGTGCTTCGTGAGTGGGGGCCGGCAACCATCGCGACACGAGATCGATCGCTTGCTGGAGCAGCGATTCGCTTTGCGTCTTGCCGAAGGCGGCGAAGGGTGTGGCGAGCAGGGAAGCGGCGAGACAGGCGGCAGCGAGGCGATTGCGCGACAACATCTTGGACAGCGAATAATTTCGAGACAGCGGGCCGTGAGTGTAACGCACGCGTGGCGGCCCGGTCACGTACGGATGCGAAGCGAGGGGCCGCGCGGTGATCGGCAGGGGCGGTGAGGGTGACGCGAAGTTGCGTTGTGCAACTCGTGTATGCGAGCGGGGCGGTCAACGGACAGTGGTCAACGGACAGCGGACAGCGCCGGCGATGGCATGCGATTGCATTCGCCGTTGCAGGATACGCGTGTGCGAACAATGCGTGCCCTCGGTCGGGCGGGCTCGCCCCCCATGCGGCCTGTCGCCGAAGCGTGCGTGCAATGGGCGCGTCTGACGGACATCCGCGCGCAATGCATCGTCAATCCGTGGCGGCAGACGCGTCGGCCTCGTCGGGCGCGACCCATCCTGGTCCAGGCTCGGGCTGCACGTCGTGCGCGTCGAGCGGCTCGCCACAGGCCGAGCATACGGTCACCGCGTGCATCAGCTGGCCGCAGGTCCGGTGTCGCAATTGCACCGGCGGCCCCTGGCCGTCGTCCTTCCAGCGATCGCCCCATGCCATCAGCGCGAGCAGCGCCGGGTAGAGGTCGCGGCCTTTTTCCGTCAGCCGGTATTCGAAGCGCGGCGGGCGTTCCTGATACGCGCGCTTGACGAGCACGCCTTCGTCGACGAGCCGCGCCAGCCGTTCGGCCAGCACGTGGCGCGTCAGGCCGAGCTGGGCCTGGAATGCATCGAAGCGGCGGCAGCCGAGGAAGGCGTTGCGCAGGATCAGCATGGTCCAGCGGTCACCGAGCACGGCGAGCGTGCGCGCGACCGAACAGTTCAGCGTGCCGATGTCATCCCATTTCATCGTCGAGTCTCTTGCCTCTTGCGGCGGTCTTGCGGCGGTTCAGCGACATAGCGGGTTCGATTATAGAACCCGCCTTCGGTCGCAATGGGCGCAGCCGCGTTGACAACGACCGGTGTCGCTGCCAATAATGAGTTCCAATTTAGAACTTACTCGCGCGGCGACGCGCTTTCAACCCGGAGACAACCCGATGAATCCGCTTTCCCTGTCTGGCCTGGATCTGCTGCGTGCCGCCGTGTCGGGCGACGCGCCTCTTGCGTCGATTTCGGAGACGATCCCAATGCGTCCGCTCGACGTCGAGCTCGGCTACGTGAAGTTTTCGGCGCGGGCGGATGGCCGCCACCTGAATCCGCTGGGCGGCGTGCACGGCGGGTTCGCCGCGACGGTGCTCGATTCCGTCACCGGGTGCGCGGTGCATTCGATGCTCGACGCGGGCGTCGGTTACGGTACCGTCGATCTGCACGTGAAGATGCTGCGGCCCGTGCCGCGCGACGTCGACCTGATCGCGGAAGGGCGTGTGATTCACCTGTCGCGTTCGCTGGGCGTCGCGGAGGGCACGCTGAAGACGCCGGACGACAAGATCGTCGCGCATGCGTCCGCGACCTGCTTCATCCAGCGGCCGCAGTGACGGCGGGCGGCCGCACCGTCGTCCGGGCAGCAGGCGCGTGAGCGCGCCGGGCCGCCCAAAAGCCGCTTGTAAGCGTGCGCGGCGCCCGCCTGAAGCAACCGCTTCGATGTGATAGCGTTCCTGCTTTCCACCGACGCGACAGGAACAGCATGGAATACCGCACACTCGGCGATTCGGGCATCGAGGTCAGCCTGATCGGTCTCGGCACGATGACGTGGGGCGAGCAGAATTCGGAGCGCGACGCGCACGAGCAGATCGACTATGCGCTCGGGCAGGGCGTGACGCTGATCGACGCCGCGGAGATGTATCCGGTGCCGCCGAAGCCCGACACGCAGGGCCGCACCGAGCAATACATCGGCACCTGGATCGCGCAGCATCGCGCGCAGCGCGATCGCATCGTGCTCGCGACGAAGATCGCGGGGCCGGCGCGGCAGCCGCACAATCCGCGCCACATTCGCGGCGAGGGCAACCAGTTCGACCGCAAGAACCTGACCGAAGCGCTCGATGGCAGCCTCAAGCGCCTGCAGACCGACTACGTCGATCTCTACCAACTGCACTGGCCCGATCGCAGCACGACCACGTTCGGCCGTCCCGCGTATCCGTGGGTCGACGACGCGTACACGGTGCCGATCGAGGAAACGCTCGGCGTGCTCGCGGAATTCGTGAAGGCCGGCAAGGTGCGCGCGATCGGCGTGTCGAACGAAACGCCGTGGGGTGTCGCGCAGTTCCTGCGCGCGGCCGAGCGGCTCGGGTTGCCGCGCATCGCGAGCATCCAGAATCCGTACAGCCTGCTGAACCGAACGTTCGAAAACGGGCTGTCGGAATTCACGCATCGCGACGGCGTCGGCCTGCTCGCGTATTCGCCGCTCGCGTTCGGCTGGCTGTCCGGCAAGTACGAGAACGGCGCGCGTCCGGCCGGCGCGCGCATCACGCTGTTCGAACGCTTCCAGCGCTACAGCAAGCCGCAGGCCGTCGAGGCGACGTCGCGTTACGTCGCGCTCGCGCGGCGTCACGGGCTGTCGCCCGCGCAACTGGCGCTCGCGTTCGTCAACAGCCGCCCGTTCGTGCGCAGCAATCTGGTCGGCGCGACGTCGCTCGAACAGTTGAAGGAGAACATCGGCAGCATCGACGTGACGCTGTCCGACGAGATCCTCGCCGAGATCGACGCATTGCACGAACGGCAGCCGAATCCGGCGCCGTAAACGGCGCGCGTCCCGCGCGGCAGCGATGCCGCGACGGGCCGTGTCGGCGGCGCATGGCTGCGCCGCCGTTTCTCGCGTCAGCGCATCTTCAGCCGCGTGCGCGCGACGAACAGCGCGGCGAGGCTCAGTAGCGCGCACCCGATCAGATAGAGCGCCGGCGACAGCCGGTTGCCGGTCGCGTCGATCAGCCAGGTGATGACGAACGGCGCGAAGCCGCCGAACAGCGTGACGCCGGTGTTGTAGCTGACCGCGAGCCCGGTGGCGCGGGTTTGCGACGGGAACAGTTCGGCCATCAGCGCCGGCAGCGCGCCGCAATACATCGCCTTGAGCGCACCGATCCACACCAGTGCGGCGAGCATCGTCGCGAACGACGCGTGGCGTGTGAGCCATGCGAACGTCGGCCACACGGTCACGAGCATCAGCACGGCGGCGACCGCCATCATGCGGATCCGCCCGGTGCGGTCGGACAGATGGCCGACGACCGGCGTGACGAGCGTCAGCACGAAGCCGGTCGCGAGCGTCGCCGCGAATCCCGTCGAGGCCGGCAGCCCGAGCTGCTTGATCGCGTAGGTCGGCATGTACAGGATCATGTAGTTGATCGCGGTCGAGATCACGAGCGCGCCGATCGACAACAGCAGCCGCAACTTCTGGTGCGCGAACAGCTCACGCACCGGCGCGTCGGAGCGCGCCTGCGTCTTGAATTCGACGCCTTCGTCGACGTAGCGGCGGATGTACAGCCCGACCGGGCCGATCGCGAGGCCGAACAGGAACGGCACGCGCCAGCCCCAGCTTTCGAGTTGCGCGGAACTCAGCGTGGCCGTCAGCAGCGCGCCGAAGCCCGACGCGAGCAACGTCGCGAGGCCTTGGCTCGCGAACTGCCAGCTCGACATGAAGCCGCGCCGCTGCGGCGCATGCTCGACGAGAAACGCGGTCGAACTCGCGAATTCCCCGCCCGCGGAAAAGCCCTGCATCAGCCGCGACAGCATGATCCCGAGCGGCGCGAGAATGCCGATCGACGCGTAGGTCGGCATCAGCGCGATCAGCAGCGTGCCGGCCATCATCATCGCGATCGACAGCAGCAGCGACGCCTTGCGGCCCGCGCGGTCCGCGTACGCGCCGAGCACGAAGCCGCCGATCGGCCGAATCAGGTAGGACAGCCCGAACGTGCCGAGCGTCAGCATCAGCGACGTCGCTTCGCTCGTGGCGGGGAAGAACAGCTTGGCGATCGTGACCGCGAAGAAGCCGTAGACGATCAGGTCGAACCATTCGAGCGCGTTGCCGATCGACGCCGCGAAGATGATGCGGCGGATCTTCGCGGCGCTGGGGCGCGCGGCGTCCTGCGAGGTCAGGGTGGTCGTATTCATCGTGTGTGCAGTCCCGTGAAAGGGGCGAAGCGCGTTACAGGGCGGCGCCGGCTGCGGCGGCTGCCGCGCGGCGAACGGGCGGCGCGTCGTCGCCGAGATCCCAGAAGAGGCCGGCCATCATCTGCAGCCCCTCGCTGACGACGCTCGCGAGCAGATGCTCGTCGGGCGCGTGCTGCGAGCACGCCGGGTACGAGTGCGGCACCCACAGCGTCGGCAGCCCGAGCGTGTCGGCAAACACCTCGTTCGGCAGCGTGCCGCCGAGATTCGGCAGGATCGCGGGCTTCTTGCCGGTGGTGCGCGCGAGCGACGCGACGGCCCAGCGGACCCACGGATCGTCCGGCGGCACGCGCGTCGCCGGTGCGCCGCGGTCGACGTCGATCTCGATGTCGGTGAAGCCGTGCGCATCGAGATGCGCGCGCAGATGCGCATGCAGCGCTTCCCAGTCGGTGCCGACGACGAAGCGCAACTGGCAGTGCGCATACGCGGCGGGCGGGATCGCGTTGACGGGATGCTCCGGGTTGCCGGCCTTGAACGCGAGAATCTCGAACGTGTTCCAGCCGAATACGCGCTCGGCGGCGGACAGGCCGGGCTCGCCCCAGTCGGCGTCGAGCGCCGGGTCGCCGGGGCCGCCGCCGACGGTGAGATCGGCGAGCGCGTCGCGCACGGCAGCCGGGATCGGCGGCGGGCGCAGCCCCGCGACGCGAATCGCGCCGCGCGCGTCGACGAGGCTCGCGAGCGCATGCGCGAGCACGATCGCCGGATTGCGCAGCAGTCCGCCCCAGTTGCCGGAGTGATGCGCGCCGTCGCGGGCGCGCAGGCTCAGCTTGAAGTTGACCGCGCCGCGCGAGCCGAGGAATACCGTCGGGCGCGCGGCGGCGATGCGCGGGCCGTCGGACGCGATCAGCACGTCGGCCGCGAGCGCGTCGCGTTCCCGGCGGCACAGCGCGTCGAGGCCCGGCGACCCGGTTTCCTCGCCCATCTCGATCAGCAGCTTCGCGTTGAAGCCGAGCCGGCCGCCGCGCGCATCGAGCACGCTCGCCAGCGCGGCCAGGTTGATCGAGTGCTGCCCCTTGTTGTCGGCGCTGCCGCGGCCGTACCAGCGGTCGCCGTCGGCCGTCAGCGTCCACGGCGACAGCGGCGCGCGCCACTGCGCGTCGTAGCCGCGCACGACGTCGCCGTGGCCGTAGATCAGCACGGTCGGCAGCGCGTCGTCTTCGTGGCGCGACGCGAGCAGGAACGGGCCGCCGCCGTCGACCGGGTTGTCGACGATTCGCGACGTGAAACCGAGGCGGGCGGCCTCGGGCGCGATCTCGTCGGTCAGGTAGGCGCGCAGCGCGGCGCCGCTGCCGCTTTCCTGGCTTTCGGTGCGCAGGCCGACGCGGCGGCTCAGGGTCGTGAAGAATGCACCGGATTCGAACTGGTTCAGTGCGTGCTGGATGGCGGCGGTACGGCTCAAATCGTGTCTCCTCCGAGGGTTCGCTGCGCGCGGGGCCGTGCTCGCAACGTGAAGTGCGATCGATTCTAGAAAGCCGGTTTTTTTGTCACAATGATCGAATTTCGAACCTTTCTTTGCCGAAAAGGCAAAGCAGCGCGACCGGATGCGGCGCGGAGACAGAACGATGGCGGCTTTCCTGCATGGTGTGGCGTTGCGATATTTCGTCGAGGTGGCGCGTACCGGCTCGATCAGCGACGCGTCCGCGCGGCTGCACGTGGCCGTGTCGGCGATCAGCCGTCAGATCGCGAAGCTGGAGAGCGAGCTCGGCGCGCCGCTGTTCGAGCGGCGACCGCGCGGGATGGCGCTGTCGGAGGCCGGCGAGCGGCTGCTGGCGTTCGCGCAGCGCAGCCTGCTGGAGGCCGAGCACGTGATGAAGGACATCGGCGGGCTCGACGCGCTGCACGGCAGCCTGCTGAAGATCGCGTGCTCGGAGGGGTTCGCGATCGATTTCCTGCCCGGCGTGCTCGCGAGCTTCAAGGCGCGCCACCCGGGCGTCGATTTCATCGTGTGGGTCGTGTCGCCGGCGGACGCGACCCGGCGCGTGCGCGACGGCGATGCGGACATCGCATTGACCTTCAGCCTCGCGCCGGAGAAGGGCGTGCGCGTCGACCACACCGAGCGCGCGCCGGTCTTTGCGCTGGTCCGGCACGATCATCCGCTCGCGGCGCGCGAGGCGGTGTCGCTCGCCGACGTCGCGCGGCACGCGCACGTGCTGCCCGAGGCCGGCACGACGGTGCGCCAGTTGATCGACATCGCGTGCGCGCTCGACGGGTTGCTGCTCGAGCCCGAACTGACGAGCAACAACACCGCGGCGATGTACGGCTACGCGCGGCGCACGGGCGCGGTGATGTTCACCGGGCTGTTGTCGGTGCGCGATCGCTCCGATGCGGACGGCTTCGTCGTCGTGCCCGTGACGAACCCGCAATTGCGCGAACGCAGCATCCAGGTGCAGACGATGGCGGGGCGCGATCTGCCCGCATCGGTGCGCGCGTTCCGCGACCATCTGATCGACGCGATGCAGGCCGCCTCGCCGCCGCCGACCGCCGCGCGAGGCTCGGGACGCCGGCCCGTGAGATAATCGTCAATCCGCCTTCCGTGCCCGTGCGGCTCCCCGAGCCGTATCGCCCTGTTCGACGCCAAATTGAAGAATCTGATTGTCACCCTCGATCGCGCCGGCGAGTTCGACGAGATCATCGACGTGCGCACGCCGCTCGAGTTCGCCGAGGACCATATTCCCGGCGCGCTGAACGCGCCCGTGCTCAGCAACGAAGAGCGCGTGCTCGTCGGCACGATGTACCGTCAGGTATCGCCGTACGAGGCGACGCGCGTCGGCGCGGCGATCGTCGCGCGCAACATCGCGCGCCATCTCGACACGACGTTCGCCGACCGGCCGCGCAACTGGCGGCCGCTGATCTATTGCTGGCGCGGCGGCAAGCGTTCGGGCTCGATGACGACCTGGTTCAACCTGATCGGCTGGAAGGCGCGCCAGCTCGACGGCGGGTACAAGGCGTACCGCCAGTCGGTATGCGCGACGCTCGCCTCGCTGCCGACGCGCTTTCGCTACATCGCGCTCGTCGGCCATACCGGCTGCGGCAAGACGCGCTTGTTGAACGCGCTGCGCGACGTGGGCGCGCAGACCCTCGACCTCGAAGCGCTCGCGTGCCATCGCGGCTCGCTGCTCGGCGCGCTGCCGGGCAAGCCGCAGCCGGCGCAAAAGGGGTTCGATTCGGGGCTCGTCGAGACGCTCGGACGTTTCGACCCCGAATGGCCGGTGTTCGTCGAGTCGGAAAGCCGCCGGATCGGCCTCGTGCAGTTGCCGATCGCGCTGGTCGATGCATTTCACGCGGGGCCGTGGGTGCAGGTCGAGGCGGCCCACGACGAGCGGATCGCGTTCCTGCTCGACGATTACGCGCATCTGTTCGACGAACCCGATGCGTTCAAGGCGCAGCTACATCGGCTGATCGGCCTGCACAGCCGCGAAGAGGTGACGCGCTGGAAGGGGCTGATCGATGCCGGCGCGCGGGCCGATTTGTTCACCGAATTGATCGACAAGCATTACGATCCCGCCTATGCGCGCACTTACCGCGCGACGTACAACAAGCCGAACCGGGCGCTGACGTTCACGTTCCGGCCCAACGCAGCCGACGTGCGCGATCAGGCGCGCAGGCTGCTGGCCGAACTCGCGCAAGCCGGATTGCCGGCATCGGCCGCGCTTGCTGCCGGCGCGACATCCGAAACCGACAAAGACCAATCGACGACCACCGCACGATGACGACCACACGCACCCAACCCACTCCGGCGCTCGGCTGGATGACCTTCCTGCTGATCGCGGTCGCAGGCCTGTTCTATGTGAAATGGTTCCCGTACTACAACAAGGCGCTCGTTGCCGCCGAGCACCATTCGATCGGGCAGTCGATCCTGATGGGCACGTCCGCGGCCGCGCCCGAACCGTCGCTGAAGGCGGCGCTCGACTATGCGTGGGCGTACGGCAAGGCGATCTGGCAGGCGATGGTGCTCGGCCTGCTGCTCGGCTCGGCCGTGCAGGCGCTGCTGCCTGCGCACTGGGTGGCGCGCGTGCTCGGCCGCACGGGATTCGGCAGCGTCGCCGCGGGCGGGCTGCTGTCGCTGCCCGGGATGATGTGCACGTGCTGCGCGGCGCCGGTCGTGGCGGGCCTGCGTGCGCGCCATGCGTCGCCGGGCGGCGCGGTCGCGTTCTGGCTCGGCAATACGGTGCTGAACCCGGCGGCGCTGGTGTTCATGGGCTTCGTGCTCGGCTGGCACTGGAGCGCGCTGCGCATCGTGCTCGGCATCGCGATGGTGTTCGGGATCGGCTATCTGCTGAACCGCATCGCGCGTCCCGAAGACCACGGCATCGACGATGCGCAGCTTGCCGCGCTGGCGGCCGAGCAAGCCGCGGCCGGCAATCCGTTCGTCCGCTGGATGAAACTGCTCGCGCGCATGGCCGTGCGGCTCGTGCCCGAATACATCGTACTCGTGCTGCTACTCGGCGCCGCGCGCGCATGGCTGTTCCCGCATATCGGCCCGGACATCGGCAATCATCTCGGCTGGATCGTCGCGTTCGCGGTCGCGGGCATGCTGTTCGTGATCCCGACGGCCGGCGAGGTGCCGATCATCCAGGCGATGCTGTCGCTCGGCATGGGTGTCGGCCCGGCCGCCGCGCTGCTGATGACGCTGCCGCCGATCAGCGTGCCGTCGCTCGCGATGCTCGCGCGGTCGTTCAAGCCCTACATGCTGGCGATCGTCGCGGCGCTCGTCGTCGTGTTCGGGATCGCGAGCGGCTTGCTCGCGATCGCGTTCGGGTTCTGACGCACGCAAACGGCGCGCCCGTCGCGCGCCATCGCCGTATTCATCCGGCGCCGCCGCTTCACGTGTGCGGCGCCTTTTACAAGAAGCAAACAGGAAAACGCATGACCCAACCGAAGATCCATCCTCGACTCGAAAAGGCGCTGACGCGCGGCGATCTCGCGATCCGCCAGGCCAATTCCGCGCGGGCGACTGCCGTGCTGCAGGCACTCGGCACGATGATCATCGAGGCCTCCGCAACGATCGGTGTCGAGGCCAGCATCGACATTCCGCAAGGCGATCGGATTTACGATCCCGTCAACGGCCTCTGGCCGCAGAAGATGCTGGTGTCGTTCGACGGCCCGGTGGACGAAGCCGACAAGGAAGAGCTGCGCACGGTCTATCTGCTGGCCGACGATCCCGGTACGCAGTTCCGCGTCGAATGGCATCGCGCGGACGGCAAGCTCGGTCGCCAGGAAGGCGGACCGCTCGCGACCGTCGCGTTCCTGACCGACGTCGAGATTCCGTGGAGCGACGACGACGAGTAACGTCGTCGCATGAAGCCGGCGGCCGGTGCGCCGGCCGTCAGCGCATCATCCGCCGCCGGAACAGCCACGCGGACAGCAGGAACCCGCCGACCGCATAGCCGGCGAGCACCGCGACGTGCAACGCGATGTCGGTCGCCGGCCGGCCGAGCATCGCAGGGCGGATCAGCTCGACCGCGTTCGCGAGCGGCAGTGCCTGGGCCGCGTGCTGCGCGAGCGGCGGCAGCTGCGCGATCGGGAAGAACACGCCCGAGAGCAGCAGCATCGGCGTCAGCACGAGCGTCTGATAGAACATGAAGAAATCGTACGACGGTGCGAGCGCCGTGACGATCATCGCGAGACTCGCGAACGCAAGGCCGGCCAGCGCGATCACGGGCAGCACCGCGAGCATCGACGGAAACTGCGCGTAGCCGAGCCCGCCCGCGACGAGCATGATCGCGCCGCCCGACAACATCGCCTTGCTGGCCGCCCAGACGATCTCGCCGAGCACGATGTCGCCGAGTGCGAGCGGCGTATGCATGATCGCTTCCCACGTGCGCTGCACGTGCATCCGCGAGAAACCCGAATACATCGATTCGAAGCTCGCGGACATCATCACGCTCGAGCCGACCGTGCCGGCCGCGAGGAACGCGATGTACGACACGCCGTCGACGTGGCCGAGCATCAGGCCGAGCCCGAAACCCAGCCCGAACAGATAGATCATCGGATCGGCGAGATTGCCGAACATCGATGCGAGCGCGAGCTTGCGCCACACGAGATAGTTGCGCCGCCACACGGCGATCCAGTTGCTGGCGTTCGCCGGCATCGCTATCGCGAGGCGCGATTCGCGCGGCGGGGCCGATGGCGTGGTAGCGGAATAGTGACGGACGTCCATGGTCGATCAATCCTGCATCTCGCGGCCCGTGAGCCGCAGGAACACATCCTCCAGATTGGCCGGGCGATGCAGATAGCGCAGCCCCGGACGGCCCTTGAGTCGTGCGCTGACCGGTTCGGGGTCGGTCACATAGCAGAATAGTGTCTCGCCGCTGATCTCGGTGTGCTTCGCGAAGGCGGACAACTCGTCGCGCAGCGCGGCCGGATCGGGCCCGTAGATCTCGATCACGTCGCAACCGATTTCCGATTCGATCAGCGCGTGCGGCGCGCCTTCGGCGATCTTGCGGCCTTCCTCGATCACGCACAGCCGATCGCACAGGCGCTCGGCTTCCTCCATGAAATGCGTGGTGATCAGGATCGTCTTGCCGCGCGCGAGCAGCGAGCGCAGCCGTTCCCACATCAGGTGCCGCGCTTGAGGGTCGAGGCCCGTCGTCGGTTCGTCGAGCACCAGCACATCGGGATCGTTGACGAGTGCGCGGGCGAGCGTGAGGCGGCGCTTCATGCCGCCCGACAGCTCGCCGACTTTCGCATCGGCCTTGTTCTCGAGCTTCGCGAATTCGAGCAGCGGCGGCACGAGTGCGCGCGCGGCCTGCGCCGACATCCCGAAATAGCGGCTGAACACGAGCAGGTTTTCCCGGACCGTGAAGTCGGGGTCGAGGTTGTCGAACTGCGGGACGACGCCGACCCGCCGGCGCGCATGTCGCGCACGCGATGGAACCGGTTCGCCGCACAGCGAAATGGTGCCTGCATCGGGATGCGCGAGGCCGAGCAGCATCTTCAGCGTCGTGGTCTTGCCGGCGCCGTTCGGCCCGAGCAGGCCGTAGCATTCGCCGGCCTTCACGTTGAAGGACAGACCGTCGACGACGAGCTTGTCGCCATAGTGCTTTTCGACGTTGCGGAAATCGATCGGTGCGACGGACATGGGCGGGTTGTCGTTGTATGCGGGCGCGTTCCGCTGCCGGTGCGCGGCGGGTGGGCGAACGGATCGCGCGAATGCGTGTCACACGGACATGGCCGAAGCATACGACGCCGGTGCGACGCGACCCGCTCGAGATGGAACGGGCCATTCTAGTGCATCGGCTGCATCGCTTCAGCGCATGCCTGCACGGTGCGATGCAGGGGCGCACCGATCGTGCACCGCATCATCGCGCACGCGCCGCGCGGGGCGAATCAGCGTTTTCCATCCCTTGCGTCCTGAATTGCGGCGCACCATGATGAATGCGTAGGCTCGTTGTCGCGATAGGGAGGCTCCATGGCTAGCTACAACAAGATTTTGCTGTGTTACGACGGCACGCTCGAAGGGCGCAAGGCGCTGCGTTGCGGCGCCAATCTCGCAATGGACCTGAAGGCCGAAACGCATTTGCTGTCGGTCGTCGACATGCGTTCGAGTATTGCGCAAAGCGCAGGCTTGCTGACCGATGTCGCATGCGGGCGCTTCGAGGAAACCGCGCGCGAAATCCTGCAGGAAGGCGTGAACTGGCTGCGCGAGCGCGGCGTCCAGGCCGAGGGCCATTTCGCGTTCGGTTATCCGATCGACGAAATCGCGAATCTCGCGTCGGAGCTGAAGGTCGATCTCGTCGTCGTCGGCCACCGGTGCCGCAGCGGATTGTCGAGATGGTGGATGGGGTCGGGCAACACGCAACTGCTCGATCGCGTGAACTGCAGCATTCTGGTGGCGTGTTCGTCAGCGGAAGAGCAGAAGGCCGAAATCGCACGCGAGCGTGAAGCGACCATCGCGAGCGGCAAATGATCTAAAGGCCAGATGGCCGCCTGACCGGCGATGCATGCCGGTCAGGCGGCGCACTGCATCGGCGGCGTGCGCATCGATCGCGGCCTGCTAGGCATGCAGGTCGATGCCGGACAATTTCCACGAGAACAGCCCGAAGCGGTGGAAGATCGCCGCATAACGCGTGCCGTCGGTGCTGCGCTGATACGTCACGACGAATTCATCGATATTTCGGTAGCCCGCGCTGGTTTGCTGCTGATGCGGCGCAGACGTTGCTTCGCTCGGGCTGGCCGGTGCGGCGGGCGCGGGTGCCGGTGCCGATGCCGCCGAAGCGATCGCGTTGCTGCCCGGTGCGCCGGCACTTGCCGGCGCAGGATGGGCAGGCGGTGCGGCAGGCGTGTTGCCGGGTGCATTGCCTGCTGGCGGCGGGTTTGACCACTCGGGCGGACGCTCGCCCGGATTGCCGCGCGGCGGCAATCCGCTCATCAGTGCGGCGACACCCTCCGGGGTCGCGTACGCATCCACCAGCGGGCCAATCAGCGCAGACCCGATCAGCGCGCCGAGCACCGCGAACGGATTGTTTTTCTTCACGGCGTCGATCCGGCGCATCAATTCTTCCGTGACTTGCTGCTTCAGGCTGATGCGCAGCGACGGAAAGTCGACATATTCGCTGATCGCCTGCGCATCACGCGCATCGATCGCCGATTTCAGGCGACCGAGCGCGACATACGGCGACGCGTACGCATAGCCGAGCGTCGCAATGACGGCGACGATCAGCACGACGATCAGCAGGGGCTTGAGGCGCCGTGCGCGGCGCGACGATCCAGTCACGTTGCCTCCGGTGCGGGAACGTTCCGAAATCAGAGACCGCCCGGCGTGGCCGATCGTTCCTCCGCAATGCAGCGATCGATCATTCGGCACACGGCATCGATCGTACCCACCATGATCAGGCGCGAGCGGCCGTGATAGACGCGCACCGGCGCGCGGCGTGCGGGTTCCGCGTGATTCAGACCGGCATTCAGCGATACCCGCGCGAATGCGGGAAGCGCTGACGGCAGCAGGGACGCCTGCCGTTCGACTGCGACTTCTTGTTGCACTGGCGCTGCCGCGGACAGCGGCGCGCAGGGCGTGCGGCCGCGCAGATGACGCAGGCGACCGAATTGACGGAAAGGCAGCAGGCGGGCAAGGCGTTCCATGATGTTCTCCTGGAGAGACGGAATGTCAGAGTTCGCCCGAGCGGATCAGCCCGACGGCGATGCCTTCCAGCGCGAAATCCGCGCTGCCGGCCTTGACGAAGATGTTTTCGTAATCCGGGTTCTCCGCGATCAGCTCGAGGCCGCCGGGCCGGCGCATCAGGCGCTTGACCGTGACGTCGTCGCCGAGACGCGCGACGATGATCTGGCCGTCCTTCGCTTCCGTGCGCTTCTGCACGGCGAGGAGATCGCCGTCGAGAATGCCGGCGTCGCGCATCGACAGGCCGCGCACCTTCAGCAGGTAGTCGGGCTTGCTGGTGAACAGCGCGGGATCGCACGCGTAATGCTGCGAGATATGCTCCTGCGCGAGGATCGGGCTACCGGCCGCGACACGGCCGACGAGCGGCAGCGACAGTTGCATCAGGCCGGCGTGCGGCAGCGTGAATTGGTGCGGGGCATCGTCGATGCCGAGCAGCCGGATGCCGCGCGATGCGCCGGCGGCCAGCTCGATCACGCCCTTGCGCGCCAGCGCGCGCAGATGCTCCTCGGCCGCATTCGGCGAGCTGAAGCCCAGTTCGGCCGCGATCTCGGCGCGGGTGGGCGGGAATCCGGAGCGCTCGATCGCGCGACGGATCAAGTCGAACACTTGCTGCTGACGGGCGGTGAGTTTGGTCATGGCTCAACTGTATGGATAGACAGTGAGCTGTATTTTTATACAGTACTTGGTGAATTTCAAGTGTTACTTGAGGTTCGACGCGATCGCGCCGATTCCGGCGCGATTTCGCGACGCCCGGACGCCGGTTTGTCCGCCGCAACCGTCCGCCCCGCATGCGTTAGCACTTTTGAGTATTAAAAAATGAGGAACGATTATTTTTAATCATGTAACCCGTTCGCTAGACTGGCCCGACATCGCAATACCGACAACACTGGAGAACCAAGGATGGCGAAGCGCAATACGGGGCTGGTGGGCGGCGTGGGCCGCCTGATCGCGACACTCGCGCTGGGCGCGGCGGCGGCGCTGGGCGTCGCGGCGCATGCGCAGGCCGATACGACTTTCCTGAACGTGTCGTACGACCCGACGCGGGAGCTGTATCAGGATTTCAACCAGGCGTTCGGCAAGGAGTGGAAGGCGAAGACGGGCGAAACCGTCAACTTCAAGCAGTCGCACGGCGGCTCGGGCGCGCAGGCGCGCTCGGTGCTCGACGGCCTGCAGGCCGACGTCGTCACGCTGGCGCTGGCGTACGACATCGACGCGCTCGCGAACAAGGGGCTGGTGAGCAAGGATTGGCAGAAGCGCCTGCCCGACAACGCGTCGCCGTACACGTCGACGATCGTGTTCCTCGTGCGCAAGGGCAATCCGAAGGGGATCAAGGACTGGGACGACCTGACCAAGCCGGGCATCTCGATCGTCACGCCGAATCCGAAGACCTCGGGCGGCGCGCGCTGGAACTACCTGGCCGCATGGGCATACGCGCTGCACAAGCCGGGCGGCAACGAGCAGACGGCGAAGGAATTCGTCACGAAGCTCTACAAGAACGCCGGCGTGCTCGATTCGGGCGCGCGGGGCGCGACGACGAGCTTCGTGCAGCGCGGGATCGGCGACGTGCTGATCGCGTGGGAAAACGAGGCGTTCCTGTCGGTCAAGGAATTCGGTACCGACAAATTCGAGATCGTCGTGCCGTCGGTGAGCATCCTGGCCGAGCCGCCCGTCGCGGTGGTCGACAAGGTGGTCGACAAGAAGGGCACGCGCAAGCTGGCCGAGGCCTACCTGAACTTCCTGTACAGCCCGCAGGGGCAGGAAATCGCGGCGCGCAACTATTACCGGCCGCGTTCGAAGAACGTGCCGGCGGAGCTGACCAAGCAGTTCCCGAAGCTGAAGCTGTACACGGTCGACGACACGTTCGGCGGCTGGACGAATGCGCAGAAGACGCATTTCGCGGACGGCGGCGTGTTCGATTCGATCTACAAGCCGCAGTAACGCCATAACGACAAGCGGCGCGCCACGACAGCGCGCCGCATCCCCGACGGCCCGCCGGCGCGATTCATTGCGCCGGCGTTTGCGTCGGGCCCATGAGCAGCATCGACCCAGCAAGAGCATCCGATGACGACGTACACCTTTCGCAAGCCGAGCGCGCTGCCCGGTTTCGGCGTGACACTCGGCATCACGGTGGCCTATTTGAGCCTCGTGGTGCTGATTCCGCTCGCCGCCACGTTCCTGAAGACCGCGACGCTGTCGTGGAGCCAGTTCGTCACCGCCGTCACGTCGCCGCGCGTGCTCGCGTCGTACCGGCTGACGTTCTCGGCCGCGTTCGGCGGCGCGCTGATCAATGCCGTGTTCGGCTTCCTCGTCGCGTGGGTGCTGGTGCGCTACACGTTCCCGTTCAAGCGCCTCGTCGATGCGATCGTCGATCTGCCGTTCGCGCTGCCGACGTCGGTGGCCGGCATCTCGCTCGCGGCCGTGTACGCGACCAACGGCTGGGTCGGCCAGTATCTGGCGCCGCTCGGCATCAAGATCGCGTTCACGCCGGCCGGCGTGCTGGTCGCGCTGACCTTCATCGGGCTGCCGTTCGTCGTGCGCACCGTGCAGCCGGTGCTCGAGGATTTCGAGCGCGAGCAGGAAGAAGCCGCCGCGTGCCTCGGCGCGTCGCGTTGGCTGACGTTCCGGCGCGTCGTGCTGCCGGCCGTGCTGCCGGCGCTGCTCACCGGTTTCGCGCTGGCGTTCGCGCGCGCGCTCGGCGAATACGGATCGGTGATCTTCATCGCCGGCAACGTGCCGATGAAATCCGAGATCACGTCGCTGCTGATCATCACGAAGCTCGAGCAGTACGACTACGCGGGCGCGACCGCGCTGGCGGTTGTGATGCTGGTCGTGTCGTTCCTGATGCTGCTGCTGATCAACACGCTGCAGTGGTATCTGCAGCGCAGGACGAGCAAGGGCGCGAGCGGTCCGGCGCCCGTCGCCGTCAGCGCCGTCGTAGCAGGAGGCCAGCAATGAGCCAGGAGGCCACCGTCGTGCTGAAAACCCCGTCGCCGGCCGCGCGCGCCGCGAAGCGGCTCGACCCCGTCAGCGAGTCGCGCGTCGTGCGCTGGCTGCTCACGGGCATCGCGCTGGCGTTTCTCGCGTTCTTCCTCGTCGTACCGCTCGCCGCGGTGTTCGTCGAGGCGCTGCGCAAGGGCGTCGGCTTCTATCTCGAATCGCTGGCCGATCCCGATGCGTGGTCGGCGATCAAGCTGACGCTGACCGTCGCCGCGATCGCGGTGCCGCTGAACCTTGTGTTCGGCGTGTGCGCATCGTGGGCGATCGCGAAGTTCGAATTCCGCGGCAAGGCGCTGCTGACGACGCTGATCGACCTGCCGTTCTCGGTGTCGCCGGTGATCTCGGGCCTCGTGTACGTGCTGCTGTTCGGCGCGCAGGGCTGGTTCGGGCCGTGGCTGCAGGATCACGACGTCCAGATCATCTTCGCGGTGCCGGGCATCGTGCTCGCGACGATCTTCGTCACGTTCCCGTTCGTCGCGCGCGAGCTGATTCCGCTGATGCAGGCGCAAGGCACCGACGAGGAAGAAGCCGCGCGCGTGCTCGGCGCGTCGGGCTGGCAGATCTTCCGCCGCGTGACGCTGCCGAACGTGAGGTGGGGGCTGCTGTACGGCGTGATCCTGTGCAATGCGCGCGCGATGGGCGAGTTCGGCGCGGTGTCGGTCGTGTCCGGCCACATCCGCGGCGTGACCGACACGATGCCGCTGCACGTGGAGATCCTGTACAACGAATACAACTTCGCGGCGGCGTTCGCGGTAGCGTCGGTGCTGGCGCTGCTCGCGCTCGTCACGCTCGCGCTCAAGCTGATCGCCGAGCGTCATCTCGCGGCCGAACTGGCCGACGCGCACGACGCCGGTCCCGCACATGCCGGCCCTGTCGGCGCCGTTTCGTCGAAATCGTAAAGAGGCAACCAGAATGGGTATCACCGTCCGTAATCTTCAGAAGCGCTTCGGCGATTTCACGGCGCTCGACGACGTGTCGCTCGACTTTCCGCCCGGCGAACTGGTCGCGCTGCTCGGGCCGTCCGGCTGCGGCAAGACCACGCTGCTGCGCGTGATCGCGGGCCTCGAGCACGCGGACGCCGGCCAGGTCGTGCTGCAGGGGCTCGATGTGGCGTCGGTCGGCGCGCGCGACCGCCAGGTCGGCTTCGTGTTCCAGCACTACGCGTTGTTCCGCCACATGACGGTGTTCGAGAACGTCGCGTTCGGGCTGCGCGTGAAGCCGCGCCGCGAGCGGCCGTCGGAAGCCGCGATTCGCGACAAGGTGCACGAGCTGCTCAAGCTCGTGCAGCTCGACTGGCTCGCGCAGCGGTACCCGTCCGAGTTGTCGGGCGGCCAGCGCCAGCGCATCGCGCTGGCCCGCGCGCTCGCGGTCGAGCCGAAGGTGCTGCTGCTCGACGAGCCGTTCGGCGCGCTCGACGCGAAGGTCCGCAAGGAACTGCGCGGCTGGCTGCGTCGGCTGCACGACGACCTGCACATCTCGACGATCTTCGTCACGCACGACCAGGAAGAGGCGCTCGAAGTGGCCGATCGCATCGTCGTGCTGAACCGCGGCCACGTCGAGCAGGTCGGCAGCCCGCAGGACGTCTACGATCATCCGCAAAGCGCGTTCGTGTACGAGTTCCTCGGCGCGGCGAACCGGCTGCCGGGCACGGTCGCCGGGCGTGGCTTCGTCGCCGAGGGCGCGGCTGCGCCGATCGAGGTCGACGCCGATTTCGCGGGCCCCGCGAACGCTTACGTGCGGCCGCACGATCTGCAGCTGTGGCCGGCGGGCGAAGGGCACCGCGACGGTATCGCGGTGGACGTGCGGCGCGTGATTCCGCTCGGCGGTTCGGTGCGCGTGGAGCTCGAGGCGCGCGCGGGCGGCGCGCTCGAGGCGGAACTCGACCGCGACGCATGGCGGGCGCTTTCGCTGCAGGTCGGCGACGGCGCGACGGCCGTGCCGCGCGCCGTGCGGGTGTTTCCCGCCCGGTGACGGGACAATGCAGGGCAGAGGGCGGGATTCGCTCCGATTCGACAATCAAACAACGACAGCCTAAGAGGCATACCCATGAATTTTCAGCAATTGCGGTTCGTGCGCGAAGCGGTGCGCCAGAACATGAACCTGACGGAAGTCGCGAACGTGCTGTACACGTCGCAGTCGGGCGTGTCGAAACAGATCAAGGATCTGGAGGATGAGCTCGGCGTCGACATCTTCATTCGGCGCGGCAAGCGGCTGACGGGGCTCACGGAGCCGGGCAAGGCGGTGCACCAGCTGATCGAGCGGATGCTGCTGGACGCCGAGAACCTGCGCCGCGTCGCGCGCCAGTTCGCCGATCAGGACAGCGGCCACCTCGTCGTCGCGACCACGCACACGCAGGCGCGCTACGCGCTGCCGAAGGTGATCCGGCAGTTCACCGACGTGTTCCCGAAGGTGCATCTCGCGCTGCGCCAGGGCAGCCCGCAGCAGATCGCGCAGATGATCCTGAACGGCGAGGCCGATCTCGGCATCTCGACCGAAGCGCTCGACCGCTATCCGGACATCGTCACGTTCCCGTGCTATTCGTGGCACCACACGGTCGTCGTGCCGAAGGGCCACCCGCTCGTCGGCCGCGAGAACCTGACGCTCGAGGAGATTGCCGAGTACCCGATCATCACGTACGACCAGGACTTCACGGGCCGCTCGCACATCGACCAGGCGTTCGCGCAGGCGGGCGCCGTGCCGGACGTCGTGCTGACCGCGATCGACGCGGACGTGATCAAGACCTACGTCGAGCTCGGAATGGGGATCGGCGTCGTCGCGGCGATGGCCTACGATCCGCAGCGCGACACGGGGCTCGTCGCGCTCGACACGCAGCACCTGTTCGAGGCGAGCACGACGCGGGTCGGCCTGCGCAAGGGCGCGTTCCTGCGTGCGTATGCGTACCGGCTGATCGAAATGTTCGCGCCGCATCTGAACGAAGCGGAAATCGCGGGGCTGTTGCGCGAAGCCGTTTGATCGGTGCATGTCGCCTGCCGTCCGGGCAGATACCGCGGACGGTGCGCGACGTGCGCCGCGCATAGCCTGCCGCACACCGCACGGGGCGGCGGAGGGGATTGCCGCCGGCGCGTCCGAATCATCAGCCGAGGCATCCGATCGAGTGCGTCGCGTCAGGGCGATCGGCGCGCGTTTCCGTGCCAACAGAAAAACAAGAACGGTCTGCAACGCCGAATCTCGGCGCGGAACGCCAGATCGGCAACCATCCTCGTTCACGAGGCAGCGCGATACGAATCGCCGGTTCCGTTACAGTCGACCGCATATCGGGCCGGTGGATGCCGGCGATCCGCGTGCCGATCGCGTCGTTCGCGCCGAACCGCTTCATCGTCGGCCCGCCGCCTGCGACGCGCATCGGCGAGCCGCCGTCGGCATCGCGAGTGTCGCATTTGCGCGTCGCGGAGCGCGCTCGCGCGCTCCGAATAAACCCTTAAATATTGATCAGACAGGTTGCGCGCCGAAGCGAATCGGTACAGCATAGCCTTCACTCCGCCGGCGTCCCGCCGGCGGTGGCGCGTCGACGACAGCACGCGCCAGGCAGTCGGCCGTCTGCCTTGCTTCCATTCCGTGGTACCGACAGCAGCATCGATGGCCATTGCCCGGGTAGTGTGGCGCAAACGTTTGCTCACATTAAAACAACAACCAGATAACAATCCGGCCCTTCGGGCCAGTCGCCAGGAGATGTGTATGAATGTCCGCTTTCGCCGTCGCTTCCTGACCGCCGCGCTCGCCGCCGTCGCGGTGGCCGCCGCACCGGCTGTCCACGCGCAATCCGCAGCCAAGCCGAAGGTCGCGCTCGTGATGAAGTCGCTCGCCAACGAGTTCTTCCTGACCATGGAAACGGGCGCGAAGGAATACCAGAAACACAACGCGAACCAGTTCGACCTGGTCACCAACGGCATCAAGGACGAGACCGACACCGCGAACCAGATTCGCATCGTCGAGCAGATGATCGTCTCGAAGGTCGATGCGATCGTGCTCGCGCCGGCCGATTCGAAGGCGCTCGTACCGGTCGTGAAGAAGGCCGTCGACGCCGGCATCGTCGTCGTCAACATCGACAACCGGCTCGATCCCGACGTGCTGAAGTCGAAGAACCTGAACGTGCCGTTCGTCGGCCCGGACAACCGCAAGGGCGCGCGCAAGGTCGGCGATTACCTCGCGAAGCGGCTGAAGGCGGGCGACCAGGTCGGCATCGTCGAAGGCGTGTCGACGACCACCAACGCCCAGCAGCGCACGGCCGGCTTCCAGGATGCGATGAAGGCGGGCGGGATGAAGGTCGTGTCGGTGCAGTCGGGCGAATGGGAGATCGACAAGGGCAATGCGGTGGCGGCCGCGATGCTCAACGAATACCCGAACCTGAAGGCGCTGCTGTGCGGCAACGACAACATGGCGATCGGCGCCGTGTCGGCCGTGCGCGCGGCCGGCAAGCAGGGCAAGGTGCTCGTGGTCGGCTACGACAACATCAACGCGATCAAGCCGATGCTGAAGGACGGCCGCGTGCTCGCGACCGCCGACCAGTACGCGGCGAAGCAGGCCGTGTTCGGCATCGACACGGCGCTCAAGGCGATCGCCGAGCATCGCAAGCAGGCCGACATGTCCGGCGTGGTCGAGACGCCGGTGGATCTCGTGACGAAGTAACGCCGCACCGGTCCGGCCGCCGCCCTCAAGAATCCGGCGCGGCGGCCGTTATCCGGTGTGAGCGCGATCACGGCCACTGCATGCACATGCACTTGTGAGCGTCATATCCGCGCGCCCCGGGCGCGCGGCCGCAACCAGGATCGCGATGGAACCGACCTTCCAACCCTCCCGTTCAGCCCACCCCGTGCTGGCCGTATCCGGCATCGGCAAGACCTATGCCGAACCCGTGCTCGCCGACGTCACGCTGACGCTCGACGCGGGCCAGGCGCTCGCGCTGACGGGCGAGAACGGCGCCGGCAAGAGCACGCTGTCGAAGATCATCGGCGGGCTCGTCGACCCGACCGCCGGCACGATGCAGCTCGGCGGCCAGGTCTATGCGCCGGCGAGCCGCACGCAGGCCGAGGCGCTCGGCGTGCGCATGGTGATGCAGGAACTGAACCTGCTGCCGACGCTGAGCGTCGCCGAAAACCTGTTCCTGAACCGCCTGCCGCGGCGCTTCGGGATCATCGATCGCGTGCGGCTGCGCGACGACGCGCGCGCGGCGATGGCGCAGGTCGGGCTCGACGCGGTCGATCCGGATACGCCGGTCGGCGCGCTCGGCATCGGCCACCAGCAGATGGTCGAGATCGCGCGCAACCTGATCGGCGACTGCCGCGTGCTGATTCTCGACGAGCCGACCGCGATGCTGACCGCGCGCGAAGTCGAGCTGCTGTTCGAGCAGATCGACCGGCTGAAGGCGCGCGGCGTCGCGATCGTCTACATCTCGCACCGGCTCGAAGAGCTCGCGCGCGTCGCCGAGCGCGTCGCGGTGCTGCGCGACGGCCGGCTCGTGCATGCGGGCGACATGGCGGCGACGACGTCCGACGGGCTCGTCACGCTGATGGTCGGGCGCGAGATCGGCGAACACATCGATCTCGGCGAACGGCGTTTCGGCGCGCCGCGGCTCGCGGTGTCGGGCCTCACGCGCGGGACGGCCGTGCGCGACGTGTCGCTCGAGGTACGCGCGGGCGAGATCTTCGGCATCTCGGGGTTGATCGGCGCGGGCCGCACCGAGCTGCTGCGGCTGATCTACGGCGCCGACACGCCGGATGCGGGGACGATCGCGGTGGGCCAGCCGCTGAAGCCGGCGCGGATCGCGTCGCCGGTCGACGCGGTGCGGCAGGGCATCGCGCTGATCACCGAGGATCGCAAGGGCGAGGGGCTGCTGCTGTCGCAGTCGATCACCGCGAACGTGTCGCTTGGCCAGCTCGACCGGCTCGCGCGCGGCGGCATCGTCGATGCGGCGCGCGAGACCGCGCTCGCCGAGCAGCAGATCGACGCGCTGCGCATCCGCACGCACGGGGCGACGCAGCCGGTCGGCGAACTGTCGGGCGGCAACCAGCAGAAGGTCGTGATCGGCCGCTGGCTCGCGCGCGACATGGGCGTGCTGCTGTTCGACGAGCCGACGCGCGGGATCGACGTCGGCGCCAAATTCGAGATCTACACTTTGATGGGCGCGCTCGCGCGCGAAGGCCGCGCGCTCGTGGTCGTATCGAGCGACCTGCGCGAGCTGATGCTGATCTGCGACCGGATCGGCGTGATGTCGGCCGGCCGGATGACGGCCGTGTTCGAGCGCGGCAACTGGACCCAGGATGCACTGCTGGCCGCGGCGTTCGCCGGCTTCGGCCGCGAGACGCCAGCGGCCGCCATGCAGCATCCGGATGCGGGGCAGGCGCGCGGCGCCGCTCCGGGCACTTCGACGACAGGACCACAGCAATGACCCAGCCTCCCGTATCCCCGACCGACGCAGGCGCGCAGCAGGACGTGACGGGGCGCCGCGCGCGCACGCTGTCCGGCACGCGGCTCGGCCTGTCGAACTATCTCGGGCTCGCCGGCGCGCTGGCCGCGATGATCGCGCTGTTTTCGGCGCTGAGCGCGCATTTCCTGACCTACGACACGTTCAGCACGATCGCGAACCAGATTCCCGATCTCGTCGTGATGTCGGTCGGGATGACCTTCGTGCTGATCATCGCCGGGATCGACCTGTCGGTCGGCTCGGTGCTCGCGCTGGCCGCGTCGATGGTCAGCGTCGCCGCGCTGAAATGGCAGTGGGGGCCGCTGCCGGCCGCGCTGATCGGAATCGCGGTCGCGACCGCGACGGGCGCGCTGACCGGCGCCGTCACGGTCGGCTGGCGGATTCCGTCGTTCATCGTGTCGCTCGGCGTGCTGGAGGCCGCTCGCGGCCTCGCGTACCAGCTGACGAATTCGCGCACCGCGTATATCGGCGACGCGTTCGATTTCCTGTCGAACCCGATCGCGCTGGGCATCTCGCCGGCGTTCCTGATCGCGGTCGCGGTGATGATCGCGGCCCAGTTCGTGCTCACGCGCACGGTGTTCGGGCGCTATCTGATCGGGATCGGCACGAACGAGGAAGCGGTGCGACTTGCGGGGGTTAACCCGCGGCCGTATAAAATTCTCGTATTCGCACTGATGGGCGCGCTCGCGGGGCTCGCGTCGCTGTTCCAGATTTCGCGGCTCGAGGCGGCCGATCCGAACGCGGGCGCGGGCCTCGAACTGCAGGTCATCGCCGCCGTCGTGATCGGCGGCACGAGCCTGATGGGCGGGCGCGGTTCGGTGATCAGCACGTTCTTCGGCGTGTTGATCATCTCCGTGCTGGCCGCGGGGCTGGCGCAGATCGGTGCGAACGAGCCGACGAAACGGATCATCACGGGTGCGGTCATCGTGGTGGCGGTCGTGCTCGATACGTATCGCAGCCGGCGTACGCGCGTGCGGTAAAAAGACACACAGAACAGACCAGAGAGAAACGGGAAATGGCGACGATCAAGGATGTGGCGGCCATGGCGGGCGTGTCGTTTACGACCGTCTCGCACGTGGTGAACAATTCGCGGCCGGTGTCCGCGGATGTGCGTGCGAAGGTCGAGGGCGCGATCCGCGAGCTGAATTACGTGCCGTCGGCCGTGGCGCGCTCGCTGAAGGCACGGGCGACGGCGACCATCGGCCTCGTCGTGCCGAACAGCACGAATCCGTACTTCGCGGAGCTTGCGCGCGGCATCGAGGATCAGTGCGCGGCCAACGGCTATTGCGTGTTCTTCTGCAATTCGGACGACGATCCCGTGAAGCAGCGCAATTACCTGCGCGTGCTGCAGGAGAAACGCATCGACGGTCTGATCGTCGCGTCGGCGGGCGAGGACGCGGTGCTCGCGCAGACGCTCGCCGATATCCACGCGCCGCTCGTCGTCGTCGATCGCAACATCGAGGGGCTCGCAGCCGATCTCGTCCAGATCGACCACGAGCGCGGCGCGTACCTGGCCACGCGCCATCTGCTCGAACTCGGGCACGCGAAGATCGGCTGCATCACCGGGCCGACCGACACCGCCGTCAGCGCGATGCGCGTGCACGGCTTCATCCGTGCGATGGCCGAGCGCGGGGTCGACATCGTGCCGGGCGCGATCGCCGAAAGCGATTTCTCGTGCCTGGGCGGCTATCACGCGGCGTCGCGGCTGTTCGAATCGGTGCGGCCGAGCGCGATCTTCGCGGGCAACGACCTGATGGGGGTCGGCGCGCTGCGCGCGGCGGCCGAGCGCGGGATGCGCGTGCCCGACGACTGCTCGATCATCGGGTTCGACGACATCGAATTTTCCCGCTACACGTATCCGGCGCTGTCGACGGTCGGCCAGTCGGTGCGCGCGCTCGGCGAAATGGCCGCGCAGACGCTGATCGAACGGATCGGCGGCGGTTCGAGCGCCGTGCCGAGCCGCCGCCGCGTCGTGTCGCCGCGCCTCGTGCTGCGCGAATCGACGGCGGTCTACCGCGAGCCGGCCGCGCCGGGCGCCCGCGCATGACGGCGAGCGCAATCGGCACCGGCCGCGTGACGGTGGTCGGCAGCCTCAACATGGATCTCGTCGTGCGGGCGCCGCGCTTGCCGCTGCCGGGCGAAACGCTGGCCGGGCACGCGTTCGCGCAGGCAGCGGGCGGCAAGGGCGGCAATCAGGCCGTCGCCGCCGCCCGGCTCGGCGCGCAGGTCGCGATGATCGGCTGCGTCGGCGCGGATGCGCACGGCGCGGCACTGCGCGCGGGCCTCGAGGTCGAGGGAATCGACTGCACGGGGCTCGCGACGAGCGCGTCGGCGTCGACCGGCGTCGCGCTGATCGTCGTCGACGATGCGAGCCAGAACGCGATCGTGATCGTCGCAGGCGGCAACGGCGAGGTCACGACCGACACGATCGCCCGGCACGAGGCCGCGCTCGCCGCGGCCGACGTGCTGATCTGCCAGCTCGAGACGCCGCCGGACGCGGTGTTCGCGGCCTTGTCGGCCGGGCGCCGGCTCGGCCGCACGGTGGTGCTCAATCCGGCCCCGGCCGTCGCGCCGCTGCCGGACGGCTGGCTGCCGCTCGTCGATTACCTGATCCCGAACGAGGTCGAGGCGGCCGCGCTCACCGGGCTGCCCGTGCGCGACCCGACGGAGGCCGAGGCCGCTGCACGGGCGCTCCAGGCCGGCGGTGCGCGCAACGTGCTGGTCACGCTCGGTGCGCGCGGCGTGCTCGCGTTGACGGCCGACGGCGCCGCGCGACACTATCCGGCGCCGGTCGTGCAGGCCGTCGACACGACGGCGGCCGGCGACACCTTCATCGGCGGCTTTTCCGCACGGCTCGCGGGGGGCGCGGACGTCGACACGGCCATCCGCTTCGCGCAACGCGCGGCGGCGCTGTCGGTCACGCGCGCGGGCGCACAACCGTCGATTCCGAGCCGCATCGAACTGGCCGACTAGGGCCGGATCACCGTTTTCCGGTTCCGCTACGCGGCCCGCCCGTCGCACGAGACGGCCGGCCGCGTACCGGCGCGCCTTTATCCTGTTCGTCATTCCGACCCGAATTGCGTCAATAATTCAGCTATTTGTAATAAACAGACGAATAATTCGAAATAATGACGCCAAAACCATCAAGTTATGCGCCACACGGTCGTAATTGCACCGAGTGAAGCAATGCTTCGAGCCAACGGGCCGAGCCCGTTCATGACGACGCAATACAGGATGGAAGATGGTGTTCAGGAATCTGACGATTCGTGCGCGCATCGGTTTGACGATGGCGTTTCTGGCGGTACTGCTGGGTGTCACCGGCGTACTCGGTCTGTACGGCATGACGCGTTCGAACGATTCGACGCGCGAGATTTTCACGAACCAGATGCCGAGCGCGGTCGACGTGTCGGTCGCGGAAATGTTCGCCGCGCGCGAGCGCCTCGCCCTCGACCGGGCGGCACTGCTGGCCGGGACGCCCGATTCCGCGGCTGCCATCGAGCGCAGCCGCGCGATGCGCACGCAATCCGACGCATGGTGGCAGAAGTACCTCGCGCTGCCGCGCGGCGCCGAGGAGGATCGCCTCGCCCAGGACGTCGCCGCCCGGCGCAAGGTGCTGCAGGATGCCTGCGACGCGTTCGCGAGCGCGATCGGCACGGGCGATCGCGACCGGATCGGCGACGGCGCGAAGCAGCTGCAGGCGCGCTATAACGAACTGGCCGTGGCCGGCGAAGCGCTGCGCAACTTTCAGTTCACCGATGCGCAGGCGCGCTTCGATCAGGCGGAATCGGTGTTCGAGACGATGCGCGTGCTGTCGATCGTCGTGCTGCTGGCCGGCATCGGTGCCGCGGTGCTGTCGTGGCTGACGCTGAGCCGCGCGATCGGCCGCCCGATTGCCGATGCGCTGTCGCATTTCGACGCGATCGCCGCGGGCGACCTGCGCCGGCCGATCGTCGTCGACCGGCGCGACGAGATGGGGCAGTTGCTGGAAGGCCTCGCCAGGATGCAGCGCGGGCTCGTCGACACGGTGCGGACCGTGCGCGGCGGCAGCGAGTCGATCGCGACCGCGGCTCGCCAGATCGCGGCCGGTAACATCGACCTGTCGTCGCGTACCGAGGAACAGGCCGCTGCGCTGCAGGAAACCGCGTCGAGCATGGAGCAACTGACCGGCACCGTGAAGCAGAATGCGGACAATGCGCGCCAGGCAAGCTCGCTGGCCGCGAATGCGTCCGACATTGCAAACAAGGGTAATACGGTGGTGGGCCAGGTGGTCGGCACGATGGGCGAAATCAACGACAGCTCGGCGAAAATCGCGGACATCATCACGATCATCGAGGGAATCGCGTTCCAGACCAACATACTTGCGCTGAATGCGGCCGTCGAAGCCGCGCGCGCGGGCGAGGAAGGCCGCGGCTTCGCGGTCGTCGCCGGCGAAGTGCGCAGCCTCGCGCAGCGTTCGTCGAGCGCGGCGAAGGAAATCAAGGCGCTGATCGACGCGTCGGTGGAGCGTATCCGGATCGGCTCGACGCTGGTCGACGAAGCCGGGCGCACGATGAACGACGTGATCGGCGCGGTCCAGCGCGTGACGGACATCATGGGCGAGATCGCGGCGGCGTCCGAGGAGCAGAGCGGCGGGATCGACCAGGTGGCACGCGCGGTCGCGCAGATGGACGAAGTCACGCAGCAGAATGCGGCGCTCGTCGAGGAAGCCGCCGCCGCCGCGCAGTCGCTCGACGAACAGGCGACGCGCCTGCGCGAAACGGCGGCGGTATTCCAGCTCGACGACGAAGCGGCGCGTGCGGACACCGTCGTTGCGGCGGCGCGGCACGCACCACGCACGCCGTCCGCGCCAGCGGCGGCGCCGGCACAGGCTGCCGCGCGCATCGAACGCGATGCCGCGCCGAAGCGCGCGGCCGCCGCGATGCCGGCGCGCAAGCCTGCCGCCATATCGGCTGCGCCGGCGCCCGCGCCGGCCGCCGCGAGTGCCGGCGGCGACGACTGGGAGACGTTCTGATCCGCGTGCGCCGCGTATCTATCCCCATTTGGTGACGAACGACGCCCGCGCTCCGCGGGCGTCGTCGTTTCTGCGACTGGCCGAATGTGACAACGCGGACGATCGATCGGGCACAGGCACGTGCATCGCGCATCGTGCGTGACGGACCGACGGGTTCGCGCGGATGCGCTGCGTGCACGTCATGTTCCCGCGTTCACCGTACGGGTATGTCCGTAAGGGACTGCAAAAAAAGTTGTAACGGTGCGGGCGGCGTGTCATCGCACGCGGCCGCTCGAACGTATAGGGATGAAGGGGAGAAGTGGGGGCGTCGGCGGCGTCCAACGCACGAGCCGTTTCGATGTTCGACGAGACGCGGCGGATGCAGTTTCTGCGGCTCGGGAAGTCGATTGTAAAACGACGAAATGCGTTGTCCAAGCGGTGTTGTCGAGAATGACGAACTTCATACGAAGAGTTCGTGAAAAAAAATAAGAAAGGGTTTAGGATGAATTCGAACGCGCTTGCTTCTGCGCAGTCATACGAAGGCAGGCACGTCTTCAGACTCAGGCGAGGGAGGTAGCATGGATATTTACAGCAGCTTCGCGAACCGCTTCGAAAAAACGCGAGAGGAAGAGCTCTCGCTGGAGGAGTATCTCGCGCTCTGCAAGAACGATCCATCCGCGTATGCGACGGCGGGTGAACGCATGCTGGAAGCAATCGGGGAACCTGAACAGATCGATACCCGCAACGACCCGCGCCTGTCGCGGATCTTCGCGAACAAGGTCATCAAGGTGTATCCGGCATTCCGTGAGTTCTACGGAATGGAGGAGGTGATCGAGCAGGTGGTCGCGTATTTCCGCCACGCTGCGCAAGGTCTCGAAGAGAAGAAGCAGATCCTCTACCTGCTGGGCCCGGTGGGCGGCGGCAAGTCGTCGATCGCCGAGCGTCTGAAGCAACTGATGGAGCGCGTGCCGTTCTATGCGCTGAAGGGCTCGCCCGTCAACGAATCGCCGCTCGGGCTGTTCGACTACGACGAGGATGGTCCGATCCTCGAGGAACAGTACGGCATTCCGCGCCGCTACCTGAAAAGCATCCTGAGTCCGTGGGCCGTCAAGCGCCTGCACGAATACAACGGCGACATCCGCCAGTTCCGCGTGGTGCGACGCTATCCGTCGATCCTGCGGCAGGTCGGCATCGCGAAGACGGAGCCGGGCGACGAGAACAATCAGGACATCTCGTCGCTGGTCGGCAAGGTCGATATCCGCAAGCTCGAACAGTACGCGCAGGACGATGCCGACGCATACAGCTACTCGGGCGGCCTGTGCCTCGCGAACCAGGGCCTGCTCGAATTCGTCGAAATGTTCAAGGCGCCGATCAAGGTGCTGCACCCGCTGCTGACCGCCACGCAGGAAGGCAACTTCAAGGGCACCGAAGGCTTCGGCGCGATTCCGTTCGACGGCGTGATTCTTGCGCACTCGAACGAATCGGAGTGGAAGGCCTTCCGCAACAACCGCAACAACGAGGCGCTGCTCGACCGGATCTTCGTCGTGAAGGTGCCGTACTGCCTGCGCGTGTCGGAAGAGATCAAGATTTACGAGAAGCTGATCCGCAATTCGTCGCTGGCCGAGGCCGTATGCGCGCCGGGCACGCTGAAGATGATGTCGCAGTTCTCGGTGCTGTCGCGGCTGCACGAGCCTGAGAATTCGAGCCTGTTTTCGAAGATGCAGGTGTACGACGGCGAGAATCTGAAGGACACCGATCCGAAGGCGAAGTCGTACCAGGAGTATCGCGACTACGCGGGCGTCGACGAAGGGATGACCGGCGTATCGACGCGCTTCGCGTTCAAGATCCTGTCGCGCGTGTTCAACTTCGATACGAGCGAGGTCGCGGCCAACCCGGTACACCTGATGTACGTGCTCGAACAGCAGATCGAACGCGAGCAGTTCCCGCCGGAAACCGAGCAGAAGTATCTGTCGTTCGTGAAGGACGTGCTCGCGTCGCGCTATGCGGAATTCATCGGCAAGGAGATCCAGACGGCGTATCTCGAATCGTATTCGGAATACGGGCAGAACATCTTCGACCGCTACGTCACGTATGCGGATTTCTGGATCCAGGATCAGGAATTCCGCGACCACGACACGGGCGAGAGCTTCGACCGCGCCGCGCTGAACGCGGAGCTGGAGAAGATCGAGAAGCCGGCCGGGATCAGCAATCCGAAGGATTTCCGCAACGAGATCGTGAACTTCGTGTTGCGCGCACGGGCGGCGAACGCCGGCAAGAACCCCGTGTGGACGAGCTACGAGAAGTTGCGCGTCGTGATCGAGAAGAAGATGTTCTCGAACACCGAGGAGTTGTTGCCGGTCATTTCGTTCAACGCCAAGGGTTCGGCGGAGGAGCAGCGCAAGCATGAGGACTTTGTGAACCGGATGGTCGCGAAGGGCTATACGCCGAAGCAGGTGAGGCTGCTTTGCGACTGGTACCTGCGCGTGCGCAAGTCGTCATGACACGCGCGGTATCGTGCCCGGACGGCGAGTCCGCCCGGGCGCTTTCAGAGGCGCCGCCCGCATGACGGCAGACGGCATGCGCGGCGAGTGCCCCGGCAGATCGACTTTCGAGCGGGAGACCGGGAGTGCTTCATCAAATCATCGACCGCAGGCTGGCCGGCAAGAACAAGAGCATCGCCAATCGCGAACGCTTTCTGCGTCGCGTCAAGAACTACATTCGTCGTGCCGTGTCCGACGCGGTGCGCGACCGTAGCATCAAGGATATCCAGAGCACGCAGAGCATCACGATCCCGCGCAAGGACATCGCGGAGCCGAATTTCCGGCACGCGCCGGGCGGGCGTCGCGAATACGTGCACCCCGGCAACGAGGACTACGTGCGCGGCGACAAGATTCCGCGTCCGCAGGGCGGCTCGGGCGGCGGCGGCAGTCAGGCGAGCAACGAGGGAGAAGGGCAGGACGACTTCGTGTTCGAGCTGTCGCGCGACGAGTTCATGCAGTACTTCTTCGACGATCTCGAACTGCCGCGCCTCGTGAAGACGCACCTGCTGACGGTGCCGAGCTGGAAGAACGTGCGCGCGGGCTGGTCGGCGGAGGGCACGCCGAACAACATCGACGTCGTGCGCTCGCTGCGCAGCGCGCTCGGCCGGCGCATCGCGCTCGGCTCGCCGCTCGTCAACGAGCTGCGCGAGCTCGAGGCGCGGCTCGAAGCGCTGAAGAACGACACCGAAGACCGCCGCGCGGAAATCGCGACGCTCGAAGCCGAGATCCATCACCTGAAAGGGCGCATCTGGCGGATTCCGTTCATCGATCCGTTCGACCTGCGCTACATCAACCGCGTGAAGCAGCCGCAACCGTCGAGCCAGGCCGTGATGTTCTGCCTGATGGACGTGTCGGGCTCGATGGACGAGCAGCGCAAGGATCTCGCGAAGCGCTTCTTCATCCTGCTTTACCTGTTCCTCAAGCGCAACTACGAGCGCATCGAAGTGGTGTTCATTCGTCACCATACGCGCGCCGAGGAAGTCGACGAAGATACCTTCTTCCATTCGACCGAAAGCGGCGGCACGGTGGTGTCGAGCGCGCTCGAACTGATGCGCAAGGTGATGAACGAGCGCTACTCGCCGACCGAGTGGAACATCTACGGCGCGCAAGCGTCCGACGGCGACAACTGGACTGACGATTCGCCGAAGTGTCGCAAAATCCTGGAAGAGGATATTCTCACCAAGACGCGTTACTTCGCGTATATCCAGGTCGCGCCGGAAGAGCAGAATCTGTGGCTGGAATACGCGCAACTGGCCCTGTCGCAACCGCATCTCGCGATGAAAAAAGTGGAATCGGCTGCGGACATTTACCCGGTGTTTCGCGAATTGTTCGAAAAGCAGGTGGAAATGTCATGACGACCCGCCATCTGCACAACGAGTCGCGCGGCTACGAGCCGCGCTCTTCCGGCGACGACACGGCCGGCCCTGCCGCACCGCAGCAACGCGTGCAGGCCGAACCGCCGCCGCCGGCCGCCGACTTGCCCGGTTCCGGGCAAAAGGAAGCGCGTATGAACGTTGCCGAACGCAAGCCACTGCCGTGCCCGTCCGACTGGACGTTCGAATTGCTCGAGGAATACGACACGCACATCTCGCAGGTCGCCGAACAATACGAGCTCGACATCTACCCGATCCAGCTCGAGCTGATCAGCGCCGAGCAGATGATGGATGCGTACGCGTCGGTCGGGATGCCCGTCAACTACCGCCACTGGTCGTTCGGCAAGCACTTCCTCGCGACCGAAAAAAGCTACCGCCGCGGCCAGATGGGCCTGGCCTACGAAATCGTCATCAATTCGAACCCGTGCATCGCGTATCTGATGGAAGAGAACACGATGACGATGCAGGCGCTCGTCATCGCGCACGCGGCGTACGGGCACAACTCGTTCTTCAAGGGCAACTACCTGTTCCGGCTGTGGACCGACGCGCACGCGATCATCGACTATCTCGTGTACGCGAAGAACTACGTCGCGGAATGCGAGGAGCGCTACGGCCTCGATCGCGTCGAGGAACTGCTCGACTCGTGCCATGCGCTGATGAACTACGGCGTCGACCGTTACAAGCGGCCGCAGAAACCGTCGCTGTCGAAGGAAGCGGCCCTGCGGCGCGAGCGCGAGGCGTACCTGCAGTCGCAGGTCAACGAACTGTGGCGCACGCTGCCGGGCAAGAAGCCCGAGCTGACGGAGGAGCAGGAAGACCGCTATCCGCCCGAGCCGCAGGAGAACCTGCTGTATTTCGCGGAGAAGAACGCGCCGCTGCTCGAACCGTGGGAGCGGGAAGTAATCCGCATCGTGCGCAAGATCGGCCAGTATTTCTATCCGCAGCGGCAGACGCAGGTGATGAACGAAGGCTGGGCGACGTTCTGGCACTACACGCTGCTCAATACGCTGTACAACCAGGGGAAGCTGGAAGACGGCTTCATGATGGAGTTCCTGCATTCGCACAGCAACGTGGTCTACCAGCCGCCCGTCACGAAGCCGTACTACAGCGGGATCAACCCGTATGCGCTCGGTTTCTCGATGATGAGCGACATCCGAAGGATCTGCGAAGCCCCGACGGAAGAGGACTACAAGTGGTTTCCCGAGATCGCGGGCACGCCGTGGCTGCCGGCGATGCACTATGCGATGCGCAACTTCAAGGACGAGAGCTTCATCGCGCAGTATCTGTCGCCGAACCTGATTCGCGAGATGCGGCTCTTCTCGGTGCTCGACGACGACATGCGCGATTCGCTCGAGGTATCGGCGATCCACGACGATTCCGGCTATCAGTACGTGCGGCAGGCGTTGTCGCGGCAGTACGACATCCATCATCGCGAGCCGAACATCCAGGTATGGGCCGTCAACACGCGCGGCGACCGTAGCCTCACGCTGCGTCACTTCATGACCGACAACCGTCACCTGTCGAACGACAGCGAGGAGGTGCTCAAGCACATGGCGCGGCTCTGGCAGTTCGACGTGTATCTGGAAAGCGTCGACGAGGCCGGCACCGTGCGCAAGCGCTACGAATGCCGCTACGTGCCGCCGGAAGTGCGCGTGTGATCGTCGCCAAGCGAAAATGTTTGCATCGGACGCCAGCCTGAGGGCTGGCGTTTTCATATGACGAACGCGCGGCCGGAGAAAAATTTTCTACATCCGGACGAACCCGGAGCGCTTGTTACTTTACATTTCGCTAAAATCCCGTAGCGCCGTGCGCCGGAACCGGTGCCACGCGCGACCGCACGCGGCGGCCCAGCCGTCTCGCCCAGAAAGCACTAAAAGGAACAGACCAACCCATGGACGTCCAGACCGACCAAGCTGCGCTGTCCGCGCATGACACCCGGCGGCGCGTGTTCGCCATCGTCGGCGCCTCGTCGGGCAACCTCGTCGAGTGGTTCGACTTCTATATCTACTCGTTCTGCGCGCTGTACTTCGCGCCGGCATTCTTCCCGAGCGGCAACACGACGACCCAGCTGCTGAACACGGCGGGCGTGTTCGCGGCCGGCTTCCTGATGCGTCCGATCGGCGGTTGGCTGTTCGGCCGCATCGCCGACCGTCACGGCCGTCGCACGGCGATGATGATCTCGGTGCTGATGATGTGCGGCGGCTCGCTCGTGATCGCGGTGCTGCCGACGTATGCGCAGATCGGCGCGCTCGCGCCGGCACTGCTGCTGGTCGCGCGCCTGTTCCAGGGGCTCTCCGTCGGCGGCGAATACGGCACCAGCGCGACCTACATGAGTGAAGTGGCGCTGAAGGGGCGGCGCGGCTTCTTCGCCTCGTTCCAGTACGTGACGCTGATCGGCGGCCAGCTGTGCGCGCTGCTGGTGCTCGTGATCCTGCAGCAGACGCTGTCGGCCGGCGAGCTGAAAGCATGGGGCTGGCGCATTCCGTTCGTGGTCGGCGCGGCGGCCGCGCTGATCTCGCTGTACCTGCGCAAGTCGCTCGACGAAACGTCGACGAGCGCATCGCGCGACAAGAAGGACGCCGGCACGATCCGCGGCGTGTGGCAGCACAAGGGGGCGTTCTTCACGGTGGTCGGCTTCACGGCCGGCGGCTCGCTGATCTTCTACACGTTCACGACGTACATGCAGAAATACCTCGTGAACACGGCCGGCATGCACGCGAAGACGGCCAGCAACGTGATGACCGTCGCGCTGCTCGTCTACATGCTGATGCAGCCGGTGTTCGGCGCGCTGTCGGACAAGATCGGCCGCCGCACGTCGATGATCCTGTTCGGTGCGTTCGCGGTGATCGGCACGGTGCCGCTGATGCATGCGCTGAAGGACGTGACGAGCCCCGTGGCTGCGTTCGTGCTGATCACGGTCGCGCTGGCGATCGTCAGCTTCTACACGTCGATCAGCGGCCTCATCAAGGCCGAGATGTTCCCGCCGGAAGTGCGCGCGATGGGGGTGGGTCTGTCGTATGCGGTCGCGAACGCGATCTTCGGCGGCTCGGCCGAGTACGTCGCGCTGTGGTTCAAGTCGATCGGCAGCGAGGAAACCTTCTACTGGTACGTGACCGTGCTGTGCGCGATCTCGCTGATCGTGTCGTGGCGCATGCGCGATCCGAGCAAGGAAGGGTATCTGCGCCACGAGCCGTGATCGGATGCGCGTCGCGCGTACTTGCACGATGACGAACGTCCGGTCGGTTTGCGGTTTTTTTGCGGCGTGTGATGACACGTGCGGCGAAATCCGCTGTTCGACCCGGCACGTGCCGGCACGAGCGTGCCGCGTCATATCGATATGGAAATCGATTCGTTGTCCGCGGCGCGCGATTTCCTTAATCTGACTGCGTAGTTCGTGTGACACCTCCTTGACTGGGATTCGCGCCCGCTGCTTGCAGCGGGCGTTTTTTTATGCGGCAGCGCGTGCCTGCAGCCCGCGCGCCTCATCACGAAACCCGCAGAGCAAAGCACCATTTGTTGGTTCGAATTCGCCGCGCGCGCTGATACGTTAGCGGCTTCGCGACGACACACTTCGTCGCGATGTTCTTCGAACCGTGCCGCCGCGCGATCCGCGGCGGCCTCCATAACAAATCAGGTCGTGCTCATGAAAATCAACACGCTCGCTACGTGGCTCATCGGGGTCGCGCTCGTTACCGCAGGCACCGTCGCGCATGCGGACCGTCTCGACGACATCAGGAAGGCCGGCGTGCTGCGCGTCGCGACGTTCGACAGCAATCCGCCGTTCGGCTATGTCGACGCGAAAAGCAACCGCATCGTCGGTCTCGACGTCGATTACGCGAAGGCGTTGGCCGACAAGCTCGGCGTGAAGCTGCAACTGCAACCGACCAACCCCGCGAACCGCATCCCGTTCCTGACGTCCGGCAAGGTCGATCTCGTGCTCGCGAATTTCACGATCACCGACGAGCGCGCGAAGCAGGTCGACTTCAGCATTCCGTATTTCTCGTCGGGCCAGCAGTTTCTCGCGAAGAAGGGCGTGCTGAAATCGGCCGACCAGTTGAACGGCCTGCGCGTCGGCGCGGACAAGGGCACGACCAACGAGATCACGCTGCGCGAGAAATTCCCGAAGGCGACGATCGTCGCGTACGACGACACGCCGTTCGCGTTCGCCGCGCTGCGCGCCGGCAACGTGCAGGCCATCACGCAGGACGGCCCGAAACTGATCGGCCTGCTCGCGAACGTGCCCGACAAGCAGAACTACGAGATCCCGGCGTTCACGATCTCGAACGACTACATGGGCGTCGGCGTGCCGAAAGGCGAGACGCGCCTGCTCGGCTTCGTCAACGACACGCTGAAGGGGCTCGAGGCGAGCGGTCGCGCCACGCAGATCTACGACGCATGGTTCGGGCCAACCACGAAAACGCCGCTCACGCGCATTTTCCGTATCGGCGACAAGACCTGAGCGGTCTCGCACGTGCGCCGCGACCGGCCTGAACATCGGCCGTGCGGCGCTTTTTGTTTTCATCCGAACGTGCGCTTCGTGCGCGCGCCACAGCATGCTCGGGTTGGCTCCCAAATATCTGTCCTGGCTATGGCAGGGCTTCCTGCTGACACTCGGCCTCGCGGCCGCGTCGGCGGTCGCCGCGACCGTCGGCGGGCTACTGCTCGCCGTGATGCGGCATGCGCGCGGCAGGGCGCCGCGCGCGGTCGCCGCCGCCTACGTCGTCGCGTTCCGCAACACGCCGCTGCTCGTGCAGTTGCTGTTCTGGTATTTCGGCGTCGCGTCGTTGCTGCCCGATACGTGGATCGCGTGGCTCAACGCGCGCCATGCGGCGAGCGTGGGCCCGTTCACGCTCGCGTGGCCGTCGTTCGAATTCGTCGCGGGCTGGGTCGGCTTGAGCGCCTATACCGCGGCATTCGTCGCCGAGGAATGCGAGGCCGGCCTGCGCGGCGTGCGACGTGCGCAACACGATGCGGCGGCCGCGCTCGGCCTCACGCCGATGCAGTCGCTGCGCTACGTGGTGCTGCCGCAGGCCGTGCGCATCGCGCTGCCGCCGCTGTTCGGCCAATACATGAATCTCGTGAAGAACTCGTCGCTCGCGATGGCGATCGGCGTCGCCGAGCTGTCGTATGCGTCGCGCCAGGTCGAGACCGAAACGTTCAAGACGTTCGCCGCGTTCGGCGTCGCGACGTTGCTGTACGTCGCGGCGGTGGCCGCGATCGAGGCCGGTGCGTATGCGGCCACGCAATGGCGCGACCGGCTCGGAGCGGGGCGCTGACGATGGATCTTTCGCTGCTCGTCTCCAATTTGCCGTACCTGCTCGTCGGCGCGTTCCCGGACGGTCCGCTCGGCGGCGCCGCGCTGTCGCTGGTGCTGGCGCTCGCGTCCGCGATTGCGTCGGCCGGGCTCGGCGTGGCGCTCGGCGTCGCGATGGCGCTCGCACGCGGTCCGGCGCGCGTGCTGCTGCTCGCATTCATCGGCTTCTTTCGCGCGATTCCGGTGCTGATGCTGATCTTCTGGACGTATTTCCTGATGCCCGTGCTGCTGCACATGGACGTGCCGGGGCTCGCGACGGTCGTGTGCGCGCTGGCGCTGGTCGGCGGCGCGTATCTCGCGCATGCGGTGCATGCGGGGATCGTCGCGGCGGGCGACGGGCAATGGCAGGCCGGGCTGTCGCTCGGCCTCACGCGTTGGCAGACGGTGCGCTACGTGCTGCTGCCGCAGGCGATCCGGATCATGACGCCTTCGTTCGTCAACCAGTGGGTCGCGCTCGTGAAGGACACGTCGCTCGCGTATATCGTCGGCGTGCCGGAACTGTCGTTCGTCGCGACCCAGGTGAACAACCGGCTGATGGTGTATCCGGCGCCGATCTTCCTGTTCGTCGCGGCGATCTATCTGGTGCTGTGCACGTCGCTCGACGGTGCGGCGCGTTGGTTGCTGTCGCGCCGTCCGAGGGCGCAGCGCATTGCGCAGGCGGCGGAGCGCACCGAACCCGCGCGGTGACGGCATGCCGCCCGATGCAGGCGGCGGATTTCCGGTGATGAAGATAGGTGGCCGCGTCGCCGCTGGTCGAGCGGCGACGGGCGTGAGCATGCTGCTGTGGTCGCGGTGCGCTTCTTGGCGTGCGTGCCGGCGTTCGCGCGTCAGGACGCGCTGTAATGCGTATCGAACACCGCGCGCAGCGTCGACGAACCGGTCGCGAAATCGCCCCACAGCGGCCCGTCGTTCTGCGCGAACGCGAACGGCGTCGTACTGATCGACGCGAGGCGCAAGCGCCATTGCGCGGCTTCCTGGCGGAACGCGGTGAGCTGCATGTCGGACAGCGCCGTCTGCGCGCTCGCGAGCGTGACGAGCGGATCGACCGGCTCGTTCGCGACTCGCACCTCGAAATGCAGGTGCGGGCCCGTCGCGGCGCCGGTCATCCCGACCGAGCCGATGCGCTGGCCTTGCTTCACGGTTTCGCCGACCTTCAGCCCGCGCGCGAACGCGGACAGGTGCGCGTAGTAGGTCGAATAGCCGTCCGCATGATCGACGATCACATAGCGGCCGTAGCCGCCCGGATCGGTGCCGACGAACGACACGATGCCGTCGGCGGCCGCATCGACCGGCGTGCCGCTGGGCGCGGCGAGGTCCACGCCCGTATGGAACGCCATCGCCTGCGACAGCGGATGGATGCGCTCGCCGAAGAACGAGCTGATGCGCGTCCACTTGACCGGCATCGTGAACGCGGCAGCTTCGAGCGGCGAACCGTCGAGCGTGTAGTACGCGCCATGCTCGGCGCCCGGCGCGCGGAACCAGATCGCGCCGAACGTGCGGCCGGCGACGCGCAGCTCGAGCGCGGTGAGGCGCGGCGTGCCGTCGTTCGTGTCGAACGCGATGCGGTAATAGTCGCCGCGCTGCGCACTCGCGCGCATCGCGACCTTGCCGGTGACGAGATCGCCGAGCTGGATGCGCACTTCGGGCGGCACGTCGAGACGGTTCAGCGTATCGGACAGCGTGAGCTCGATGTCGCCCGCGCGCAGCCCGTGCCGGGGATCGGGCGACGCGAACTGGAACAGGCTCGCGTAGCCGAGCATGTCGTTGCGATGCGCGCTGAGCGGCGCGAACAGGCCCGGCTGCAGGCTGCGATCGGGGCGATCGACGTGTTCGTTGCGCTCGCCGATCGTGCGGGCGAGCTCGCTCGTCACGAAATGCTGCGCGGTGGGAAACGGCGTATCGGACAGCACGCGCTGCGGCAGCGCGGCCGTGCCCGAATCGACGGCGCCCGGCAGTTGCGACACGGCCGGCAGGGCGGCGGCGAGGCCGAATGCGGCGAGCGCGCCGAGCACGGCGGCCGGCACGAGCGCGCGCACGGCGCGCTGCGCGCGACCGGGCGCGGCGGCATCAGGGGTTGCGACGGACTTGACCAAGGTGTCCACATCCAGGAAAGCGGTTCAAAGGGGTGTGGGCGAGGGCCGCCGGCGGCACATCGTCGAACGGCGACGGGGCGGGCGGCGGGCGTGCAACAAAACAGGCCCCGCCAGGGGCCTGTGTCGTTTCCGTTCGACCCAACGCGCGGGGCGGGCCCGCTTCGAACGGCGGCGTGCATACCGGGTCGAACCCGGTTATCACGCAGACGCTAAAGAAAGATGACAGCGTCAGTCTACCGATGTTCCGCGAAACGTTAAAAATTTTAAAGGGGGTCGGTTCGTTCGTTTCGTACTGCGGTAAATCGGGTTAAATCAGCATTTGTTACGATGATTTTGGTCGGTCAGGCAATTTTTGCGTGCGGCGGCGCAGAGCGGCGGAGGTGCGGACGGCGTCGAAGCCGGCATCGAGCATCGCCTCGGCGTCGTTCCACAGGTTGCCGCGCAGCCGGTTGGTCCAGATCATCGACGCGAACACGCCTTCGAGCAGCGACACGAGATAGACGGCGGCCAGATGCACGTCGAGATCGGCGGCCACTTCGCCGGCCGCGATCGCGCGACGCAGCAGCGCCTTGGCGATGCGCAGCATCTGCAATTCGAGCAGCATGCGGCGCCGCTGCAGCGCACCGTTTTCCTCGCTCTGCTCGCACTTCGTATAGAGAATCACCAGCACGCGCTGCATCGGGCCCGGCTCGCCGCATTCCTGCAGGTAGTGCGACGCGGCGCGCCGCAGCGTCGCGAACGGCGGCAGGCCGTCGCCCGCGTCGAAGCCTTCGGAGGTGCGTGCGAACGCGCGGTCGCACATCGCCAGACACACTTCCATCTTGTTGCGGTAGTGGCCGTAGACGGCGCCCCGCGACATCCCGGCGGCCTCGGCGAGGTCCGCCATCGCGGTTTGCGCGACGCCGCGCTCGAGCAGCACGAGCTCGGCGGCGTCGAGGATCCGGTGCTTGATGGCGAGCGATTCTTCCCGGGTCTTGCGGGCCATGTCGTGAAATTCCTTACAGTTCGCTGTCGTTTTATTGAGACAAAGTGAGCGCCGGATTGAGGCGGCCTGTATTTAATCAGTCGTGACTGATTATAATCGGCCACCCTGAGCCGCCGCATTGTATCGGCGGCGAGTGATCCGAGGTCAGAACATGAATAACAAACGCACCCTGTGGCGCCGCCTGCGGCTGGCGCCGTTCGCGCTCGCGGCCCTGCTGGCCGTGGCCGGATGCGGAAAGGGCGACAAGAACGCCGCGCCGGAGACCGCGAAGCAGGCCACCGTCGTGACGGTACGCCCGACAGCCGTGCCGATGACCGTCGAACTGCCGGGCCGGCTCGACGCATATCGGCAGGCGGAGGTGCGCGCGCGGGTCGCGGGCATCGTCACCGCCCGTACCTACGAGGAAGGCCAGGAAGTGAAGCAGGGCGCGGTGCTGTTCCGCATCGATCCCGCGCCGCTGAAGGCCGCCCGCGATGCCGCGCAGGGCGCGCTCGCGAAGGCGCAGGCCGCCGCGCTCGCGGCGACCGACAAGCGCCGCCGTTACGACGACCTCGTGCGCGATCGCGCGGTGAGCGAGCGCGACCACACCGAGGCCGTCGCGGCCGACACGCAGGCGAAGGCCGAGGTCGCATCCGCGAAGGCCGAACTCGCGCGGGCTCAGCTGCAGCTCGACTACGCGACCGTCACCGCGCCGATCGCGGGCCGCGCACGGCGCGCGCTCGTGACCGAGGGCGCGCTCGTCGGCCAGGACCAGGCGACGCCGCTCACGACCGTCGAGCAGCTCGATCCGATCTACGTGAACTTCTCGCAGCCGGCCGCCGACGTCGACGCATTGCGTCGCGCGGTGAAGAGCGGGCGCGCGACGGGCATTGCGCAGCACGACGTCGCGGTGACGCTGCTGCGCGCCGACGGCACCGCGTATCCGCTGAAGGGCAAGTTGCTGTTCAGCGATCTCGCGGTCGATCCGACCACCGACACCGTCGCGATGCGCGCGCTGTTCCCGAATCCGGAGCGCGAGCTGCTGCCCGGCGCGTATGTGCGGATCGCGCTCGACACGGCGGTCGACCAGCGGGCGATCCTCGTGCCGCGCGACGCGCTGTTGCGCACGACCGACCGGACGTCGGTGCGCGTGGTCGGCGCGAACGGCAAGGTCAAGGACGTCGAAGTCACGGCCGACCAGATGAGCGGCCACGACTGGCGCGTCACGCGCGGCCTCGCGGGCGGCGAGCGCGTGATCGTCGACGACGCGGCGCAGTTCGCGCCCGATACGGTCGTCAAGCCCGTCGAGAAGGCGCCGCCGTCGAAGGCGGCGCCGGCAGCGGCCGCTTCGCAGGCGGCCGCCCGTCAAACCTGACCGGTTCAAACCAACATGGCACGTTTCTTCATCGATCGCCCCGTCTTCGCGTGGGTGATCGCCATCTTCATCATGCTGGGCGGCCTGTTCGCGATCCGCGCGCTGCCCGTCGCGCAGTATCCGGACATCGCGCCGCCCGTCGTCAGCATCTATGCGACGTACCCGGGCGCGTCCGCGCAGGTCGTCGAGGAATCGGTGACCGCGCTGATCGAGCGCGAGATGAACGGGGCGCCGGGGTTGCTGTATACGTCCGCGACGAGCAGCGCCGGAGCGGCGTCGCTGTACCTGACGTTCAAGCAGGGCGTGAACGCCGATCTCGCGGCCGTCGAAGTGCAGAACCGGCTGAAGACGGTCGATGCGCGCCTGCCCGAGCCGGTGCGTCGCGACGGCATCCAGGTCGAAAAAGCCGCCGACAACATCCAGCTCGTCGTGTCGCTGACGTCCGACGACGGCCGGATGACCGACGTGCAGCTCGGCGAATACGCGTCGGCGAACGTCGTGCAGGCGCTGCGTCGTGTCGAGGGCGTCGGCAAGGTGCAGTTCTGGGGCGCCGAATATGCGATGCGGATCTGGCCCGACCCGGTGAAGCTGGCCGGGCACGGCCTCACCGCGTCGGACATCGCGTCGGCCGTGCGGGCGCACAACGCGCGCGTGACGATCGGCGACATCGGCCGCAGCGCGGTGCCGGACAGCGCGCCGATCGCGGCGACCGTGTTCGCGGACGCGCCGCTGAAGACGCCGGCCGACTTCGGCGCGATTGCGTTGCGCGCGCGGGCCGACGGCTCCGCGCTGTTCCTGCGCGACGTCGCACGCATCGAATTCGGCGGCAACGACTACAACTATCCGTCGTACGTGAACGGCAAGGTCGCGACCGGGATGGGCATCAAGCTCGCACCGGGCTCGAACGCGGTGGCCACCGAGAAGCGGGTGCGCGCGACGATGGACGAGCTGTCCGCGTACTTCCCGCCGGGCGTGACATACCAGATTCCGTACGAGACGTCTTCGTTCGTGCGCGTGTCGATGAACAAGGTCGTCACGACGCTGATCGAGGCCGGCGTGCTGGTGTTCCTCGTGATGTTCCTGTTCATGCAGAACCTGCGCGCGACGCTGATCCCGACGCTCGTCGTGCCGGTCGCGCTCGCGGGCACGTTCGGAGTGATGTACGCGGCCGGCTTCTCGATCAACGTGCTGACGATGTTCGGGATGGTGCTCGCGATCGGCATCCTCGTCGACGACGCGATCGTCGTCGTCGAGAACGTCGAGCGGCTGATGGTCGAGGAGGGGCTCGGGCCGTACGACGCGACCGTCAAGGCGATGCGGCAGATCAGCGGCGCGATCGTCGGGATCACCGTGGTGCTGACGTCGGTGTTCGTGCCGATGGCGTTCTTCGGCGGCGCGGTGGGCAACATCTACCGGCAGTTCGCGCTGTCGCTCGCGGTATCGATCGGCTTCTCGGCCTTTCTCGCGCTGTCGCTGACGCCCGCGCTGTGCGCGACGCTGCTCAAGCCGGTGTCCGGCGACCACCACGAGAAGCGCGGCTTCTTCGGCTGGTTCAACCGCTTCGTCGCGCGCGCGACGCAGCGCTACGCGACGCGGGTCGGCACGATGCTGAAGAAGCCGCTGCGCTGGCTCGTCGTGTACGGCGCGCTGACCGCGGCGGCCGCGCTGATGCTCACGCAGTTGCCGAGCGCGTTCCTGCCCGACGAGGACCAGGGCAACTTCATGGTGATGGTGATTCGCCCGCAAGGCACGCCGCTCGCGGAAACGATGCAGAGCGTGCGCGAGGTCGAGTCGAGCATCCGCCGCGACGAGCCGACCGCCTATACGTATGCGCTCGGCGGCTTCAACCTGTACGGCGAAGGGCCGAACGGCGGGATGATCTTCGTCACGCTGAAGAACTGGAAGGAGCGCAAGGCCGCACACGATCACGTGCAGTCGATCGTCGCGCGCGTCAACGAGCGCTTCGCGGGCACGCCGAACACGACGGTGTTCGCGATGAACTCGCCGGCGCTGCCCGATCTCGGTTCGTCGAGCGGCTTCGACTTCCGGCTGCAGAATCGCGGCGGGCTCGACTACGCGGCGTTCAGCGCCGCGCGCGAGCAACTGCTCGCGGCGGGGCACAAGGATCCGGCGCTCACCGACCTGATGTTCGCGGGCACGCAGGACGCGCCGCAACTGAAGCTCGACATCGATCGCGCGAAGGCGTCCGCGCTCGGCGTGTCGATGGACGAGATCAACACGACGCTCGCGGTGATGTTCGGCTCCGACTATATCGGCGACTTCATGCACGGCACGCAGGTGCGGCGCGTGATGGTGCAGGCCGACGGGCTGCACCGGCTCGATCCGGACGACGTGCGGAAGCTGCGCGTGCGCAACGCGCGCGGCGAGATGGTGCCGCTCGCGGCGTTCGCGACGCTGCACTGGACGCTCGGGCCGCCGCAGCTCACGCGCTACAACGGCTATCCGTCGTTCACGATCAACGGCTCGGCCGCGGCAGGCCACAGCAGCGGCGAGGCGATGAGCGCGATCGAGCGGATCGCCGCGACGCTGCCGGCCGGCATCGGCCATGCGTGGTCGGGGCAATCGTTCGAGGAGCGGCTGTCGGGCGCGCAGGCGCCGATGCTGTTCGCGCTGTCGGTGCTCGTCGTGTTCCTCGCGCTCGCGGCGCTCTACGAGAGCTGGTCGATTCCGTTCGCGGTGATGCTGGTCGTCCCGCTCGGCGTGATCGGCGCGGTGCTCGGCGTGACGCTGCGGGCGATGCCGAACGACATCTATTTCAAGGTAGGGCTGATCGCGACGATCGGGCTGTCCGCGAAGAACGCGATCCTGATCGTCGAAGTCGCGAAGGATCTCGTGGCGCAGCGCATGCCGCTCGTCGACGCGGCGCTCGAAGCCGCGCGCCTGCGGCTGCGGCCGATCGTGATGACCTCGCTCGCGTTCGGCGTCGGCGTATTGCCGCTCGCGTTCGCATCGGGCGCCGCGTCCGGCGCGCAGAGGGCGATCGGCACGGGCGTGCTCGGCGGCGTGATCACGGCGACCGTGCTCGCGGTGTTTCTCGTCCCGCTGTTTTTCGTGATCGTCGGCCGCCTGTTCGACGTCGGCCCGCGCCGGCGCGGCGGGTCGCGGCCGGCGACGATGGAGGGTTCGCAACCATGATGTTTGCGCTGAACGTATGCGCCGCGCGACGGGCTCCGGTCGCGCTGGCCGCTGCACTCGCGCTCGCCGGCTGCTCGCTCGCGCCGCGTTACGAGCGTCCGGCGGCGCCGGTGCCGGCAAGCTATGCGCCGGTCGACGGCAGTACTGCGCCGGCGGCCGAACCGGCCGCGGCGCAGGATGCCGCGTTGCTCGACGACTGGCATGCGTATTTCACCGATCCGGCGCTGCAGGCGTGGATCGATGCGGCGCTCGCGAACAACCGCGACCTGCGGATCGCGGCCGGCCGGCTCGAAGAAGCGCGTGCGCTGTACGGCGTGCAGCGCGCGGACCGGATGCCGTCGGTCGATGCGCAGCTCGGCTATGAGCGCGCGCGCCAGTACGATCCGGTCGTGCGCGAAAGCGCGATCAGCGGACTGTATCGCGCGGGCGTCGGCGTCAGTGCGTACGAGCTCGACCTGTTCGGCCGCGTGCGCAACCTGTCCGATGCGGCGCTCGCCGAATACTTCGCGACGGCCGACGCGCAGCGCACGGTGCGCATCGGCGTGATCGCCGAAGTGGCCGGCGCGTACGTATCGGAACGTGCACTGCACGAGCAGCGGGCGCTGGCGCAGCGCACGCTCGATGCGCGCGAGCGGATCGCCGCGCTCACGCAACGCCGCTATGCCGCCGGCACGAGCGACGCGATCGAGCTGCGCTCGGCCGAGATGCTGGTCGCGTCCGCGCGCGCGTCGCAGGCCGCGCTGCAGCGCGAGCATGCGCAGGCCGTGCGGGCGCTGCAACTGCTGGCGGGCGATTTCGCGCGCAACGTGCCCGCCGACGCGACCGCGCTCGACACGCTGTCGATCGCGCCCGTGGCACCGGGCGCGCCGAGCGAATTGCTCGAACGGCGGCCGGACATCCGCCAGGCCGAGGCACGGCTGAAAGCCGCGAACGCGAACATCGGCGCGGCGCGCGCGGCGTTCTTCCCGCGCATCGCGCTGACGACCGACTACGGCTCAGTGAGCGACGCGTTCTCGAACCTGTTCGCGGCCGGCACGAGCGTGTGGACCTTCGCGCCGCGCATCACGCTGCCGATCTTCGCGGGCGGACGCAATCGCGCAAACCTCGACGTCGCGAACGCGCGCAAGGACATCGCGGTCGCCGAATACGAGAAAGCCGTGCAGACCGCGTTTCGCGAAGTGGCCGATGCGTTCGCCGCGCGCGACTGGATCGACCGGCAGCTTGCCGCGCAGCAGGACGTGTATGCGGCGGACGGCGCGCGGCTGAAGCTCGCGGAGCGTCGTTATGCGGGCGGCGTCGCGACCTATCTCGAACTGCTCGACGCACAGCGCAGCACGTACGAGTCGGGGCAGGAGCTGATCCGGCTCCGGCAGCTCAGGCTCGCGAACGCGATCGCGCTGTATCGCGCGCTCGGCGGCGGCTGGGCGCCGGCATCGGCGGAGGCCGCGGCTTTCGCGTGAGATGGGCGATGTGTTGCCTGGCGCCGCAGCGTGCCGGGCAACACGACGGCGGCTGCACGATTCGATGTGCGGTCGTCACTTCGACGGGGCGTGCCGCCCACCGTACCGCCTTGCGCCATCGGCGCTTCTTTTGCCGGCCCGCGCATCGTTCTCATCTCCCGGCCGCGCGCAGCGGCGGCTTCTGCTGCCGCCCGCATCCATAGACCCATCGTGTCGTCCGCCGGCGCAAGCACGTGCCGCGTCTCTTCGTTTCCCATTTCATCGAATCCGGCATGCCATGCGTGTTCCGGCGACCGCGCATGCTGCCGATTCCCGATCGGTAATTGACGATCGAATTAATCAATGCATTGGAAACAATCGCGGCGGCAAAGTGTCGCAGTAAAACGTTTGTATGCTTTTCGCAATCGTTTGCGCGATAAATCCATATTGATAAGATTCCGCCGTTAATTTCCTGTCAGTTGAAAATGATTCGATATTCGTGTTGCGATCGGACAACGATGGCGGCACTGGACAATGTTTTGTCCTTTGACAGGAGGCCGCGCGCAAGCCGGTGCCGACGAGGAGGGATATGGCAGAGGCGATTATCGGCAAAAAATTCCCTTAATCTTCAAGCGCTTCCGGAAAATCAAAAAGGAGTGCGGATAAAGGATCCGGAATTGAAAGTAAAAAGGAATGAATGAGCTCCTGGAGGAGTGAATCGAACATTGTCAGATGCATTTGACAATGATTTACAGAAATCTTTCGTTGTTATCTCGATAATGCCGCCTCGTGTCGGACGGGAGCCACCACACGCTGCCGTTTTTATCCGCCACGTCGTCCATTCCATTTGCACTCCTTACGGGAAACGTCATGAAAAAACCTCTCCTGACCGCCGTCGCACTCGCGGCCCTGTCCACCTCGGCCCTCGCGGCGGGCACCGGCACGATCAACTTCACGGGCGAGATCGTCGCGGGCGCATGCGGCATCGATGCGAACTCGGTCAACCAGACCGTGCAGCTCGGCAAGGTGCCGACCAACAAGTTCAAGCAAGCCGGCGACAAGTCGGACCCGGTGTCGTTCGACATCAAGCTGACCGACTGCGACACCAGCATCGCGCAGAACGCGTACTTCACGTTCACGGGCACGTCGAGCGCCGGCCAGCCGAAGCTGCTCGCCACGATCGGTTCGGCAACCAACGTCGGCATCCGCCTGCAGTCCGCGTCGGGCGAATACCTCGACAACGGCGCCGAGCAGAAGGCGCCGACGCTGCTGCAGAACGGCACGAACACCGCGCGCTTCGCGGCGATGTACGAAGCGACGGCAGCCGGCGTGACGCCGGGTACCGCCGACGGCGTCGCGAACTTCACGGTCCGCTACCAGTAAGCGTCCGTACCGGAGGAGGGAGGCGTGCGTCCCTTCCTCCTTCGTCTTTCCTCCCGTTTTCCTTCTCCCTGGACTCCCGGTAGCGCCGCGTGCGAATCAGACATTCCTTCCTTTGCGTCTCCGTGCTGGTCGTCGGCAGCCAGAGCCATGCGACGGAATTCAATTCGTCGTTCCTCGACATCGACGGAACGAGCAACGTCGACCTGTCGCAGTTCTCGCAGCCGGACTTCACGTTGCCCGGCGAGTACATGCTCGACGTGCAGGTCAACGACCTGTACCTCGGACTGCAGCCGATCGAATTCGTGACCGTCGATGCGACGGGCGCGGGCAAGCCGTGCCTGCGACCGGAGCTCGTCGCGCGGTTCGGTCTGAAGCCGTCGCTGGTCAAGGATCTGCCGCGCTTTCGGGGCGGTTGCGTCGACCTGGCTGCGATCGAAGGGGCGACCGTGCGTTACCTGAAAAGCGACGGGCGGCTCAAGATCACGATTCCGCAGGCCGCGCTCGAATTCACCGATTCGACTTACCTGCCGCCGGACCACTGGTCCGAAGGGATTCCCGGCGCGATGCTCGACTATCGCGTGATCGCGAACACGAACCGCAACTTCGGTGCGGCCGGCGGGCAGACGAACGCGATCCAGGCCTACGGGACGGTAGGCGCGAACTGGGCGGCGTGGCGCTTGCGCGGCGACTACCAGGCGCAATCGAACGTGGGTAACACGGCGTACGCGGATCGCACGTTCCGCTTCAGCCGGCTTTACGCATTTCGCGCGCTGCCGTCGATCCAGTCGACGGTGACGTTCGGCGACGACTACCTGAGCTCGGACATTTTCGACACGTTTGCGCTGACGGGCGCGTCGATCCGCAGCGACGACCGCATGCTGCCGCCGTCGCTGCGCGGCTATGCGCCTCTGATCTCGGGCGTGGCGCGCACCAACGCGACCGTGACCGTGTCGCAGGCCGGCCGTGTGCTGTACGTGACGCGCGTGTCGCCGGGCGCGTTCGCGCTGCAGAACATCAACACGAGCGTGCAGGGCACGCTCGACGTCGCGGTCGAGGAAGAGGACGGCAGCGTGCAGCGCTTCCAGGTGACGACCGCCGCCGTGCCGTTCCTCGCGCGCACCGGACAGTTGCGCTACAAGGCCGCGGTCGGCAAGCCGCGCCTGTTCGGCGGCGCCGGCATCACGCCGTTCTTCGGTTTCGGCGAAATCGCGTACGGCCTGCCTTTCGACATCACCGCGTATGGCGGCTTCATCGCGGCGTCGGGCTACACGTCGGTCGCACTCGGCGTCGGCCGCGATTTCGGCGCCTTCGGCGCGGTGTCGGCCGACGTCACGCACGCGCGGGCGCGCCTGTGGTGGAGCGGCGCGACACGCAACGGCAACTCGTATCGCATCAACTATTCGAAGCACTTCGACGGGCTCGATGCCGACGTGCGCTTCTTCGGCTACCGCTTCTCCGAGCGCGAGTACACCAACTTCGCGCAATTCTCCGGCGATCCGACGTCGTACGGCCTCGCCAACAGCAAGCAGCGCTATTCGGCGACGATGTCGAAGCGCTTCGGCAATACGTCGACCTATTTCTCGTACGACCAGACGACCTACTGGGCGCGTGCGTCCGAGCAGCGGGTCGGCCTGACGCTCACGCGTGCGTTCTCGATCGGCACGCTGCGCAACCTGAACGTCAGCGTGTCGGCATTCCGCACGCAGAGCGCGGGCGCGAGCGGCAACCAGTTCTCGGTCACCGCGACGCTGCCGATCGGCGGCAACCACACCGTCACGTCGAACCTGACGACGGGCAGCGGCAGCACCAGCGTGAACGCCGGCTACATCTACGACGACCCGGCCGGCCGCACGTACCAGGTCAATGCGGGCGCGACCGACGGCCGCGCGTCGGCGAACGCGAGCTTCCGCCAGCGCACGTCGGCGTACCAGCTCACCGCGCAGGCGTCGACGCTCGCCAACGCGTATGCGGCCGCGTCGCTCGAAGTCGACGGCTCGTTCGTCGCGACGCAGTACGGCGTGTCCGCGCACGCGAACGGCAATGCGGGCGATACGCGGCTGCTGGTGTCGACCGACGGCGTGCCCGGCGTGCCGTTGTCCGGCACGCTCACGCATACCGATTCGCGCGGCTACGCGGTGCTCGACGGCATCTCGCCGTACAACGTGTACGACGCGACCGTCAACGTCGAGAAGCTGCCGCTCGAAGTGCAGGTCACGAATCCGATCCAGCGCATGGTGCTGACCGACGGCGCGATCGGCTTCGTGAAATTTTCCGCGGCGCGCGGCAGCAACCTGTACCTGACGCTGACCGACGCGGCCGGCAAGCCGCTGCCGTTCGGTGCGTCGGTGCAGGACGCGGCGAACGGCAAGGAACTCGGCATCGTGGGCGAAGGCGGCGCGGCGTTCCTGACCCAGGTTCAGCCGAAATCCACGCTGGCGGTGCGGGCGGGCGAACGGACGCTCTGCACGATCGACGCACTGCCGAATTCACTCCAACTCGAAGGCACGCCGATTCCGCTGACGTGCCGGACACCCGGCGAGCCGCATGCGGCGGCCGCACGGGTCGAACGATGATTTCCATGGATCCAGCGATGAAGAACGTTTTCTCCCTTGCTTTCCCGCGGCGCGCGCTGTGCGCGTTCGCGGCCGTCGGTGCGGTGCTGGCAGGCGCCGCGCATGCGGCGATCGTGCCCGACCGCACGCGCGTGATCTTCAACGAAGGCGAGCAGGCCGCGATCGTGACGATCGCCAACAAGAGCACGACGTATCCGTATCTCGTGCAGTCGTGGCTCGAGGATGCGAAGGGCAACAAGATCACGTCGCCGCTGATGGTCGTGCCGCCGCTGCAGCGGGTGGAGGCGAACGAGCGCAACGTGCTGCGGATCGCGAAGCTGCCCGGCGCACAGTTGCCCGCCGATCGCGAAACGGTGTTCTACCTGAACATCCGCGAAGTGCCGCCGAAGACCGACACGCCGAACACGCTGCAGATCGCGCTGCATACGCAGATGAAGCTGTTCTACCGGCCGAAGGCCGTGCAGCCCGCGCGCGACGAGGACTGGACGCTGCCGATGACGCTGCGGGTGGATGCGGCCGCGCACAAGCTGGTGTTCGACAACCCGACGCCGTACCACGTGACGGTGGTCGACATGAGCGCGGGCGCGCAAAAAACGCCGGTGCCGATCGAGCCGACGATGGTGAGCCCGATGAGCACGGCCGACGTGCCGTTCAAGGCGGCGACGCCGTCGACGCTGTTCGTCACGCATATCGACGATTACGGCGGCCAGGTGGCGGTCGAGTATGCGTGCGAGGCCGGTGTGTGCAAGAGCGTGAAGAAATGAGCGGGGGCGCTCGAAGCGGGGTGACGGCGCGGATGCCCAAGTGGCTCCGGTGGTGTGCGCTCGCGCTGTTCGTCGCGCTTGCGCAGCCGGCGTGGGCGTTGAAATGCGTCGCGAACGGCAGCGGCATGTCGCTGACCGAATCGATCGGCAACGTCGCGTCGTATCCGACCGACGCGCCGGACGGCTACGTGATCTGGGTTTCTCCGCCGCGCACGACGACCGGCTATTGCTACAAGGATATTCCCAGGCTGCAGAACTTCCCCGAGCAGGTTTACTTCTACGCGAATCCGGCGATGCAGAATCCGGCGGCATGGGGGCTCGAAGTCGGCATTCGCTACGGTGGCGAAGACCATTACGGGCGCGGCAACCTGCAGGGCGATCGCATCGATACGGGCAGCTCCGTCGGTGTGTGCCATTTGAGCGATTGGGAGGTCGGGCAAGGGCGGTGCCCCAAGGTGCCGATCAGCATCACGTATCAGATCGTCGTGCGCAAGCGCGGAACATGGGTGACGCCGCCGTCGGACGTCTACGCGGTGTTCCAGTTCGACGGCGAACGCGGGCTGAACAGCAACGGGAGCTTCCGCTACTACCTGAGCGGATTGCAAAAGCTCAAGCCGACGCCGTGCACGGTCGACGTGCTGGTCACGCCCGAGCCGGGCATCGTCAATTTCGGGCAGGTGCAGACATCCGGCAACGGCTTCCTGCCGGCCGTGCCGCGCCGGCGGTTTTCGCTGTCGCTGACGAAGAAATGCAGCATCCCGGTGCGCGTCGACGGTTACTTCGAAGCGACGAAAGGCATCGTGCAGAACGGCTTGCTGGTGCCTGACAGCAAGAGCAACTTCGGCATCGGCCTCGAGGACAGCCAGGGCAAGGCGATCGAGTTCAACAAGCAGTTCACGCTCACGCAGTTTCCGGCCAACGTCACGAATCAGAGCGTGTTGCTCGATGCGGTGCTCAAGTCGTTCGGACCACCGAAGATCGGGCCGTTCGATGCGGCCGCAACGATCCGGATTTTCCTGTATTGAGCGTTGTGCGGCATGAGCGGCGTGCGCCGCGGCAACGTGCCGCCTGCGCGGGATTTTCATCAATGTACTGACGGAGGAGAAGGAGATGCATCCGAGACGGAGTGTCGTCGCGGCCGTGCTGGCCGTGTCGGCAATGAGCGCGGCTCACGCGCAGACGGTATCGGCCGGCGGTTATTCGCTGACGGTGATCGGCGACCTGGGTGGGCCGCGCGACGTGCGGTACAACGGCTATGCCGTCAGCGCGGACGGCAAGACGATCGTCGGTTCCTACTGGAGCGACGCGCAGCCCGGCAACGCGATGGCCTTCTCGTGGTCGGCCGCGACGGGCTGGCAGCGGCTCGCCGCGCCGGCGAACGCCTATGACGCGCTGGCACGGACGGTGTCGGCCGATGGGCGGGTGATCGGCGGCTCGATCAGCGCGCGCCAGGCGGAAAGCAGCAACCTCGATCGCTGGGCGGTGCGATGGCCCGGCGACGGTCGCACGCAGAAACTCGTTCCGGATACGGCGGGCCGGGACGCATCGGTCGAAGTCGCGAACCTCGGCGGCACGAGGATGAGCGGCAGCTTTACGACGACAGGCGGCCGGAATGCACGGTTCATGTGGGACCAGCCGAGGGGGTTCCGCGCGTTGCCGTCAGGCGGCGACTATATCGTGCAGCTCCTGTCGATGACTTCGTCCGGGAATGCGGCAGTCGGGTTCGCCGGCAATGTCGACGGCGTGTATGGCTCGCGTGCGCTCCTCTGGACGGAACGAATCGGCGAACGACTGTTGCCGACGATCAACGCAGGCGCGGCCAGAATGGATCTGGCCCATGGCGTGACCGAAGACGAACGGACGATCGCCGGCTCGCTTGGCACCCTGGTGGTCACGCCGGATGGACAACGGGTCGACTCGGAGGCCGTGCTGTGGACGAACGGTGGCGACAGCATCCGGCGGCTCGGTTTTCTCGACGGCGACGACAGCAGCTACGCGTTGTCGATCAGTACGGACGGACAGGTCGTCGTCGGTAGCTCGAGCAACGGCCAGACCGGTGTCGAGCGCGTCTTCGTGTGGACGCCGCAAAGCGGCATGCGCAGCCTCGTTGCGTTGCTCGAAGCGGCCGGCCTGTCGGTCGGCACGCTGAGCCTGACCAACGTGATCGGCGTGTGCCCCGACGGGCAGACCATCACGGGGCAGGGCTATCGCGAAGACGATCCCGACGGGCGGCCGCAGTTCTGGCAAGTGCACATCGATGCGGCAACACTGCGCGCGTTGCGGCCGGCGAGCCCGGGCGCCGACGCATTGCGGGTGCGGACGATGCAGCCGAAGGCGAAGGCGGCGTCGCGCACGCTGGCGGTGCGGCCGAACGCAGCGATGCAGCAAAGCGTCTGCCGTCTGCCCGTCATCCCCGCGCGGCTCGCGCCGTGCCGGCTGCGGTCGTCGGCCGCACGCTAGCGAGCATGGTCGCATGCCGGCGAAGCGATGAAACATGGCGCCGGTTTGCGGCGCCTTGTTGCGTCTACCGCACCCAGCGGCACATCTTGCGATGAGGATGCTCGAAGTGACGCACCCGGTGCGGATGGATTTCGGCGAGGACCCGCGGGAGCACGGCAGCCACCATGACGACGGTTGCTGTTCAGCGATACCGCTGTCGGTCCATTGACCGGGATCGGCGCGACCCGAGCGAACGCGCGCGGCCCGTCGCCGGGGCAACGCCCGGCAGCACGAACAGCCGGACCGTGTCTCGGCCCTACGAAGCCGTTGCTCGAGCAACCTCATCCAGCGACGGCTTCGCACCGGCCCGGTGCCGGCCGACCACCTCACCCAGCCGTTCGAACCGGTACACGAAGGCCGGCGGAAAATTCATCCACGCGACCCCGACCCGCACCGCGCGAACGCGCATGGCTTCCAGATGGCGCGCGGGAATCGGGCAGCGCGGCACATAGGTGAACTGATGGAACGCGCCACCGGCAGCCAGATGGCGCGCAAATGCGCACTGCACGATCGCGACGGCTTGTTCGACCGGCATCGCGACGAGCGGCAACCCGCTCACGATCGCGTGCGCGCGCTGTTCGCCGAAGAAGTCGCCGGTCGTCCCGAGCTCGGCCGCATCCATCTGCATCACCCGCAACGCCGGAAATTGGCGCCGCAGCGCGTTCGCGAACGCGGGATCGGCTTCCACCAACACCAGCCGCTCGCTCGCGACGCCGCGTGCGAGCAGCGCGCGCGTGAACACGCCGGTGCCGGCGCCGAGTTCGATCACGGACGCGCCGTCGCACGGCACCTGTGCGGTGATCAACGCGGCAAGCGCCGGACCGGACGGCGCGAGTGCGCCGACCCGGCGCGGATTGCGCCACCAGCTACGCAGAAACAGCATCCATTCGGGAATTCGCATCGACAGGCTCCTGGAGGGTCGATCGGTCAATGACAGGCGCGGCTAGGCGACCGCTTGCGCGGCGAGATAGCCGGCCGTGATGAACAGCGTGTTCCATAGCGCAATGCCGGCCGCGGCGCCGGACGCGAAACGCGTGAAGCTCGTTTCCAGCAATCCGGCGAGCGCCGGCGCGACGAGCCGGACGAACGGCACCAGTTGCGACCACAGGGCGAGCCGCGTGGGCCGCGCGCGGATGTTTTCGATCAGTGCGTCGATTCTGGCGGGCTGCAGCCGGCCCAGCGGCGCGAGGCGGCGCAGCAGGGTCAGCACGCTGTCTTCCGGCCACAGATTGCCGAGCGCGTAATGAAAGAGGCAGCCGGCGAAACTGCCGAGCACCGTGACGACGATCGCTTCCGGCAAGGTCCACGCGCCTTGCGCACCGGCGATGCCGATCATCGCGAGCAGCACGTGCGACGGCAGCACGGGAATCAGTCGTTCGATCAGCGACAGCCCGGCGAGGCAGACGATGCTGTTGGCGCTGGCAAGGCTCAGCGCGAGGCCGAACGGGACGAGCGTGGCGAACTGGTTCATCGCGCGGCTCCCGTGCGACCCGTGCACGACGAGCACGACGAAGACGACGAACACAACGGACACGACGCGTGCGGCCTTCCATGCCAGAATGGCGCGCACCGGCCCGGCGCGAAGGTGGCGCGCCGCGCCGTCTTGCATCGCAGCAACGAAATCGAAGAACGGAACACGGTCATGGCGGGCCTCTCTGGAAAGCGCCGGATGCATTGCGCCGGCAATGCGGCGATCGATGCGCATCGTGGCCCCTCGGCTTTAAGAAGTTTTTAATCGCGGTCCGTCAGGCTGGCGACCTCGCCAATCGAGGAGCGATATCGATGCATATCCTGCTGGTGGAAGACGATGCGATGCTGGCCGACGCCGTGCGGGCCGGCCTCGCGCAGAACGGCTGGCGCGCGGACTGGTCGGCCGACGTGCCGGCGGCGCGGCTCGCGCTCGTCGGGCACGACTACGACGCGGTGCTGCTCGACCTGCAACTGCCGGGCGCGTCCGGTTTCACGCTGCTGGCCGCGATGCGGGCGAACTACGATGCGACGCCGGTGCTGATCGTGACCGCGCGCGATCAGTTGAGCGACCGTATTCGCGGCCTCGACGCCGGCGCCGACGACTATCTCGTGAAGCCGTTCCAGCTGGACGAGCTGTATGCGCGGCTTCGGGCGCTGACGCGCCGCAGCCAGGGGCGCGTGTCGGAGCGGCTGGTCTGCCGCGATGTCCATGTCGATCCGGCGCGCCGGGAAGTCACGCGCGCCGGTGAACCGGTCGCGTTGAGCATCCACGAATACCGGACGCTGCTCGCGCTGATGGAGCGGCAAGGGCGAGTCGTCACGCGGGCGCAGCTCGAGGAGCGCGTGTACGGCAACGACGGCGCAATCGAAAGCAACACGATCGCGGTGTACATCCATCAATTGCGGCGCAAGCTCGGCGACGAGCTGATCGTGACGGTGCACGGCTTCGGCTATCGCGTCGGGGAGGGCACGGCATGAGGTCGCTGCGCGTACGCCTGCTCGCGACCGTGATGGCGACGGTCGTCGTGTTCTGGGCCGGCTGGGGCGCGTTTCTCGGCATCGGCCTGTGGCGCGAACAGCGCGGCTGGCGCGACGGCTTGCTCGAGGGCGCCGCGCAACTGCTGCTGTTGTCGTTGCCCGATACGATCGATCGTCTGCCCGAAGTGCGCACGCAGGCGGTGTTGCCGAAAACGGCGTACGGCAAATACGACGTCGCGTTCCAGATCTGGGTCGACGGCCGCAATGTCATGCACAGCGCGGATGCGCCGGGGCCGGCGCTCAAGGCCGACATGCGCGACGGATACGGCGTGAGCGCCGGACGCGGTCTCGCGCACGACGAGACCTGGCGGGTTTACTCGCTCGCGGATCCGGCCGGCCGGATTCACGTGCAAACCGGCGGGCCGGCCACGACCTGGCAGGAGAAGGCCAGCAATGCGGTGCAGCTCGGCCTGTTCAATACGGCGGTGATGCTCGCGATGCTGGGCGTGGCGATCTGGTGGGGGATCCGCTGGTCGTTCGGGCCGGTGCGCGAGGTTCAGCGGGCGATCCAGCACAAGGCCGCGTTCGATTTTTCGCCGTTGCCGTTGACGATGCTGCCACGCGAACTCCGGCCGCTCGTCGAATCGTTCAATCGGCTGCTCGCGCGGCTGAGCCAGGCCGTCGATACCGAGCGCCGTTTCATCGGCGATGCGGCGCACGAATTGCGCATTCCGCTGGCGGCGTTGTCGGCGCAGGCGGAAGTGGCATTGCGGGCGGACGATCCGACGGACAAGGACGCCGCGCTGCGCCGGCTGGCAACGGGCGTCGAGCGCAGCGCGCGGCTGTCGGCGCAATTGCTCGAGCTGGCGCGGCTGGATGCCGGCTCGCGTGCGGAGCAGCATGGGCCGGTCGACCTGGCACGGCTGGTTGCGTTGATCGCGAGCGACTTCGATGCGGTCGCGCATGCGCGCGGGCAGACAGTGCGGGTGGCGGTCGAGCCGGTATGCGTGTGGGGCGACCTGGACGAAATCGCGATCGCGGTGCGCAACCTGATCGACAACGCGCTGCGTTACGGCCGCGAAGGCGGACGGGTCGAGATCGCATGCGATGGCGTTGCGGATGCAGGGCGGGTCAGGTTGCGTATCGCGGACGACGGGCCGGGCGTGCCGATCGATCAACGCGAGCGAATCTTCGAACGCTTCTACCGGGTGCCGGGCACCGCGCAGCCGGGAAGCGGCATCGGCCTGTCGCTGGTCGCGCGCATCGCCGAGTCTCATGGCGGGGCGGTCGACGTGACGTCCGGTATCGACGGGCACGGGCTCGCGGTGATCCTGTCGTTTCCGATCTGGCTCGCGCCGGAGCGGTGGCAGCGCTAGCGTGGACGCCGTCAGGCGTCGAAACGAAAAAAAGCGCCGGCAAGCGGCGCTTTCTCGCATCGGCTACGCGACGCTCAACGCACCCAGCGGCACACCTTGTGATGGTGATGCTCGAAGTGACACACGCGGTGCGGATGCGCTTCGGCGATGGCCGGCACGAGCACGGCGGCGGCCACGGCGGCGGCGGTGAGGGTTTTCAGTAGCGTCTTCATGTCGAGGTCCTGTCGTTGAATGAATCAAGAGTGCGCAGCGGCATCACCACTGCGGCCGCTGATCGTCGCGACGGTCGTCACGGCGGTCATCCCGGCGATCGCGGTCGTCGCGCGGGCCGGGGGGATGCCGGGCTTCCCAGTCGCGGCGCTCCCAGTAGCGATTTCCGTCCCAGTAACGATCGCCATGCCAGCCGATCGTGACTTCGGCAGGGCCAGGGTAGGCGACGCGCCCGGCGAGCATCACGCTCGAGAGCGTGCCCACCATGACTGCGGATAACACGATGGATTTCATGTCGTTCTCCCTTGGTAACGGCAAGTGGATCGTACGAGCCCCCAAAATTTCACGTGGTAAGAAGTTGCTACCGCCGATGACACGTGCAGGCGTTTCGTCAGGAACGTGAAAGCATGCGTGCGCGGCGTGCGGGCCGTCCGCGCAGCGCGGATGCGCACCCGTGCGCGCCGACGACGATTCCACCCATTGTTCAGACAAATCCTGATGGTCCAAAGGGTCATCACGTAATCGGATTGAGAATGATTTGCGTTTACGTTAAATTTCCTTATCTCGGAATTTGACGGAGCAGATCGATGGCCATGGCGGAAGTACTCGACCGACCGGCGGCGACAGCGGCAAACCCGTTCCTCGGCAGTTGTCCGGACTTGCCGCCGCGCGCCGCGCCGCGTGCGCGCCGGGCGTCCGAGCCCCGTGCGCAGGGCGCGTTGCTCGACGTGCTGATCGCCCATCGCGCGATGCTCGTCAACGTCGCGCGCGGCTTCGTCGGTTGCGCGAGCCGCGCGGAAGACGTCGTGCACGACGTGTTCGTGAAGCTCGTCGAATTCCCGAACCAGGACGCGGTGCGCCAGCCGGTCGCGTACGTGACGCGAATGGTGCGCAATGCGTCGATCGACGCATGCCGCCGGCAGAGCCTGGAAAACGTCTATCACACGGAAGAGGACGACGGCTTCGACGTGCCGTCGCCCGAGCCGACGCCGGAAGCCGCGCTGATGACGCGCGATACGCTGCGGCGCGTGTGGGCCGCGCTCGACGACCTGCCGGCGCGCAGCCGTGCGGCCTTCGAGATGGTGCGGCTGCGCGAGGAGACGCTGCAGACCGCGGCGCGCGCGCTGAACGTGTCGCAGACGCTCGTGCATTTCATGGTGCGCGACGCGGAGCGCCATTGCGCGGAATGCCTCGACGCATGCCATCGCGGCGTCGCGTGCCCGGTGTTCCTCGGCGGCCGCGCGCGGCGGCGGTAAAAATACGCGCCGGTCAACCGTCTATCAGACAGGAGCGGCCGAATCCGCCGCTTCGCTTCCTTCAACCGCCCAGCGATTTCCGATCATGACGCAAGCCCCGACGCCTTCCGCCGACACCGACGATCTCGTCTATACGGTCGTCATCAACGACGAAGAACAGTATTCGATCTGGCCGACGTTCCGGCTCGTGCCCGCCGGCTGGCGCGAAGTGGGCGTGAGCGGCCCGAAGGCCGATTGTCTCGCGCACATCGAGACCGTCTGGACCGACATGCGCCCGGCGAGCCTGCGCCGCGCGATGGACGGCGAGCGCGCGACGCGCGCGTCGTGATCTGCTGCGCCGCGGGTGCGGCGCCTCACCTGAAGAGGACGTTTGCATGACCCTGCTTTCGTTGCCGACGCTCGACGACCTGCGTATCGAGCCGGGGCTGCCCACCGTCGTGTCGCCGCGCGGCAACGACGGGATGTCGATCGACGACGTCGCGCCGCTGGCGCGCGAGATTGCGGCCGACACGCTCGAACGGGCGGGCGGCGTGCTGTTCACGGGCTTTCGCGTGCCGTCGATCGACGCGTTCCAGCAATTCGCGGCGTCGTTCGGCGATCCGCTGATCGGCTATGAATACGCGTCGACGCCGCGCAGCCAGGTCGAAGGCGCGGTCTACACGTCGACCGAATACCCGCCGCACCGCGCGATTCCGCTGCACAACGAACAGTCGTACACGCGCGAATGGCCGCTGCGCATCTGGTTTCACTGCGCGCTCGCCGCGCCGAAGGGCGGGGCGACGCCGATCGCGGACAGCCGCGCCGTGTACCGTGCGCTCGATCCGGCGCTCGTCGCGCGCTTCGAGAAACGCGAGCTGCTGTACGTGCGCAATTTCGGGCAAGGGCTCGACCTGCCGTGGCAGCAGTCGTTCGGCACCGACGAGCCGGCCGAGGTCGAGCGGATGTGCGCGGCGCGCGGCATCGAGTGCGCGTGGCGCAGCGACGACGACGGCGAACTGCTGCTGCGCACGCGCGAACGCTGCCAGGCCGTCGCGCGCCATCCGCGCACGGGCGAGCGCGTCTGGTTCAACCAGGTGAACCTGTTTCACCTGTCGGCGCTCGACGAAGACATGCAGGAAGCGCTCGTCGACGCGGTCGGGCTCGAGAACGTGCCGCGCAACGTGTACTACGGCGACGGCGAACCGCTCGAGGCCGACGCGCTCGCGCAGATCCGCGGGGTGCTCGACCAGCAGCGCATCGTGTTCCCGTGGCGCACCGGCGACGTGCTGATGCTCGACAACATGCTGAGCGCGCATGCACGCGACCCGTTCGAGGGGCCGCGCAAGGTCGTCGTCGCGATGGCGCAGAGTTACACGGTCCCGCGCGACCGAACGGAGGATCGATGACGCGTAGTACCGCCGCGCTTGCCGCGCGCGGGCTGTCGGTGGGATATCGCGACCATGTCGTGATCGACGGGCTCGACCTGTCGATCGCGGCCGGCCGCGTCACCGCGCTGTGCGGGCCGAACGGCTGCGGCAAGAGCACGCTGCTGCGCACGCTGGCGGGCCTGCAGCCCGCGCGTGCCGGCCATGTCGAAGTGAACGGCAAGCCCCTTGCATCGTTTCGCCGTCGCGCGCTCGCGCGCGAGCTGACGATGCTCGCGCAGTTCAACCAGATTCCGTCGGGCCTCACGGTGCGCGAGCTCGTCGCGTACGGGCGCTATGCGTACGGCGGCTTCCTGCGCGGCCTGTCGCGGATCGATCATGCGGCAATCGACGAGGCGCTCGAGACGAGCGGCCTCGCCGACGATGCGCAGCGCGACGTCGGCGCGCTGTCGGGCGGCGAGCGCCAGCGCGCGTGGATCGCGATGGCGCTCGCGCAGCAGGCGCCGATCGTGCTGCTCGACGAACCGACGACCTATCTCGACATTCATCACCAGCTCGACATCCTCGATGCGCTGCGTGCGCTGAACCGCGCGCGCGGGCTGACGATCGTGTGGGTGCTGCACGACCTGAACCAGGCGGCCGCGTACAGCGACGAGATCGTGCTGATGCGCGCGGGCCGCCTCGTCGCGCAGGGCACGCCCGACGCGATGCTCGACCCGGCGCGGCTGCGCGCGGCGTTCGGCGTCGAGATGCTGAAGCTCGCGCATCCGCGCACGGGCGCACCGATGTGCGTGCCGGCCTACGGGCCGTCGACCGACGGCGCGGCGCAGGCGGCCGGCGTCTTCGACCGGGATCTCGCCGTATGACGACGTTCGCGATGCGCAAGCGCCTCGCGGCGACGGGCCACGGAGCGACGACGGGGCGGGCCGGCGCGATCGCGTTCTGCCTCGTCGCGCTGATCGCGCTGCTCGCGGCGCTGCGGATTGCCCCCGATCTGCGCGTGTGGTGGGGCGCGGCGCCCGGCAGCGATGCCGCGTCGCTCGCGCACGTATTCCTGTTCGATCTCAATCTGCCGCGCGTCGCGGCCGCGCTCGTCGCCGGCGGCTGCCTCGGCATCGCCGGCGCGCTGTTCCAGTCGCTCACGCGCAATCCGCTCGCGTCGCCCGACCTGCTCGGCGTGACGGGCGGCGCCCAGCTCGGCCTGCTCGCGGCGATGCTCGTGCCGGCGCTGGCGGGCGTCGCGTCGGTGCCGCTGCTGTTCGTGTGCGGGCTCGCCGCGGCCGCGTGCGCGATCGTCGCGGCGGGCGGCTGGCGCGCGACGCCGTTGCGGCTCGTGCTCGCGGGCAGCGTGTGCATGCTGCTGTTCGCCGCACTGTCGACACTCGTGCTCGCGTTCTTCGAGCAGAACATCGCGGGCGCCGCGCTGTGGACCAACGGCAGCCTGTACCAGCCGGGCGCGACGGGCCTCGCGCTCGCCGCGCGCTGGCTCGTCGTGCCGCTGATCGCGCTGCCGTTCGTGATCCGGCCGCTGAATCCGCTCACGCTCGGCGACGATGCGGCGGCCGCGGCCGGCGTGCGCGTCGATGCGACGCGACTCGCCGCGACGATCGTCGCGGTCGCGTTCACGAGCGTGGCCGTCAGCATCGCCGGCCCGCTGTCGTACGTCGGCCTCGTCGCGCCGAACCTGCTGCGCCAGGTGCGCGGCGCGCGCGCGGCCCGGCTCGGCGTGCTGGTGCCGCTGTCGGCGCTCGCCGGCGGCGCGCTCGTGCTCGTCACCGACAGCGCGGTGCTCGCGTCGGGCCTCGACGCGACGCTGTCGACCGGCGTCGCGATCGCACTGGTCGGTACGCCGCTGATGCTCGCGATGATCCGGCGCGGCGCCGCGTGGTCGGGCGTGCTGCACGCGGATGCCGAACGCGCGGCGGGCGGCGGCGCGACGCGGCTCGTCGGCTGGCTCGAACGACTCGACTGGCCGCTGCGCACCGCGCTGTTCGTCGCGACGGGCGGGCTGGTGGTGTTGATCGGCGTGTCGGCCGGGCCGGAGTGGCTGTCGCCCGCGCGCTGGTTGGCCGCGCTGTCCGGTCACGATGCGCTCGCACGCATGCTGATCGACCTGCGCCTGCCGCGCCTGCTGTGCGCACTGCTCGCCGGCGCGCTACTTGCCGTCAGCGGTGTCGCGATGCAGAGCGTCGTGCGCAATCCGCTCGCAGGCCCCGAAGTGCTCGGCGTCACGCAGGGCGCGGGGCTCGTCACGCTGTTCGCGTTGTCGACGTGGCCGCTGATGGGCCACGTGACGCTTGCCGCCGCCGCGCTGATCGGCGGCGGGCTGTCGCTCGCGATCACGCTCGCGCTGAATCACCGGCATCGCTACGCGCCGCTCGCGGTCGCGCTGACGGGCATCGTGATCGGCGCGTTGTGGACCACGCTCGCGCAATGGCTGATCACGCAGGAAAGCGTGCAGCCCGCGCGCTTCGTCGTGTGGCTCGTCGGCGGCACGTATGGCCGCAGTTGGGGCGAGGTGTCGATGCTGTTGCCGTGGTGCGCGCTCGCGGTGCCGGTGTTCGCGTGGCTCGCGAAACCGCTCGACATGCTCGCGCTCGGCGACGACCAGGCCGCTGCGCTCGGCCTGCCGGTGGCGGCGCTGCGGCCGCTCGCGCTGACGATCGCGACGCTTGCCGCGTGCGCGGCGGTCGCGGCGGTCGGGCCGGTCGGCTTCATCGGGCTGATGGCGCCGCACGTCGCGACGATGCTCGGCGCGCGCCGGCATCGCACGCGGCTGTGGCTCGCGGCGGCGTGCGGCGCGTTGATCCTCGGCGCCGCGGATCTCGCGGCGCGCATCGTCGTCGCGCCGCGCGAAGTGCCGGCCGGCGTGCTCACTGCGCTGATCGGCGCACCGTACCTGCTCGGGCTGCTGATTCTCGAGGGGCGCCGCGCCCGGCGCGCGGGGCGATGACGCCGTCGCTCGACGGCGCGCGTGCCACGCGCTTTTCGGCGTTCGCGCCGCAACCGTTCGCCGAACACCTCGACGTCGTGTGGCTCGGCATGCCCGACGATGCACACGCGCCGGGCCGCATCGTCGTGCCCGTCAGCGCGTTGCCTGCGCACCGCGACGCCGTGCTCGGCGCGATGGTCGACCATTACGGCGGCGATCCGACGCAGCATGCGCGTGCGCTGATGTCGCAGTGGAGCAAATACTATTTCGGCCGCGCGGCGCCGGCCGGCGTCGTCGCCGCGCTCACGCTCGGCCGGCCGCTCGACATGACGCCCGAGCGCACGTTCGTCGCGCTCGACGACGGGATGCCGGCCGCGCTGTATTTCGCGAGCGATGCGCTCGGTGCGCCGTGCGACGATCCCGAGCCGCGCTATGCGGGGTTCGTCGCGCATCTCGGCGCGGTGATCGACCTGCTCGCTGCGATGGGGCGCGTCACGCCGCGCGTGCTGTGGAGCAACGCGGGCAATCTGCTCGACTATCTGCTCGATACGTATCGTTCGCTGCCGTGCGCGGCGGATCCCGTTCGCGACGCGAGCTGGCTGTTCGGTTCGACCTGCGTGCACGGCGAGCCGAATCCGTTGCGCATGCCCGTGCGCGACGCGCTGCCGCGCTCGCCGCTGCTGCCGACGCCGTTTCGCGCGCGCCGCGTGTGCTGCCTGCGCTACGAAATTCCTGGAGAAACGCAACTGTGTGGAAGCTGCCCCCTGCTACTGACGATGGACGACGCGGCGCTGGCCGAGCAGGACGCGATCCGGTGACGCGCCCCGGCCGCCGGCACGCGCTCGGTGCACTCGCCGCGCTCGGCGCCGCGTGCTGCGGCGCGTTGTCCGCATCGGCGGCCGCCGTTTCCGCGGCCGGGGGCGCAAGCGGTACGCAAGGCGCCGTGTCGTTGGCCGGCAATCCCGTCGTGTCGCAGGCCAGCGCGACGATGCCCGTGCGGCCGCAGCGCGTGGTCGCGCTCGACTTCATGTTCGCGGAAAGCGTGATCGCGCTCGACATCGTGCCGGTCGGGATGGCCGATACGGCGTTCTACCCGGGCTGGCTCGGCTACCGGAGCGAGCAGCTCGCGCGCGTGACCGACGTCGGCTCGCGGCAGGAGCCCGGGCTCGAGGCGATCGCGGCGGTCAAGCCGGATCTCGTCATCGGCGTCGGTTTCCGGCATGCGCCGATCTTCGACGCGCTCGACCGGATCGCGCCGACGATCCTGTTCCAGTTCAGCCCGAACGTGTCGGACGGCGGCGTGCCGGTCACGCAGCTTGACTGGATGCGGCAGATCTTCCGGACGATCGGCACGGTGACGGGGCGCGACGCGCGCGCGCAGGCAGTCGAAGCGCAACTCGACGCCGGCATCGCGCGCAATGCGGCGCGGCTTGCGGCCGCGGGCCGCACCGGCGAGCGCGTCGCGCTGCTGCAGGATCTCGGCTTGCCCGATCGTTACTGGGCCTATACGGGCAACAGTACGTCCGCGGGCCTCGCGCGGGCGCTCGGGCTCGATCCGTGGCCGAAGAAGCCGACGCGGGAAGGCACGCTGTACGTGACGTCGGCCGATCTGCTGCGGCAGCACGATCTCGCCGTGCTGTTCGTGACCGCGTCGGGGATGGACGTGCCGTTGTCGGCCAAACTCGATTCGCCGGTGTGGCGTTTCGTGCCCGCGCTGAAGGCGCACCGGATCGCGCTGATCGAGCGCAACATCTGGGGATTCGGCGGCCCGATGTCGGCGCTGAAGCTGGCCGACGTGATGACCGACACGATGCTGAAGCTGCCGCCCGTGCGCTGAGCGCGCGGAGGATGCCGCCGGGGGCAGTCGCTGGGGCCGCCGCGTGAACTGGCAGGTCGCCGTGTTCGCTTGACGATGCGTGGCTTCCGCCTTTTTCTCTTCTCCACGCGTGAGCCGATTCCCTGCCGAAACGACAATCGCCGACACACTGCCAATGCAGCGTGTCGGCGATTTTTCGATCGACCGTCGCGTTACGCGCTCAGCGCATCGACGCCATCCTGCGCACGCAGTCGCGCCGGTTGCGTGTCGCTGACGATGCGCCCGTTGTCGAGCTTCAGCAGACGGTCGGCGAGATCGAAGTAGCGGTCGTCGTGCGTGATCACGATCACGGCCTTGCCGCGCGCGCGCAGCTCGGGCAGCAATTGCTCGTAGAACACGGCCTTGAACGACGGATCCTGGTCGGCCGCCCATTCGTCGAACAGGTAGAACGGACGATCCTCCAGATACGCGACGACGAGCGCGAGCCGCTTGCGCTGCCCGGTCGACAGCGCGCGCGTCGAGAACGCGCCGTCGACCACCTTCACCTTGTGGTCGAGCGCGAGTTTCGCGACGAGCGCGTTCGCCCGCGCGTCGGCCTGCGCGCGCGACGGATCGTCGGGGTCGACGATGCCGAGCAGCGCATCGAACAGATGGAAATCGTTGAACACCGCGCTGAAGCGCTGCCGGTAGGCCGCGCGCTCGCGCCAGCCGATCGTGCGGCCGTCGACCTCGATCGTGCCTTGCTCGGGCTCGTAGAGCCCCGTCAGCACCTTGGCGAGCGTCGTCTTGCCGCTGCCGTTGCCGCCGACGATGAACACGAGCTCGCCCGGCCTGATCGTCAGGTCGATCGGCCCGATGCTGAACATCCGTTCGTCGCGCTCGTGGAAATACGCGTGCGTGACGCCACGCAGCGTGACGGCGCCGGCCGGCGGCACGTCGGGTGCGTCGGCCGCGGGCGGCATCGTGCGCAGCGCGCCGAATTCGGCCATCACGCCTTCGATCCGCGTGAGCGACACGCGCGCCGCGTTGACGGTCGGCAGGTTGTTCAGCAGGCCGTCGAGCGGCACGAGCATGAACAGGAACACGACGACGTAGCCGGCGGCCGCGGCCGGGTCGGCATGCACGCCGAGCTGCGGCCAGAACGACGCGACGCCGAGGAACACGTAGAACAGGAAGATGATCCAACCGACCCCGACCGCATACGCGCTGAACGCGCGGCGGCGGTGGTCGCGCACCTCGCCGATCGCGGCGCCGAGCTGGCCGTCGACGAACTGGCGGGCGCGCGCATCGTGCAGCTTCAGCTCCTTCGCGCCGGAGAACAGCGAGCCGAGATAGCCGAACAGGCGGTCCTGCGCGTGGCCCGCGGCTTCGAGCGACGCGATCGCGCGGCGGTCGCCGGTGTGATAGCCGAGCGAGCCGGCGACGATCGCGGCCAGCGCCAGCACGCACACGGGCCAGGACAGCCACGCCAGATAGCCGAGGCAGCCGAACACGATCGAGCCGTGCATGACCAGGTTCGGCAACGCGAAGAACAGCATCGACACGTTGGTCGCGTCGTCGGTCAGCACCGACTGCACGGGGGCGGCGCCGATTCGCTCGATGTCGCGCAATTCGGCCGCGCCGACGCGCCGCGCCAGATGCACGCGCAGCCGCGCCATCGTGTCCTGCGACAGGCGGGCAAACAGCGTGCCCGACACGATCCGCGTGACGAGCGCGATCACCGCGCACAGCGCGAAGCGCCACGCGAGCGATGCATCGGCTGCCGCCGGTTGGGACAGCGCGCGGTTCAGCGTCGCGACGAGCAGCACGCTCGCGACGCCGTTCAGCACGCACGCGGTGAGCGCCAGCGCGAGCGACACGCGGCTTTCGCGCAGCAGCGCAAGGATCAGGCGCGCCGCGGGGCGGGCGGGGGAAGCGTCGAGGGACGGCGGGGAAGAAGGCTCGTGGGCGGCTGTCATCGGCAACGTCGGTAAAGGGAAGGCAGGCAATAACGCAAAAACGGCAAATCCGGCGCGAACGCAGCGGGCGGGACCGGCCCCGTTGCGGCGTTCCTGCCTGATAGACGAACGGGCCGCGCAAATATTTAGCCCGATCGTCAAAAAAACGGTCGCGCGCACTTTGCGGGCAAAACGGTAAAAAATCGGCCGCGTCGTTCGTCACACCAGTGAAGCCGCCCCAAGCGGCCCCGAGACTTGGCCGAAGCGGCCGGACCGAAGGACTTCACGCACATGACGAGTTTCCCGACTGCGCTGCATCACCGAATCCGCGCACTGGCGCGCATCGCGCCCGACGCACCCGCGATCGCGGTGCCTTTCCAGAACGACCTGCGCCTGTCGCGCGGTGCGCTCGACACACGTGCATCGCAACTCGCCCGGCAACTGCGCGCGGCCGGCGTCGGCGCCGAAGTGCGGGTCGGCGTGTGCGTCGAGCGTTCGTGCGAACTGTTCGTCGCGCTGCTGGCCGTGCTCAAGGCAGGCGGCGTGTTCGTGCCGCTCGATCCGCGCCATCCGGCCGCACGCCTCGACTGGATCGTGCAGGACGCGCAACTGCGGCACGGCATCGTCGACGCCGCCGGCCGCGCGGCGCTCGGCGCGCCGTTCGAACACGCGTTCGACGCGACGGCCGACGTATCGGGTGTCGTGCAGGACGATGCGTTCGACGACGACGCGACGACCGTGCACCCGCGTTCGGCCGCGTACATGATCTATACGTCGGGCTCGACCGGCACGCCGAAGGCGGTGGTCGTCGAGCACGGGCCGCTCGCCGCGCATTGCGACGCGCTCGCGGCCGCGCTGCCGATCGAGGCGGGCGACCGTCTGCTGCATTTCGCGTCGGTCAATTTCGACGCCGCGCACGAATGCTGGCTCGCACCGCTCGCGGTCGGCGCCGGCATCGTCGTCGCGCCGCCGCAGCCGTTCTCGCCGGACGCCGCGCATGCGCTGATGGTGCGCGAAGCGGTCAGCGTCGCGGCATTTCCGCCCGCTTACCTGCGCGAATTCGCGGCCGTCGCCGCGCGCGACGGCGTGCCGCCGGCCTTGCGCGTCCTCGCGTTCGGCGGCGAAGCGCTGCCGCAGCAGGCGTTCGAATGCGTGCGCCGCACGTTCCCGGCAGTCCGCCTGATCAACGGTTACGGGCCGACCGAGGCCGTGATCTCGCCGATGCTGTGGCCGGTCGAGCCGGGCGAAACGCCGGCGCTGGCCGCGGACGACGCGTATGCGTCGCTGCCGATCGGCCGCGCGATCGGCCCGCGCGTGGCGCGCATCGACGGCGCTGCAGCCGATGGCGTGGGCGAGTTGCTGCTCGGCGGCGTCTGCGTCGCACGCGGTTATCACGGTCGCGCGGCGCTCACGGCCGAACGTTTCATTCCCGATGCGCACGGCGAACCCGGTGCGCGCGTCTATCGCACCGGCGACCTCGCACGCCAGCGCGACGACGGCGCGTTCGACTATCTCGGGCGCCTCGACGATCAGGTTCAGGTGCGCGGCGTGCGCGTGGAGCCGGCGGAAATCGCCGCATGCCTGCGCGCGCACCCGGCCGTGGCCGACGCGGCCGTGGTGGCCGAAACCGCCAATGGGCCGACGCGGCTGATCGCGTGCGTCGCGCTGCGCGCGGCGGCCGACGATGCCGCATTGAAGGCGCACGTGGCCGCGCACTTGCCGGCCGCGTGGCAGCCGCATCGGTTCGTGCGTTGCGATGCGCTGCCGTACACGCTGAACGGCAAGCTCGACCGTGCCGCGCTGCGCGAGCGGATCGCCGCCGCGCGCGACACGGCGCAAGCCGTGGGCGAGGCGCCGCGCACGCCGACCGAACGGCAGATCGCGGGCCTCTGGCAGACGCTGCTGGGCCTCGACGTCGCGCCGTCGCGCGACGATCGCTTCTTCGCGCTGGGCGCCGATTCGCTCGCCGCGATGCAGTTGCAGGCCGCGATCCGCGCCACCGTGCGCGTGAATCTGCGGCTCGATACGCTGTTCGCCGATCCGGCGCTCGCCGAACTGGCCGCAACGCTCGACCGGGCGGAACGCGAGACCGGCGAACCGGTGGCCGCGATTGCCGCGCGCCGTGCGACGGCCGATGCGGCGGCGCCGGGTGCGCAGGGTGCGCCGCACGTCGACCGTGCGGCGTCGCTCGCGCAGCAACGTTTCTGGGTGCTCGCGCAAACGCGCGACGCGAGCGCCGCGTATCACATCGCCGCACACTGGACGATCGACGGCGTGCTCGACCGCGACGCGCTGCAGCGCGCGCTCGATCACGTGATCGGCCGTCACGAAGCCTGGCGCACGACGCTCGTCGACAACGACGACGGTGTCGTGATGCAGCGGATTCATGCGCATCTGCCGGTGCCGATCGCCGCGGTCGACCTGCGCGACCAGCCGCCGGCCGCCCGCGACGCGCAAGCCGCCCGACTCGCCGAGCGCGACGCGGCCGAGCCGTTCGACCTCGCGCGCGGCCCGCTGCTGCGCGCGACGCTGATCGCGCTCGCCGACGATCGTCACCGCCTGCTGCTGACCGCGCATCACGCGATCACCGATGGCTGGAGTTCGCGCTGCGCGTTCGACGAACTGTCGGCTGCGTACCGCGCGTATGCCGAAGGCCGCGAACCGTCGTTGCCCGAATTGCCGATCCAGTATTCCGACTACGCGGCCTGGCAGCGCGACATGCTGGCTGGCGGCGAGGGCGCGCGCCAGCTCGACTACTGGCGCGGCGCGTTGCGCGACGTGCCGGGCCCGCTCGCGCTGCCGGTCGACCGCCAGCCGGGCGCGGTACGCACGCTGCACGGCGCGCGCGTGTCGGTGCGCCTGCCCGACGCGGTCGCAGCCGACGTGCGGCAGCTCGCACGCGACGCACGGGCCACCGTCTTCACGGTGCTGCTGGCCGCGCTCGACGCGTGGCTGTCGCGCCTGACCGGCGAAACGGACGTCGTCGTCGCGGTGCCGGTCGCGCATCGCCAGCGCCCCGAAACGCGTGCGTTGCTGGGGCTTTTCCTGAATACGGTCGCGCTGCGCGTACGCGTGGCGCCGACGCTGCCGTTCCGCGCGCTCGTCGACGCGGCGCGCACCGCGGCGCTCGACGCGGTCGCGCACCAGGACGTGCCGTTCGAGCGCGTCGTCGACGCCGTGAAACCGCCCGTCAAGCGCGGCGACGAATGGCTGCGGGTGAAGTTCGCGCAGCAGTTCGACGCACGGCACGACAGCGTGCTGCCGGGCGCCACGGCGGTCGCGACGCCGGGGCCCGATCTCGCCGCGCGCTTCGACTTCGCGCTGGATTTCACCGACGACGCGAACGGGATCGAACTGGTCGCGGCCTATGCGACCGACTGCATCGACGCCGATACCGCGCGTGCATGGCTCGACAGCTATGCGGCGCTCGTCGGCGCGGCCGCGCGTGATCCGCAGCACCCGACGGCCACGCTCCCGTGCGACGCTTCGGCAGCGGCGCGCCAGCCGCGCAACGGCCGTGCGCTGCAAGTCGAGCATGCCGACGTCGTCGCCGCATTCGCCCGGCAGGCGGCCGCGTATCCGCATCGCATCGCGCTTTCCGACGCGTCGGCATCGCTGACGTTCGCCGAGCTCGACGACGCATCGAACCGCATCGCGCGGGCGTTGGCGCAACGCGGCGTGGGCGCCGAAGCGGCCGTCGTCGTCTGCATCGAGCGCTCGGCGCGTTTCGTCGTCGGTCTGCTCGGCGCGCTGAAAGCCGGCGCGCTGGCCGTGCTGCTCGATCCCGCGCAGCCGGCCGCGCGACTCGCCGCGGCGGCGGCCGACTGCGGCGCGCGCTGGGCGCTCGTCGCGGAGCCGGCTGCGTGGCCGGCGGGCCTCGACGCGCAGCCGCTCGACGTCGACGCGCTCGTGCAGGACGCGACGCTCGCCCATGCGGCCGGCGTGCGCGTCGCGCCGCACCCGGAACAGGGCGCGTACCTGATCTATACGTCGGGCTCGACCGGCGCGCCGAAGGGCGTCGTCGTCTCGCACGGCGCGCTGGCCGACTACGTGCAGGGGATGCTCGACGAATTCGCATTCGCACCCGACGCGTCGTTCGCGATGGTGTCGACCGTTGCGGCCGATCTCGGCCACACGACGCTGTTCGGCGCGTTGTGCGCGGGCCGCACGCTGCACCTGCTGCCGGCCGCGTGCGCGTTCGATCCGGATCTGTTCGCCGACGAAATGCGCCGTCGCGACGTCGGCGTGCTGAAGATCGTGCCGAGCCATCTGCAGGCGCTGCTCGATGCGCGCGCGCCGGCCGACGTGCTGCCGCGCCACGCGCTCGTCACGGGCGGCGAAGCGCTCACGTGGGCGCTGGTCGCGCGGCTGGCCGCGCTCGCACCGGCCTGCCGCGTGATCAACCATTACGGGCCGACCGAAGCGACGGTCGGCGCGATCGCATGCGACACGGCGTCGATCGCCGCCGGCGCGCGCGATCCCGCGAGCGGCGTACCGCTCGGCGTGCCGCTGCCGAATGCGCGCGCGCTGGTGCTCGACGCGTTCGGCGCGTGCGTGCCGGCCGGCGCGACGGGCGAGCTGTATCTGGGCGGGCCGGGCGTCGCACGCGGCTACCTCGGGCGCCCCGCGCAAACCGCCGAGCGCTTCGTGCCCGATCCGTTCACGCCCGGCGCGCGGCTGTATCGCACGGGCGATCGCGTGCGGTTGCGCGCGGACGGCCGCCTCGTCTTCCTCGGCCGTATCGACGACCAGGTGAAGATTCGCGGCTACCGCGTCGAGCCGGGCGAGGTGAGTGCGGCCGTGCGCGCGGCCGGCCCGATCGCGCAGGCCGAAACGCTCGCGATCGAGCACGATGGCCGCCTGCGGCTCGCGACGTTCGTCGTGATGCGCGACGGCGCGACATTCGACGAGGCCGCGATGCGCGCCGCGCTCGCCGCGACGCTGCCCGACTACATGGTGCCCGCGCAGTTCGTCGCGCTGGCGCGCCTGCCCGTGACGGCGAACGGCAAGATCGATCGCGCGGCATTGCGCGAGCGGGCGGCCGTGCCGGTCGCGGTCGCGTCCGGCGATGCGCCGCAGGGCGCGGTCGAAACGGTGCTCGCCGACGTCTGGCAGGCCGTGCTGAAGGCGCCGAAAGTCGGCCGCGACGACAATTTCTTCGAACTCGGCGGCGATTCGATCCTCGTGCTGCAGGTGATCGCCCGTGCGCGCAAGCGCGGCGTGCGCTTCACGCCGAAGCAGCTGTTCGACGGGCCGACCGTCGCCGAACTCGCACGCATCGCGAAAACGGACGATACGGCCATCGCCGCCCGGCCAGCAAGCGCGGACGCGACTGCCGTCGCGCTGCCGGCTGCCACGTCGATCCTGACGCCCGCGCAGCAACGCTTCTTCGCGCTCGATATCCCGCACCGCGGCCACTGGAACCAGGCGGTGTCGTTCGATGTGCGCGGCGCGTTCGACGCGGACGCGTTCGCTCGCGCATTCGACGCGCTGCTTACGCATCACGACGCGTTCCGTCAGCGCTTCGCGCGCGGCGCGGATGGCACGTGGCACGCGAGCGATGCGGCGAAGCCGTACGACGCGCTGCCGTTCGTCGAAGTCGCCGCGCGCGACGAAGCCGACGCGCTGGCGCGCTTCGACGCGCTGCAACGCCGTCTCGACCTCGGCAGCGGGCCGCTCGCGTGCGCGTGCGCGGCACGGCTGCCGAACGGTTCGACGCGGCTCTATCTCGCGATTCACCATGCGATCGTCGACGGCGTGTCGTGGCGAATTCTGCTCGACGACCTGGACACCGCTTATCGCGCCGCATGCGAGCGCACGCCGATCCGCCTGTCGCAACCGGGCCTGCGCGCGGACGTGTGGGCCGCCCGGCTCGCCCGCGCCGCAACGGAACCGGCGTCGCCGTTCGCCGCCGAAGCCGCCTACTGGGCCGGCATGGCGCAGGGCGACGACATCGTGCCCGATCACCCCGATGCAGCGGCGACGAACGCCGACGCGGCCGTCGTCGTGCAGACGATCGACGCGGCATTGACCCGCGCCGCGCTGACCGACGCGCACGCGGCCTATCGCACGCAGACGATCGAGCTGCTCGGCGCGGCGCTCGCGCTGGCGCTGGCCGGCGCGCGCGGCGCCGCATCGTGCCGGGTCGAACTGGAAGGGCACGGCCGCGAAGCGCTGTTCGACGACGCGGATGCCAGCCGCACGATCGGCTGGCTGACGAGTCATTACCCGGTGACGCTGCCGGTCGAAGCGACGGCCCGCGACACGCTGTGCGCGGTCAAGGACACGCTGCGCGCGGTGCCGCACAAGGGGCTCGGCTTCGGCGTGCTCGCGCACCATGGCGATACGGCGACGCGCGCGACGCTGGCCGCCGTGCCGCGCCCGCGCGTCACGTTCAACTATCTCGGCCAGTTCGACGCGCCGCGCGATGCAATGCTCGTCCCGCGTTTCGGCGGCACCGGCGTCGAGCGCGACCCGCAGGGCCCGCTCGGCAATACGCTCGCGATCCATGCGTACCTCGACGCGGACGGCGACGGCGCGCGCACGCTGAAAATTCACTGGGTCTACGGTGCGCCGCAATTCGAACGCGCGACGATCGACGCGTTCGCCGAACGCTTCGCGCTCGCGCTGCGCGAACTCGTCGATGCCTGCGCGTCGCGCGTCGCGCATCGCGGCGCCGGCGCGACGCCGGGCGATTTCCCGCTCGCGCAGGCGGCCGGTCTCACGCAGGCCGCGATCGAGCGCGCACCGCTCGACTGGCGCGCGATCGACGACGTGTATCCGCTGTCGCCGATGCAGCAGGGCATCCTGTTCCATGCGCTGTTCGCGCCCGGCCACGCGAGCTACGTGAACCAGCTCGTCGCGACCGCAACGGCGCTCGACGCCGACCGGCTTGCGGCCGCGTTCGACGCATCCGTCGCGCGTCACGACATCCTGCGCACGAGCGTGATGCCCGACGAAGCCGCGCCGCTGCAGTGCGTGCATCGTCACGCGCGCATGCCGGTCGAGCAGCTCGACTGGCGCACGCGGGGCGACACGCTCGACGCCGATTTCGACGCGTGGCTCGCGGCCGATCGCGCACGCGGCTTCGACTGGCGCGAGCCGCCGCTGATGCGGCTCACGCTGATCCGCGTGACGGACGACGCATGGCGCGTCGTATGGACGCGTCACCACGTGCTGCTCGACGGCTGGAGCACCGCGCGGCTGCTCGCCGACGTGCTGCGCGACTACCGCGACCCCGACGCCGTGTCGCCGTTCGCGAGCCGTCCGGCGCTGCGCTATCGCGACTTCATCGCGTGGCTCGGCACGCGCGACCGCAACGCCGACGAGCACTTCTGGACCGAGCGCCTGGCGCGGCTCGATGCGCCCACGCTGATCGCGGAACGCACGGCCGACCGCGCGGATGCCGAGATGGTCACGTGGCGCGCGACGCTCGACGCCGACACGACGATGCGCGTCGCGCAGACCGCCCGCGCGTTGAAACTGACCGTCAACACGCTGGTGCAGGGCGCATGGGCGCTCGCGCTGCAGCGGATGACGCACCAGCCGGCCGTCGCGTTCGGCGCGACCGTCGCGGGCCGTCCCGATGCGCTCGCGGACGTCGACTCGGTGCTCGGTCTTTTCATCAACACGCTGCCGGTGATCACCGCGCCGGCGCCGCAGCAACGCGCGGCCGACTGGCTGCAAACGCTGCAACGCGAGAACGCGGCCGCTGCCGAACACGCGCACACGCCGCTCGCCGACATCCAGCGCTGGGCGCGCGGGGCGGGCGGCGCACTGTTCGATACGCTCGTCGTATTCGAGAACTATCCGGTGGACGACACCGCGCGCGATGCCGATCCGCGCGGGCTGGCGTTGAGCGGCGTACGCAGCATCGAAGCGACCGATTTCGCGCTGACGCTCGTGATCGAAACCGGCGTCGAACTGACGATCGACTACGGCTACGACACCGCGCGCATCGACGCGCGTCAGGTCGAGACCTGGCACCGCGCCTTCGCCTGCGCGCTCGATGCGCTGGCCCGGACGCCGGACGCGCGGCTCGGCACGCTGTCGATCGCCGACGATGCGACCCGCGATGCGCTGACGCGTGCGCAGGACACCGCGCGCACCTGGCCGACGGAACGACGGCAGCCGCTGCACCTGCAATTCGGCGACGCGGCACGGGCGACGCCCGACGCGACCGCGCTCGAATACGCGGACGCTCACGGCCATGTGCAGCGCGCGACCTATCGCGAACTCGACGCCGCGACGTCGTGCATCGCCGCCGCGCTGCGCCGGCGGGGCGTGCAGCCCGATACGCCGGTCGCGCTGTGCGTCGAGCGCTCGTTCGACATGGTGATGGCGCTCGTCGGCGTGCTGAAGGCCGGCGCCGCGTATCTGCCGGTCGATCCCGACTATCCGGCCGAGCGCATTGCGTACCTGCTGCGCGACGCGCGGCCGGCCGTCGCGATCACGCAGGCGCATCTGCGCGAACAGGTCGAGGCCGCGCTGGGCGAGGGCGCCGGGACGCAACTGCTGACGGTCGCGGAACTGCTGGCCGACGAAGCGGGCGATACCGACGATGATGCCGCCGCGATCGACGACGCGCAGCTCGCGTACCTGATCTACACGTCCGGCTCGACCGGCAAGCCGAAGGGCGCCGGCAACACGCACGGCGCGCTCGCGAACCGGATCGCGTGGATGCAGCACGCGTACCGGCTGACGCGCGACGACGTCGTGCTGCACAAGACGCCGTTCGGCTTCGACGTGTCGGTGTGGGAATTCGTGTGGCCGCTCGCGATCGGCGCGAAGCTCGCGATCGCGGCGCCGGGCGACCACCGCGATCCGGCGCGTCTGGCCGCCGCGATCCACGCGCACGGCGTGACGGTGCTGCATTTCGTGCCGTCGATGCTCGCGGCGTTCGCCGCGTATCTCGACGACTTCTCGGCCGCCGCGCAATGCGACAGCGTGCGCCTGATCGTCGCGAGCGGGGAGGCGCTGGCGCCCGAACTCGTCGGGAAGATGGCGCGCCTCTTGCCGAACGCGACGCTCGTGAACCTGTACGGGCCGACCGAAGCCGCGATCGACGTGTCGCACTGGACCTGCGGCCCCGACGACGCGCATGCGGTCGCGGTGCCGATCGGCCATCCGATCGCGAACCTGCAACTGCACGTGCTCGATGCCGCGTGGCAGCCGGTGCCGGCCGGCGCGACCGGCGAACTGTATCTCGCGGGCGCGGGCCTCGCACGCGGCTATCTCGGCCGTCCGGCGCTGACCGCCGAGCGCTTCGTGCCCGACCCGTTCGTGCCGGGGGGCCGCATGTACCGCACCGGCGACCTCGCGCGCCGGCGCGCGGACGGCGCGCTCGACTACCTCGGCCGCGTCGATACGCAGGTGAAGCTGCGCGGCCAGCGAATCGAGCCGGGCGAGATCGAGGCGCTGCTGCGCGCGGCGCCGGGCGTCAACGACGCGGTCGTGATCGTGCGCGACGAGCAGCTGATCGGCTACGTCGCCCGCGGCGACGCGGGTCCGCTCGACCGCGCGGCGTTGCTCGATGCGCTGCGTGCGCAACTGCCGGCGTACATGGTGCCGTCGCAGCTGATCGAACTCGATGCATTGCCCGTCACGCCGAACGGCAAGTGTGATCGCCATGCGCTGCCCGCGCCGGTGCGTGAAGTGGCCGAAGCCGTCGAACTCGCGACCGATACCGAACGTGCGCTCGCGGCAATCTGGCAGCGCGTGTTGCACGTGGACGCGATCGGCCGCGACGGCGATTTCTTCCTGCTCGGCGGCCACTCGCTGCTCGCGACGCAGGCCCACGCGCAGGCCAACCTGCATTGGGGGCTCGCGCTGCCGCTGCGCACGCTGTTCGACACGCGCACGCTGGCGCGCTGCGCGCAAGCGATCGACGCGGCCTGCGCGGCACGCGGCGCAACCGATGCGGCAAGCGCGATCGACGCGCTGCTCGGCGAACTGGAAACCCAATAAGGACGACGGATGACGAAGGTGCAACCCGACTGGCTCGCGCTCGCGACGCGTTTCGCGCAACTGCCCGATGCGCAGCGCGCGGTCTTCATCGACAAGCTCGGCGCGGCCGGCATCGACTTCCGCGTGCTGCCGATCCCGCCGCGCACGCCGCGCAGCGACCGCGTGCCGGCGTCGTTCGCGCAGACGCGGCTGTGGCTGCACGCGCGGCTGATCGATGCGCCGCACGCGTACCACATCACCGAGCGCCTGGCGCTGACGGGCCCGCTCGACGTGCATGCGCTGCGTCTCGCCTGCGATGCGCTGATTGCGCGCCACGAGGCGCTGCGCACGACCTTCGACGAAGCGCAGGACGGCGTCGCGCAAACGATCCGCGCGCCGTTGCGCTGCCCGTGGCGCGAAACCGATCTCGACGCGTTGCCGGATGCGCAGCGCGTGCCGCGCGCGCAAGCGCTCGCGACGGCCGACGAAGCCGAGCCGTTCGATCTCGGCACGGCGCCGCTCGTGCGCGCGCATCTGATTCGCTTCGACGCGACGCATCACTGGCTCGCTCTCACCGTGCATCACATCGTGTCGGACGGCTGGTCGTCGGGCGTGATGCTGGACGAACTCGCGGCGTTCTATCGCGCGTATGCGTCGGGCGAGCCGGTGCCGCTCGCGCCGCTGCCGATCCAGTACGCCGACTACGCGCTGTGGCAGCGCCGCTGGCTCGACGCCGGCGAGCGCGACCGTCAGCTCGCGTTCTGGCGCGAGCGGCTCGATCCGCAGCGCGGCGTGCTGACGCTGCCCGGCGCGGCCGCGCGGCCGGCGCGACGCAGTGCGCGCGGCGCGCGTCATGTGTTTTCGCTCGACACGCGCCTCGGCGCGCGGTTGCGCACGTTCGCGGCCGCGTCCGGCGCGACGCCGTTCGCGGTGCTGCTCGCGGCGCTCGACGCGCTGCTGGCGCGCGCGACCGGCGACGCACGGATCTGCGTCGGCGTGCTGGCCGCGAATCGCGAGCGCGCGGAAGTCGCCGGCCTGATCGGCTTCTTCGTCAACACGCTCGCGATCGACGTCGACGTACCCGCGCACGGCGATTTCTCGTCGCTGGTCGCGCGGACGCAGCGCGCGCTCGTCGATGCGCAGATGCACCAGGACGTGCCGTTCGAGCAGGTGGTCGACGCGCTCGGCGTGCCGCGCAGCGCAAGCCACCATCCGCTGTTCCAGGTGATGGCCGCGTACGGCGAACGCCGCGCGCTGCCGGCATTCGGCGCGGCGTCGGCCGCGTTGCTGCCGTCGGGCACGCCGTCCGCGAAATTCGACCTGACGCTGTCCGTCGAAGCGACGCCGGACGGCACCTTCGACGCCGCCTTCATCTACGCGCTCGACCTGTTCGACGCGGATGCGATCGCCCGACTGGCCGCGCGCTTCGTCACGCTGCTGACCGATGCGCTCGCGCGCCCCGACATACCGATCGGCGATCTCGACTGGCTGCCTGCCGACGAACGCGCGCAGCTCTTCGCATGGAACGCGCCGGCCGGCGTGACCGCTGCCGAGCCGTTCGTGCCGGTGCATGCGCGCATCGCCGCGCATGCGCACGCGCGGCCCGACGCACGCGGCGTTGCGGATATCGATCGCGCGTTGACCCGCGGCGAAGTCGATGCTCGCGCGGCGCGCCTGGCGCGCCATCTGGTGGCGGCCGGCGTGCGGCCCGAGATGCGCGTGGGCGTCGCGCTGCAGCGCTCGGTCGACCTGCTCGTCGCGCTGATCGCGGTGCTGAAGTCGGGCGCCGCGTTCGTGCCGCTCGATCCGGCTCACCCGCGCGAACGGCTGGCGCAGATCGTCGGCGACGCGAACATCGCGCACGTGCTGACCGACGCCGCGAGCGCCGCGTCGCTGCCCGAACTGCCGGCGCTGCGCGTATGGCGCGCCGACGCGATCGATGCGCTCGACGAAGCCGCGCACGTCGCATTGCCGGACGTGCTGCCCGGCCACGCGGCCTATGCGATCTATACGTCGGGCTCGACCGGCAAGCCGAAAGGCGTGATCGTCGACCACGCGTCGTTCGCGCGGCATTGCGCGGCGATCGCCGAGCGTTACGGCGCGGGCGAGAACGACGTGTTCCTGCTGTTTCAGTCGGTCAATTTCGACGGTGCGCACGAAGGCTGGTTTTCGCAATACATGTCGGGCGCCGCCGTGTCGGTGACGGCCGACGTGCTGTGGCCGCCCGCGCAGACCTGCGCGATGATGATCCGCGACGGCGTGACGATGACCTACGTGCCGCCCGGCTGCGCGGCACAGCTCGCCGAATGGGCGCTCGCGCACGGCGCGCCGCCGACGCTGCGCTCGCTGACCGTCGGCGGCGAGGCCACGTCGCGCGAGGCGTTCGCGATGTTGCGCCGTGCGCTGCCGAACGTGCGCGTGGTCAACGGCTACGGCCCGACCGAAACGGTCATCACGCCGACGCTGTGGATGTTCCGTCCCGGCGACGATCTCGCGAAGCTCGGCGACGCCGCGTATCTGCCGATCGGCACGCTGGTCGGCGCGCGCACCGCGCACGTGCTCGACGCGCGGCTGCATCCGCTGCCGGTCGGCGTGATCGGCGAACTGTATCTGGGCGGCGAGGGGATCGGCGTCGCACGCGGCTACCTCGACCGCCCGGCGCTGACGGCCGAGCGTTTCGTGCCGGATCCGTACGGCGCGCCGGGCGCGCGGTTGTACCGGACCGGCGACCTCGTACGGCGCCGCGCGGACGGCGTATTCGATTTCATCGGCCGCGTCGATCACCAGGTGAAGCTGCGCGGCCTGCGCATCGAACTCGGCGAAATCGAAGCGCAGCTCGCCGCGCACGACGCGGTGCGCGAAGCATGCGCGGTCGTGCACGGGCAGGGCGCGCTCGCGCAACTCGTCGCGTACGTCGAACTGACCGCCGACGCGCAGGCAGCCGCGCAGCCGGTCGAAGCCGCGACGCTCGACGCGCACCTGCGCCGCACGCTGCCCGACTACATGGTGCCCGCGCAACTGATCGTGCTCGACGCGCTGCCGCGCAACGCGAACAGCAAGGTCGACCGCGCGAGGTTGCCGGCGCCCGTGCGTGTCGAACGGGCGTACGAGGCGCCGCACGACGGCGACGAAGCCGCGCTCGCGGCGATCTGGTGCGACGTGCTGAATCTGGAGCGCGTCGGCCGCGGCGATCACTTCTTCGATCTCGGCGGTCATTCGCTCGCGGCCGTGCGCGTCGCGACGCGCGTGGCCGAACGGCTCGGCCGCGACGTGCCGGTGCGTGCGCTGTTCGAGGCGCCCGTGCTGGCGCAATACGCGCTGCAGGTGGCCGATGCGCCACGCGCCGGGCATGCGCTCGCCGCGGCGCCGGGCGTCGCGGTGGTCAAACCGGACGCGCACGGCGTATGGCCGCTGTCGCCCGCGCAGGTCGGCCTGTGGTTCCTGTGGCGCGCGCAACCGGACAGCGCCGCGTACAACATTCCGGTCGCGCTGCGCGTGCGCGGCCCGCTCGATGTCGACGCACTGCGCGCGGCGTTCTCGGACGCAGCGGCCGTGCATCCGGCGCTGCGTGCGCGGCTCGTCGTCCGTGACGGCGCGCTGCCGGGCCAGCGGATCGACGCGGACGTCGCCGTCGATCTGCCGGTGATCGACCTGTCGTCCCACGCGGATGCGCGCTCCCGCGCGGCCGCGCTGACCGACGCGGATGCGCTCGCCCCGTTCGACCTCGCGGCCGACGCGCCGCTGTGGCGCGCGCGCGTGCTGCGGCTCGGTGCGGACGATCACGTGCTGTCGGTGACGATTCACCACATCGTGTCGGATGGCGAGTCGATCGAGCTATGGCTCGATGCGGTGCGCGCCCGCTATGTCGCCCGCGTGCGGCGCAGCGCCGAGCCGGCCGCCGAAGCCGTGCGGTCGACCTTGCCGCTCGTGCTGCCCGCGCCGTGCGATCCGGCGCGTGTCGCGTACTGGCGCGATGCGCTCGCCGATCTGCCGTCGCGCGTGCTGCCGCAGCGTGCCGACGCGCCGGCCGTACCGCAATGGCGCGCGGCCCGTATCGCGTTCGAATTCGATGCGCCGCTGATTCGCGCCGCGCGCGACGCCGCGTCGGCCGCGCACGCCACGTTGCCGATGCTGCTGCATGCGGCGCTCAATACCGCGCTGTTCCGCGCGACGGGCGCGACCGACCAGCCGGTCGGCGTGCTCGCGTCGACGCGCGAGCTCACGGGCGACGCGGCCCGCGCGGCGCTCGGCCTGTTCATCAACTCGGTCGTCGTGCGTACGCGGATCGACCCGGCCGCCCGTCGCGCGGACGTGCTCGCGCAGGTGCGCGACACGGCGCTCGCCGCATATGCGCATGCCGACGTGCCGTTCGCCGACGTCGTGGCCGCGCTGCGTGCGCCGCGCGCCGCGCAGGCCAATCCGCTGTTCCAGGTGATGTTCAACTACCTGCGCCCGACGGGGGCGGCCGCGCGCGACTGGGCCGGCCTGTCGCTGACCGAATTCGACGACGTGCGCCATCGCGTCGTATTTACGCTGGAGCTCGACGTCGTCGAGCATCCGGACGGCCGCGTGAGCGCCGCGTTCTCGTATGCGGACGAACTGCTCGCGCGCGATTTCGTCGACGGGCTCGTCGATCTGTATCACGACGAAGTCGCGCGCTTCGCCGGCGCGTCGGAAGCCGCGCTCGGCGCGCCCGATGCGCGCGCGGACACGCATGTCGCGTTCGGCCCACGCGCCGACGGCGCGACACGGCTCCACGCGATGGCGTCGCGTGCCGCTGCCGCGCTCGCCGCGCTGTGGTCGGACACGTTCGCGACGGCCGCCCCCGAGCCCGATGCGGACCTGTTCGAAGCCGGCGCGACGTCGTTCGACGTCGTGCGCTTCGTCGACGCCGCAAGCCGTGCCGGTCACGCGCTGACGATCGCCGACGTGTTCGCGGCGCCGACGCTCGCGGCGCTCGGCGCGCGGCTCGATGCGCGAGCGGAAACGGAACAGGAGGCGCGCCATGCTGGCTGAGGTGCGTCCGGACGGATTCACGATGCTCGATACCTACCGCCTCGCGTTCGCGGACGGCCTCTTCGCCGTGCGCGACGGCGTGGAGATCCGCGTCGCGCATGGCGACGGGATCGGCGCGCAGTTGCTGCGCGCGCAGCTCGGCGACGACGGCGCGCTGCGCCTCGTCGCCTACAACCATCGCGCGGCGCCGGCCGACCAGCGGCGGGCGCTGCTGGCCGCGCTGGCCGCGGCGTTCTCGGACAGCGCGCGCCACGCGGCGATCCGGCTCGACCCGGCCGCCTGGCCGGCGGTCGCGCTCGACGCGCTGCGCGCGAGCGGCGTGCTCGCCGACGGCGGCCGTTGCGTGCGCGACGGCTGGGCGCAACAGGCCGATCTGTGGCGCGTCGGCGCGCTTGTGCCGTGCGCGATGCTGCCGACGATGACCGACGGCCGGCGTCACCCGCGGCGGCCGCCCGCGCCGCGCGGCGACGTCTACGCGCGCGACCTGCCGGCGCTCGGCGTGCGCTTCACGCTGCGCGGCTGGCAGCCGGAGGAGGACGCCGAACGGCTCGCGCGCTGGTTCGACGAGCCGCGCGTGCGCGACGGCTGGCCGGGCGCACGGCCCGCGCCATGCGGCGCGGCAGGCGCGCAGGAAGCCGATCCGCACGTCACGCCGCTCGTCGGCTGCTTCGACGGCGAGCCGTTCGCGTATTTCGAGGCGTTCTGGCTGAAGGAGGACGCGCTCGCGCCGCACGTCGCGGCGCGCGACTACGACCGCGGGCTGCGGATGCTGGTCGGCGAGCCGCGCTGGCGCGGCCCGCACCGCGTGGCCGGCTGGCTGCCGTCCGTCGTGCATTACCTGTTTCTCGACGACCTGCGTACCGACGCGGTCGGCTGTGCCGTTCCGGCCGGCCACACGCGGGTTGCCGATCATCTCGCGCGGCACGGCTTCGCGCGGCAGCGCCGTCTCGCGCTGGCCGACGCGCAGCCGCTGTGGATGCGCACGCTGCGCGAGACGTTCTTCTCCGGCCGTCACGTTTGACGGGCCGGATTCACCGACAAGGGAGCTGAGACATGCAGAGAGAAACCGTATTCGACCTGATCGGCGTGGGCTTCGGGCCGTCGAATCTGGCGCTGGCCGTGCGCCTCGCGGAGCGCGGCGGCGTGCGCACGCTCGCCCATTGCTTCGTCGAGCGCCAGCCGGAATTCGGCTGGCATCGCGGGATGCTGCTCGACGACTGCCGGATGCAGATCTCGTTTCTGAAGGATCTCGTCACGATGCGCGATCCGAAAAGCCGCTACACGTTCATCAACTACCTGTTCGAACGCGGCCGGCTGAACGAATTCGTCAACCTGAAGAATTTCTACCCGACCCGCGTCGAATTCCACGACTACCTGAGCTGGGTGGCCGACGCGTTCGACGATCGCGTCCATTACAGCGAGACCGTGCTCGGGATCGAACCCGTGCGCGGCGAGGGGGCGAAGATCGACGCACTGCGCGTGCTGTCGCGCGACGCGGCGGGCCACGAGCGCCAGCGCGTCACGCGTGCGCTGTCGATCGGCGTCGGCGGCACGCCGGCGATTCCGGAGGCGTTCGCCGCGCTCGGCCGCGACCGCGTGATCCATTCGTCGTCGTACCTGGCCGACATCGACCGGCTCGTCGCGTCGCCCGACGGCGAGCGCCGCCGTGTCGCGGTGATCGGGGCGGGGCAGAGCGCGGCCGAGGTGTTCATCGATCTCGCGCGCCGCTTTGCGCACGTCGACGCGAGCCTCGTGATGCGTGCGGGCGCGCTGAAGCCGGCCGACGACAGCCCGTTCGTCAACGAAATCTTCAGCCCCGAATTCACCGACGTCGTCTATGCGCAGCCGCAAGACGCGCGCCGCGCGCTGCTCGAGCGTTATCGCGACACGAACTACGCGGTGGTCGACCGGCCGCTGATCGAGCAGATCTACGAAATGCTGTACCTGCAGCGCATCGACGGCACGCCGCGTCATGCGCTGCTCGCGAACAGCGCGATCGAGGCCGCGGTGCGCGGCGCCGACGGCCGCATCGAATTGACGTTGCGCGACCGGTTGAGCGGCGCCACGCGCGTCGAGCGCTTCGACGCGCTCGTGCTCGCGACCGGCTACCGCCGCGACACGCATTCGGCGCTGCTCGAAGGCCTCGCGCCGCATCTGGGCGATGCGCTCGCGCGCGGGGACGTGACGCGCGACTACCTGCTCGCGACGCCCGAGCACTTCGCGCCGCGCATCTATCTGCAAGGCTGCTGCGAAGACAGCCACGGGCTGTCCGACACGCTGCTGTCGGTACTGGCGCGCCGCGCGGACGAGATCTGCGCGTCGCTCGAAGACGGGATCGCGTCCGCGCATGACGAAGGCGCGGCCCGGGCAACGCATGAAAAACGACCGAACAACGGGGTGAGCGCGGGCCGGATGGCCTTCGCTCTTTGACAAAGGCGCGGTCGGAGACCGCACGAAAAAGTGGAGCAGAAGAAGATGGAGTGGGCAACAGGCACGCGTTTGCGTGCGATCGCAGCCGCGGCAAGCGTGGCGTTCGGTACGGCGGCGGCAGGGCACGCTTACGCCCAGACGGCGCCGGCCGTGAACGCGGGCGCCGCGGCGTCGGCCAGCAGTGCGCAAAACGGCGCGACGGCGAATCCGTCGACGGGCGCGCAAAACGGCACGCTGCCGGCGATCACCGTCAACGCGGCCTCGGCGGGAGACGGCACGGTCGGGCTCGTCGCGAAGCGCAGCACGACCGGCACCAAGACCGACACGCCGCTCGACGAGATCCCGCAGACGATCAACGTCGTCACCGCGCAGCAGATCGAGATGACCGGCGCCACCGACGTGAACGCGGCGCTGCGCTACGTGCCGGGCTTCTCGTCGTACGGGTCGGACAACCGCTCCGACTGGTACGCGGCGCTGCGCGGCTTCACGCCGACCGCCTACGTGAACGGGCTGCAGGTGCCGAACACGATCAACCTCGCGAGCTGGCGCGTCGATCCGTACATGATCGACAGCATCAGCGTGCTGCGCGGACCGACCTCGATGCTGTACGGCGCGGGCGATCCGGGCGCGATCGTCGACGTGCACACCAAGCTCGCCGACGGCGAGCGCGTGCGCGAAGCGGGCGTGCAGATCGGCGACTACGCGCGCAAGCAGTTCATGATCGACGTCGGCGACAAGCTCGATCCGGACGGCAAGTATGCGTACCGGTTCGTCGGCGTCGCGCGCGACGGCAACGCACTGACCGGCCCGAACAACGACCAGCGCGTCTCGCTCGCGCCGTCGTTCCGCTGGCGTCCGGACGCGGATACGTCGCTGACGCTGTCCGCGACCTACCTGCAGGACTGGGGCGACATCTCGTCGAACTTCCTGCCCGCGCAGGGCACGGTGCTGCCGAACCCGAACGGCCAGATCGACAAGGACATCTACGAAGGCGACGGCAACTTCAACTACTACCGCAAGAAGCAGTGGTCGGTCGGTTACCAGTTCGAGCGCAACCTGACACCGGCCTGGACGTTCCGTCAGAACACGCGCCTGATGCACCTGTCGCTCGACAACGGTTCGGTGTGGGGCAACGGCTTCTCGGACGACACGCTGACCACCGTCAACCGGTGGGCCGGCGTGTTCCAGATGAACTACAGCCGCTTCGACATCGACAACAACCTCGAGGGCCGCTTCGCGACCGGCCCGCTCCAGCACACGCTGCTGCTCGGTTTCCAGTACAACCGACAGACCGCGACCGACAGCGAATGGGTTGCCGCCGCGCCGACGCTGAACCTGTACAACCCGGTCTATACGCCCGTCACGACGGCCGTGTTCTCGGATCCGAACGCCACGTTCCGCACGAATACGTACACGACGATGAACACGTTCGGCCTGTACGCGCAGGACCAGATCAAGTGGAACCGCTGGACGCTGACGCTCGGCGGCCGCGAGGACTGGGTCAACATGCGGATGGACGACCGCGCGGCCGGCACGTCGACGAAGGCGGACGTCACGGCGTTCACCGGCCGTGTCGGCCTCACGTACCAGGGCGATTACGGGCTGTCGCCGTACGTCAGCTATGCGACGTCGTTCAATCCGCTGATCGGCGTGAACCTGCTCGGCGGTGGGCTGCCGCAGCCGACGCGCGGCAAGCAGATCGAGGCCGGCCTGCGCTGGCAGCCGCCCGGCAAGAATCTGATGCTCAACGCGGCGATCTACCAGATCAACCAGACCAACGTGCTCACGCCGGCGTTGCCGAGCCAGGACGACACCGGCACGAAGTCCGTGCAGACGGGCGAAGTGCGTTCGCGCGGGATCGAGCTGAGCGCGACCGGCAAGCTCACGCGAAACCTCTCGGTGATCGCGTCGTACGTCTATCAGGACGTGAAGAACGTGCAGGCCAACGACGCCTCGCTGAACAACTGGCCGGTCGATATTCCGCGTCCGCGCCAGATGGCGTCGCTGTGGACCGACTGGACGTGGCACACGGGGCCGCTCGCGGGTTTCGGCCTCGGTGGCGGCATTCGTTACCAGAGCGCGTCGGCCGGTGCGGCCGACAACTCGCTGACGGTATCGAGCGTCACGCTGTTCGATGCGGGCCTGCATTACGACATGCGTAACTGGCGCTTCGCCGTGAACGGGACGAACCTGTTCAACCGCCATTACATCAGCGGTTGCCAGTCGACGAACGTCTGCATTTTCGGGACCGACCGCACGGTGATCGCGACCGCGAAATACAACTGGTGACGTCGCGCGCCGCGGCTCGCCGGCCGGCCTTCGTGGCCGGCGCGGGCCGGCCGCGGCGCCTTCGTCCGCTTTTTTCCACGACGCCTCCATGCCGAAGAAAAATCTCGTCTACATCCAGTCGCTGCGCAACGGCGCGGCCGATCGTGCCGGCCAGCCGGTCGCTTATCGGGGCGGCACGCGCTACATGAAGGCGCCGCTCGAATTCCTCGTCGAGCGCCTGAACGATTCGCCGCTCGGCGAACGCTACACGCTGCAGGGCGTGATCGTCGACGACGACGACGGGTCGCCGTCCGACCGCGCGAAAGTGGCCGATTACGGGTTCGCACGCACGCCGGGCCGCCCGTGGATCCTGCCGGAAGGCTTGACGGTGCAAGGCCGGCCCGTCGACGAACTGTTCTGCACGATCGCGTCGACGTACCGGCGGCTGCCGCGCGACGCGCGCGAGCGCGTGGCCGGCAAGCAGGCATTCGAGCGCCGCCTGCTCGAGCGCCTGCTCGAACTCGACGCCGACATCGTCGTGCTCGACGGGCTGCTCGTGATCCTCGACGAGCTCGTGCGGCCGGGCGCGCGCTTTCACCGTCGCATCGCGAACATCCACCCGGGCATCACGGCCGACGATTCGCCGTACCAGCGGCGCGGCGCGTGGGCGACGCTCGACGCGCTGCACGGCGCACGCGGCGAACGGGTCGACTGGGCGACCGGTGCGACGTCATCCGTCGAACCCGTGACGATGACGGGCGCGTCGTTCCACTACGTCGACAACGGTATCGATTCCGGCGAGGTGATCTGCGACGTGCTCGACACGCCGATCGCGCCGGACGACACGATTCTCGAACTGCGCTGGAACAACTTCCAACGCAGCCTGTTTCCGGCGCTCGAACGCGGGCTGCACGTGCTCGCCGATCGCCACGACGCGGGAGCATTGTGATGCAGGACACGCTGACGAAACCGGCCGGCGCGGCCGACGCCGTCGAAGGTGAAGTGGCCGCGGCGCTCGACGGCGCCGCGCACGGGCAGGCGGCGGCCGTCGTCGAGCAGGCGCTCGACGCATGGCGGCCCGACGACGCGCCGGACGCGCTGCTCGCGACCTTCGTCGCACTGTTCAACACCGACACGCGGCACGATGCGGCGACGATCTCGGTGCCGCTCGGCGGCGCCGATGCGGCGGCCGTGGCATCGTACGTCGCGCGTGCGGTGCGCGAAGGCGTGATCGACGGCGCGCAGATCGCGGGCGACACGCTGCGGCTCACCGTGTCGCGCACGACGTTCTGGCAGAATCCGCGGCCGTGGCTGAAGGCGCCCGCGTCGGGCGGGATGCCGCTGCGCTACGCGATCACGAACGGCCATCGGCATCCGGTGCGGCCGCCGTCGCCGGCCGGCGAGATTTATGCCCGCGCCATGCCGCAGGTCGGCATGACGTTCAGCCTGCGCACCGTCGACATCGACGCGCACGCGGACCTGTTCAGCACGTGGATGAACCTCGATCGTGTCGCGCATTTCTGGGACCAGCGCGGCACGCGCGACGAGCATGCGGCGTATCTCGCCGAACGGCTCGCCGACCCGCACATGCACCCGACGATCGGCTATTTCGACGACACGCCGTTCGGCTATTTCGAGTTCTACTGGGCGAAGGAGGACCGCCTCGCGCCGTTCTACGATGCGCACGACTACGATCGCGGGCTGCACCTGCTGATCGGCGACTCGCGTTTCCAGAGCGCCGGCAAGCTGCATGCGTGGTGGAGCGGGGTGCTGCACTACATGTTCGTCGACGAACCGCGTACGCAGCGGCTCGTCGGCGAGCCGCGCGTCGACCACGTGCGGCATATCGCGTACATGCATCGGCTCGGGTTCTACACGCTGAAGGAGTTCGATTTCCCGCACAAGCGCGCGGCGCTCACCGTGATCGAGCGCGATACGTTCTTTGACACTTTCCGATTGCCATGACGGGGGCGGCGCACAGCGTCGGTGCGACGGTGTGCGCGACCTTGCGATGCGCATGCATTGGCCGTCCGGTATATGGACCGCGTGGCCTGCGTCATGAAGAATGGATCGCTCCTCTCATCGACGACAGGCCGGCAGCATGAATCAGACATCCTCGACAGCGTGGGACGCAGTGGCGGATTCGCATTCCGCCAAATTGACATATGCCAGCATATGTCTACAATGGGCGCATCGTACTCCCATGGAGTGGCTCATGCGCACCGTTTCCATTTTCAAGAACGCCCGTAACCAGGCAATCCGCATCCCGAAGGACATGGAGTTCGAGGGGGTCACCGAACTCGAGATCCGCCGCGAGGGCGATACGCTGCTGTTGCGGCCGGTACGCCCCACGTGGCTGTCGTTCGCGAACGAACCGCTGGCCGATGCCGATTTCCTCGCCGAACGCCCGGCCGTCGTCGAAACCGGTCGCTTCGACCTGTCCGGCGACGCCGATGTGCCGACGGAGTCGAACCGGTGACCACGCTCTACATGCTCGATACGAACATCTGTTCGTTCATCATGCGCGAGCGGCCGCCCGCGGTGCTGTCGCGGTTGCAGTCGTGCGTCAACGCGCAGCACCGGATCGTCGTATCGGCCGTTACTTATGCCGAAATGCGGTTCGGTGCAGTCGGCAGAAAGGCATCGCCGAAGCATGCCGACCTCGTGACGAGCTTTGTCGCGCGGCTGGACGGCGTGCTGGCGTGGGATACCGCGGCGATCGATGCAACCGCCGCGATTCGCGCCGACCTCGCCGCCCGTGGCACGCCGATCGGCGCGAACGACGCATCGATCGCCGGCCACGCGATCGCAGCCGGTGCGGTGCTCGTCACGAACAACGGTCGCGAATTCAGTCGTGTCGCGGGGTTGCCGCTCGAAGACTGGGCGGCCTCGGCATGACGCAGCGAATGCACGATGGGATTGCGGTCGCGCGGCAGCCCGTCATGCCCGACGAACGGGCGGATCCGCGAGGAAGCCACCGCGGAACGCATCGAGATACCGGTCGGCGTCGTCATTGAATTCACCCGGCAACAGCGCGAACGCGCGGGCCTGCAGATCCTGCGCGAGCGTCGCGTAAGTCGCGTCGTCGGACAACAGCGCGCGGATCGCGTCGTACGTGTGCGGCGACGCAGCCCGTTTCGCGTCACGCGCGAGCAGCGCCGCTGCCGCCAGCTCCGGCTGAAAGCCATGTCGTTCGAGCAGGTCGGGCGCGACGTCCCAGATGCGCTCGCGATTGCCCGCATCGTGAAAATGCGTGAGCAGGAACAGCAGGTCGTACGCGTCGCTGTTCTGGCGCGCGCGCCGGTCCTTCCACGCCAGCAGCTTCAGCAGCGCGAGCGCCGGCAGGCTCGCCACCGGCACCGTGATGCCGGCGCCGATCGACACGGTCAGCGCGGTATCGACCGCCTCCTGAAAACCCAGCACGTTCAGCACGAAGTCGCCGCCGGGCGGCCATGCGATTTCGCCGGGCGGCGCTTCGAGCGGCCCGAACGGCACCAGGTCGAGTTCCGTGCGAAAACCCTGCATCCCGCTGTCGAACAGCAGTTTTTGCTGATGCTTCGGCGCGCGGGCGAATTGTCCGGTCGCGACGAGCGTATCGACGAGCCGTGCATGAAACGGCCAACTGACCGCGCACACCGCGACGTCGACGTCCCGCGTCGCGCGCACCGGCCGGATGCCGTGGACATGCCACATCAGGATGTCGCGTGCGGTCGCGCCGGCCACGACGAATGCCGCGTCGAGCTGCGCGCAGGCCGCGCCAACCGACTGCAGCAGCGCCACCGCTGCCGGCTCGAGCGGGCGGCTCGCATCGACTTCAAGCGGGCGGGTGGGCGAGGTATCGGTCATGGATGTGTTCGGCTGCGGCAAGATTGCGGCTGTCTCCGGACGAGACGAGATCCGCATAGATCAGAAGCGGCGGCACGAGCGGCACCTCTTGCTCGCGCCAGTCGAGTGCCGGCGAGCGCGGCCAGAACGCTTCGAGGATTTCGACGTCGCCGTGCGCGTCCGGACGCAGGCGGCCCTGCAGCAGCAGGCCGTTCGGCACGGCGCCGTGCGTATAGACGGTGATCGCGGCCGGCTTCAGATCGTGCGTGAGCAGATCGGCCGCCGGCTCGCCGCCGAGTTGTGCATCGAAGGCCGCGAAATCGAAGCCGCGCCACCAGTCGGGCGCGAGGCCGGCAAACCGGCGGCTCGGCAGCTTCGCACGCAAGCGGCTCGGGTACAGTGCGACCCATTCCTGTACGAAGCGCGGCCAGTCGGGAATCAGACGCTCGCCGTTGCGGCGGTGCCCGACGAGGCCGCGCGCGATCAGATCGTCCATCGCGAGATTGACCGTGCCGAGCGCGACGCCCGACGCGGCGGCGATCCCCCGATACGGCTGCGCGACCAGGCCCGGCTGCGTCGCAAGCGCGAACATCACGGCCAGCCCCTTCGGCGTCGTCGCGCGTGACGCCTGCCGGCGCGGCGTGCGCGCAGGTTTGGGCCGGCCCGCGATCATGACGGTCGCTTCCGGCTGGATCAGGCATACGTTGCCGGCGGTGTCGAGAAACGGGATGCCCTGGTCGATCAGGCCCCCGGCCAGTTCGCCGGAAAGGTGGGGCGCGACCAGCATCAGCGGCCGCTCGCCGGACACGTGTGCGGCCCCACCGCGGCGACGCAATTCCGCGAGCGCGCCCGCCAGCGATTCGACACGAAGGCTCACGGCGACCGGCATCTCCACGACCTGTCCGGCCACGTCGAAGCGAATCATCGCGTCGGCGCGCGCGCGGTATGCCGCCGGCACGCGCACGGGCCGCGCGTTGAAGCGCGGGGTGACGCGGCCGAACGCGGCGCACGCTTCGTCGAGCACCTGCTGTTCCGACATCGGGAGAGTGGCGTTCTTGGGCATCAACGAGGATCGCTTGTTCACTTTTTTATCAGCGTACACAAAAAATGTACAAGCGTCAAAGAGTGAACATAATCTCGTAAGCCTTTGAGATAAAGGGAGTATTTCAGGTGCATAAATGACCACGACCACCCCTCTTGCACGAGAATTCGCGACAGGGCGCGCAGTGTCGCACGATCGGATCGGCCGCGGCAGTCGTCCGGATGGCCGGTCACCGTGCGTCGTGAGCCGTATCATATAGCAACCATCAGTTGCTACCGCGACGACTTTCCGTCTGCCCGGTTGCTGTCGAATCGACTATCGTTGCCTGCATGTTCCCCATCGCCCATCAGGAGACGACACCGTGACGCACAGCGTGATCCCCGCCGGCCTCGCCGACGAAATGATCGAAATTCGGCACCGCATCCACGCCCATCCCGAACTGGGTTTCGAGGAATTCGCGACGAGCGATCTCGTCGCCGAGCAATTGCAGTCGTGGGGCTACACCGTGCATCGCGGGCTCGGCGGCACCGGCGTCGTCGCCCAGTTGAAAGTGGGCAACGGCAAGCAACGCCTCGGCCTGCGCGCCGACATGGACGCGCTGCCGATCCACGAAGCGACGGGCCTGCCGTACCAGAGCACGATCGCGGGCAAGATGCACGCATGCGGCCACGACGGCCACACGGCGATGCTGCTGGCGGCCGCGAAGCACCTCGCGCGCGAACGCCGCTTCTCGGGCACGCTGAACCTGATTTTTCAGCCGGCCGAGGAAGGGCTCGGCGGCGCGAAGAAGATGCTCGACGAAGGGCTGTTCGAGCAATTCCCCTGTGACGCGATCTTCGCGATGCACAACATGCCGGGCTTCCCGACCGGCAAATTCGGTTTCCTGCCGGGGGCGTTCATGGCGTCGTCGGATACCGTCGTCATTGACGTGCAGGGTCGCGGCGGTCACGGCGCAGTGCCGCACCGGGCGATCGATCCGGTCGTCGTATGCGCGCAGATCGTGCTGGCGCTGCAGACGATCGTGTCGCGCAACGTGTCGCCGCTCGACATGGCGATCGTCACGGTCGGCGCGATCCATGCGGGCGAGGCGCCGAACGTGATTCCCGATCGCGCGCAGATGCGCCTGTCGGTGCGGGCGCTGAAGCCCGAGGTGCGCGACCTGCTCGAAACGCGCATCAACGAGGTCGTGCATGCGCAGGCGGCCGTGTTCGGCGCGACCGCGACGATCGACTACCAGCGCCGCTACCCGGTGCTCGTGAACGATGCGCAGATGACGGCGTTCGCGCGCGGCGTCGCTCGCGAATGGGTCGGCGAAGCCAACTTGATCGACGGGATGGTGCCGCTCACCGGCAGCGAGGATTTCGCGTTTCTGCTCGAGAAACGGCCGGGCTGCTATCTGATCATCGGCAACGGCGACGGGGAGGGCGGCTGCATGGTGCACAACCCCGGCTACGACTTCAACGACGCGGCGCTGCCGACCGGTGCGTCGTACTGGGTCAAGCTGACCGAGGCGTTTCTGGTGTGACGGAGGAGGCGGGGCACGCGGCACCGACCCGGCCATCGGCCCCGCTTCGGCGCGGCGAACGCGAAATGTATCCAAAATTGGTACATGATGGCCGCATCCCAAGGAGATGACTCATGTCGCGAAACACATCCGTTTCCCTTGGCGATCACTTTGCCGAATTTGTCGATGCGCAGGTGTGATCGGGGCGATATGGTTCCGCAAGTGACGTCGTGCGAGCCGGGTTACGGCTCCTCGAATCACACGAAACGCAAATGCGTGCGTTGCAGGAAGCATTGAAGGCTGGTGAAGCGTCCGGGACGCCCAAGCCTTTCGACAGCGAGACCTTCCTGGCCCGCATGCGAGCCACGCATGGCGGTTAAAGGCAGACAACTTCGGCTGGCCCCGTTGGCTGAACTCGATCTTGAAGACATTTGGCGCTATACCGCCGAGCATCGGTCTCCTCAGCAGGCGGAGCATGACTGTCGCGATCTGATTGGCACCATGGAAGCGCTGGCGCGCGGCAAAAAGGCAGGTCGGACCTGCCTTGTTCGGGATGGGTATTTCCGGTATGCCGTTGGCGCTCACGTCGTGTTCTATCGTGAAACGAATGACACGATAGACGTGATTCGGGTCCTGTATCAGCGGATGGATATCGAACGACATCTGTAGCCGCACACTTCGAGCGGTGCGATCGTCGCAAAGCGGCCCCACCATCCCGATATGACCTGTGCGGCCTCGATCCGAGCGCCGCATCCCACCATCTAGAACGTGCCCCCGCTGAACAACGCCACGACTGCATCCGGATTCGACGGCCAGTACATGTGCATGTACGTCGCGACGATCGCGCCGCTCCGGTAGACGGCTTCGCCGCTGCCCTGCGCGCCGTCGGGGCGCGCGGCGCGCGCGACCGGTTCCAGCGGCGTCGCGAGCCGCGAATAGTGGAACGTATGACCGCGCATCGGCCCCGTGCGCGTATCGAGCTGCTGCATGCCGAGCGCCGCGAACCGGCGCTGCATCGTCGCATGCCCCGGCAGCAGGCCGAGCATCGGCGTCGTCGAGCCATCCGCATCGGTCAGCGATTCGCACAGGTAAACCATTCCCCCGCATTCCGCGACGATCGGCCGGCCGGCTCCCGCATGCGCGCGAATCGTCCGCGCGGTCGCGGCATTCCCGGCAAGCGTCGCCGCATGCAGTTCCGGATAGCCGCCCGGCAAAAACAGCGCATCGCAATCGTCGGGCACGGGTTCGTCGGCGAGCGGCGAGAAGAATCGCAGCGTCGCACCGAGCGCATCCAGCAGCGCGAGATTGGCCGGATAGATGAACGAGAACGCCGCATCGCGCGCCACCGCGATCCGCTTGCCGGCCAGCGCACGCGGCAGCGGCGCGGCCGCGTCCGGTTCCGCGAACGCGACGGCCGGCGGCAAGTCGGCCAGCGCCGTCTGCGCGAGCACGTCGGCCGCGCGATCGAGCCGCGCGTCGAGATCGTCGATATCGGCCGGCCGATGCAGGCCGAGATGTCGCTCCGGCAGCGCGATGCCCGCATCGGCCGGCACGTGTCCGAGCCAGCGCAACTCGTCGGGCAACGCCTGTTGCAGCAATTGCGCGTGCCGGGCCGAGCCGACGCGATTGGCCAGCACGCCGTGAAACGGCAATCCCGGCCGGAACCGCGCGAGCCCGAAGGCGATCGCCGCGAACGTCTGCGCCATCGCCTTCGCCGAAATCACCGCGACGACCGGCACGCCGAACGCGGCCGCGAGATCGGCACTGCTCGGCGTGCCGTCGAACAGCCCCATCACGCCTTCGATCAGGATCAGGTCCGCGTCGCGCGCGGCTTCGGCGAGCAGGGCGCGGCAGCCGGCCTCGCCGACCATTCCGAGGTCGAGCGCATGCACGCTCGCGCCGCTCGCGCGTTCGAGCAGCATCGGATCGAGAAAATCGGGGCCGGTCTTGAACACGCGCACGCGGCGGCCGAGCCGGCGGTGCAGCCGCGCGAGGCCGGCCGTCACCGACGTCTTGCCCTGGCCCGACGCGGGTGCGCTGACGAACAGCGCGGGGCAGGCCGGCATGCTCAGAACTCCACGCCGCGCTGCGCCTTCACGCCTTGCTCCTTGTACGGATGCTTGACGAGCCGCATTTCGGTGACGAGATCGGCCGCATCGATCAGCGCATCGGGCGCGTGCCGCCCGGTGACGACGACGTGCACCGACGCCGGACGCGCGACGAGCGTCGCGAGCACTTCGTCGAGCGGCAGGTATTCGTACTTCAGCACGGTGTTCAGCTCGTCGAGGATCACCATCCGGTAGTCGCCGCTGTCGATCATCCGGCGCGCCTCGTCCCAGCCCTTGCGCGCGGTCGCGATATCGGCGTCGCGGTTCTGCGTGTTCCACGTATAGCCGTCGCCCATCGTCACGAAATCGCATTGCGCGACCGCGCCGAGGAAGTCGCGCTCGGACGTGTGCAGCGCCCCCTTGATGAACTGCACGACGCCGAGCCGCATGCCGTGGCCGAGCACGCGCACGGCCATCCCGAACGCGGCCGTGCTCTTGCCCTTGCCGTTGCCGGTGTGAACGATCAGCAGGCCCTTTTCCTGCGTGGCGGCGGCCTGCTTCTTCTCGTGGCCGGCGCGGCGGCGTTCGGCCATCCGCTGATGGGATTCGGAATCGGTCTTCATCGGGAATCGTCCTGTCGAAAGCGAAACAACGGGTTCAGAGCGGGCCGGCGAGCGCGACCGTCACGCCGTCCCGGATGGATTTGGGGCCGAGCAGCCGGCCGTGCGGCGCGGCGAGCTGCGCGCACGGCTCGGCCACGCCCGCGATGCCGAAGCGCGCCAGCGCGGCGCCGGACGGGCCGCTCGCGGCCAGTTCCGGACGGCTCGCGAGTTGCGCCGCATCGAATGCGACGAGCGGCCAGCCACGGCGTGCGCACAGCGTGCGCAGCGCCCGGGCGCGTGCCTTGTCGGCGAGTGTCGCGACGAGCGCCGGTTCGGCGGCCGGGTAGCGCGCGAGTGCGGCGCGGATCGCGGCATCGAGTTGCGCGGCCGTGACGCCCGCACGAAAGCCGATGCCGAGCGCGACGCGCATCATGCGCAACCGCCTAGCGCCGCACGCACCGCCGGATCGTCGGCGAGCGCCGCGACGCGGCCGATCACGACGATCGCCGGCGAACCGATACCGGCCGCACCGACACGCTCGACGAGCGTGTCGAGCGTCGCGAGCAGGTGGCGTTGTTCGGGGCGCGTGGCGTTCTCGATCGCCGCGCACGGCGTATCGCCGGACAGGCCGCCGTCGCGCAGCGCCGTGGCAATTGCGTCGAGGCGACGGATGCCCATGTAGATCACGATCGTCATGCGCGTGGCCGCGAGCGCGCGCCAGTCGGGCTCGTCGGCTCCCGCGCCGTGGCCGGTGACGAAGATCACGCCCTGCGCGTCGCCACGGTGCGTGACCGGGATGCCGAGCGCGGCCGGCGCGGCGATACCCGCTGTGACGCCGTTGACGACTTCCACCGGAAAGCCCGCCGCGCCGAGCGCGATCAGCTCCTCGCCGCCGCGGCCGAACACGAACGGATCGCCGCCCTTGAGCCGCGCGACGCTGCGGCCCGCGCGCAGGTGCGCGAGCAGCGCGGCGACGATCGCCGCCTGCGGCGTCGACGCATGGCCGCCACGCTTGCCGACGTGCTCGATCAGCGCGTCGGCGCGCGCATGGCGCAGCACGTCGGGGTTCACGAGATCGTCGACGAGCAGCACGTCGGCCGCGCCGATCGCGCGCACGGCTCGGAGCGTCAGCAGATCGGCGTCGCCGGGGCCCGCGCCGACGAGCCATGCGCGGCTCATCGCGCGCGGCACGGCGCGCACCGTGTCGACACAGTGGAACAGGGAAGGCGGGCGGCGCATCGGCGGCCGGCGAGCAGGCAGTGCATGACGGATCGGGCGAAACCCGCGCGAACGCGGGTGGAATGCGCACCCCATCCGTCCCCCGCGGACCGGGCGTTCGGCGAGCATCGCGCTCGCCCCTTGCGTCGGCCGGTATCCGGGCTGGCCGCTTGCCAGACCGCAGCCTTCCCGCCCGGTCGAAGGGCAGTGGCATCGCGGGCGGCCTGGGCGCACGTGCGAAAAAAGCGCGTTGCGCGGGCGGCGTACCGTTGCGGGGACAGCACAGGCCGGGCGGACATCCGCCTCCTGTTTCCCGTTTAACTGCATGCGCGGAATGCGCATGCGAGCACCGAACGCGGCGCATACGATAGCACAGGCGTGCCAAGCGCGAGCCGCCCGGCGGACCGGTCGCGCGAGGCGTCGGCGCGGCCCGCGAGGTCAGAACTTGTACGCCGCCGTCAGCGTGAACGTGCGTGGCGAACCGGGCATGATCTGCGCGAGGCCCGTCGCATTCGCGTAATAGTCGCGATCGGTCAGGTTGACGGCCGCCAGCGTCACCTCGAGGTCGCGCGTGCGATATCCGGCCTTGCCGTCCCAGCGGACGTATGCGGGCAGTTCGAGCAGGTTGTCGCGATCGGCGTAACGCGCCCCTTCGTACACCAGCCCGAGTTCGGCGAAAAATCCGCGCAGCGGCGCATGGCCGACGAACAGGCTGCCGTTCGACCCGGACACACCCGCCGACCGCTTGCCCGCGTACTTCGGCTCGGCGTCGACCACCCGTGCGTGTTGCCAGCCGATGCCGCCGCGAACGAACCAGTCGCCCGCGAGCCGGCCGGCGACGCCCAGTTCCAGGCCGCGATTGCGCTCGAGGCCGTTGAGGTCGAAGAACCCGGGCCGAACCGGATCGGCGACGCGGCGGTTGTACAGATCGAGCTGAAACAGGGCGAGCGTCGTGCTCAGTGCGCCATCGCGCCAGTCGCTTTTCACGCCGATCTCGTACTGGCGGTTGTATTGCGGGCCGAGATCGTTGGCGTTGCCGCGCGCGTCCGGCGTGATGCCGATCAGGTCGCCGCCGACCGGCGCGAAGCTCTTGCTGTACGACGCATACACGCTGTGCGCGCCAACCGGCGACCACACGACGCCGAGCCGCGGGCTCCATGCCGTCGTCGTGCGCCGCGCATGCAGCCCGTTCAGCGCGTTGGTCGAATCGACGTCGAAGCGTTCCGCGCGCAGGCCGCCGAGCAGTTTCCACGCTCGCCCGAGGTCGATGCGATCCTGCGCGAAGATCGCGTAGTCGTTGACGCGATGGCGGTTCATTGCATACGGGCGTGGCACCCCACCGGCCGGCGCGAGACGATCCGGTCCGGTGATCGGGACCGGCGCCGCATCGGCCTGCCAGAGCGTCGGGCTGCGTTTCTGCCAGCCGTATTCGATGCCGAACAGCAGGTGATGCAAGCCGGGGCCGGTCGCGACTTTGCCGCTCAGTTCGACGCCGGTCTGCACGTTGAGATGCGTCATGTCCTGCAGATAGCGCGCACGTTGCACGCGCCGGTAGTCGCGCGGCTTCGTGACGTAGCTTTGCGTGACGTAGGTATTGTCGAAGGTGCTGTGCAAATCCAGCACGCCCAGTGTATGGCGCAGTGTCCAGTCGCCGTCGAGCACGTACGTGACGACCGAGCGCCCGTTCATGTTCTTGTCGCGGACGGTGTCGCGGTCCGCCGCGCCGAAGAAGGTCGCGCGCGGCGCGGACGGCAGCGAGAACGCGATCGGCCTGGCGGCCGCGTCGATCGCGGCGACCGACGCCGGCATGCCGCGATCGGGCACGCGTTGGTACGTGTCGTATTCGAACTGCAGCAGCCAGCTTCGCCGTGCGTCCTGTCATTTGATCGACGGCGCGACGTACTGGCGCGTGCCGTCGACGTGGTCGCGGAAGCTGCCTGCGTGTTCGCGGCCCGCATTGAGCCGCATGCTCCATGCGCTCGACAGCATCCGGTTGAGATCGACCGATGCGCCGAGCCGTCCGTAACTTCCGGTCGCCGCCGAGACATGTCCGAAGTTTTCCGGCAACGGCTGCTTGGTGATCCGGTTGATGACGCCGCCGCCGCTGCCGCGCCCGTACAGCGCCGCGGCCGGTCCCTTCAGCACTTCGACGCGTTCGATATTGCCGAGACTGCGCACGTATTGCGCGTCGTCTCGCATGCCGTCGAGCAGCAGGTCGCCCGCGGCGGAAAAGCCGCGGATGCGGAACGCATCGAAGCGCGTATCCGACGTATTGGAAACACCCGGCACGCCGGCCAGCGCGTCGGCAAGCGTGCGGCCGCCATAGGACAGCGTTTCCTCGACCGGGACGCTGTCGATGGTTTGCGGTACGTCGCGCGGATCGCTCGCGGTGCGGGTCGCCGTGCTCACGCTTTCGGCGCGCGGATCGTTTGGATGGCGTCGGCTGCGCACCTCGAGCGCGGGCAGCTCGTCGTCGAACTCGGCCGCCGGGGCAGGGCAGGGAGCAACGCAGGCGATCGAGCACAGCGACAGGGCCAGCACAGGAAACCGCCGCCCGGATATCTGTCGTTTCGACATGGAAATTCAAGGATGACTGAGTGATTGCCTCACATGGCCGTTGCGTGATGGTTGGCTTCGTTATCGGGCGAAGTTTATCTTACGAAGTTGAAAACGACAATCATTCGTGTTTGCCGCCGACCGCTCGCCTTGACGCTCCCCGCACCGCCGCCTACACTCGCACGCGTTTTGGTGCTCGCGCGCGCCGCTCCGGCGCACGCAGTTAAACGGGAAACAGGGAGCCTGCCTGCGCCGCAGTCGAGCCAACCTGTGCTGCCCCCGCAACGGTAAGCGAACGTGTCGCGCGCAGCGCGATGCAGCGCCGCTTCGCCGCATGCCCCGCGCATGCGGACGACCGCCACTGGATGCCGCGCGTATCCGGGAAGGCGAAGCGGCGTGTTCGTCAGCCCGGATACCGGCCTAAACGTTGGGGTTCAGCGCCGCGGGGAGGCGGCGCATCGTCCACGGCCGCAGCAGGCCCGACGCCCGGTGTTCGACGCTTCCTTCGTCCATCTGCCGCCGCGCGCACGCGAGCGGCCGCCGCGGCGAACGGCAGGCGGCGCGGGGCGGGGCCGGCGGCAGCCGTGTTGGCATTCACGATGTCGACCGTTCGCAAGGAAGCACCATGCCCGATTCGTTGTTCCGCCCGTCCTGCGGCTGTCCGGCCGGACCGCGCGGCGATCTTCCCGCGTCCCGTCCCGTGAATGGCCGCGCCGCCACCGACGCGACGCCCCCGGCCTGATTCCATTCCCGTCACAGGACCTACCATGACCCTACGCAAGCTTCCCGTCACGATCGTCACGGGCTTTCTCGGCAGCGGCAAGACGACGCTGATGCGCCATATCCTGCAGCACGCCGAAGGCCGCCGCATCGCGGTGATCGTCAACGAATTCGGCGAGCTCGGCATCGACGGCGAAATCCTCAAGGGCTGCGGCATCGGCTGCGACGATGCACGGGGCGAGGCATCGGGCCAGTTGTACGAACTCGCGAACGGCTGCCTGTGCTGCACCGTGCAGGAAGAGTTCTATCCGGTGATGGAAGCGCTCGTCGAGCGCCGCGCGGACATCGACCACGTGCTGATCGAGACGTCGGGCCTCGCGCTGCCGAAGCCGCTCGTGCAGGCGTTCAACTGGCCGACGATCCGCAACAGCTTCACGGTCGACGCGGTCGTGACCGTCGTCGACGGGCCGGCCGCCGCGAGCGGCCAGTTCGCGGAAAACCCGCAGGCCGTCGACGCGCAGCGCCGCGCCGATCCGAATCTCGACCACGAATCGCCGCTGCACGAACTGTTCGCCGATCAGCTGTCGTCCGCCGATCTCGTGATCGTGAACAAGGCCGACCTGGTCGGCGACGCCGAGTTCGCGCGGATCGAAACCGCGATCCGCGACGAGATCCCGCCGCAGGTGAAGATCGTGCGCGCGACGCGCGGCGAGCTCGACCTCGCGATGCTGCTCGGGCTGGAGTCGGCATCGGAGGACACGATCCACCTGCGTCACGACCATCACGGTGCGGCCGACGACGGCGATCACGATCACCATCACGACGATTTCGATTCGGTGGTGGTGTCGGGCGACGCCGGCACGCGCGAAGCGACGATCGCCGCGCTGCAGCGCGTGGTCGAAGCGCACACGATCTATCGCGCGAAAGGCTTCGCCGCGCTGCCCGGCGCGCCGATGCGGCTCGTGATCCAGGGCGTCGGCCGCCGCTTCGACAGCTATTTCGACCGCCGCTGGCAGGACGGCGAAACGCGCGCGAGCCGCTTCGTGCTGATCGGCGAGGATCTCGACGCAGCCGCGCTGCAACGCGCGTTCGACGCCGCGTGCGCGGCCGAGCCGCAACAGGCGTAACGCACGATGCATCTGCTGCGCACCACGCCGGGCGGCTTCGTCGACGATACGCAGGGCGTCGTCCGGATCGACCAGCAGCCGGCCGACATCGTCATCCTGAGTTCGGCCGACACGACGCTGTCGTTGCTCGCGAGCGTCGTGCCGCACTTGCCGGCCGGGTTCCCGAGCGTGCGGCTCGCGAACGTCACGTTCCTGCGCCAGCCGGCGTCGGTCGATTTCTACGTCGACGACGTGCTGCGTCACGCGAAGACGGTCGTGATCGATCATCTCGGCGGCGAAGCGTACTGGCCGTACGGGATCGAGCAGGCCGTGTCGCTCGCATCGAAGCGCGGGCAACGGCTCGCGATGTTCTCGGGCGACCTGCAGGAGGACCCGAACCTCGTCGCGAAGAGCACGGTCGAGGCCGAGCTATGCCGGCTGTGGTGGCGCTACCTGCGCGAAGGCGGCGTGCACAACGCCGACGCGCTGCTGCGCAGCATCGCGTTTCACACGTTCGGCTTCGGCGACGAACCCGAACCGCCGCGGCCGCTGCCCGCCGCCGCGCTGTATCACCCGGCGCGCGACCGCGCGAGCGTCGACGACTGGCGGCCGCGCTGGACGCCCGGCGCGCCGGTCGTCGCGATCCTGTTCTATCGCGCGCACTGGCAGGCCGCGAACACGGCGGTGTTCGACGCGCTGGCCGACGCACTGATCGACCAAGGGCTGAATCCGCTGCCGATCGCGGTGACGTCGCTGAAGGACGCGGTGAGCCGCGAGGTCATCACGCAACTCTGCGACACGCACGACGTCGCGCTCGTGCTGAATACCACCGCGTTCGCGGCCGGCGCGATCGACAGCCCCGGGCACGACGTGCTCGCCGGCGACGCGCCGGTGCTGCAGGTGATCCTGTCCGGCGGCAATCGCGATGCGTGGGTGGCCGACAACCAGGGCCTGCACGCGCGCGACATCGCGATGCACATCGCGCTGCCCGAAGTCGACGGGCGCATCGTCACGCGCGCGGTGAGCTTCAAGGGGCTCGCGTATCGCTGCCCGCATACCGAGGTCGACGTCGTGCGCTACCAGCCGGATGCCGAGCGGATCGCGTTCGTCGCGGCGCTCGCACGCGGCTGGTGCCGGCTGCGCACGCTGGACAATGGCGACAAGCGCATCGCGCTGATTCTCGCGAACTATCCGCAAAGCGAAGGGCGCATCGGCAACGGCGTCGGGCTCGACACACCGGCCTCCGCGCTGCGCGTGCTCGCGGCGTTGCGCGACGCGGGCTATACGGTGGCCGACCTGCCGGCCGACGGCGACGCGCTGATCGCGCGGCTCACCGAAGGCGTGACCAACGACGCGGCCGTGCACGCGCTGCGACCGGCGTTCCAGAGCTTCCCGCTGGCCGACTACGTCGCGCATTTCGCGCGGCTGCCGGCGGCCGTGCGCGACGCGCTGAACGCGCGCTGGGGGCCGCCTGAAGCCGACCCGACGCTGCGGCAAGGGCGTTTCACGATCGCCGGCTGGCGCGCGGGCAACGTGTTCGTCGGCATCCAGCCGTCACGCTCGCGCGACGAGAACGACTACGCGAGCTATCACGATGCGGAGCTCGTGCCGCCGCATGCGTATCTCGCGTTCTATTTCTGGCTGCGCGATGCGTATCGCGTCGACGCGGTCATCCATCTCGGCAAGCACGGCAATCTCGAATGGCTGCCGGGCAAGAGCGTCGCGCTGTCCGACGCGTGCTGGCCCGACCTGACGCTCGGGCCGCTGCCGCACCTGTATCCGTTCATCGTCAACGATCCGGGCGAGGGCAGCCAGGCGAAGCGCCGCGCCCAGGCGGTGATCGTCGATCACCTGATGCCGCCGCTCACGCGCGCGGAAAACTACGGCCCGCTGCAGGATCTCGAACGGCAGGTCGACGAGTACTACGAAGCGTTGATGGTCGACGCGCGGCGCGCGAAGCTGTTGCGCAAGACGATTCTCGCGACGATCGCCGAGCATCGGCTGCACGACGAACTGAGCGTGTCGCCGCCGCGCGACGCGGGTGACGAGGATGCACTGCTCACGCGGGTCGACGCATGGCTGTGCGAGTTGAAGGAAGCGCAGATTCGCGACGGGCTGCACGTGTTCGGCGCGTCGCCGCTCGAGCGCCAGCGGCGCGACACGCTGCTCGCGCTCGCGCGCTTTCCGGTCGGCGACGGCAAGGGCGAACGGGCCGGGCTGATCGGCGCGCTCGCGCGCGATCTCGCACTCGGCGACGCTTTCGATCCGCTCGCGGCCGACTGGGCCGCGCCGTGGACGGGGCCGCGGCCGACCGTCCTGCAGGCGCTCGACGCGTCGCCGTGGCGTCATGCGGGCGATACGCGCGAGCGGCTCGAACGGCTTGCGCAGCATTGGCTCGACGCCGTGTGCAGAACCGAATCTTTCGAGGATCCCGGCATCGCGATTCCGCCGCCCAGCGCATGGCCGCATACGCTCGCGGTGATCGAACGCGTGCGCACGATGCTGTTGCCCGCGCTCGACGCCTGCGGCGGCGAGGAAATGCGTCAGCTGCTGCGCGGGCTCGACGGCCGTTTCGTGCCGCCGGGGCCGAGCGGTTCGCCGTCGCGCGGCCGTCCCGACGTGCTGCCCACGGGCCGCAACTTCTATTCGGTCGATACGCGCGCGGTGCCGACGCAGGCCGCGTGGTCGCTCGGCCTGAAATCCGCGCAGCAATTGATCGAGCGCCATCTGCAGGATCACGGCGACTATCCGCGCGCGATCGGGCTGTCGGTGTGGGGGACGGCGACGATGCGCACCGGCGGCGACGACATCGCGCAGGCATTCGCGCTGATCGGCGTGCGGCCGAAATGGGCGCACGGCAGCCACCGCGTGACCGACTTCGAGATCCTGCCGATCGAGATCTTCGACCGGCCGCGCATCGACGTGACACTGCGCGTGTCGGGTTTCTTCCGCGACGCGTTCCCGAACCTGATGCACCTGTTCGACGCGGCCGTGCAGGCCGTCGCCGCGCTCGACGAGCCCGAGGCGCTGAACCCGATCCGCGCGCGCATCGAGCGCGAACGCGCGGCATGGATCGCGCAGGGCGTGGCGCCCGACGAAGCGCGGCGCCGCGCCGGCTGGCGCGTGTTCGGCGCGCGGCCGGGCAGCTACGGCGCGGGCCTGCAGGACCTGATCGACCAGCGCCGCTGGCAGACCGACGCCGATCTCGCGGACGCCTATCGCCGATGGGGCGGCCACGCGTACGCGCAGAACAGCGCGGGCGACGCGGCGGCCGACGTGTTCGGAGAACGGCTCGCGACGATCGACGTCGTCGTGCAGAACCAGGACAGTCGCGAGCACGACATCCTCGATTCGAACGACTACTACCAGTTCCAGGGCGGGATGACGGCGGCGGTGCGGCACCTGTCCGGACAGCAGCCGAGCATCTACCACGGTGACCATGCGAACCCGGTCGCGCCGAAGATGCGCACGCTGCGCGAGGAAATCGCGCGCGTGATCCGCTCGCGCGTCGTCAACCCGAAATGGCTCGACGGCGTGAAGCGTCACGGCTACAAGGGCGCGGCCGAGCTGGCCGCGACCGTCGACTATCTGTACGGCTATGACGCGACCGCACGCGTGCTGTCGGATCACCAGTACGCGTTCGTCGCCGACGCGTACCTGTTCGACGACGCCACCCGCGCGTTCCTCGAACGGCACAACCCGAAGGCGCTGCACGGGATCTGCGAACGCTTCGTCGAGGCGATGCAGCGCGGCCTGTGGCAGCAGCCGGGCGACTATCGCGAGCGGATCGAAGCGGTCTGGCTCGCGAGCGAACAACTTCAGGAAGGGGGGCGGCGATGACCGATCCGACGACGCACCGCGCCCGCGCGGTTTTTCCGTTTGCGGCGCTCGTCGCGCAGGACGCGTTGCAGCAGGCACTGCTGCTTGCCGCGATCGACCCGTCGCTCGGCGGCGTGCTCGTGAGCGGGCCGCGCGGCACCGCGAAATCGACGGCCGCGCGCGGCCTCGCGGAGCTGTTGCCGGAAGGGCAGTTCGTCACGCTGCCGTTGTCGGCGAGCGACGAGCAGGTGACGGGCACGCTCGATCTCGCGCATGCGCTGGCCGAAAACGGCGTGCGCTTCCGGCCGGGCCTGCTGGCTCGCGCGCATCTCGGCGTGCTGTATGTCGACGAAGTGAACCTGCTCGCCGACGGGCTCGTCGATACGCTGCTCGACGTCGCCGCGAGCGGCGTGAACATCGTCGAGCGCGATGGCGTGTCGCACGCGCACGACGCGCGTTTCGTGCTGGTCGGCACGATGAATCCCGAGGAGGGCGAGCTGCGCCCGCAGTTGCTCGACCGCTTCGGGCTGATGGTCGAACTGGAGAACTGTTTCGACGCCGCCCAGCGTGAGCGGATCGTGAAGGCGCGACTCGCGTTCGATCTCGATCCGGACGCGTTTCGCGCACGTCACGCATCCGCTCAGCGGGAACTCGCGGACCGGATTCGCGCGGCGCGCGCCCGGCTGCCGGCGCTGGATTTCGACGATGCGGTCCATGCGCGCGTCAGCGCGCTGTGCATCGACGCGGCCGTCGACGGGTTGCGTGCCGATCTCGTGATGCTGCGCGCCGCGCGTGCGCTGGCCGCGCTGGAACGGGCCGCAGCGGTGGCGGTGTCGCACGTGGAGCGCGTGGCCGAGGCCGTGCTGCGGCACCGGCGACATGCGGGGCCGCCGCCATCGCAGCAGTCGTCGCACCCGTCGTCGCAGCACGATGGCGAACGCGACGGTCGTGCGCCGCCGGACCCGCGCCGGCGGCCCGACGACCGACCGCGCGAAATGGGCGACACGGAGGCCGGCGCGTCGGCATCGCAGGGCGACTGGGGCTACCTGCCGCCCGAACCGGCCGGGCTGCGCGACGTGAAAAGCGTGGTGCCGCTGCCGCTAAAAAAGCGCTGAGCCATCGAGCCGGCGCCGCCGCGAACGCGATTCGCGGTCCTCGATGGCAGTCGGGCGCCGCCGCGCGCGTGCCGGGCACGGTGCGCGCCGGCACGGCCGTCGCCTGGCCGGCGACGCTTGCCGCGAAACGCGGCGGTCCGCTGCATCGCGATCATCTGCGCTACGGGAAACGCGCGGGCACGCCGCACGCGTTGCATTGCTTCGTGCTCGATTGTTCGGCGTCGATGCTGTCGCACGAACGGCTCGCGCTCGCGAAGGGACTGATCGTCGCGTATTTCGATCAGGCCGCGCGCGCACGTGTCGAAACCGCGCTGGTCTGCTTCGGCGGCAACGGCGCCGCGCGGCGCTTCGGCCCGGCCGTGCCGCGCTGGTGGAATGCGCGCTGGCTCGAGCCGGTCGACGGCGGCGGCGGCACGCCGCTCGCGGACGGCATCGCGGCCGCCGCGCAGTTGCTCGCCCGCGCGGCGCGGCGCGCGCCGGGCAAAGCGCGCTGGCTGTGGGTGCTGTCCGACGGGCGCACGCGCGACACGCCGGCCAGACCCGCGGCGGCCGATCACGTCGTGTTCGTCGACTTCGACGATGCGGCCGTGCGGATCGGGCAGGGTGCGCGGCTCGCCGCGGCCTGGGGCGCGCAGTGGGTGACGGCCGACGCGCTTCGCACCGATCTCGCCGGCCGATGGCCGGCCGGCGGTGCGCTATGATCGCCGCTTCTGCTTCTGCCCACCGGAAACCTCCGCCATGCAAGTACTGGTCGATGCCGACGCGTGTCCCGCCGTCATCAAGGACATGCTGTTTCGCGCCGCGCGTCGCGCCGAGATCTGCGTGACGCTGGTCGCGAACCAGTTTCTGCGCACGCCGCCGTCGCCGTTCATCAAGGCCGTGCAGGTACCGGCCGGCTTCGACGTGGCCGATGCGCGCATCGTCGAGCTGACCGAACCCGGCGACCTCGTGATCACGGCCGACATCCCGCTGGCCGCCGCCGTGCTCGACAAGGGCGCGCACGCGCTCGACCCGCGCGGCAACTGGTTCAGCCGCGAGAACATCGAGGAACGCCTGTCGACGCGCGCGATGATGGACCAGTTGCGCAGCGCGGGCATCGACACGGGCGGGCCGGCGCCGTTCGGCGCGCGCGACGGCAAGGCGTTTGCGTCGCAGCTCGACCGGTTCCTGGCGCGGCACGGCAAGCCGTGACGGCACACGGCGCGCCCGGCCGGGATGCAGGCTTGCGCCGACGCTGCTATCGTGTGACGCGAACCCCAGTACAGGAGCGCGCGCGTGTCACCGACCCAACTTCTCGTTCCGACCTACACCCAGATGCTGCGGGCGCAGTCCGCGTGGCTCGACAAGGCCGTCGCGCACCGGCAGTCCGCCGGCGACGGACCCGACGCGGCGATGACGCTGAGGCTGGCGCCCGACATGTATCCGCTCGCCGCCCAGGTGCGCTTTTCGTGTTTCCAGGCGATGGAGCCGGTCCATCGGCTGCGCGGCGAACCGCTGCCAGCGGCATTGCTCGCGTTGCGCGAGGCGGGCTGGAACGCCGATGCGCAACCCGGTTCGCCGGCCGATGCGCAGGCGATCATCGCCGGCACGCTCGCCTTTCTCGGCGAACTCGCGCCGGATGCGCTCGATGGCGGCGCAGCGCTGCCGATCACGCTCGAGCTACCGAACGGGATCGCGTTCGACATGACGGGCGAACAGTACGTGCGCGACTGGGCGCTGCCGCAGTTCTACTTCCACGCGATCGCTGCGTACGCGATCCTGCGCCATCACGGCGTCGAGTTCGGCAAGGCCGATTACGTGCCGCACATGCTCGCGTACGTCCGGCCGGGCACGATTCCGCAAGGCTGAGCCGGCCGCTCGGGCGGCCGTGAAGCGACATGACACGGGCACTGTTCATCTGCAGCCGCAACCGGCTACGCAGCCCGACGGCCGAAGCGGTGTTCGCCGCGTGGCCCGGCATCGAAACCGACTCCGCGGGCCTCGCGCCCGACGCGGACGTACGGCTGTCCGCCGAGCAACTCGACTGGGCGGACATCGTGTTCGTGATGGAGCGCGCGCACAAGGCGCGACTGTCGGCGCAATTCGGTGCGCATCTGAAGCACCGGAAGATCGTCTGCCTCGACATCCCCGACCGCTACGCGTTCATGCAGCCCGAACTCGTCGCACTGCTCGAACGCAAGGCCGGCCCGTTCCTGCGCGCGTAATCGCCGCGGTCGGCAGCCGAGCCGGCATCGACCTCAGCGAAGCGGCCCGCTCGCGAGCGCAGAGAAACAGTCGAGCCGCAGCAACTCGATGATCTTGCGCGTCGGCACGCTGGCGCGCAGCGTGTCGAGCCGGTCGACGGTGAACCACTTGCAGCGGGCGATCTCGTTGCTCGCGCGCGGCGTCAGGTGCGCCGGCACGTCGGCCACGAACACGTGATGCAGCTTCGTCAGCCCGCCGAACTGCACCGCGTAGTCGAGCGCGAGCCCCTCCAGTCGCGTTTCCTCCGCGAGTTCCCGCAGCGCGGCTTCGAGCGGCGTCTCGCCGCGCCGGATCGTGCCGCCCGGTAGCGACCAGCGCGCCGCGGTGCGCGCGACCAGCAGCACGCTGCTGCGCTGGCGGCACACGATCGTGGCGCGTTCCTTGTTGACGGCGAGGGTATCCGGCCCGGTGCTCATGTTCTGGCAAAACAGGTGCTGAATCGTGGAGGAAAGGCCCGTCGGCTGCGCAGGACCCGGCAGCAGGCGGCGACGGCATGCAAGCCGCCGCGCCGATGTTACCGGCCGTTCGTGACAATCGCGTGCACCCCGCGCTCGTGCCACGCACGCCAGTTCACGCGTGCGTGTAGATGCCGCCGCGCGCCGGCTTCACGGGGCGCGAATGGCGGCGCTTGTGCACCGCACGCCGGTGACGAGGCGACGGCGCGGTGACGTGCCGGCGTGCGGGCGCGGGCCGAGCCGCCGGCGCGGCAGCGTGCGGCGCCGCGCCCGGCATGCCGGCTTGTCCTTCGCCGAAGTGGAAAGTCTGGTTTTGCGCGTGCGCGACGCCCAGCGTCGACGCCAGCACGAAGGCCGCCAGCCACAACCGTTTCATGAATATTCCGCCTTGTTTGGGTAGGGATGAATGTCGCCCGCCAGCTTAGCCAACGGCGGGGTGCGACCGCAACCGGCGCGTTCGGTGTCTCCCCGCTTGCGCGCGGCGATGGGCTCGGCGCGGCAGCCGGGTCCATCCGGGCTTGACAACATAATTCGCGAGTGTGAATATAAATTCACACACGAGAATTATTCGTCGAATCCGGAGAAACCGCGCCGCACGCGCCGGGCCGCCGGAACCGGCAGTCCGATCAACCGGAACCAGGAGCGAGACGCATGGCGGAACACGAGCAGCAGGGCGCGCTGGCGGGATTGCGCATCATCGATCTGTCGCGGGTGCTGGGCGGCCCGTACGCGACCCAGATCCTCGCCGATCACGGCGCGGAGGTGATCAAGGTCGAACCGCCGTCCGGCGACGAAACGCGCACGTGGGGTCCGCCGTTCGACGGCGACACCGCGTCGTACTTCCTCGGCGTGAACCGCAACAAGCTCGGCATCGCGCTCGACCTGACGCAGCCGGTCGATCGCGAGCGGCTGCTCGGGCTGCTCGAACACGCGGACGCACTGGTCGAGAACTTCAAGATCGGCACGATGGAGCGCTGGGGGCTCGGGTTCGACGCGCTGCATGCGCGGTTTCCGCGCCTCGTCCATTGCCGCGTGTCGGGTTTCGGCGCGGACGGCCCGCTCGGCGGGCTGCCGGGCTACGACGCGGCGGTACAGGCGCTCGCGGGGCTGATGAGCGTCAACGGCGAAGCCGGCGGCGCGCCGCTGCGCGTCGGCGTGCCGATCGTCGATCTCGTCACGGGGCTGAACGCGGCGCTCGGCGTGCTGATGGCGCTGCGCGAGCGCGACGCCAGCGGCCGCGGCCAGTTCGTCGAGTCGACGCTGTTCGACTGCGCGCTGTCGATCCTTCATCCGCATACGCCGAACTTCTTCCATTCCGGCAACGCGCCCGTGCGCACCGGCAACGCGCATCCGAACATCACGCCGTACGACAGCTTTCCGACGGCGGGCGTCGACATCTTCCTCGCGGTCGGCAACAACGGGCAGTTCGCCGCGCTGTGCGACGTGCTCGGCACGCGCGACTGGCTCGACGATCCGCGCTTCGCGGACAACCGCGCGCGCAACCAGCATCGGACCGTGCTGCGCACGCTGCTCGAAACGGCGCTGGCCGCGCACGACGGCGCCGTGCTCGCCGAGCAACTGATGCGTCGCGGCGTGCCGTGCGCGCCCGTGCTCGGGCTCGATGCGGCGCTCGACCACCCGCATGTCGCGCATCGGCGGATGAAGGTCGAACTGGGCCGGCATCGCGGCATCGCGTCGCCGATCAAGCTGGGCCGCACGCCGGCCACGTACCGGCGTCCGCCGCCCGCGCTGAACGAACATGCGGCGCAGGTGTTCGCGGATGGCAACGACAACGACGACGGCCGGAGCTGACCGCCGTCGCGGCCGCCTGCCGTGCCGTGCCGTGTCGCGGCACACATCATCGTTCGGACATCACGCCGGCCCGCGCGTCGACACGCACCGACAAGCGCACCGGCAGAAGAGGAGACGCATCATGCTCGCATCGATCGGCGCGGTCGCCATCGTCGCGCTGTTCGGCCTGATCATCACGAAGCGGCTGTCGCCGCTCGTCGCGCTGATCGTCGTGCCGGTGGCCGCGTCGCTCGCGGCCGGTTTCGGGCTGCAGACCGGCAAGTTCGTCGTGCACGGCGTACAGAACATCGGCCCGATCGCCGGGATGTTCGTTTTTGCGATTCTTTTTTTCGGTATCCTGACCGATGCGGGGATGCTCGACCCGATCATCGCCGGCGTGCTGCGCGTGATCGGCTGCCATCCGCCGCGCATCGTGATGGGCTCGGCGCTGCTCGCGCTGCTGATCCATCTCGACGGCTCCGGCGCGGTCACGTTCCTCGTCACGCTGCCGGCGATGATGCCGCTCTATACGCGGCTCGGGATGGATCGCCGCATCCTCGCGTGCGTCGCGTCGATGGCGGCCGGCGTCAACTTCCTGCCGTGGGTCGGGCCGATGCTGCGCGCATCGGCGGCGCTGCACATTCCCGGCTCGGCGATTTTCATGCCGATGATTCCGGTGCAGATGGTCGGGCTCGCGTTCGTATTCGGCACCGCCTGGGTGCTCGGCGTGCGCGAGGCGAAGCGGTTGGGGCTCGACCGCGCCGGCGCCGCATCGCTCGCGATCGCGCCGCGCGAGCTGACCGACGCCGAACGCGCGTTGCGCCGGCCGGGACGATTCGGGATCAACGTCGCGCTGACGCTCGTCGTGCTCGTCACGCTCGTGTCGGGCATCGTCGACCCGATGGTGATGTTCATGCTCGGCACGGTCGCCGCGCTCGTGATCAATTACCCGGACGTCCAGGCGCAGCGCGAGCGGATCGACGCGCATGCGAAGGCCGCGCTGATGATGGCGAGCGTGCTGCTCGCGGCCGGCGCGTTCACGGGAATCATGTCCGGCACCGGGATGCTCAAGGCGATGGCCGAGGTCGTCGTCGCGCACGTGCCCATCGAGCATGCACGCCACATGCCGTTCGTGCTCGGGCTGCTATCGATGCCGCTCAGCCTGCTGTTCGACCCCGATTCGTTCTACTTCGGCGTGCTGCCCGTGCTCGCGGAAAGTGGCAAGCTGCTCGGCGTGCCGCCGATCCAGATGGCGCAGGCCGCGCTGCTCGGCCAGATGACGACGGGCTTCCCGGTGAGCCCGCTCACGCCCGCGACGTTCCTGATCGTCGGCCTGACCGGCGTCGAGCTCGCCGAGCACCAGAAATTCACGATTCCGTTCCTGTTCGCCGCCACCGTGCTGATGGTATTCGCCGCGGTCGCGACGGGCGTGTTTCCGTTATGACCGTGCGCGTTGCCCCGACGCCACGTGCCGGCCGCCCGAAAGCGTTTTTCGTCGGCGCGACGGCCGGGGCGGCCCGGTGTCGTCGCGAAGGCGGCGCGGCCGTTCACGTTTTCCTGGAGAGCAATCCATGCAGTTCGACCTGACCGACGACCAGCGCGCGATCGAAAGCGCGATCGAGAAAATCTGCGAGCGCTTCGGCGACGACTACTGGCTCGAACGCGATCGCGCGGGCGGATTTCCGGCCGATTTCCACGCGGCGCTTGCCGACGCCGGCTGGCTCGGCATCGCGATGGATCCGGCCTACGGCGGCGCCGGGCTCGGGATGACCGAAGCCGCGCTGATGATGCGCACGATCAGCGCATCGGGTGCCGGCCTGTCCGGCGCGTCGGCCGTGCACATGAACATCTTCGGGCTGAACCCGGTGCAGGTGTTCGGCAACGACGCGCAGAAGGCGCGCTTCCTGCCGCCGCTGATCGCCGGGCGCGACAAGGCGTGCTTCGCGGTGACCGAGCCCGACGCCGGGCTCGATACCACGCACCTGAGCACGCAGGCGCGCCGCGACGGCGATCACTACGTGCTGAGCGGGCGCAAGATCTGGATCTCGACCGCGCAGGTGGCGAACAAGATGCTGATCATCGCGCGCACGACGCCGCTCGACCGGGTCGCGAAGCCGACCGACGGGCTGAGCCTGTTCTATACCGACCTCGACCGTTCGCGCGTCGAGGTCCGCGAAATCGAGAAGATGGGCCGCAAGGCGGTCGATTCGAACATGCTGTTCATCGACAACCTGCGCGTGTCGCGCGACGACCTGATCGGCCACGAAGGCGACGGCTTCCGCTATCTGCTGCACGGCCTGAACCCCGAACGGATCCTGATCGCCGCCGAGGCGATCGGGCTCGGGCAGGCCGCGCTGCGCCGGGCGACGCAGTATGCGTGCGAGCGCGTCGTGTTCGGCCGGCCGATCGGGCAGAACCAGTCGATCCAGCATCCGCTCGCACAGGCGTGGATGCAGCTCGAAGCCGCTTGGCTGATGGTGATGAAGGCCGCGACGCGCTACGACGCGGGCCAGTCGTGCGGCGCGGAGGCGAACGCGGCGAAATACCTCGGTGCGGAAGCCGCGTTCCAGGCCTGCCAGACGGCGATCGCGACGCACGGCGGGATGGGGTATGCGAAGGAATACCATGTCGAGCGCTACCTGCGCGAGTGTATGATTCCGAGGCTCGCGCCCGTGAGTCCGCAACTGATCCTGTGCTACATCGCGGAGAAGGTGCTCGGGCTGCCGAAGTCGTACTGACCGTACCGACCCGGCGGCTCGCCCGGCGCGCGGTTTCCCGTTCCGAATCAAGCGCTCGTCATGGACGTCAAACTCGTTGCCCGCACGCTCGACCTGTTCGAGCTGTTCGCCGCCGAACGGCGGCCGCTGCCGCTGACCGAACTCGCGCGCCTGCTCAACGTGCCGGCATCGAGCTGTCTCGCGATGGCGCGCACGCTCGTGAGCCGCGGCTACCTGTACGAAGTGCGCAGGCGCGGCGGCTACTATCCGACGCGGCGCCTGCAGACGGTCGCCGCCGCGATCGACGCGACCGATCCGGTCGTCGACGTCGTGCATCCGCACCTCGTCGCGCTGCGCGACGCGAGCCGCGAAACCGCCGTGCTCGGCAAGATCCAGGGCGTGTCGGTCACGTACCTCGACGTCGTCGAATCCGAGCAGGCGATCCGTTATACGCGCCAGCCGGGCGAGTTGCGCCCGCTGCATGCGAACTCGATCGGCAAGGCGATCTTCGCGGAACTCGCGAGCGACGCGCAGCAGGCGCTCGGCGTGCAACTGCCGTTCGAACGCTTCACCGACGCGACGGTGGCCGACCTGCCGGCGCTCGTCGCGCAGACCGCGCGATTCCGCGAGCTCGGCTGGGCGGAGAACGTCGGCGAGAGCGCGCCCGAACTGTCGGCGATCGCGGTCGCGCTGATGCTCGACGGCGACTGGTACGGGCTGTCGGTCGTCGGGCCGACCGAGCGGATTCGCCAGCATCGCGACGCGCATGCGGCGCTGCTCGTCGACGCGAAGGCGCGGCTGCTGGCCGAGCACGCACGCGGGTAGGGCAGCGGCACCCGACGGCGCCGGCAGCGGGCCGTCGCCGGCGTGCGGTCCTGCCACGCCGGACACGGCCCGCCGCGCGTCACGCGCCGGCCCGTCGCGACGTCACGACTTCACCCACACGCCGCCCGCGCTCGGGTTGTCGCCCTGCGTCCACCATTTCGCGCAATACTTCGCGCCCTGGTACGTCACGCACGTGCCGCCCTGGTAGGCGGTCGTCGCCGACCACGCGGGCGTGCCGCCGCCGACCGGCTTCCACACGGCCGCCTGCCCGGGCACGTCGCCCTGCGTCCACCACTGCGCCTGATACGTCGTGCCCTGGTAGGTGACCGTCGCGCCGGCCGTATAGACCTGGCCGGCCGCCCACGGTGCGCCCGGCTGCGGCGTGCCGCCGTTCGTGCCGCCGCCGTAGTTCGGGTCCTGCGTGACACCCGCGCCCCACTTGCCGTCGAGCTTCTTGAAGATCGTCGCGAACGCGTACGGCTGCTGCGCGACGCCCGAGCAGGTCGGCGACGCATACGTGCCGCCCGACGGGCATGCCTGGTCGCGGCCGACCGACCAGTTGCCGAAGAAGCCGTAGCCGTTCGCGACCGCCGCGTTCAGTACGGTCTGCGCATTCGCGAGCGTGAACGTCTCGCCCTGTACGTCGTTGACGCCGATCATCGGCGTGACGCCGACCATCTGCCACAGCTGCGCATTGGTCTTCGGCTGGCCGGCCGACTTGAACGCCGTGTCGAGCTGCGAGTAGAGCGCCTGCGCGGCGCTGATCGCCGCGGCGCCCATGTCGATGTTCGCTGGGCCGTAATCCATCGCCATCACGTTGACCGCATCGAACGCGGTCTTGTTCGCGATGGCCGCGTTGACGACGTTCACGCCGTCCTGCGTGAGCCCGGTCGGCATCGTCGGCAGCGTCAGCGTCACGTGCAGCGGCTTGCCCTTCGCCGCGTAGTCGGCCTGCAGTTGCGCGACGGCCTGGAAGTTGCGCGCGATCGCCGCCGTGTCCTGCTGCGACCCGCCTTCGATGTCGAAGTCGACGTGGGTGAGGCCGTACGTGTCGATCACCGTCTGGTACGCGGTTTTCAGCGCGGGGACCGTCGAGCACGCCTGCATCAGCGGCGTGCCGTTCGCGCCGCCGAACGACACGGCGACTTCGCCGCCTTTCGCGCGGTAGCTTGCGATCGACGTGGACAGCGCAGTCAGCAGGTCGCCGCTCGCGCCGTTGCCGATCGGCTGCACACCGCCCCACGACGGCACGCAGCCGTTGCCCGCGACCACGAACGCGAGCGTGAACTGCTGGATGCCCTGGCGCACGCCGATCTGGTCGACCAGCGGTGTCGGATAGAGCGTCACGTCGACATAGGGCGCATAGACGCCGGCACCGTGCGACACGCTCGCCATCGCGAGCAGACAACCCGCGGCAAACGCACGCGGAACGAAACGCGTCAACGCATTGTTGTTCATTCTGTGTTCTCCAAGTGGAAGAGGGATACGCTGGCCTGCGTATCGCCGCCGATGGGGCGGCACGTGCCCCGCCGGCGGCGTGCCTATCTTGGAGGATTCGCGTCGAATAGGGAATTTAGGTGTTCTTCTTTTTGTTATTCGATTCCCGTTACGTAACGAACTTGCCGATTCGGTCGCATTTCGAAACGCAGGGCGGGCACTTTTTCCGACCGATCGCGCGACGCGGTGCGCATGGACCGCTTCCAGCGAACCGGCGACGCGCCGGCATGCCGATTACCGGCGCGCGCGCATCCGCATTCACGCGAGCGCCGCAGGAGGCCGGACGCGCGCCGGACGGGCGCCGCGGCCTTCAGCGATACCAGCGCGGCGTATAGACCCATTCGCGCGCGTTGCCGATCGCGAAGCGCCGCGTCGTCGACGAGCCGACGATCACCATCGTGCGCATGTCGACCTGGTCGCCGCGTAGCGCGCCGAGGGTCGTCGTCGAAAGCGTCGCGCCCGGCCGGCCGATGTCGCGGCCGAGCACGACCACCGTGTCGGCCGTGCGATGCGCGCGCACGATATCGAGCGCACGGTCGAGCTGCCACGGCCGCGCGCGCGAAATCGGGTTGTAGAACGCCATCACGAGATCGGCTTGCGCCGCATGCCGCAGGCGCGTCTCGATCACGTCCCACGGCTTCAGGTTGTCCGACAGCGAGATCGCGCAGAAGTCGTGGCCGAGCGGCGCGCCGGCCTGCGCGGCCGTCGCGAGCGACGCCGAGATGCCGGGCTCCACGCGCAGGTCGACTGCGGCCCATCGCGGGTCGCGCGCTGCGTCGAGCGCTTCGAGCACGGCCGCGGCCATCGCGAATACGCCGGGGTCGCCCGACGACACGACCGCGACGCGGCGGCCCTCGGCCGCCAGTTCGAACGCATGGCGCGCGCGCTGCATTTCCTCGCGATTGTCGGTGCCGTGCACGCGCTGGTCGGCCCGGAACGGGCCGGCCATGTTCACGTAGGTCGTATAGCCGAGGATGTCGGTCGCGTCCGCGAGCGCTGCGCGTGCGGCCGGCGTGAGCCACGCGCCGCCGCCCGGGCCGAGACCGAGCACCGTCAGGCGGCCGCGCGCGCGGCCGAGCGTCGCGGGATCGACCGGATGCGACGCGACCGCGCACGCGAGGCCGTTCGATTCTTCACGCAGCGTGTGGGGAACGCGCAATGCGCGAGCGAGCAGCGTGGCGGCGTCGGCGGGCGTATCGCGGTCGCTGTCGCTATCGACGAAGCGCAGCGGCACGTCGAGCGTGCTCGCCGCTGCTTCCAGTGCGGCGTCGCCGATCGCCGATGCGGGCGCGACGATGGCCGCGAGCGCCAGCCGGGCGAGACCCTGTTCGTCGAGCGTGGCTGCGACGCGCGCGGCCAGCGCTTCGTCGGCATGCACGGCATGAGCGGCGACGCCGACCACCACGCTGCGCGGATGAATCACGAGTTCGTCGCGCGCGCCACGCCACGCGTCGGGCGTCACGCGAATCGCGTGCGCGGCTGCGGCATCACGGGGCAGCGCGACGTCGTCGAGCCACGGCGCGGCGCCGTCGACGCGCGTCGACGCGCCCGCGAGCAGGTCGGACACGAAGCGCTTGCCCTGCGCGAGATCGGCGAGCGCATAGCCTTCGGGCGGATTGAGCACGCACGCGCCGAAGCGCAGTTCGCCGCTCGTCGTGATCGCGGGCGCGACGCCGACGCATTCGGCGATTTCGCGCGCGATCGCGTTGACGCCCGTCAGCCCGCCGAGCAGCGGCACGACGGCCGAACCGTCTTCCGCGACCGCGAGCACCGGCGGCTCGACGCCCTTGTCGGCGAGCGCGGGCGCGAGGCAGCGGATCACGATGCCGGCCGCGCACAGCGCGACGATCGGCAAGCCGCGCGCATACAGTTCGCGCAGGTGCGTGCCGAGTTCATCGAACGGCACGTCGGCGTCGACGCGCGACGCGAGCCCGTGCACACGGGCGCCCGGATAGCGCATCTGGATGCGTCGCGCGGTATCGAGCGCGCTCGCGCCGAGAGTCACGATCGCGGGCGCCGTCGTCATCCTTGCCATTTTTCCCCCGGCACGACGAGCAGCGAGAAATACGGCGACGCCATCGGATCGACCTCGTCGAGCGGCACGATGCGCTGGTTCGCCATCGTCGCGCGCTCGACGTACAGCGCGCGCTTCGCGAGCCCGAGTTCGTCGAGCACGCGCCGCACCTTGTCGAAGTTGCGGCCGAGCTTCATCACGACCGCCGCATCGGCGCGCGCGAGCCGCTCGCGCAGCTCGTGCTCGGGCAGCACGCCCGACAGCACCGACAGGCTCTGGTTGCGATAGACGAGCGGCTGGCCGAGCACCGCCGTGCCGCCGAGCATCGCGCACACGCCGGGGATCACCTCGGTGTCGTAACGCGGCGCGAGGCGGTCGTGCAGGTACATGTACGAGCCGTAGAAGAACGGGTCGCCTTCGCAGATCACCGCGACGTCGCGGCCCGCATCGAGGTGCGCCGCGACGATCTCGGCCGCGGTGTCGTAGAAATCGGCGATCACCGTCTCGTAGCACAGCGGCGGCGGCAGCGCCTCGGTCGTTACCGGATAGACGAGCGGCAATTGCGTCTGCCCGTCGAGCAGGTGCGCTTCGACGATGCCGTACGCATTGCCTTTCTTGCCTTTCGCGACGAAATACGCGACCACGGGCGCCGCCTGCAGCACGCGCAGCGCCTTGATCGTCATCAGTTCGGGATCGCCGGGGCCGACGCCGACCCCGAACAGCCGTCCGTGCGCGCGCGTCATTCGACCTCCGTCGCCAGCGCATTGACCGCGGCGGCGGCCATCGCGCTGCCGCCGCGCCGGCCGAGCAGCGCGACGTACGGCACGCCGCGGCTGTCGGCATCGAGCATCGCCTTCGATTCGGCCGCGCCGATGAAGCCGACCGGGAAACCGAGGATCAGCGCGGGGCGTGGCGCGCCGGCGTCGATCATGTCGAGCAGGTGGAACAGCGCGGTCGGCGCGTTGCCGATCGCGACGACGCTGCCCGCGAGATGCGGGCGCCACAGTTCGAGCGCGGCGGCCGAACGTGTGTTGCCGAGGTGCCGTGCGAGGTCCGGCACCTCCGGCTCGCCGAGCGTGCAGATCACGCGATTGGCCGCCGGCAGCCGCGCGCGCGTGATGCCTTCGGCGACCATCCGCGCGTCGCACAGGATCGGCGCGCCGGCCGCGAGCGCTTCTCGGCCGGCCGCGCCGGCGCCGGCCGAGAAGCGCAGGTCGTACACGACGTCGACCATCCCGCACGCGTGGATCACGCGCACCGCGAGTTTCTCGAGATCGGGCGGAACCCGCGACAGGTCGGCCTCGGCGCGGATCGTCGCGAACGACTGGCGGTAGATTTCCTGCCCGTCGCGAATGTAGTCAAGCATCGGTGGTGTCCTGGCTGTGCCGCGCGTCCATGAGTCGGACCGCGGCCTGATCAATCGTCAGATGGCGCGCGAGCGGGGCGCCGAGGCCCGCGGCCGCGTCGCGCCGGTAAAGGTCGTAATGCGCGGGCGCCACCGCGACGAGCGTATGGGCGGCCGGGTGCGGCAGCGCGCAGTGGCGCTCGCAGCCGGTCAGATGCACGTCGAGCGGATGGCCGACGCGCGCGGCGAGTGCGCGCGCGTCGTGTTTCGTGTCGGCGCGCGCTTTCGCGCAGCCCGTGCTGCCGGTGCAGGCGACGAGCGCCGCCAGCGGGTCGGACGACGCGCATACGAGGCCGAGCGACGCGAGTGCGTCGCGCGTCGCGGCCGCGCGCTCGTTCGGCACGCCGTGCACGAACACGCCTTGCCACGGCGTCATCGACAGCGTGCCGTCGCCGTCGGCTTCGGCCAGTACGGCGAGCCGCTCCAGTTGCGTCGCGTCGAGCCGCCCGAGCGCGAATTGCGCGCCGACGCTGCAACGCGCCGTGTCGCGCGACGGACGCGCGCCGAAACGCAGCGCTGGGTCGACGCGCGTGCGCCGCCAGCCGGCAAGCGCCGGATCGGCCGCGAGCGGGAAGGGCAGGTAGTGTTGCGCGCGCGCGAGCAGCGTGGGCTCGCCGCACGTCGCAAGCAATGCGCGCATCCGCGTGACGTCGGCCGGCGCGAGATCGAGGAACGCGAGCAGCAGCGCGCGAACCAGTGCCACGCCCTGATCGACGGACACGTCGACCGAAGCGGGCCGATCGCCGTGCGCCACCGGCGGACAGCCGGCCAGCCCCGCCGCCAGGCGTACCGCGCCGTCGCCGCGGCGCCACGCGGCCAGCCAGATGTCGTGCTGATGATCGAGCGCCGCGACCGTTTCGCCGCCGTCGAGCTGAATCGAGAATTTCGGCGACAATTCGCCGCGGCGCGGCTCGCTTGCGAGCATGTCGAGCAGCGGCACGGCGAGCGCGTAGCTATCGACGAGCGCGGCGGGGTCGTGCCCGGCAAGCGGGCTCACCATTACGTTGCGGACGTCGTCGCTCGCCGCGAGCGCGGCAGCATCGGCGGTGTCAGCGCTTGCGCGCGGGCCGAGCCCCGCATCGAGCAACGCGCGCGCCAGCGCATCGGCCGCGCCGTCGCGAATGCCGCGCAGCTGGAGATTCGCGCGATTGGTCGCATCGATCGCGCCGGAGCCGTACAGGCGCGCGGCGGCGGCGATCGCGCGCGCCTGGCGCGCGTCGAGCCGGCCGCCCGGCAGCTTGATCCGGCACAGCCCGCCGTCGGCGGCCGCGACCACGCGCACGAGCCCCGGGCAGGCCGACGGGCGCACGACGGACGACGCAGGAATCGAATCGGGAACGGAACTCAACGGGATAGCGCAACAGTGTGGCGCCGCGGCCAACGCATCGGTACACCCCGCCCGACGCCGACTGGCACGCACGCACTTTCTGGCCGGCAGGTCTCCTGGCTGACAGGTCGGCGCCGGCTCCCGGCCTTCCCGGTGAAACCAGTGGCATGAGGGGGGATCGGCTCGCTGTCTACAGTTGCGGGGGCAGCCACAGCGGCGCGCGGTGCGCCCTGTGTTCCCTCTTCGGCCCCGAAGGGCACCGGCGAACGAACGGCCGTAGGATACCCGATTTTCGGCCGCGATTCGCGACCGGCTGGCCGTTCGCGGCGGGCGGCGCAGGCAATGCCCGGGGGCGAGCGGGCGGCCGGATGAAACGCGGAGTGGAACACGGTACCATGCCGTTTTTCGCCATGCGGACGGCCGCATCGGCGCTTTCGGGGCCGCGCGGCGACACGATGAAATCGAACGATGGGGAAGGGTGGATGACGGCGTGGCTGACGGTAGTGGGCATCGGCGACGACGGTTACGCGGGGCTCGGACGCCACGCGCGGCGCGCGCTGCTCGACGCGACGCGCGTGGTCGGCGCGAAACGGCATCTCGACATGCTGCCCGCACGGCTGCGGGCGACGCGCGAAGCATGGCCGTCGCCGTTCGACCTGTCGGGGCTGCTCGCACGCCGCGGCGCGCCCGTGTGCGTGCTCGCGAGCGGCGACCCGATGCTGTTCGGCGTCGGCGCGACGCTCGCCCGTGTGCTTTCTCCCGACGAATGGCGCGTGCTGCCCGCGCCGTCGTCGCTGTCGCTCGCGGCCGCACGCCTCGGCTGGGCGCTGCAGGACGTGGGCGCGGTCTCGCTCGTCGGGCGGCCGCTCGCGACGCTGGCGCGCCATCTGCTGCCGGGCCGGCGCCTGTTCGTGCTGAGCGCCGACGGCCGCACGCCGGCCGCCGTCGCGGCCGAACTCGCCGCCCGCGGTTTCGGGCCGACGCGCGTCAGCGTGTTCGAACACCTCGGCGGCCCGCTCGAGCGACGGATCGATGGCCTCGCGCAAGACTGGAACGTCGACGAAGCCGCCGCGCTCAATCTCGTCGCGCTCGACTGCCAGGCGGGCCCCGACGCACCGCGCCGCGCGCTCACGCCCGGCCTGCCCGACGACGCGTACCGTCACGACGGCCAGCTCACCAAGCGCGACCTGCGCGCGATGACGCTCGGGCGACTCGCGCCCGCGCCCGGCGAACTGCTGTGGGACGTCGGCGCCGGCAGCGGCTCGATCGGCATCGAATGGATGCGCGCGCATCCATCGTGCCAGGCGATCGCGATCGAAGAGCATGCGGAGCGGCAGCGCTTCATCGAACACAACCGCGAGACGCTCGGCGTGCCGGGCCTGCAACTCGTCGCGGGCCGTGCGCCCGCTGCGCTCGCGGGGCTCGCCGCGCCCGACGCGATCTTCATCGGCGGCGGCGCGACGGCGCCCGGCGTGCTCGACGCGTGCTGGGCGTCGCTGAAACCCGGCGGGCGGCTCGTCGCGAACGCGGTCACGCTGCAGGGCGAGATGGCGCTCGCCGCGTGGCGCGACGTGCACGGCGGCACGCTCACGCGCGTGTCGCTCGCGCATGCCGAACCGCTCGGCCGCTTCGACACGTGGCGACAACCGCTGCCGGTCACGCTGTACGACGTGCGCAAGCCCGACGCGGCCGATACGGCCGGCTCGTCGACCCCGTCGAATCCGTCGAACGCAACGGACGCGTGATGCGCGACGAAACACCCGAACAGCCCGCGCCGCTGCGCTTCGGCTACACGACCGGCAGTTGCGCGACCGCGACGTCGCTCGCGGCCGCGCGACTGCTGCTCGCGGGCCACGCGGACGACGCGGTCGAGATCGTGCTGCCGAAGGGACAGCGGGTGATGATGCGTCTCGAATTCTGCCGCGCCACGGCCGACGGCGCCGAAGCCGGCACGATCAAGGATGCCGGCGACGATCCGGACGTCACGCACGGCGCGCTGATCTTCGCGCGCGTCGCGCTCGCGGCGGCGTCCGGCGTGCGCTTTCATGCCGGGCCGGGCGTCGGCACGGTCACGCGGGCGGGGCTCACGCTGCCGGTCGGCGAGCCGGCGATCAACCCGGTGCCGCGCCGGATGATGACCACGCACCTGGAAGCGCTCGCCGCCGAGCACGGCTACGCGGGCGGCTTCGACGTGACGATCGGCGTCGACGGCGGCGAGGCGCTCGCGCTGAAGACGATGAACCCGCGCCTGGGCATCGTCGGCGGGCTGTCGATCCTCGGCACGACCGGCATCGTGCGGCCGTTCTCGTGTTCGGCCTATATCGCGTCGATTCATCAGGGCATCGACGTCGCGCGAGCGAACGGCGTCGCGCACATCGCCGCCTGCACCGGCAACGCGAGCGAGGACGCGATGCGCGCGCACTACCGTCTGCCCGACATGGCGCTCATCGAGATGGGCGACTTCGCGGGCGCGGTGCTCAAGCACCTGCGGCGCGCGCCGGTCGCGCGTCTGTCGATGTGCGGCGGCTTCGGCAAGCTGAGCAAGCTCGCGGCCGGCCATCTCGACCTGCACAGTCGCCATTCGAGCATCGATCTGCCGCTGCTCGCGCAATGGGCGGCCGAAGCCGGCGCGAGCGATGCGCTGCAGGCCGCGATGCGCGCCGCGAACACGAGCCAGGAAGCGTTGAAACTGGCGCAGGCCGACGGCGTGCCGCTCGGCGATCTCGTTTGCGCACATGCGTTGCAGGTGGCGCGCGACATCGTGCCGCCGTCGGTCGCGGTCGAAATGTTCGCGATCGACCGGCAGGGCCGCTTCGTCGGGGAGGCGCGATGAGCCCGCGCATTCTGCTGCTCGGCGGCACCGGCGATGCGCTGAAAATCGCGCGTGCGCTCGGCCCGCATCATGTCTACAGTCTCGCCGGCCTCGGCAAGACGCCCGACGATCTGCGCTGCGACGTGCGCGTCGGCGGTTTCGGCGGCGCAGCCGGGCTCGCCGCGTATCTTCGCGACGCCGGCATCGGCCTCGTGATCGACGCAACGCATCCGTATGCCGCGCAAATCAGCGCGAACGCCGCGGCGGCGACGCGCGACGCGGGCGTGCCGCTCTGGGCGCTGCGCCGCGCGCCGTGGACGCCGCAACCGGGCGACGACTGGCGGATGGTCGACGACTGGGCCGGCATCGAGGCCGCGCTCGCGCCGTTCAGGCGCCCGCTGTTCACACTCGGCCGCGAACCGCTCGCGCATCTCGACACGATCCCGCCGCACCAGTTCTGGCTCGTGCGCTGCCTCGACGCGCATCCCGGCAACGCCCGCGCACAGGTCGTCGCCGCGCGCGGGCCGTTCACGCCCGACGGCGAGCGCGCGCTGTTCGCGCTGACGGGGATCGACGTCGTCGTCAGCAAGAACAGCGGCGGCGCGGCCACCGAGGCCAAGCTCGACGTCGCACGCGAACGCAGGCTGCCGGTCGTGATGCTGCGCCGGCCGCCGCTGCCCGATGCCGACCGTGCGTTCGACTCGGTCGCGGCGCTCGTCGACGCACTCGATCCGGCCGCGCGCGCCTGACGCGACGCAGCGGTCATCCCACGAATTGACGGAGAAATTTCGATGACGGTGTATTTCATCGGCGCGGGCCCCGGCGACCCGGAGCTGATCACGGTGAAGGGCCAGCGCCTCGTGCGCACGTGCCCGGTGATCCTGTATGCGGGCTCGCTCGTGCCGGCCGCCGTGCTCGACGGTCATCGCGCGGAGCAGGTCGTCAACACGGCCGAACTCGACCTCGATGCGATCGTCGCGCTGCTCGCCGCCGCGCATGCGAAAGGGCAGGACGTCGCGCGCGTGCATTCGGGCGACCCGTCGCTGTATGGTGCGATCGGCGAGCAGATCCGCCGCCTGAAAGCGCTCGGGATCCCATACGAAATCGTGCCGGGCGTGACGGCCACGGCCGCGTGCGCGGCGACGCTCGGCGTCGAGCTGACGCTGCCCGGCGTCGCGCAGACGGTGATCCTCACGCGCTTCGCGGGCAAGACGACGATGCCGGAAGGCGAAGCGCTCGGCTCGCTCGCCGCGCACCGCGCGACGCTCGCGATCCATCTCGGCGTGCGCCATCTCGCGCGCATCGTCGACGAAGTGCTGCCGCATTACGGCGCCGATTGCCCGGTGGCGGTGATCTATCGCGCGAGCTGGCCCGAGGAGGAGCGCGTGACGGGCACGCTGGCCGACATCGTCGGCAAGGTGCAGGGCACGCAGATCGAGCGCACCGCGCTGATCCTGATTGGCCGCGTGCTCGACGCCGAAGGGTTCGCGGATTCGACGCTGTACGCAAGCGCGGGCTGAACGCGCCCGCGCCGTGGAGCCGGGTATCTGGACGGGCCGCGAGGATATTGCCGGTGCGAGCATGCCGGGGACGACACCGGGCATGCAGGCACCCGCGCCGCTGGCCCGCGGCGTCGCTCAGGCCCGCGCGACGTGCCGCACCAGTTTTGGCGCAAACCCGGACGCGAGCACGAACAGCACGACACACAGGCACGCCATCGCGATCCATGCGGGCGTCAGGTCCGCGAGATGCTGGCGCACGATGCCGGCCGCGAATGGAAACAAGCCGGCGATCAAATAGCCGACACCCTGCACGAACCCCGTTAGCGACGCGGCATCAGCCGGCGTCGCCGCATGGTCGACCGTAACGATCAGCGACAGCGGAAACAGTGCGCCGATTCCCGCGCCAAGCAGCAGCGCGGCCGGCAGCGCGAGCGCGTCGGGTGCGGCCAGCATCACCAGCAACCCGACGCATAGCGACGCGATCGCAGCATGCAGCGCGGGCCGGCGATCAGGCAGATGGTCGATCGTCGCGGAGATCGTCAGCCCCGCGACGACTTCCGCGAGCGTCACGCCGCCGAGCAGGCTGCCCGCCGCGGTCGGCGACCAGCCGAGCCGCATGTAGTACGGCGGCAGCCATGCGAGCACGAGCGTGTAGGCGCCCGTCGCGATGCCGAAGAACAGCGCGAGTCGCCACGCGCGCGGCGAACGCGACGGCCGCGCATTCGACGCCGACGCCGGCCCGCCGGCCGGCGCGTCGCCGCCACGGCTCGCCAGCGGCCACGCCAATGCGGCGAGCGCCGCCGGCAGCGCCCAGCCGGCGAGCGCGGCAAGCCAGCCCCAGCGCGCCGCGGCGAACGGCGCGACGACGCTCGCGAGCACCGCGCCGCCCATGATCGACGTCGAGTAGACGCCCATCGCACCGCCGATGCGCGTCGCGAAATGCGCCTTCACGAAGCCGGGCAACAGCGCCTGCACCATCGCGATTCCGACGCCCGCGCAGCACGCGCTCGCGAGCAGCAGCCATGCGTGCTGCGCGCCGACGCGCGATGCGCAAGCCAGTCCGATCAACGCGACGCCGAGCCACACGCCGCCCGCGATCCCGGCGATGCGCTGCAGGCGCCGCGCGCCCAGCGCGCCGAACCCCATCAGCAGGATCGGGATCGTCGTCAGCAGGCTCGCCGCGCCGTCGCCGATACCGGTCGTGCGCTGGATCATGTCGAGCAGCGGACCGATCGCGGCGAGCGCCGGCCGCAGGTTCAGCCCGACGAGCACGATCGCGGCGAGCCGCCATCCGGGGGAAGTGAAGCGATTCATCATCAGCTGCTCCGAGAAACCCCGCCATTGATGGCGGGAAAGAAAGGCGTACGGTTGACAGGCAGCTTCTTCCACAGGTTAGGATCACCTGCATGATCCTTGTCTACCGCTACCGGGTGAAGTCGCTCAACGGACTGCTTAGCAAGCAGAGCCGTGCGGTGAACTACGTCTGGGACTTCTGCAATGACACGCAGAAGCACGCGCTCAAGTGGAGCAAGAAGTGGCCGACGGGATTCGATCTGAACGTGCTGACGACCGGCAGCAGCAAGGAACTCGGCATTCACTCCGGCACGATCAACGCGACGTGCGAGCAATATGCGAAATCGCGCAGTCAGCACCGTCGGCCCTACCTGCGCTATCGCGGCAGGAAATCGCTGGGCTGGGTGCCGCTGAAGGGGCGTGACCTGAAGCGCGAGGGCGACGCGTTCCGCTTTGCCGGCAACACGTTTCGCGTGTTCAACAGCCGACCGCTTCCCGAAGGCAAGATCAAGGACGGGACCAACTTTGCGCAGGATGCACGCGGCAACTGGTTTCTCAACATCGTGATCGAGATGCCGGATGTGGAGGCCCGATCGATCCGCTCTGGTGTCGGCATCGATCTCGGCCTGAAAGACTTCGCCACACTTTCGACCGGCGAGAAACTGCCCAACGACCAATTCGGCAGACGCGCGGCGGAAAAGCTGGCGAAAGCCCAGCGAGCGCGAAAGCACAAGCGGCATATCGCGAAGCTGCACGCCAAGGTCGCGAATGCCCGTGCCGATTTCCAGCACAAGCTCGCGCTCGATCTGGTGCGGCGTTTCGATTACATCGCGGTCGGCAACGTATCTGCCGTCAAACTTGCCAGAACCAGGATGGCGAAGAGCGTCTACGACGCATCCTGGTCGTCCTTCCGAAACAAGCTCCGCTACAAAGCGATCGCGCACGGGGCCACGTACAAGGAAGTCGACGAAAGCGATTCGACCCAGTCCTGTTCGTCGTGCGGGTCGAAAGACAGCACGATGCGGCCGAAAGGTATCGCGGGACTGCGAGTAAGAGAATGGGCCTGCAGTGAATGTGGTGTCGTACATGATCGTGATATCAACGCTGCGCTGAACATTCTCCGATGCGGACGTGCATCGCCAGGTGTGGGAATCCCCTCCCTTTAGGGAGAGGAGGGCGTCAATGCAAGCCCTCGATATCGGTGCGCGGCTGCCCGCGAGGCGTCGCGCGTTTTTCAGGTAAAGTATCTCGACATCAAGATAAATGGCGATTTATCTCGACGTCAAGATAACTGGCAAGCCGAGGAGGGTTAATGGATCGAGCCGAGCATGCGCTCGCGCAATGGCGCGCGGAGCGTCCGGATCTCGACGCGACGTCGATGGTCGTGATGGGGCGGCTGCAGGAAGCCGCGCTCGTGATCGCGCGCGACCGTCTCAATCCGCTGTTCGCGCGCTACGGCATGCAGCCGGGCGAATTCGACGTGCTCGCGACGCTGCGGCGCAGCGGTGCGCCGTTCGCGCTGACGCCGACCGCGCTGTACGACGCGCTGATGATGTCGTCGGGCGGGATGACCGCGCGCATCGACCGGCTGCAGAAGGCCGGCTGGGTCGAGCGCCGGCCGAACCCGGCCGACGGGCGCGGCACGCTGGTCGCGCTGACCGACGCCGGGCGTGCGCTGATCGACGAAGCGGTGGTCGCGCACATCGACAACCAGCGCGATCTGCTGGCCGCGTTGTCGGCGGCGGAACAGGCGCAGTTGTCGGAACTGTTGGGCAAGCTGCTGACCGGGCTGGAAAATCCTGCACCGGAAGCGCGCGGCGGAAAGTAGCGCCGCCGGATGCGTGATGCCGGCGCACCGCGCGGGCAAAAAATGCCCGCCGCGCAATGCGGCGGGCCTGGCTCGAGCAGCGCGCAGGCCGCACACGGCGAGCCCGCGCTGCTGCCTGGTCTTAATCGCGCGCCGGGATATTGAGCCCGCGCGCGACGGCCGGACGGGCGACGAACGCGTCGAGCGCCCGCTTGACGTGCCGGAATTCGCTGAAGCCGACCAGTTCGCCCGCCTCGTAGAAGCCGACCAGGTTGCGCACCCACGGGAAGATCGCGATGTCGGCGATCGTGTAGGTATCGCCCATCACCCACTGGCGGTTCGCGAGATGCGCGTCGAGCACGCCGAGCAGGCGTTTCGATTCGGCGACGTAGCGGTCGCGCGGGCGCTTGTCCTCGTAATCGCGGCCGGCGAACTTGTGGAAGAAGCCGACCTGGCCGAACATCGGCCCGATGCCGCCCATCTGGAACATCACCCACTGGATCGTCTCGTAGCGGCCCGCGAGATCCTTCGGGATCAACTGGCCCGTCTTGTCCGCGAGATAGATCAGGATCGCGCCCGATTCGAACAGCGGCAGCGGCTGGCCGTCGGGGCCGTTCGGATCGATGATCGCGGGGATCTTGTTGTTCGGGTTCAGCGACAGGAACTCGGGCGACATCTGGTCGTTCGTGTCGAAGCGCACGAGGTGCGGCTCGTACGGCAGGCCGGTTTCCTCGAGCATGATCGACACCTTGACGCCGTTCGGCGTCGGCAGCGAGTAGAGCTGGAGACGGTCGGGGTGCTGGGCCGGCCACTTGTGCGTGATCGGGAAGGCGGACAGATCGGGCATGAAGGTTCGCTCGTCGAAGTGAATGATCCGCGCCCGCCCGTGCCGCCGCGCTCGCGCACGGTTCGCGGCGCGGCGGCGGGGCGGGGCGCGCCGAAAGCGCCCACTGTAGCCGATCCGGGAAATCGATGCAGGGGCCGGTCGGCCGCCGCCTGTTCGGCGTGATAGCCGCCTCGGTATCGCTCACGATGCCATGAGACACGACGAGCAACGCGTCTCCGTCGGCCGACGGGCCGCATACGGCCCCGATACACGTTCGTCCTGCATCGAGATACGACGTCCTAACACGCGACAGGAGCCGTTCCGCCAACCCGACTCAATCACGCGGCACGCGATTCGTCGACGAAACGGAAGCTTTTTGTCAGGGAAAGTCCCGCCCCGGATCCCGTGGTTTTTTGTTGACCGACATCGTATAACGCCGTCATGATTTCCTGACAAGAAAGGTCCCATCCACCGACCGAAGTGAGGAGACATGAACACCACCCCGATCGCTCGCCGTGTCCGCCGGATCGCCCTCGCACTGGGCTTCGCGCTGTCGGCCGCCTCAGCCGTTGCCGCTCCCGTATCGCTGAACATCGTCGACGTCGCAGGCAACCTGCAGCTCACGCAGAAGGCCATCGAAGCGTTCAAGGAGAAGAATCCGAATCTCGTCGCGAACGTCACGTTCACGAACGCACCGGCGCCGCAGTTGCCGGGCAAGATCAAGGCGATGCAGGCGGCGGGGCGCTCGGACATCGACCTCGTGCTGACAGGCACCGACGCGCTGGCCGCCGGCATCGAGCAGAACCTGTGGCAGAAACTTCTGCCCGACAACGCGGCCGCCTTCCCCGGCGTACTCGACAAGTACGCGCCCGGCCCGCGCAAGATGCAGGATCTCGCGCAGGGCTTCGGCCTCGAGGTCACCTACATGCCGGCCGGCCCGCTGCTCGAATACAACCCGGCGAAGGTGAGCGCCCCGCCGAAGACGCCCGATCAACTGCTCGCCTGGTGCAAGGCGCACCCGAACAAGCTGATCTATGCGCGCCCGGCGAACTCGGGCCCCGGCCGCACGTTCCTGATGGGGCTGCCGTACGTGCTCGGCGACAAGAATCCGCAGGACCCGATCAATGGCTGGGACAAGACCTGGGCGTTCCTGAAACAGTTGAACGACTGCGTGCCGTACTACCCGGGCGGCACGTCGGCGGTGATGAAGGAACTCGGCGAAGGCACGCGCGACATGACCGTGACCGTCACCGGCTGGGACCTCAACCCGCGCGCGCTCGGCATCGTGCCGGCCGAATTCAGGATCCAGGCGTTCGACGACATGACGTGGGTCAACGACGCACACTACATGGTGATCCCGAAGGGCGTGCCGAAGGAAAAGCTCGACGTGCTGTTCAAGCTGATGAATTTCCTGCTCGAACCGGCGCAGCAGGCGATGACCTACGACGACGGGTACTTCTATCCGGGCCCGGCGGTGAAGGGCGTGACGCTCGAGATGGCGCCCGCGCACAGCCAGGAAGTCGTCCGCAAGTTCGGCCGTCCCGAATACGCGAAGCTGCTCGCCGATCGCCCGCACGTGCAGCCGCTCAGCGCGCAGGCGATGGTCGCCGCGTTCCAGAAGTGGGATCGCGAGATCGGTTCGCAGAAATCGAAGTGACGGCTGAACCGGCGGGCGCCGCGGCGCCCGCGTCGATGGAGTTCGTGGAATGAAGCACGGTTTCGAACGGCTGCGGCTCGACGGCGTGTGCCGCAGTTTCATCAATGCGCAAGGCGCACAGGTCGCCGCGCTGAACGGGCTCGACCTCGAGATCCGGCGCGGCGAGTTCATCGCGCTGCTCGGCCCGTCGGGCTGCGGCAAATCGACCGCGCTGAACTGCATCGCCGGCTTGCAGCCGCTCACGCGCGGCGGCATCTGGCTCGACGACACGCGCATCGACGTGCTGCCGCCCGAGCGTCGCGGCTTCGGGATGGTGTTCCAGAACTACGCGCTGTTTCCGCACATGTCGGTGCTCGACAACGTCGGCTTCGGCCTCAAGATGCGCGGCGTGCCGAAGCAGGAAATGCGGCGGCGCGCGCAGCAGGCCCTCGAGCTCGTGCAACTCGTCGGCCACGAAGGCAAGCTGCCCGGGCAATTGTCGGGCGGCCAGCAGCAGCGCGTCGCGATCGCGCGCGCGATCGTGATCGAGCCGCCGCTCGTGCTGATGGACGAGCCGCTGTCGAATCTCGACACGAAACTGCGCATCGAGATGCGCGCGGAGATTCGCCGCATCCACACGCAGCTCGAACGCGCGACGATCTACGTCACGCACGATCAGGACGAAGCACTGTCGATGGCCGACCGCATCGTCGTGATGAAGGAGGGCGTCGTGCAGCAGGTCGCGTCGCCGAAGGACGTGTACACGCGGCCGCACAACCTGCATGTCGCGCGCTTCATGGGCTATCGCAACGTGCTGGCGTTTACGCTCGAAGGCATGGCCGGCGATCGCGTGAGCGTCGCGTCGGGCGGCGTGCGCCTCGCGGGCGTGCCGATGGCCGGCTTCGACGCGAAGGACGTCGTGGTCGCGCTGCGCCCCGACGACGTCGAGCGCGCGGAACAAGGCGCCGACAACGCGTTCGACGCGACCGTCGAGACCGTCGAGTACGGCGGGCGCGACTCGCTGATTCGCGCGATCACGCCGTTCGGCGCGATCTGGGCCCGTATGGCCGGCGAGTTCGCCGAAGGCGAACCGCTGCGGCTGCGCGTGGCGCCGGCCCGGACGCTGGTCTATCCGGGAGACGTGCAATGAACGGGCTGCGCCAAGTAGCATGCACGGCGGCATCTCGAGCGGAGGCCGCATGAGCGCGCTCGCGACCGGCGGCGCGCCGCGCGACGCGAAAGCCTGGCTCGTCGCGCCGGCGCTCGCGTTCATCGCCGCGCTATTCATCTATCCGTTCGCGTACGGTCTCGTGCTGTCGTTCCAGCCGATGAACGGCGGCGGCGCGCTCGCGAACTACGTGCAGTTCTTCACCGACACCGCCATGTGGCCGACCGTGCTCGTCACGCTGAAGCTCGCGGTGCCGGCGACGCTGCTCAACGTCGGCATCGCGGTGCCCGTCGCGTTCGCGCTGCGCCGCAACTCGCCATACCAGAAGTTCGTCACGACGCTGCTCGTGATTCCCGTCACGCTCGGCACGGTGCTCGTCGCCGACGGGATGCTCACGTATTTCGGGCCGAACGGCTGGTTTCCGCAGGCGCTGCAGGGGCTGCACCTGTACACGGACGAAGTGCGCCTCACGCACAACTACTGGGGCGTGCTGCTGTCGCTGATCGTGTCGGGCTTTCCATTCGCGTTCCTGCTGATGCTGTCGTACATCAGCGGCATCGACCCGACGCTCGCGCACGCGGCCGCGACGCTCGGCGCGAACCCGTGGCAGCAGTTCCGGCAGATCTACCTGCCGCTGCTCGTGCCGGGGCTCACGATGGCCGCGTGCCTGTCGTTCGTGCAGGCGTTCTCGGTATTTCCGTCGGCCGTGCTGCTCGGCGCGCCGGCCGGGCCGACACGCGTGATCTCGATCGCGGCGGCCGAAGCCGCGTTCGAGAGCTACGACTATTCGCTCGCGTCGGCGATCGCGATCGTGATGGGCTTCGTGCAGTTGCTGGTGGTCGCGTCGATGCTCGGCGCGCGCCGCTTCTTCTATACGGGCGCGGTGACGGGAGGCAAGGGCTGATGGCGACCGACGATCATGCCGCTCGCACGTGGCCGCCGAAGCACGATGCACCCGACGCGCGCCCCGTCGACACGGGAAAACCGCACAGGATGAGAAGCAATCTCGCCGGCCGCGCATGGAAGGCGCTCGTGTGGGCGCTGATGGCGTTCTTCCTGCTGAACGTGATGCTGCTGATCGCGACCGTCGCGGTGAATTCGGTCGCGACGCGCTGGTTCGGCACGCCGTTTCCGCAGGGCTTCACGCTGCACTGGTATGCGAAGGCGTGGGAGGACTTTCAGCTCGCGAGCGTGCTGTGGGTGACCGTCGAAGTGGTCGGCGCGGTCGTGCTGCTGTCGATCGCGCTCGGCGTGCCGGCCGCGTATGCGCTCGCGCGCGTGCAGTTTCGCGGCAAGCGCTTCGCGCTGCTGGCGTTCCTGCTGCCGCTGATGGTGCCGCCCGTCACCTACGGGATCCCGATGGCGACCGTGATGTACAAGATCGGGCTCGCGGGCACGCTGCCGGGCGTGATCCTCGCGAACCTCGTGCCGGCGCTGCCGTTCGTGATCCTCGTGATGACGCCGTTCATCGAGCAGATCGATCCGAATCTCGAAGCCGCCGCGCGCATCTTCGGCGCGAACACGTGGCGCTATTTCCGTTACGTGCTGCTGCCGCTGCTGGTGCCGGGCATGCTCGCGGCCGGGCTGCTCGTGCTGGTGCGCACGATCGGGATGTTCGAGCTGACGTTCTTCACCGCGGGCCCGAGCACGCAGACGCTCGTCGTCGCGCTGTATTACGCGGTGTTCTCGACCGGCGTGCGCGCGCCGCAGTCGATCGACGCGATGGCGATGATCTACATGGCGATCACGCTCGTGTGGGTCGTGATCGCGCTGCAGTTCGTCAGTCCGACCCAGCTCGTGAGCCGCGTGAAGCAGGAGCGACAGTAGGTGCGGGCGTCGTGCGAGCGCGCGAGGCTGGCGGCAGCGTGCAATTGGTTACAAATGGATACCGCGCCCGACACGCGGACGTTGCAGACTACGCGGCGTTCCCCCCGATCGACGGATATCCATGAAGGTTCAAACGCTGCTGACACTCGCCGGCGCCTCGACGCTGCTGGCCGCCTGCAACCTGCTTCACGACGGTCCCGGATCGAGCGACGTCGACGCCGCCGTGCGCCGCGCGCTCGAAGCGGAAAACCACGGCGGCCTGAACGCGCTGTTCGGCCAGCCGCTGCCCGTGTCGGCCGACGTCGTGTCGGCGAAACCCGATGGCGACTGCAAGAAGCTCGGCGATCGCACGTATTCGTGCGACGTCGTGGTCACGTGGCGCAACGCCGATTACGCGCCGTCGCGCGCGAACCTGACCTTCGTGAACGCGGCAGACGGCTCGTGGCAGACGTCGGGCGTCGACGCGGCGATCGTGACAGGCACCGCGAAGTCGCTGATCGACCGTATCGGCAACGCGTGGCCAGGCAATGCGGCGAGCGGCGCGTCGGCGCCGCAGTAATGCGCGGGCGGCAAGCCTTCGTTCTCTTCCCCGGATAGGCGGCGCGGGCCTTGGCGGCCGCAGCGCCGCGCTTCCCTCGATAAAAAGGGCGCGAGCATCGCGCCCATCTCGTTCGAACGCATCCTCGGTATGCAGGCAGGGTTATAGGGAAAACCCTTATCTCAAGGTATAATTTCGGCCATGAGAGAAAGGTCATACCATGCCTGAACGCTTCCAAACCCTTGAAAAATTTGTGTTTTCCGTCGTCGTGATGTCCGCCGTCGTGTGCTCGGCCTTCCTCGCGTACGAGCGTCATCCCGAGATCAAGATCGCGCTGCACGAAGGCGAAGCGCTGATGCGCGAAAGCGCCAGGTACTCGGTCATCTGCTCGCCGTCCAAGGTCGATCCTTGCGTCGAGATGTCCGCTTACTGAGCCTGAGCCGCTTTTCCGCTCGCCGGACTTGCCCTGCATCGCCGCCGGTCGGAATGCGTTGAAGCCGCGTCCATCCGGTATTCGGAAACCGGCCGCCAGACAGGGCGGATGCACGAACCCGTTCCGTGCCGAGTCGCTGGCGTAAGCGGCCCCACATTCGTCGGCCCCGCTTCGAGCAATCGAGCGGGGCCGTTCCGTTCGTGCGTGTCACACGACATGCCGCGGCTCGCCGCCGACGAACGCGGCGACGTTGTCCACGAGCTGATCGGCCAGCGCCTGCATCGCCTCGTCGCTCGCCCATGCGACATGCGGCGTCAGGATGAACGCCGGGTGCGACAGGATCGCGTGAAACGGATGCGCGTCCGGCAGCGGCTCCTGCGTGACCACGTCGAATCCCGCCCCCGCGATCTGCCCCGACTGCAACGCATCGACGAGCGCGCACTCATCCACGAGCCCGCCGCGCGCGGTATTGATCAGCAGCGGCCGGCGCGCCATCCGCGCGAATGCGTGTGCGTCGATCAGATGCCGCGTCGCCGGCGTGAGCGGGCAGTGCAGCGTGATCACGTCGCTGACGCGCAGCAGCGTGTCGAGCGGCGCATAACCGTCGCCGGCCGCGTCGCCGTGCGCCGCGAACAGCACGCGCATGTCGAGCGCACGCGCGATGACGGCCACCGCACGCCCGAGCGCACCGTCGCCGACGATCCCGAGCGTCGAACCGGCCAGGTCGCGAATCGGATGATCGAAAAAGCAGAACTGCCTGCTGTCGAGCCAGCGCCCCGCGCGCACCGCGTCGCGATAAGCGACGAGGCTGCGGCGCAGCGCAAGGATCAGCGCGAACGTGTGCTCGGGCACCGTGCGGACCGCATAGCCACGAATATTGCTCACGACGATCCCGCGTGCCGCGCACGCATCGAGATCGACGATGTCCGTGCCGGTCGCGGCGATCGCGATCATCCGCAACTGCCGCGCGTCGGCGAGGGCCGCCGCGTCGAGCCGCGCCTTGTTGGTCACGACGATGTCCGCATCGCGGATGCGCGCCGCGACCTCGTGCGCGGCCGTCCGGTCGAATGTCCGCACGACGTGCGGAAACGGAAACGGCTTCAGCACGATTTGCGGCGACAGCGTCGCGCGATCGAGAAACACGATCTTCGCGGGAGAGGAAACGGAAAACATGGCGGGTCTCGCTGACAGGCGCCCGGCGGCGCGGAACGGATCCGATTCTGCCGGCGCCGCGCGCACCGTCGTTTGACCGTTGGGCGAGCGCGCTTTCCCGTCTGGAAAGGCCGACTACCCACACGCGCCGGCGTCGCGCTCGCGCCGTCGTCCACCTTTTCCGTTTCGGAAAGGCTGGTTGACCATCGATCGATTTTCGCGGTGCGCGAACGCCGTCATGATCGCCGTCATCGACAACACGATTTCATCGGAGACAGTCATGACACGCCCGCTGGACGGCATCCGCGTGCTGGAACTCGGCCAATTGATCGCCGGGCCGTTCGCGGGCCGGATGCTCGCCGAATTCGGCGCGAACGTCATCAAGGTCGAGCCGCCCGGCGTCGGCGATCCGCTGCGCAAATGGCGGCTGCTGCACGACGGCACGTCGGTCTGGTGGGCCGCGCAATCGCGCAACAAGACCTCGGTCACGCTCGACCTGCGCACACCCGAAGGGCAGGACGTCATGCGCCGCCTCGTCGCCGAAACCGACGTGCTGATCGAAAACTTCCGGCCCGGCACGCTCGAAGGCTGGGGGCTCGGCTGGGACGCGCTGTCCGAGATCAACCCGGGGCTCGTGATGCTGCGCGTGTCGGGCTTCGGGCAGACGGGCCCGTATCGCGACCGCCCCGGCTTCGGCGTGATCGCCGAGGCGATGGGCGGCCTGCGCCACCTGACCGGCGAGCCCGGCCGGACGCCGGTGCGCGTCGGCATCTCGCTCGGCGATTCGCTGTCGGCGCTCCACGGCGTGATCGGCGTACTGCTCGCGCTGCGGCATCGCGAACGGCAGGGCGGCAGCGGGCAAGTCGTCGACGTCGCGCTGTACGAATCGGTATTCAACATGATGGAGAGCCTGCTGCCCGAATATGCGGCCTTCGGCGCGGTGCGCGAGCCGGCCGGCAGCAGCCTGCCCGGCATCGCACCGACCAACGCATACCGCTGCCGCGACGGCAGGTACGCGCTGATCGCCGGCAACGGCGACAGCATCTTCCGCCGCCTGATGGAACTGATCGGCCGGCCCGATCTCGGCAACGATCCGGCGCTCGCGCACAACGACGGGCGCGTCGCGCAGGTTGCGCGCATCGATGCGGCGATCGGCGAATGGAGCGCCCGCCACGACCTCGACGACGTGCTCGCCGCGCTGCACGACGCGCGCATTCCGTCCGGGCGCATCTACGACGTGGCCGACATCGCGGCCGATCCGCACTACCGCGCGCGCGACATGATCGTCGACGCCGAGCTGCCCGACGGCACGCCCGTGCTCGTGCCGGGTATCGTGCCGAAACTCGACGCCACGCCCGGGCGCATCGAGCGGCCGGCGCCCGCACTCGGCGCGGATACCGATGCGGTACTCGAATCGCTCGGCATCGATGCGGCGACGCGCGACGACTGGCGCACGCGCGGCGTGATCTGACACAGCCACCGGGACGAACCCATGACCCACCCTATGCAACGCATCCATCTTCACGAAGTCGCGACCCGCGACGGTTTCCAGAACGAAGCGGCGTTCGTCGACACCGACGACAAGATCGCGCTCGTCGACGCGCTGAGCGCGTGCGGCTACGCAAAGATCGAGGTCACGTCGTTCACGTCGCCGAAGGCGATCCCCGCGCTGCGCGACGCGGAGGCCGTGATGCACGGCATCGCGCGCGCGCCGGGCGTCGTCTATACGGCGCTCGTGCCGAACGTGCGCGGCGCCGAGCGCGCGCTGTCGTGCAGCGTCGACGAAGTGAACCTCGTGATGTCGACGAGCGAGAGCCACAATCGCGCGAACCTGCGGATGACGCGCGAGCAGTCTTTCGCGCAGTTGCGCGACGTGATCGACGCGGTGCGCGGCGCGGGTGTCGCGATCAACGTGTCGCTGTCGACCGCGATGGGCTGCCCGATGGAGGGCGACGTGCCGGCTGAGGCGGTGCTCGCGTGGATGCAGCGCTTCGCGGATCTCGGCGTGGACGGCTTCACGCTGTGCGACACGACGGGCATGGCATTTCCGTCGCAGGTGCGCGATTTGTCCGGACGAGCGCGCGCGCGCTTTCGCGCGCTGCAGCTCACGCTGCACTTCCACAACACGCGCGGGATGGCACTCGCGAACACGCTCGCGGCGCTCGACGCCGGCATCGACCGCTTCGACGCGTCGCTCGGCGGACTCGGCGGCTGCCCCTATGCGCCGGGCGCGACCGGCAACGTCTGCACGGAGGAACTCGTGCACATGCTCGAACTCGACGGCTACGATACGGGCATCGACCTCGCGGCCGTGCTCGCCGTGTCGGCGCGGCTGCCCGCGCTGATCGGGCATGACGTGCCGAGCCAGATCCTGAAGGCCGGGCGCCGCTCGGACCTTCATCCGCCGCCGCGCGCCGCCGCCGGCGACATGCCCGCGCAACGCGCTTTCTCGTGAACAGGAACAGGAGCGAATTCCATGGCGCTGATTGACCACCTCGACCATCTGGTGCTGACCTGCGTCGATCCGGAACGGACGAAGCATTTCTACACCGAGGTGCTGCAGATGCAGCTCGAAACCTTCGGCGCGGGCCGGCTCGCGTTCCGTTTCGGCAACCAGAAGATCAACCTGCACGTGCGCGGCGCGGAATTCGAGCCGAAAGCGCACGTGCCGGTACCCGGCGCGCTCGATCTGTGCTTCATCGCGTCGGTCCCGCTCGACGACGTGATCGCGCACCTGCGGCGCGTCGACTGGCCGATCGTCGAAGGGCCGGTCGAACGCACGGGCGCGACGCAGAAGATCCGCTCCGTCTATGTGCGCGATCCCGACCTGAACCTGATCGAAATCTCCGAGCCGATCTGACGCACGCGGTTCGGCCGCCCGCGCGAGCAACGGCGCACGGCGCCGCAGTACTTCGCCGAAAGCGGACACGCACGCGCCGCGCCCGCCGATTCCGGATAGCCGTGCACGGCCGCGCTGCGGATAATGGCGCAACGGCGTCGGCCCGGCCGCCGCCTTCGCCGCGCGCCGGACCCATCCGCCGCGCGCATCCGCAACCCGCTCCAGGCACTTTCCGAATGACGACGCTCTATCGCGGCATGGACCGCACGGCGCTCGACGCCGCGTACCTGAACACGAAGGCTGTTGCCGATTTCCCGGCGTTGCTCGCATCATGCCGGGCGCGCAGCGCGGCGCTGTACGCAGCGACGCCCGGCCGCCGCGACCTGCGTTACGGCGCGCAGCCCGCGCAGCGCTTCGACTGGCTGCCGTGCGGGCAGCCCCACGCGCCGCTGTTCGTGTTCATCCACGGCGGCTACTGGCAGCACTGCGCGAAAGAGGATTTCGCGTATGCGGCGGCTGGGCCGCTCGCGCGCGGCTACGACGTCGTGCTCGCCGAATACACGCTCGCGCCGGTCGCGACGATGACCGATATCGTCGGCGAGATCGGCGCGCTGCTCGACCATCTGGCGGCCGACCCCGCCGGCCTCGGCATCTCGGGAAGGCCGATCCACCTGAGCGGCCATTCGGCGGGCGGCCACCTGACGGCCATGCACCGCGCGCATCCGGCCGTCGTGTCGGCGCTCGCGATCAGTCCGCTCGTCGATCTCGAACCGATCGCGCTGTGCTGCCTGAACGACAAATTGCAGCTCACCGCGCACGAAGTCGACGCATACAGTCCGCTGCATCGCATCGAGCGCGGCGCTCCGACCGTCGTCGCGGTCGGCAACGCCGAACTGCCCGAGCTCATCCGGCAAGCGGACGAATACGCGACGGCGTGCGAAGCCGCCGGCGAGCGCATCGCCCGCGCGTGGCTGCCCGGCATGCAGCACTTCGCGGTGCTCGACGATCTCGCGACGCCGGACGGCGCGATGCTCGCCGCATTGCACGACATCGCGCCGCGCTAGCCGCGCCACGTCGGCCACGACGACCATATCGCACGCGCATCGCGCGGCGTATGATCGGCGTCAGGCCGGCGCGCCGACTGCGTATCCCGCACGGCCTTCCAGGACCCCGACATGGTGAACCCGCTTCATTTCGATCTGCAGTCGCTGCGCGTGTTCGCGCTCGTCGCCGAGCACGGCAGCCTGACGAAGGCGGCCGAACACGGCCAACTCACGCTGTCGGCGGTCAGCAAGCGCATCGCCGAACTCGAAAGCGTGACCGGCAGCGCGCTGTTCGTCCGGCATGCGCGCGGCGTCGAGCTGACGCCCGCGGGCCGCGCGCTGCTCGAGCATGCGGCGAAGGTGATCGAGCAGGTCAACCGGATGGCGCACGAGATGAGCGACTACGTCGCCGGCGTGCGCGGCCACATTCACGTATGGACCAACACGTCGGCGATCGTCCAGTTCCTGCCCGCCGATCTCGCCGCGTTCCTCACCGGCAACCCCGGCATCAAGGTCAGTCTCGAGGAGCGCCTGAGCCACGAGATCGTCGACGCGCTCGCGTCGGGCAAGGCCGATCTCGGCGTATTCGCCGACAACGTGCCGGCGCCCGGCATCGAACGGCGGCTGTACCGGCGCGACGAGCTCGTGCTGCTCGTGCCACGCACGCATCGGTTCGCGGCGCGCGACAGCATCCGCTTCGCGGATACGCTCGACGAGGACTACGTGGGCCTGAGCGACGGCAGTTCGCTGCTCGCGCGCATGACCGACGCCGCGTTCGCGGCCGAGCGCTCGCTGAAGCTGCGGATCCAGGTATCGAATTTCGACGGCGTGAGCCGGATGATCGAAGCCGGCCTCGGCATCGGCGTGCTGCCGCGCGATGCGGTAACCGGCGAGCGGGCGGCGCGGCTCGGTGTCGTGAAGCTCGACGACGCGTGGGCGACGCGCACGCTGTGGGTCGGCGTGAAGGCGGGCACGGTGCTGACGACCGACGTCGCGAAGCTGTTCGAGTTCATGTCGGCGCGGTAACTGCGGCACCACGCGGCGTAGGGCGCACGCCTGCGTGCGCGCCGCGCCGGTCGCGGCGTTACACCGGATTGATGTCGTCCTGGCTGCGCCGCGTGGTCACCGGCCCGAGCACGCGCAGCGTGACGGCGACGATGCCGAGCGCGGCCGAAATCACGCCGAACATCGCGCCCGCGCCGTAACTGCCGAGCACCGGCAGCAACACGAACGGCAGCGCGCCGCTGACGATGCGCGACAGCGCATACGTGCTGCCGATCGCCGTCGAGCGCACGCGCGCGGGGAAGATCTCGGCCTGGTACACGTGATACGCGTTACTGAACACGTTCGACGCGCACGTCGTCAGGAATCCGAAGACGACGATCAGCACGGTATTGCCCGAATACGCGAAGCACAGCCCGAACGCCGCGATCGACAGGATCGACACGATCACGAGCGTGCGGCGCTCGATCCAGTTGAGCAGCGGAATCGACAGCAGCGACCCGACTGGATAACCGACGAACGACAACGCGATGAACAGCGTGCTGTCCGTCACGTCGAAACCGCGGCTCTTCACGACCGTGCCGGCCAGCGTGCCGAACCCGTAATAACCGAAACCCTGGAACAGGTGAAAGATCGCCAGCATCAGGTAGCGCGCGCCATACGGTCGGCGGCGCAGCAGCGCGATGCGCTCGCCGAGCCCGAGCGGCCGCTGCGGCTCGACCGGTTCCGCGAAATGTTCGGGCACGTGCACGCCGGCGCTTTCCGCGAAGCGCCGCAGCGCCGCGTGCGCGTCGGCCGTGCGGCCTTGCGCGAGCAGCCAGCGCGGGCTTTCCGGCAGCCGGTGCCGGACGAGAAGGACGTACACGGCGCCGACGCTGCCGATCGCGAGGATGATGCGCCAGCCGGCGACGCCCGCCACCTGCAGCGGGTTCAGCCACAGCGCGAGAAAGCCGACGAGCGGCACCGCGACGTACGAAGTCGTATAGGCCCACGCGGCGAGCCGCCCGCGCTTGTCCTTCGGCAGGATTTCGGACAGGTAGCTGTCGGCGACCGGATAGATCGCGCCGACGCCGATGCCGGTCAGGAACCGGCACGCGACGAGCATGTCGGCGTTCACCGAAAACGCGCCGACCAGCGAGAACGCGCTGTACCACCCGAGCGTGAGCAGGAATGCCTTGCGCCGGCCGATACGGTCGGCCAGGCTGCCGAGGCACATCGCCCCGACGAACATGCCGATGAACGCGGACGCCAGCAACAGCTTGAAATCGGCGCTTTGCCGGCTCAGCCCGTATTCGTGCTGCAACGCGGAGCCGATCGTACTGACGAGAAAGATCTCGTACATGTCGAAGAACAACCCGATGCCGATCACCCAGACGACGAACCGATGCAACCCACCGACCGGCAGATCGTCCATGAAATCGCCGAGCGTGACGCGACGGCCGGGGAGGGCCGCCGCGTCGACGCCGACGCCTGCGCCGGCTGAAGCGGCCGGCGGCCGGGCGGATTCGGGTCCGCCCGCATGGCCGCCGAGGTCGAGGGATTGGCTGTTCATCGTGTCTCCTGATTATCGATATGCGGTGGTGCGGGGCCGAGCCGTTCGCCACCGGCGTAACGCGTCGGCCGCGCGACGCGGCGGCAGGCATCGCCGGGCTCGTGCAAGCGCCGGCCATGCGGGCCGTGCCGATCGTCCGACACATGGTGGGCAAATCGGCCGCGCGTGATAATTGCGGATGTTTCAAGCGTCCTTTCCCGAGCAGAAAGGGTAGGGTGGGCGCGGCAGCCCGACTTCGCGCGACAGGCCGCTGCAGCCTGCGTGGCGCGCGGGCGCGTATCGACGACGATGAGCGCCCGCGCCATCCGGCGGACCGGGAAAACCATGACGCCGGTTGCAGCCGAGGGCGGAATGCTGCGCCGCAATGCGCGGGGCGACACGTCGCCGACGAACCGTGCGTTCGAGCGCGCGCGCCGCGGATTTGCAATGTCCTGTATCTGCGCCGACCGTCGATACAGTGCGATACAACGCCCGCGCGCGGGTTCGCTATAAAGCAGGCATGACCGTTTCGGAGCCCACCATGTCTGCCACCTGGTTCAAAGGGTCCTGCCATTGCGGGGCCGTCAAATTCGAAGTCACGACGGCCATTGCGCCGGCCGTGCGCTGCAACTGCAGCCTGTGCCGCCGGCGCGGCGCGCTGATGAGCCCGATGTTCGCCGCCGCCAACCTGACGATCGTCGAAGGCGAGGGCGTGCTGACGTGCTATCGCTTCAACACGCACACCGCGCGCCACTATTTCTGCAGCCGGTGCGGCGTCTATCCGTTCCATCAGACCCGCAAGGATCCGGCATGCTGGCGCGTCAATCTCGGCTGCCTCGACGGCGTCGATCCGTATGCGCTCGACGCGACGGTCGCCGATGGTGCGAGCCTCTCGGTCGTGGAGGACGCATGAAACGCTGGCTGATGATCCTGCTGTTTGCCGCGGGCGGGCTCGCGACCGAAATCGCGCATCCGGTGCAGTGCACGTTGTTGTCGGTCAGCCGTCAGCCAACCGGCAAGCGCCGCAAGCCGGGCTGAGCGAGCACGATGCGCGTCGGTCGATCGACACCGATTATCATGCTTCCGATAAGATCGCATGCGATATATAATGCGATCGTCTGCGACCCTTCGTGTCGCTGGAGGAAGTCCATGAAACCGACCGAAACCCCGTCGCCCGCCGCGCCGAAGCTGTCCGAGTTCCTGTGCTTTGCGATCTACTCGGCGAACCTCGCGTTCGGCAAGGCATACAAGCCGATCCTCGACGAGCTCGGCCTCACGTATACGCAGTACATCACGATCATTGCGCTGTGGGAGCAGGACAACCAGACCGTCGGCCAGCTCGGCGAGAAGCTGTTCCTCGAATCCAACACGCTGACGCCGATCCTGAAGAAGCTCGAGGCGATGGGCTATCTGGAGCGGCATCGCGATCCGTCCGATGAGCGCCAGGTGCTCGTCAGCCTGACGAAAAGCGGTCGCCGCGTGCGCGAGAAGGGGCTCGACATGAACCTGGTCGAAGCCACCGGCCTGAAGCCGGACGAGTTCGCCAAGGTGCAGAAGGCGATCGTCACGCTGCGCGGCAACCTGATCCGGTCGACCGAAGCATAAAGCCATCCGGACACGGCAAGCGGCCGACGCGAGAATCGCGCCGGCCGCATTGTCACGCGCGTGCGTCGCCCAGCACCAGCAGGCGCATCTCGCGACGGACGGCGAAACCGAGCGCGAGATAGCGTTCGATCGCCACCTGGTTCGTCGTGAGGACGTGCAGGAAAGGCGTTTCCGCACGCGCACCGATCGTCGCGATCAACGACCGAATCAGCCGCGCGGCCAGCCCTTGCCGCCGAAACGCAGCATCCACGCAGACGGCGCTGATCTCGGTATATCCGTCGACCTGCATCCGCTGGCCCGCCATCGCGGCCAGCCGGCCTTCGCGGCGCACGCCGATGTAGTGGCCAAGCTCGCACGTGCGCGGCCCGAACGGGCCCGGCTGCGCGGCGGCGGTCAGCGCGAGCATGTCCGGCACGTCGGCTTCGCCGAGCGGGACAGATTCCGCGTCGTGCGTCGGATCGAACGTCCGTTGCCAGGTCATTTGAAGCAACGTCGCGCGCCGGATCACCGACAAGCCTGCCGGCGGCTCGATCTCGTCCGGCGTGACGAGCGCCGCCGGCCCGTGTGCGGCGATCAGTTCGCGCAGCGCATCGAACGACGCCGGGCTCGTGTCGTCGATCGCGGCAAACGGCGCGATGGCCGCCGGGAACCGCAGCGCGCGGCCCTCGCCGAACGCGAAACGGCGCTGCCTGCCCGCGAGCGCATTCCAGACGACCCGGTCGAGCACGTGCGCATCGCCTGTCGCGTTTCCGATCATGGCGTCCGGCATCGGCGGCTCCTGGGTGGAAGATGGGGTGCCGCACAGAATAATCCCGGATCCGGCGAACAGGTAGCGGCGACGATGCAGTTCGGGACGATACAAATAAAAAAGCGCACGCGATTACATCGCATGCGCTTTATATGATGGGCTTCGGCGGCCGAATTCGCCGTACCGCGCTCAATGGCCGAAATAGATAGACCGCTCGGCGGTACGCACCGTGTTGCGGCTGCCGGACTGCGTGGCACCGCCGGCATCGCTGCCGTAACCGGCTGCCTGCGTATCGGCCGCGACGGCATCGTGATCGCGAATCCGGCTCAGCGCGGCCTGGATATTGTCCGGGTAGTTCGGATCGTTCGGGCGATTCGGCTGGTAGCCGGCTTGCTGCAACGCGGCCAGTTCCGCACGCACCTGCGCACGCGTGACGGTGCTTTCGCCGGCAAAAACCGGTGCGGCGACAGAAGCCGACACGGCAACGAGAAGGGCGGCAATCAGTTGGGTCTTCATCATTCACCTCGGCAGGGATTCAGGAATTCAGGGTTTGCGCATCGCACGCCGGCCATCGGCGCCGTTCGCGCGTTCGTTCAATGGCCGAAGTAGATCGAGCGTTCGGCGAGTCGCGTCGCCGGCCGGCTGCCCGACTGCGTCGCGGCGGCGGCATCGCTGCCGTAACCGGATGCCGCAGCATCGGCCGCCACCGCGTTGCCGGCGTGAATGCGCGTCAACGCGGTCTGCAGGTCGTCCGGATAGTGCGGATCGTTCGCGCGGCCCGGCCGATAACCGGCCTGGGCCAGTTGGACGAGTTCGGCGCGGACTTGCGCGCGGGACACGACGGCCTCGTCGGCAAACGCCGGTGCGACGGCAGAAGCGGAAACAGCCACGAGAAGGGCAGCGATCAATCGGGTTTTCATCGTTCACCTCGACAAAATGGAATCAGGGATAAAGGGAATCAGGGTTCACGTACCGCGCGTGCTCAGTGACCGAAGTACACCGAGCGCTCGGCCACGCTTGCGACGTGCCGGCGGCCGGATTGCGTCGCGGTGTCGCCGTCGCTGCCGTAGCCGGACGCGGCGGCGTTGGCCGCGACGGCATCGTCGGCGTGGATCTGCGTCAGCGCGGCCTGCAGATCGTTCGGGTAGGTGGCATCGGTCGCGCGGTTCAGCGGATAGCCGACGCGTTGAAGCTGCGCGAGTTCGGCGCGCACCTGCGCACGCGTCACGGTGGCTTCATTGGCAAACGCCGGAGCGGCAACGGCAGCCGAAACAGCGACGAACAGGGCAGCGATCAGTTGGACTTTCATGTTTCACCTCGATGGAAAAGGAATCGGGAATTCGGGAGGGCGGCGCTCGGCCGCCCGATACCACGTTCAGGCGATCCGGATGTCGACGTCGATGTTGCCGTGCGTCGCTTTCGAATACGGGCAGGTCTGGTGCGCGGCGTCGACGATGCGTTGCGCGACGTCGCGCTCGAGCCCCGGCACGCTCACGTTCAGCCGGGCCTGCAGGAAGTACGCGTTGCCCGCCGTGCCGAGATCCACTTCGGCGTCGACCGCGAGATCGGCCGGCAGCGTCACCTTCGCGGCGCGCGCCGCAAGCTGCATCGCGCCGATGAAGCAGGCCGACCAGCCGGCTGCGAACAGCTGCTCCGGGTTGGTGCCGGTGCCGGCGCTGCCCGGCGACGACAACTGGATGTCGAGGCGGCCATCGGAACTGCGCGCGGCGCCGTCGCGGCCGCCGGAAGTCGTATGCGTCTTGCCCGTGTACAGCACTTTGTCGATCTTGTTCATCATTTGCTCCGTCGGTTGGTTTGTCTCAGATGCGATTCGATCGCATGCGACGCAGTTTCCGCTTGATGACCGCCTACGTCAAGCGCATTCGATTAAATCGCATGCGATATTTTGTATTTCAATGTATCTGGATCGTGTAGCGCCTTGCTGGACAAGGCTTTCAGGCGATCCGGCGACAATGGCCGGACATCGACGAACGGCGAACGATTCCGGAAAGGCCGCGGGAAAGCGGAGCAGTCGTCCGGTCAACGCTTGCCTAAAGCGAACAGGCGCCTCGTCATTATTTCGCTTTCTACAGCGCACCGTCTCTTCCAGCCTTGCCGGCCCGATCGCGAGCGACCCGCCGACGTCCTGCGCTTGCACGGACAACGAGCGCATTCGAAACGGAGACGTTACGTGTCGCGCGACGACACCGCGCCGGGTGGTTCGACGAGTACGGATTCGCGGCGTGCGGCGCGTCGATTCTTCTGTCGCGGAACATGCCGTTTGAACACGCAACACCGCCATCCGGATAACTTTTCTTATCACAATAGCACGATAAAGAATCCGAACTCACCATTTCAAAAACGCGCGTGATACCGAACGCGCGCTCGATTCGAAGGGCAGGGAAGCGAAAGCACCGTCACTCCGGCGCCTTCATCCGCGCAAACAGCAACGTCAATACTTCCGCCGTCGCGCGCGCGACATCATGTGCGGCCGTATCGACCAGCGCATGCGCGCATTCGCGATACAGCGGGTCGCGCATCCGGTACAGCGCGGCGAGCGTCTGCTGCGGCTCGCCCGACTGCAGCAGCGGCCGCCGCCGCGTGTCGTCGCGCGTCCGCCGCCACAGCACATCGGGATCCGCATGCAGATAGATCACGCTGCCGCGTTCGCTCAGGCGTGCGCGGGTGCGCGGATTCAGGACCGAGCCGCCGCCGGTCGCGACGACCACGTTCGTGCGCTGCGTCAGCTCGTCGACGATCTGCGTTTCGAGCAGCCGAAAGCCGCCTTCGCCGACCACATCGAACAGCGCGGGGACCGAGCGCCCCGTGCGCCGTTCGATCTCGTCGTCGCTGTCGGCGAACGCCCAGCCGAGCGAAGCCGCGAGCGCGCGACCAAGCGTCGACTTGCCCGCACCCATCATGCCGACCAGGAACGCGCGCCCGCCAGCCGGCGCGACCACGCCGCTCATAGCCGTCGCGCGAGCGGCCAGCGCGCCCGCGTCGCCAGACAGATCCGTCGCGCGCGCACCGCGTCCGACAAAGTGTCGAGCGCCGCGCCGGTCGACGCGTCATCGGCGTCGAGCAGCGCGCCGAGCACCGGCGCGTCGGGATCGCCGGCCACGAGGTGCTCGGCCGCGTCCGCCGCGATGGTCCGCGGCGTGCGTTCAGGCTCCGCGTCGCGCCCCGGCCGTCGCCACCTGCCGTGCAGATCGCGCCACCGCACGACCAGCCCGTAGAGCAGCGCACCGCCGGGCACGGCCGTATCGTCGGGTGCCGCCGCCGAACCGTCGGGCGTCGTACACCGTGTGACCCAGCTCGCGAATTCGAGCAGCGACGCGTCGTGGGCCACCGTCGCCGCGTCGAGCGCCACGGCTACGCCGGCGTCCCGCAGCCGACCGAGCAGCGGCCGCACGCCGTCGTGCACGCCACCGCACGGCTGCAGCAGCACCTCCAGCTCGTCCTCATGGCGGCATGCGAGCGCGCGGTGCCGCTCGAGCGTCGCCGGCTCGAGCAATGCCTGCGCCGCATGCCGGACGATCACGATCGCGCGATCGTCCCGCCGCTCGACGATCGCGCCGATCCGGCGCCGGGCGCGCGCCACCGCGCAGCTCACGTGCCGCTCCCGAGCAGGCGCGCCCCCATTACAGCGACCCCTGGAATTCGAGCACGCGCGTCTTGAATTCGTCGGGCACGGCCAGGGTCGTGTTGTTCGCGTAATCGAACATCACGTGCGTCGACACGCCGCGCGCGACGATGGTCTGGTCGTCGCGCTCCATCAGGTGTTCGAGATCGAAGCTCTTGCTGCCGAAGCGCACGATGCTCGAGCGAACGGTCAGGTTGTCGCCGAACTGGGCGGGCGCGAGGTATTCGCACTGTGTCTTCACCATGATGTGCGGCAGTTTCTCGCTGCGCGGCAGGCCGAGCAGGTCGAACATGTAGCAGAGATACGAATGCTGCAGATAGTCGTAATAGACGGGACTGCTCACATGCCCCATCGAATCCGTATCGCGATACTTGACGTGAATGGGGGTTTCGTAATGTCGTTTCGACATGATGACTCTCCGCAATGACTGGGTTGATTTATATTTTCGAGCCCGAATGGCCTGTCGGGCATCCGAAAATTAATCGAACGACTATCTGGCCGCCACTATCAGAACGAATAGCGAAGCTTGGTAAAAATGCCGTACGTGCGTGCATTGCCGTGCAACAATCGCATCCGCGTTTTCAAATGAAAACCGAATGAACGCTCCATTCCACGCCCCGATAACAGCAAATTGCCGGACCCCCGATTATCGAATCCGACGCTTATTCTTCACATTCATAAGGTTATGAATTAGATACTGATAATTATGTTAGTTGCGCGCCGAAAGCACCATTCAATACAGTCGCGCTGTAGTAAAAAGTCTCGTTAATTATCGACAGGAGGGCAGTCCCCATGCATGCAAACGCCTGGACGACAAACCGCGACGCCGTGCTGCGCTTGCCGTCCCCTGCGGATCTGGCCGACGCACTGCCGCCGGCGTGGCGCGCGTCGCGCACCGTTCATACGACCCGCCGCGCGATCGTCGACGTGCTCGACGGCACGGACGACCGGCTCGTGGTCATCGCCGGCCCGTGCTCGATACACGATCCGGACGCCGCACGCGACTACGCGGCGCGGCTCGCGCTGCAACGCGCGCGCTTTGCGGACGAACTGGAAATCGTGATGCGGGTGTATTTCGAGAAACCGCGCACGACGGTCGGCTGGAAGGGGTTGATCAACGATCCGCTGCTGGACGGCAGCGACCGGATCGACGTCGGACTGCACACGGCCCGCGCGTTGCTGTGCGACATCAACGGCGCGGAAATGCCGGCCGCGACCGAGTTGCTCGATCCGCTGTCGCCGCGCTACCTGGCCGATCTGGTCGCGTGGGGCGCGATCGGCGCGCGCACCGTGGAGTCGCAGGTGCATCGCGAGCTGGCGTCGTCGCTGCCGATCCCGATCGGCTTCAAGAACGGTACCGACGGCAATGTCCAGATCGCCGTCGATGCGATGCGCGCGGCCGCGCACGCGCACCGCTTCCTGTCGATCGATGCGGGCGGCCGGCTATGCGCGGCCGCGTCGTCCGGCAATCCGCATACGCACGTCGTGCTGCGCGGCGGCCGCGAGCCGAATTTCGACGCGGCCGCCGTGAATGCCGCGTGCGAGCGCATGACGGCCGCGCACTTCGCACCGCGCGTGATGATCGACGTCAGTCACGGCAACAGCCGCCGCCAGTACCGGAATCAGCTCGCGGTCGGCGCGGAAGTCGCCGCGCAGGTGGCGGCCGGCGATACGCGCATCGTCGGCGTGCTGATCGAGTCGAACCTGATCGAAGGGCGGCAGGATCTCGTGCCCGGCGTACCGCTGCGCTATGGGCAGAGCATCACGGACGCGTGCCTGTCGTTCGCCGATACCGCTCGGTTGTTCGAGACGCTCGCGCACGCCGTCCGTACGCGGCGACGCGGCCACGCGCTGCCGCTCGGCGCCGAGTTCGCTCACGAGCCGCTGCTCGCCTGCTGCGCGTGAGCGGCCCGGCGCGACGCGCTCAGATGGCGGCTTCGTCATGGATCCGCGTCGCGTCGCCGGCCCACGCGTCGCGATAGCGGGCCAGCCAGTGTTCGGCCTGGGTCGGCGCGCCGGCGACGATCTCGTCGAGCGGCGCGAGATACATCGATTCATCGCGGCCGGCCGCATCGATGCGCGCCCGCGCGTGCAGGCCGCGACGCGCGATCGCGAGCGCATCGGCCGCGATCGCGCGCAATGACCGGCCGTCGACCGGCGTATCGAGCCCGGTACGCGGCACGTCGCGACGCAGCGTAAGCAAGGTGCCGCGGTCGATCGCGGCAGCCAGCGTCGCGGCGTCCGACAGCGCGGCCGGATCGTACAGCAGGCCGGTCCAGAACGCGGACAGCGCGACCATCATGCCGGGCGAGCCGGCATCGGCGCCGCGCATCTCGAGATAGCGCTTCAGCCGTACCTCGGTGAACACCGTCGTCAGATGGTCCGCGAAATCGCCCAGCGTCGGCGTCTCGCCTTCGAGATGCGGAATGCGCCGCCGCATGAAATCGCGGAACGTGTGCCCGGTCGCATCCGCATAACGATCGCCGCGCCGCACGAAATACATCGGCACGTTGTCGAGCAGCCAGCTCACGTAGCGCTCGAAGCCGAAGCTGCGCGACAGGAACAGGGCCGGCACGCCGCAGCGATCCTCGTCGGTATCGAGCCACGTGTGTGCGCGCGTCGACAACAGGCCCGACGGGCGGCCGTCGCGGAACGGCGAATTCGCGAACAGCGCGGTCGCGACCGGCTGCAACGCGAGCGCGACGCGCATCTTGCGCGCCATGTCGCTTTCGGATGCGAAATCGAGGTTGACCTGCACGGTGCAGGTGCGCTGCATCATGTCGAGCCCGCGCGTGCCGACGCGCGGCATGTAGCGCCGCATGATCGCGTAGCGCTGCTTCGGCATCCACGGCAGCGCGTCGCGCGACAGGTGAGGGTGAAAGCCGAGCGGCACGCAGCGCAGGCCGAGCGGATCGCATGCCGCACGGGCCGCGGCGAGGTGCGCATGCAGTTCGGCATGCGTGTCGTGCAGCGTATCGAGCGGCGCACCCGACAGTTCGAGCTGGCCGGCCGGCTCGAGCGAGATCGCGGCGCCGTCGCGCTGAATCACGCCGACGGTCTGCCCGGCATCGACGATCGGCGTCCCGTCGCCGCGCAGCCGCGCCAGCACCGCGGCGATGCCGGACGGCCCTTCATAGCGCGCAGCCGCGTGCGTCGCGCGGGAAACGACGAACTTCTCGTGCTCGGTACCGATCCGGAACTGCGCGGCCGGCTTGCAGCCGGCGGCCAGATGATCGGCGAGCTGCTGCTCGGAGACGATCGGCGTGTTGTCCGATCCGACGGCATTCGACATCGACACCCTCCACAGGTCACATTGGGCGACCGACCGGCCGGTCGCACGGCGACTATAGCGACGTCGATGCGCGCGCAGTACTGGCAGGGGTGATAGGGGCCGTGCGGCATTACGGCTGCTTGCGCTTCGCGAAGTAATGGGCAGGCGAATCGCCGAACGCGCGACGGAACATCGCGATGAAATTGCTCGGCGTCGCATAGCCGAGCGCGTCCGCGATGTTGGCGACGCTGTCGCCGTTCGCCAGACGTTCGAGCGCATGCGTGAGCCGCGCCTGTTGCCGCCACTGCGCGAAGCTCGTGCCGGTTTCCGCGACGAACAGCCGGCTCAGCGTGCGGGCGGACAGCCCGGCCCATTCGGCCCACGCGTCGAGCGTACGGCCGTCGTGCGGCTGCCCGAGGATCGCGTTGGCGATCCGCAGCAACCGCCGGTCGTGCGGCATCGGCAAATGCAGCGGTTCGTGCGGCGCGCGGCGCATCTCGTCGAGCAGCACGACGCTCATGCGCGCCTGCTCGATGTCGAGCCGATCCTGGTCGGCCCACGACACCGCGCGCCGCACGAGTGCACGCATCAGTTCGGTGATCGCGATCACGCAGGGCTGATCGGGCATCCGGCGACTCGCGGCCGGTGCGATCACGACGCTCCAGCCGCTCAACGCACCGCTGATGCTGACCTTGTGCTGCTCTCCCGGCGGAATCCAGCCCGCGCGATGCGGCGGCAGCAGCCACGAACCGTGCGGCGTGCGCACGTGCGCGAACCCGCTTTCGACGCAGAACACCTGGCCGCGCAGATGGCTGTGCCAGTCGACCTCTCGCGTGCCGAGCTGGTAGGCGTTGCTGCCGTCGTCCTCGCCCCAGACGGCGATCAGTGACGGGCCGTCCGCGCGTTCGCTCGGATCGGCGTTGGCGCGCTGCACTGCGCGGGCGGGAGAAGCGTCTCGGATGGGCATGGCCGGAATTCATTATTTTTTGTCTAAACAACATTATCAGCTTTGCCCGCGAGCGTCCAACAATGCGAGTCGTGTTCAAACCCAAACGAAGCAGAGGAACGCGATGCATGCAGCACTTGCTCCCTCGCCACGCGATGCCGTCACGCTGCGCACCTTGTCGCGCATGGCCGTCGCCGTGGCGCTCGCCTTGCTAGGCGCCTGCGCGAGCCGCGACGGGCTCGCGCCCGCCGGCACGCTGCGCGGCGCCGATACGCTCGCCGCATCGCGTAGCCTCGCGCATGCGCCGGCCGGCGACTGGCCGGCCGCCGACTGGTGGGTTGCGCTGAACGATGCGCAACTGAATGCGCTGATCGACGAAGCGCTTGCCGGCAATCCCGATCTCGCGACCGCCGATGCGCGTGCGCGCGAGGCGCAGGCGCTCGTGATCGAAGCGCAGGCCGCCCGGCTGCCGCACCTCGTCGGCCGTGCAAGCGCGAAAGGCGAGCGAACGTCCGGCACGCAATTCTCGGCAGGTGAGGGCGGTGGTTTCTTCAGCCACACGCGCGAGATCAATCTCGGCCTGAGCTGGGATCTCGATCTGTGGGGCGGCCGCCGCGCGGCGTGGGAAGCCGCGCTCGGCGAAGCGCGGGCCGCACGGATCGATGCGCGGGCCGCGCGCGTGCTGCTGTCCGTCAACGTCGCGCGGGCCTACGTGAATCTCGCCTATGCGTTCGATCAGCAGGACGTCGCGCAGGCCGAATACGACCGCGCCGACGAAGCGCTGTCGCTGACGCGGCAGCGTGTCACGAAAGGCATCGACAACGTCGCGCAGCAGCGCCAGGCGGAAAGCGAAGTCGCGACCGCGATGCGCGAACAGGCACGCGCGGCCCAGGCGGTCGACAGCGCGCGCATCGCGCTCGCGATCCTGCTCGGCGCAGGTCCCGATCGCGGCCTCGCGCTCGCGCGGCCTGCGCCGCTGCCCGCCGCCGCGCTCGCGGTGCCGGCCGACTTGCCGGCCGCGCTGCTCGGCCGGCGCGCCGATCTCGTCGCTGCACGCTGGCGGGTGGAGGCCGCGAGCCGCAACGTCGAGGCCGCCCGCGCGGACTTCCTGCCCGACGTGAGTCTCACCGCGCTGATCGGTCTTGCAACGCGCGGCGGCGCATCGCTGTTCCAGGCCGCCTCGCGCACCTACAACGTCAGCCCGGCCGTGAGCCTGCCGATCTTCGACGGCGGCGAACGGCGCGGCGTGCTGCGCAAGCGCGACGCGCAATACGACGTCGCGGTCGCCAGCTACAACAAGACGCTGATCGGCGCGATCGGCGAGGTGGCCGACGATCTGCACCGGTTGCATGCGCTCGCCGTGCAGGCCGATGCGCAACAGCGCGCGTTCGATGCCGCCACCGACGCATGGCGGCTCGCGGACGCGCGCTACCGGGCCGGCGTCGGCAGTTACCTCGACGCGCTCGTCGTGCGCCAGCAGCTCTTGATCGCGAGCCGCGAGGTCGCCGCGTTGCGCGCCCAGCGCGCGGACCAGTCGCTGCAGCTCGTTGCAGCCCTCGGCGGCGGCTTTCGCGCCGAGCCCGACGACGTTGCGCTTGCCGCCACGCCTTCCAACCGTCCTTGATATCGAACCATGAGCAGCGACAACACCCTGCAGACTCCCGCGCGGCCCGCAGCCGCCGATCCCGCCAGTGCCCGCCAGCACCCGTCGGCCGACCACACCGGTGCGCCACGCGCGCCAGGTGGGGCGGACGCCCGCACGCAACCGGCGCCGGGCGGCGCCGCACCGGCCACGCCGCCGCCCGCCAGACGCAAGCATCTCGTACGTGCGCTCGTCGCCGCGTTCGCGGTCGGCATCGCCGGGTGGGGTATCTGGTACGGAATCGTCGGCCGCTGGTACGAGTCCACCGACAACGCGTACGCGCAAGGCAACGTCGTCGAGCTGACGCCGCAGGTGACGGGCACCGTCGTGTCGATCGACGCGGACGACGGCGCCCTCGTCCGCGCCGGCACGCCGCTCGTCCGTCTCGACGCGAGCGACGCGCAGATCGCGCTCGCTGCCGCGCAGGCCGATCTCGCGGCCACCGTGCGCAAGGTGCGCGGCCTGTACAGCAACGAGCGCGGGCTCGCGAACAGCATCGACGGCGCACGCGCCGACCTGGACGCGCGGCGCACCGCGCTCGACAAGGCAAGGGCCGACTACCGGCGCCGCGAGGACCTCGGCCGCTCCGGCGCGATCTCGCGCGAGGAGCTCGCCCATGCGCTCGACACGCTGACGTCCGCGCAAAGCGCATACGCCGCCGCGCAAAGCGCGCTCGCGACCTTGAGCGAACAGCACCAGACGAGCAAGGCGCTCGTCGACGACACCGCGGTCGCATCGCATCCCGACGTGCAAGCCGCGGCGTCGCGGTTGCGCGCCGCCTATCTTGCCCGTGCGCGCACCGACATCGTCGCGCCCGTCACCGGCTACGTCGCCAAGCGCACGGTGCAGGTCGGGCAGCGCGTGTCGCCCGGCGTGCCGCTGCTCGCGGTCGTACCGCTGCGCGAGCTGTGGGTCGAAGCGAACTTCACCGAAAAACAGCTCGAGCACATGCGGATCGGGCAACCGGTCGAACTGACGGCCGACCTGTACGGCGACGCCGTGCGGTATACGGGCCGCGTGCAGAGCCTCGGTGTCGGCACCGGCAGCGCGTTCTCGCTGCTGCCCGCGCAGAACGCGACCGGCAACTGGATCAAGATCGTGCAGCGATTGCCGGTGCGCATCGAACTGACGGATCCGTCGCAACTCGACGCGCATCCGCTGCGCATCGGCCTGTCGATGCATGCGCGCGTCGACCAGCACGACCGTAGCGGCGCGATGCTGTCGCGTCGCGAGCAGGATTCGCCGGTGTTTCGGACCGACGTGTACCGCGACGAGCTCGCGCGCGCCGACAGCCTGATCGCGGACATCGTGCATGCGAACCTGCCGGCGGCGGTGCGTGCGGAGCGTGTGCGATGAGCGGCCCGATGCCGGCCGCGGACGCCGGCTTTCGTCCGTCGAGCGTCGCGCTGACGACGTTCGGCCTCGCGCTCGCGGTGTTCATGCAGGTGCTCGACGGCACCGTCGCGAACGTCTCGCTGCCGACGATCGCCGGCAACTTCGGCGTCAGCACGACGCAGAGCGCATGGGTCGTCACGACGTTCTCGGTCAGCAATGCGATCGCCTTGCCGTTGACCGGGTTTCTCGTCAAGCGCGTCGGACAAGTGCGGTTGTTCGTGTGGGCGACGCTGGCGTTCACGTTCGCGTCGCTGCTGTGCGGCCTCGCGCAGAACCTGCCGCAGCTCGTCGCGTTCCGCGCGCTGCAGGGCCTCGTGGCCGGCCCGATGATCCCGACCACCCAGGCGCTGATGCTGTCGATCTACCCGCCGCAGCGGCGCGGCTTCGCGCTGTCGATGATCGCGATGGTCACCGTCGTCGCGCCGATCGCCGGCCCCGTGTTCGGCGGCTGGGTGACGGAACATTACTCGTGGCGCTGGGCGTTCCTGATCAATCTCCCGATCGGCGTATTCGCCGCGATGTGCGTGTTCGCGCAGATGCGCGCGCGCGTCGAGACGACGGTCGCCGCGCGCGTCGATTATGTCGGTCTCGCCGCGCTCGTCGTCGGCGTCGGCGCGCTGCAGATCGTGCTCGACAAGGGTAACGAGGCCGACTGGTTCAACTCGACGTTCATCGTCGTGATGTCCGTGGTCGCCGCGTTCGGGATCCTGCTGTTCCTGATCTGGGAGCTCAACGAGCCGAACCCGATCGTGAACCTGAGGCTGTTCGCGCATCGCAACTTCGCGGCCGGCACGCTGACGCTCGTGCTCGCGTACTCGGCGTTCTTCGCGGTCAACGTGATCGTGCCGCAGTGGCTGCAGCGCACGCTCGGCTATACGGCGTTCTGGGCCGGGCTGGCCGTCGCGCCGATGGGCGTGATCCCCGTGCTGATGACGCCGTTCATGGGCAAGTACGCGCCGCGCTTCAACATGCGCGTGCTCGTGTGCTGCGCGTTCGCGATCCTCGGTACGTCGTCGTTCCTGCGCGCGGGCTTCGTGCCCGACGTCGACTTCACGCACATCGCGCTGATCCAGTTGCTGCAGGGCCTCGGCCTCGCGCTGTTCATCATGCCGATCAACAGCATCCTGCTGTCCGACCTGAAGCCGGACGAAATCGCCGCGGGCTCCGGCCTGTCGACGTTCCTGCGTACGCTCGGCGCGAGCTTCGCCGTGTCGATCACGTCGTTCCTGTGGGACCGGCGCGCGATCCTGCATCACGCGCAGCTCAGCGAACACGTGAGCAAGTTCGATCCGGCCGTTCGCGCCGAGCTCGCGCAGCTCGGCGGCGGCGATCCGCAACGCGCGGCGGCGCTGCTCGGCAACCTGGTCGATGCGCAGGCGTACCAGATTTCGTTCAACGACGTGTCGTTCGCGCTCGGTTGCGTGTATCTCGCCGTGATCGCGGTGGTGTGGCTCGCCCGCCCGCCGTTCGGCCCCGGCGCCGCCGCCAAACGATGAAGCGAGTGCTGCGCGGCCCGTTCCGACCCATGCTGTTCAATTCGATGGAGATTGACCCGATGCCTACCCACCACGCCGGAAATACGCCGCCCGCACTGGCGACGCTCGCCGTATTCGACGTCGCGGAATTTCCGCTCGTCGTCGTGCGCAACGATGCAATCGCATCCCGCGGCTACGCACAACGCTGGCTCGACGACATGCACGCGCTGATGCGGCACGGCGAGCCGTTTGTCATGATCTTTCCGCCGGCCCGCCCCGACGAGCCGCACGACGACCGCAAGGAGCGCGGCATGTGGCTCAAGCAAAACCGCGCCGCGCTCGCCGCGGTCTGCCGCGCGCTCGTGTCGGTCGAACCGGACCCGAACGAGCGTGAAGCGGCCATCGCCAACGCGTCCGGCATCGAAAAGGCGTTCGGGATTCCGTTCGACGTCGCGGCTTCGCTGGATGACGCGAAGCAGGCGGGTCGGCGACGACTGACCGAGGCGGTCTAGCGCGGCCCGTTCGCGCGCAACGCCTCGAACCGGTTGCGCAAGTCCGCCTGATTGAAGATTTCAACGAATAAACGGGGTGGCTTGTATGAAAGGACTGGATTGTCTGAAATGGTTGGTACCCGGCGACACGGACGCGTCATGGCAGCGGATGACCGACGCGGCCGCCGGCATGGGATTCGACAAGGTCGTACTGATCGTGTTGCCGTTTACCGGCGCATCGTTCGATCTCGCGCGCAAGTGGAGCAGCGGCGTGCCGGGCTGGACGGCGCTGTACCGGCAGCGGCAGTTCGACCGCATCGACCCGATGCTGCAGCATTGCTTTCGTTCGGCGCTGCCGCTCGTCTGGGACGACGCGCTGTTCGGATTGCCCGGGCAACGGCCGTGCTACGAAGCGGCGGCCGCGTACGGCATGCGCAGCGGCGTCGTGCTGCCCGTGCGCGGCCCGAAGGGGGAGGTCGGCATGCTGTCGTGCGCAAGCGCGGACGATCTCGCCGCCACGCGCGAGCGCTGCGACCGGCATCTGGCCGCGCTTACGCTGTTGCGCGACATCGCATGCGAAGCGATCGCCGGCACGCGCTGCCACGCACCGCCCGACAGCGTGCCGCGCCTCAGCCGGCGGGAGGTCGAGTGCCTGCGCTGGCATGCGGCCGGCAAGACCTCGTGGGAAATCGGCCACATCCTGAACGTGACCGAGTCGTGCATCAACTTCCACTTCATGAACATTCGCCGCAAGTTCAACGTGTCACGTCGGCACGAAGCCGTGCTGCGCGCGGTCGAGTGGGGGCTGATCAGCATCTCCGACGTGACGGTGCCGACCTGATGCCGGCGTCTCGTCGAGCCAACGGTCGAGAAACGCGCTGAGCCACGCGGCCGTCGAGCGGTCGTGGCGGCAGCCTTCGCTCGCCTGCGTCGCGAGATCCTGCGCGCCGGGCGCCGCGAGCTTGTGCGCGGCGGCCGTGCTCCAGCGCCGCATCATCGGATAGCTCACTTCCGGATGGAACTGGACACCGTACGCGCACGGCCCGTAACGGACGGCCTGGTTCTCGAAATGCTTGCCCGTCGCGAGAATCTCGAGCCCGGCAACGCGCTCGAAGCCCTCGCGATGCCACTGGTACACGTGCGACGGCCATGAACCGAGCCGCCGGCCGGCCGGCGTCGCGGCGATCGGCCAGTAGCCGATTTCCGCGCGTCCGTCCCGATGCGCGCTCACGCGACCGCCCAGATGGCGGATCATCATCTGCGCGCCGAGGCAGACGCCGAGAAACGGCGCCGCCTCGCGCAGCGGCACGCCGATCCAGTCGATCTCGTCGCGGATCCAGCGATCGCCGTCATTGGCGCTCATCGGGCCGCCGAACACCACGGCGCCGGCATGGTCGGCGAGCGTCGTCGGCAACGGATCGCCGAGCGGCGGACGGCGGATGTCGAGCGGATGGCCGCGCGCGGCGAGCAGCCGGCCGATCCGGCCGGGGCTCGACTGTTCGCGATGCAGCACGATCAGGATCGGACGAAGTGCGGAGTGCGTCATGTCGTGTGGTCGGTAGAAGAGTCGGTAGAAGATCAGCCCGGCTGGCCGCGCAACGCTTCGAACGACACCATCACCTGTTCGCGGTAGGCGGGCCGTCGGCACAGGCGGGCGTACCAGGCCTCGACGTGCGGCAGCGGCGGCCGCTCGACGTCGAGCGAGAAATAGCGGAACAGCGTCGCGCCGGCCGGAATGTCGGCCAAGCCCGGCGTCGCGCCGCCGAGAAACGGCTGGGTCGACAGCAGCCGGTCGAGCAGCCGGTAATGCATGGCGCTGCGCGCGGCCTTGTCGCGCACGATCGCATCGTCGCGCCGCTCCGATGGCGTTCGCACGAGTGCCCAGAACAATCCGGTCATCACGTCGGGTTCGAGCGCGGTCTGCGACCAGTCCATCCAGCGCTCCGCGCGCGAACGTGCGAACGTGTCGCGACACCAGAACGGATTGTTCGGCACCCGCGCGGCCAGATAGCGCAGGATCGTGTGCGACTCCCATACGACGTCGCCGTCCCAGTCGATCACCGGAATCCGGCAGGTCGGATTCAGCGCCGCGAACGCGGGCGTCTGCAGCGAGCCGTGCTCGCCGCCGACCGGAATATGCCGGTAGGGCAGGCCGAGCTCGCCGATCAGCCACAACACCTTCTGCACGTTGAACGACGTGCGGCGGCCCCAGACGGTCAGCATCGCGACGCATCCTCGCAGGCGGCGATCGACGCGCATGCCGCGTAGCGATCGAGGCCAGCCGCCAGGTCGGCGATCAGGTCGTCCGGATCCTCGAGCCCGATGTGCAGGCGCACGCCGCGGCTGCCGGACGGCCAGCGCGCCGCGAGGTCGTGCGCATCCAGCTCGAACGGCAGCGCGAGACTCTCGTAGCCACCCCACGAATAGCCGAGCCCGAACAGCGTCAGGTGATCGAGCAACGCGTCGATCGCGTGCGCGGGAGCCGGCTGCAGCACGACCGAGAACAGCCCCGACGCGCCACGGAAATCGCGGCGCCACAGCGCGTGCCCGTCGTCGCCCGGCAGGGCCGGATACAGCACGCGCTGCACCTCGGGACGCCCGTCGAGCCAGCTCGCGACCGCGAGCGCGTTGCGCTGGTGCTGCCGTAACCGCACGCCGAGGGTACGCAACCCGCGCAGCGCGAGATACACGTCGTCGGGGCCCGCGCACAGCCCGAGATCGCCATGCAGTTGCTTCAACGCGGGCCACGCGCGCGCGCTGGCCGACACCGTGCCGAGCATCGCATCCGAGTGCCCGACCAGATACTTGGTGGCGGCCTGGATCGACAGGTCGATCCCGAACGCATGCGGCTGAAAGAACAGCGGCGTGGCCCAGCTGTTGTCCGCGATGACCTGGGCGCCGTGTGCGTGCGCGAGCCGCACGAGGGCAGGGATGTCGTGCATGTCGAACGTGTAGGACCCGGGCACTTCGACGTACAGCGCGCGCGTGTTCGGACGAAACGCGGCTGCGACGGACGTGCCGCCGCCGTACCACGTCGTCTCGACGCCGAGCCGCGCAAGCACGCCTTCGCATGCGTGACGCACCGGGCCGTAGACCGATGCGGTCATCAGCAGATGGTCGCCAGGCTTCAGGCACGACAGCAGCGCGAGCGTGCACGCGGACAGGCCCGACGGGCACAGCACCGCGCCGGCTCCCCCCTCGAGGCTCGTCACCGCGCGCTCGAGCGCTTCCGTCGTCGGCGTGCCGCGACGGCCGTAGATATACGGCTGCGTGCGGTTCAGCAGATCCGACACCGTCGGGCTGAGCACGGTCGACGCATGGTAGACGGGCGGATTGACGAAGCCGTGCCACGCGGCGCTGTCGCGGCCCGCGTGCGCGAGCCGCGTGTCGTCGTGCAGGCGGTCATGCATGCCGTCGCGCGGCAGCGACGGCGGTTCGGCGGACATCACGGCCATAGCGCACACCGTTCCCAGCGCGCGCCGGCGCGACGATAAGCCTGCCGCGCGAAACGGCGCGAACTGTCGGCCCGCCAGAACTCGACTTCGTCGGGCGCCAGCGCATACAGGTGCCAGTCCTCCGACACGAGCGCGGGATCGGCGGCCAGACGCTCGAGCTGCGCGTCGATCGCACGCGTCAGGTCGGCGGGATCGTCGAGCCGTTCGCTTTGCCGTCCGGCCAGAATGCTCGCGCGCGACCGCTCGGGGCGACCCGCGAAATCGGCATGGCCTTCGGCGGCCGGCAACCGCTCGACCGGGCCGCTCAGCCGGATCTGGCTCGCGATCACCGGCCAGTAAAAAGTCAGCGCCGCGAACGGCCGGTTCGCGAGCTGGCGCCCCTTGGGACTGCGCGCGTTCGCCGCGAAATGCCAGCCGCGAGCGTCCACATTCAGCAGCACGACGGACCGCGCATCGGGCCGTCCGTCCGGGTGGACCGTCGACAGCGTCGTTACTTGCGGTTCCAGTGCGCCGGCGGTCACGGCCTCGTCGAGCCAGCGTTCGAACTGCGCGTGCGGCGTGCCGGCCCAGTTGTCGGTCGCCACGTGCGGCGCAGCGTGGGCGAGCGTTTTCAGCGCCTTCAGGCGCGTTGCGATCGTATCCATGGCGACACTCATGCGATGCCGAATTGCGTCGCGCGGGCGATCAACCGATGCGCGGCGAGATAGTCGGGGACTTCCGCGAGGAAGCCGTCGACGACGGCGGCGGCAACGCGACGGCCGCCGGAGGCGCGCCGCGCGTAGTCGAACGCGTCGATCACGCGGCGGGCGAGGGCGACTTCGTCGGCCGTCGGCGTCAGTACGCGATTGACGACCGGCACGAACTGCGCGTTGACGATCGCTTTCGCCTGGTAGCCGAGGCCACGCGACACGCGCATGTCGAGTTCAGCACCTTCGTTGTCGGCATAGCTGTACGGGCAGTCGATCGCGGTCACGCCGACCGCCGCGCATTCGACGCGAAAGCGCGAGCGCACGTAGTCGAGCTCGCGACCCGCACGGGTGCGCTCGGCGCCCATGTCGGCCACCATGTCCTCGGTCGCGACGAGCACGGCCGATACACGCGGGCTCGAGCGCGCGATCGCCATCGTGTTCACGAGACCGAGCGTCGTCTCGACGTTCGGCACGAGCTCGGTCGAGCCCGGCGCGATGCCGTACTCGCGCTCGAAACGTGTGACGGCTTCGTCGAGCGCGACGACCTGCTCGGGCGTCGCGACGTACGACATCATCACGATGTCCGGGCGCCCGCGCATCGCGGCGCGCAGGTCGTCGATGCCGCCCGCGTCGAGCGGATTCACGCGCACGGACGCCAGCACGCCGGCATCGCGCCAGCCCGCGAGCACCCGCTCGCTCAGTTCGCGCGCGGCCGGGCGCCGGTCGGGAGGAGTAAAGGTTTCCAGTTCCTGGATCAGGACGTCCGCACCGCTCGCGGTGCCGTCAACGAGCGCATCGTGATCGGCGCCGGCGAGAAACAGCCAGGAGCGGCGCAGGCGGGAAGGGCGTCGGTTCGTCGGTGTCATGCGTGGTTTCCTGTAGGGCGCGTGGTACGCGTGGCGATGGCGCGGGCGATCAGCCGGCGCGCATCATCTGGTTGAAGATGTTCTTGCGATGCATTTCCTCGGTGCCGCCGACGCTCATGAAGCCCAGCGCGTCCGAGGCGAACGCGGCCACCGGCCCGGCCTGGTAGCCGAGGCTGCCGTACAGCCGCACGAGGCCGAGCGCGCTGTCGACGAGATCCTGAGCGCCGACCAGCTTCGCGATCGAGCACGTCATCAACGCTTGCGGATGGTCCGTCAGCAACTGCGCGAGCGCGCCGCGCGCGAGCCACGTGCCGCGCTCGATACCGATCTGCAGGTCCACGAGGCGGCGCTGCACGTACTGATGCGTGTCGATCGTGCTGTCGAAGCTGCGTCGCTCGCGGCAATAGCCGATCGCATCGCGCAGATAGGGCGCCGTCACCTGGGCGGCGACGAGGCCGTAATAGAGACGGCCGAGCGAGATGATGTCGATCAGGTTGCCGAGCCCGGCACCCGGTTCGCCGAGCAGTTGGCCGCGCATGATCGGACAGTCGTCGAAATGCAGCGCGCCGGTGGGCAGGTCGTCGAGGCCGAGCTTGCGGTCGGGCGCGGCCACCGTCATGCCCGGCTGGTCGCGATCGACGATCACGAGCGCGGTGTTGCGCCGACCCGGCGTTTCGATGCGCGTGACGACGAGGATGAAACGCGCAAGCGGTGCATGCGCGATATTGAATTTGCTGCCGGTCAGCCGATAGCCGTCGCCGTGCTCGACGAGCGTCGTCGCGATACTGCGCACGTCGGTGCCGGTGCCCGGCTCGGCAATCGCGGTCGCGCTCAGTTCGCCGCGCAGGATCGCGCCGAAATAGCGGTCCTGCTGCGCCGCCGTGCCATATCGCTCGAGCGCGCGCACCATGCCGGCCTGCGCGATCACCGACAGCAGCAGCGCCGGACGGCGGATCGACGATGCAAGCCCTTCCAGCGCCGCGGAAAAATGCCACCAGCCGTGACCGTCGCCTCCATACGTCTCCGGCACGATCATGTCCCACAATCCTTCGTGCCCGAGCCGCGTCCAGCCGGCTTCGTCGAATCGGGCGGGCGCGTTGCCGTCATGTGCGACGGCGGCGGCGATCCCCGCGCCGATCTGGCGAAACCGCGTACGCGTCGCGTGCTGCTCCTGCGTCCAGTCAAATGGCATCTTTCGTGTCTCCGGTCGAAGCGGCGCGGCCTTCGACGGCGCGCCAGTGGTGACGACAAGATTAAGGGGCCACGGACAGCGCAGGTACTGGCAGTAGTGGTAGTTGCAGGGTGAATGGACGGTTCAGGGGGATCTCGACGGCCCGGGATACGAGGCCGATCGATTCACCGACGCTGGACATCCGGCGTATCGGTGCGGCGAAGGGTGGGGCGGCCGCCTGCGTGCGTGCGGTCGAGCGCGACGCGATCGCGCAGAGGATGGTCGACACTGAAACAATTTGGACTACGATTCAACTCCGTGTTTCGCATCGCCTGAATCCGGGTTTGACAACGCGTGTCATACCAGGATTCAGATGTCCGCCTGCCGGCTATTTAAAAGTGATTTCAGCCAGACGGTCAACTGATAAACCTTCAGCGGATGCTGTCGACGTGGAATCCACAAGCCCGCGTCCGTCATCAGCCTCCTGACCGTCTCCTTGGCCAACCGAATGCCGTGGCACTCCCAGAGCTTCTCGCACGCCAGCGTCGGCCCGAAATCAGCGTAGCGCTCGCGAATAACGGTCAGGGCACGTAACGCCAGCCCGTCGTCGAGCTTGCGGTTGCCCGGCCGGCCGCGACGGCCCGAAGCTACGCCGCTGGCTCCTTGCTCTCGATATCGGATGATCAGCCGTTCCACCTGGCGCACGCTCAGGCCCAGCCGTTTAGCCGCACGCCCAGGCTTCAAGCCCGTGTCCACCACGGCCTGGATTACCTTGAGTCGATCAAGCTCTCGCATCGTCAGTGTCACCAATCCGGCTGGCTGCATGGTCGGCTCCCGGGCTTACTCAACGAGCCGTCCAGCACGCCAGCAGTCAAAAACACGACATCTGTAAATAGCCAGAACACGACATTAGGATATGGCTGCTACAACACAAACTATCGATAATGTTGATTATGTCAAATTGAATCGCTAGCAAACTTCATCTTCGACAGCGTCGGCATGACCATTTGAGCGTGATGCTCGTCGGCGAAGATCGACCACGCGTCGCGCATCAACGTCATGTTGTCGGACGTGCTGACGCCCATCGTGTTCATGGCGCGAACGTACTTTTCAGCGTCTTTGGTCGCGTGGCCGCCGAGCCCGAACGCCGTGATGCGCGCGCTCGTTCTGCATTTTCTTCGCTTCGTCGAGCGTGCCGACCAGATCGCCGAGGTTAGCGGCTCCCACGAAAAAGAGGCCGGCATTTGTCGCCGTGTATAGCGCCCGTTTTGGCCAAACCAACCATCGCGATTGAACATCTTTGGTCATATTTCGGACCTCGATCAAACGTGTGCGGCGCGTTCTAACACTTCGCGCGCAGCGCGCCCGAGCACCTCTTCCGACCACTGATTTACGCTCTTGCCTGCAACGGCCGCCGCGACACCGACGGCCGCGTGCGTTTCCGGATTGATGCGCAACATCAGCTTTCCCGACGCCGGCTTTTGCGGCGCTCGGCCCGTGCGTGCGCACTCGTCGAGGTAATGGTCGACGGCCGCGTGAAAGTCGTCCGTCAGTTCGGCGACCGTCTCGCCGTGAAAGCTGATCTTGTCATCGACGCCGAGCACATGCCCGACAAAAATATTGTCGCGGCCGTCGAAGTCGACGCGGGCGTAATAGCCCTTGTACGTCATTGCGTTGGTCATGGCTTTATCCCCATTTCATTGAACCACTCGCGCACATCCGCTACCTGATAGCGCTTCGCCTCTTTGCCCGGATGCGGGCGGTGCAGGTATCGGCGCGTCCCGTTCAGCTCGAAGGCAATGCGCGACCCGGCGCCTTCGTGAATGCTGCCGCCCAACGCGACAACCAATGCTTCGATATCCGCGAACACGATGCCGCCCAGGGTCGGCTTCGTGTAGATCGCGCTCAGCGTGCGGGCGTGTTTCGTCTTCATAGACTCGTGATAGCACAATTTGATATCACTTGATATCGAATGATAGCAAATTGTGCTATCGCCGTTTGATTCCCACCGACGCGATCGCGGGCCGCTAGCCCTGTCTGACGCGTCGAGGCACGCAGGATTACGATGGCGCTGCCAGCCCGCCAGAGGGCTGAAATCGCGCGAATGACTCGGGTTTGCCAGCGGGGCCGACTCACGAACACCCGACCCCGCACCCGGAAAATCGCATCCCCCTCCCCGCGCTTCGCTAAATGGATCGTTTTTGATGCACCGGCCGGGATCGGCGTAAACGCCCGCTGGCGCGGGGTTTCGGCGATTTCATATGGTGAGAAAATGATGCGGTTTGGCGCGTAAACCCGACGAAACAACGCGTCGGCATGTGACCCGGCCGGCGCGACCGGATTTATGCGCCCCGGCGGCTCGATCGCGCCTCGAAATCGTCGATCAGCCACGACGCGCCGAGCGCCAGCGCGGCATTCCGTGACACGGCACGCTGGCCGCGAAACCTTACATCTCCGCACTTGAGGCTGGCTGCCAGTCCGGAAGGAAGACCACGAAGACGCCTACGAGGTGCGCCTCAAGCGCGGATCGAACCTGCATCTCGACCACCGTATTTCTGCGCGATGTAGCCGATCCGGTCCGCGCCCATCCTTCGTCGTCCCGGCGCGCGCCGCGCGCCGGGACCGGTTGCCGCCTGGCGGCTTCCTCGCCGTCAGAACCGGTACGTCGCGCCGACCTGGAAGAAACGGCCAAGGTCCGTGTAGAGCGACTGGTCATAGCCCGTGATGTCGGGCACGGCTTGCCACTCGACGTCGAACGGCGGCTTCTTGTCGAAGAGGTTCGTGATACCGCCGTAAATCGTCCAATGCTTGAAGCCGCGGTAGTTGAACATCAGGTTGAACTGGCTGTACGACGCCACTGAGCCCGTGCCGCCGTCGCCGAATTCGGCGGCCACGGCGTTCGTATAGGGCCCCGTGTATTGCCAGGTCAGCGTGGTGGTCAGTTGCCGGTAGTCCCAGCTCAGGCTCGTATTGCCCTTCCAGCGCGGGTTGCTCGCGCCGAACGGCTGCAGCAGCGCCAGGTTGTTGCCGGCGAAGTCCTGCGGCGCGGTTCCGGGGCTGTGCAGCTTGAAGTGCCACACATAGGCCCAGTCGCCCGAGAGCGTGAACGTGCCGTACTTGGTGCGCAGCGCCTTGCGGAAGTTCAGATCGAAACCATCGGTGTCGAGCGCGCCGAGGTTCACGAAATGCTGAACGAGGTAACGCACCGACCCGTCGGCATTGCGCACGACGCGGGAGGGATCGTTGGCGACGAGCACCGCGTTCGGATCGTCGGTGCCGATGACGCCGTCGATGCGGACCTTGTAGAACGCCGCGCCGATATCGGTCATCGCGTCGGGCGAAAGCTGGAAGCCGATGTTGTAGTTCTTCGTGTGCTCGGGCTGAAGATTCGGATTGCCCGCGACTTGCTCCGTCGTGAAGTGCTTCGTCGGCACACCGCTCGGATCGTTCGGATCGACGAGGTTCTGGTGAGAGAGATAGACGGCCTGCGAGTTTTCGACGAGGGTCGGCGCGCGGAAGCCGCGACTATACGATGCATACGTCGTCAGCATTTGCACGGGCTGGAAACGCAGCGCAAAGCTCGGCGAAAACGCCCCGCCGAAGTCGCTGTAGTGATCGTAGCGGCCCGCCTGCGTGAACGTCAGGTTGCGCAGGATCGGAATGTCGACCTGGTAGAACGCGGCGGCGACGTTGCGCGAACCTTCCACCGTCTGCACGTTCGCGGGCGCGGATACGCCTTGCGACGCGAGCGTCTGCGGGTTGATCGTCGACGATTCGTGGCGGAACTCGGTGCCCAGGCCCAGACCGACGGGTCCCCCGGGCAGCGTGAACAGATTCGACGTCGAGGCCTTGGCCGTCACGCTGTCGACCTTCGAGATGGCCTGCTGATCGTCGTCCGTGAAAACACCCTTCAGGCCGTTCGGCGTGGAGCCCGGGTTCGAGAAGTTGTAGGTGCCGTTGGCGAGCATGTTCTCGAGGCCCGCGACGTTGATCCGGTTGCTGTACGTCGTATCGACCGTGCTCTGCGAGTGGCCGTAATCGGCCGACCAGTCCCACGCGCCGAACCTGCCCGCGTCGAACGAGCCTTTGACGCCGGTATTCGCCATCCAGAACGTCGAGACCGTATCCGCCCCCACGACGTTGGCCGGGAAGGTCAGGTTGATCGCCGTCGGCACGCCGAACGGGTTATAGGGGTTGCTCACCGGTACGGTGCGCGGCAACGGCGAAACGGATCCGGTCGACGGGTTGTAGACGTTCGTCGTGCTAGAGATCGAGGCCGGCCCCTGCGACTGGACGGTTTCATCGCGGCTCACCCAGAAGCCCGCATAGGCCTGCGTGTTGTCGTCGATCTTGAAGGTGGCGCGCACCTTCGCGTTCAGGCGCGTCGTGGACGGAACGAGCGATGTCGAGGCGGCCGGGTTGTACGTGCAATTGGTCGCACTCGTCTTGCTGCCCGGCGGGCACGGCGAAAGCGGCACCTTCGAGCCATCCGCCAGCGACCAGTACGACTGCTGGTTCGGCCCGAGCGGCGCGGCCAGGCCGCCGGGATATTGCGTGAAGTCTTGTGCCGACGTCATGTCGCGATCGCCGAGCGTCGAGCCCGAATCGCGGTAGTAGCTGGCGGCCGCGGTGACGTTGAAGCGATCCGAATTCAGATCGCCGAAGCCGGCCAGTACGCTGAAGTTGCCCTGCCCGTCGCCCGGATGCTGCGCCTTGCCGAGTTGGCCGTCGATCTGCAGGCCCTGAAAGTTCTTCTTCGTGATGATGTTGACGACGCCCGCGATCGCGTCCGACCCGTAGACGGACACCGCGCCGGTCTTGACGATCTCGACGCGCTCCACCATGTTCAGCGGAATCGCGTTGACGTCGAAGAACGTGTCGGTGAAGTTCACCGACTGCGCATAGTTCGCGACGCGCTGGCCGTCGACGAGCACGAGCGTGTATTTCTCGCTGAGCCCGCGCAACGCCATGCCGGCGCCGCCGGGGGCCGAGCTGTTCATCGTCGTCTGGCCCCAGCTGCTGGCGGAATTGGCCGAGGTCGAACGCAGGAAATCGGCGACCGTCGTGTATCCGCTTTGCTGGATTTCCTTCGCGGTGATGACCTGCACTTCGGTGTGGCCGACCTTGTCGGACGTGCGGATCAGCGAGCCCGTCACCTCGAACTTGTCGAGCTTTTTCACGGTCTGCCCGCCCGCGGCGGCGCCCGATGCCGGCGCGGGCGCCTCAGCGGCAGTGCCGCCGGTTTGCCCGGCGGCGACGCCCCCGTCGACAGGCGTCGTCTGCGCGTAAGCGGAGGTACCCAAAGCCGCCGTCAACGCGACTTCAGCCCATGCGATGCTGCGTATTGCCGATCCCAAAGCCGTTGGTTTCATAACACCCCTCTGTCGTCGCAAGGCCTGACCTTTTTGTACGAACGGAGATTCGCCGGCCTTTAAATAGCGTTGCCCCGCATTCCTGATTCGTCATCTTGTGCTCACAACCATTCCGTCCGACCGCCCGCTTCTTTCAACTTTATTTCTTGTGTTTACAACAACAATTAAACCTAATTAAAAGAAACGACATTCATATAAAATTAGCATCGCTAATTATACAAATCGATATATCCATGCATCGAACGGCCGCATGCAAGCCGCACCGCAAACGGCACTTGGCACATTCGCACCATGGCGCTTCATCAACCAGAGCGTATGCGCTGCCAGGAAAGGCAGTCGTCCGCTGAAGGACTGCTTTACGTATTCGCTTTGAAAGTCTTAATGCACGGAATCCCCATTACCGTTCACTACCAATCTTTACGTGGACGCGAACATAGCAGGACAGAATCGACGCGTCAAAAAATATTTGATGACACATAACTTTGTTTAGGTGCAGTGGATGCACTCGGTTGGTGCCGACTAAAAACCGATATGGTTCATCAACTGCAACCGCCGCCTTTCTTCCTTGTTCGTCTGCTTTTTCACGCGCTCTCGAATGCGCCGCAATGGAGCACACTGCAGGCGCTCGCCGGTCCAAACTATTTTGTTTAGCTGAGACGGGCACCCCTCGAGAACGGGATTTCCCGGTCGGCCCTGGACGGTGTGCTTCGATAAACAGATAGGATTCCTGATATAGAGACCCTTCGAGCACGTGCGTAGCGTCGCGCACATCAGTCGACCTCCAGATTCCCGGCCGTTTCCATGCGCTTCGTCACCGCCGCATGTCGCCCGCGCCGGCTGATGGACACGACGACCCGAAACGCCACCGGCGCGAACACCAGCCCGAACATCGTCGCCGCCAGCACGCCCCCGAACGCGCCGGTCCCGATCGAACGCCGGCTTTCCGCGCCCGCACCGGTCGCCAGCACCAACGGCACGACGCCGAGCAGAAACGCCATCGACGTCATCACGATCGGCCGAAACCGCGCGGCCGCCGCATCCACCACCGCCTGCCGCAGCGACACGCCGCGCGCGACGAGTTCGCGTGCGAACTGCACGATCAGAATCGCATTCTTCGCCGACAACCCGATCACCGTAATCATCCCGACCTTGAAGTACACGTCGTTCGGCATCCCGCGCGCGAGCGCCGCCGCCAACGCGCCCACGATGCCAAGCGGCACGATCGTCAGCACCGACAGCGGGATCGTCCAGCTTTCGTACAGCGCGGCGAGCGCCATGAATACCGCGAGCACCGACAACCCGACCAGCAGCGGCGTCTGCCGCTCGGCGATCCGCTCCTCGCGCGCCGCGTTGACCCAGTCGTAACCGATCCCGGCCGGCAGCATGGCGGCCAGCCGCTCCATCTCCGCCATCGCCGCGCCCGAACTGATGTGGGTTGCCGCCCGGCCGCTGACGTCGAGCGACGGGTAGCCGTCGTAGCGATTCAGCATCACGGGCCCGACCGTCCAGTGCGGCGCGGCAATAGCCGACAGCGGCACCATGTCCCCCGTCCGGTTCGGCACCGTCAGCGCCATCAGTTGCGCGTCGGTCGCGCGCGCGCCCGGATCGGCCTCGATGATCACGCGGCGCATCCGGCCCGACGCCGGAAAATCGTTGACGTAGTTCGAGCCGAAGGTGCCGCCAAGCAGCCCCGCGATGCGCTCGAACGGCACGCCAAGCGCATACGCCTTCGCGCGATCGACGTCGAGCTCGATGCGCGGCGCATCCGGCAAGTCCTCGAAATGCACGGACGCGAGCGCCGGGTCCGCCTTCGCGCGCGCGGCCAGTTGCTCGCGAGCGGCCTTCAGCGCGTCGAGCCTGACCCCGCCACGATCCTCGAGACGGAACGTGAAGCCGTCCGCGTGACCGAGGCCGGGCACGGACGGCGGCAGCGTCGCCTGTACGTCGCCGTCGAGAATCGCGTCGAAACGCCGGTTGAGCCGATCGCGCAACGTCATCGCATCGACGTCGCGCTGCGACCAGTCCTTCAGCTCGACGAATGCCATCCCGACGTTCTGCCCGCTGCCCGCGAAACTCCAGCCGATCACGCTCGTCACGTTCGCGACGGCCGCCTCCGCCCGCAGGATCGCCTCGACGCGCTGGACGACCGCGGCCGTGCGCGCCTGCGTGGCGCCAGCCGGCAACTGGATCATCACCTGCAGTTGCCCTTGGTCCTCGGTCGGCAGAAAACCGCCCGGCATCATCCAGGACAGCAGCCCGCACACGGCCACGAGTGCGACGTAGATGCCCGCGACCGCGCCCGTGCGGCGTACCGCCGCCACGGTCAGGCGCCGATAGCCGGCCTCCGCGCGCGCGAATCCGACACCGAAGCGGTCGGCCAGGCGCGCGCCGAGGTTGCGTCGCGGCACGCGGCCGCCGCCGCCTTCGTGACGGCCGACCGGTTTCAGCAGGTTCGCGCACAGCGCCGGCGTGAGCGACAGTGCCATGAACGACGACACGAGCATCGACGCGATCATCGACACCGCGAACTGCCGGTAGATGCCGCCGACGCTGCCCGGGAAGAACGCCATCGGCACGAACACGGCGGTCAGCACCGCCGTCACGCCGACGATCGCCCCACCGATCCGCTTCATCGCGCGGCGCGTCGCATCGCGCGGCGACACCCCCTCCTCCATCACGCGATGCACGCTCTCGACCACGACAATCGCATCGTCGACGAGGATGCCGATCGCCAGCACGAGGCCGAACATCGTGAACACGTTGATCGACAGCCCGAACGCCCACATCGCGACGAACGCGCCCATCAGCGTGACGGGAATCACCACCGTCGGCACGAGCGTGTAGCGCAGCTCGCGCAGGAACAGCCACATCACGCAGAACACCAGCACGACGGCCTCGGCAAGCGTCAGCACGACTTCGCGGATGGCGATCTTCACGAAATGCGCGCCGTCGAACGGAATCTCGACCGCGACGCCCGGCGGCAGCGTCTTCGACAGCTCGGCAAGCCGCGCGCGGATCGCGTCGGACGTTTCGAGCGCGTTGCCCCGCGGGCCGAGCTGGATGCCGACGGTGGCCGCCGGACGGCCGTTCAGCCGCGAATAGAACGAATAGTCGTCGCGGCCGATTTCGACGCGGGCGACGTCGGCGACGCGCACCACCGAACCGTCCTGCTTCGACTTCAGCACGATCCGACCGAACTCCTCCGGCGACGTCAACTGCCCCTTGACGACGATCGTCGCGGTGAGCTGCTGGCCGTGCACGAACGGCGCATCGCCGATCGCGCCGGCCGTCACCGTCGCGTTCTGCACGCCGATCGCCGCGATCACGTCGTCGGCGCCGAGGTCGTATTCGCGCAACTTGTTCGGATCGAGCCAGACCCGCAGCGCCTCGTCGGCGTCCCATAGCTCGGCCGCGCCGACGCCCGGCGCACGTTTCAGTTCGCGCAGCACGTAGCGGTTCAGATAGTCGCCGAGCTGCGCGGAGTCGCGCGTGCCGTCGGTCGACGTCAGCGTGACGAGCATCAGGAACGTGTTGGCGGCCTTGAACACGCCGATGCCCTGCTGCACGACCTGTTGCGGCAGCCGCGGCTCGACCTGCTTCAGCCGGTTGTTGACGTCGACGAGCGCGATGTCCGGATTGGTGCCGGGCGCGAACGTCACGTCGATCTCGAGGTTGCCGTGACCGTCGCTGCTCGTCTCGTAGTACTGCAGCCCGTCGGCGCCGTCGAGGCTTTCCTCGATGATGCTGCCGACGTCGCCGTCGACGGTCTCGGTCGACGCGCCGGGATAGGTCGCGGTGATCACGACGCGCGGTGGCGCAAGACGCGGATACTGCGCGATCGGCAATTGCGGAATGGCGAGCATGCCCGCGACGACGATCGCGAGCGCGACGATCCACGCGAACACCGGGCGGTCGATGAAGAACGACGGCATCGCGGCGCCTCAGCGAACGGCACGGGCGCCCCGCGCCCGCTTCACGTCAATCATCCGCGCCCCCTTCCCTCTGCTGCGGCCCCGGTTCCGGCGCGAGCATCGACGACGCGAGCAGCGCCTGCGTATACGGGTGGGACGGCGCGTGCAACACGTCGAGCGTATCGCCCTCCTCGACCACGCGTCCCGCCTTCATCACGATGACCCGGTGAGCCATCGCGCGCATCACCGCGAGATCGTGCGTGATGAACAGGTAGCTCAGTGCGTACTTCTTTTGCAGATTCGTCAGCAGATTCAGGACCTGCTTCTGAATCGACACGTCGAGCGCGCTCGTCGGCTCGTCCAGCACCAGCAGTTCCGGCTCGACCGCCAGCGCGCGTGCGATCGCGATGCGCTGGCGCTGGCCGCCGGAAAATTCGTGCGGATAGCGCAGCATCGCTTCGGCCGGCAGGCCGACCTCCTGCAGCAGGGCCGCGATCCGCGCGCGCCGCGCGGCGCCGGACGACGGCGGCCGGTGCACGGCGAGCCCCTCGCCGACGATCTGCTCGACCGTCATGCGCGGCGACAGCGAGCCGAACGGATCCTGGAACACGACCTGCATGCGGCCGTACAGCGCGCGCCGGCCGCGGGTCGTGCGCAGCAACGCCAGCGGCATGCCGTCGATCTCGATGTCGCCCGACGCCGGCCGCTGCAGGCCGAGCACGGCCGCCGCCAGCGTCGATTTCCCCGATCCCGATTCGCCGACGATGCCGAGCGTCTCGCCGCGCCGCAGGCTCAGCTTCACGTCGTGCACGGCCCGGAACGCCGTCTTGCCGAACACCGCGCGCCAGCCCTTCGCAGCGATGCGGTAATCGACGGCGAGTTGCTGCACGTCGAGGATCGTCTGCGCGCCAGCCGCGACCGGCTGCACGGCGCGTTGCGGCGCGCTGTCCAGCAGCCGGCGCGTGTACGCGTGCTGCGGCGCGGCGAATAGTGCGGCGGTCGTGTTCGTCTCGACGAGCACGCCCTGCTCCATCACGGCCACGCGCTGCGCGAAGCGCCGCACGAGATTCAGGTCGTGCGTGATCAGCAGCACGGCCATTCCGCGCGCGGCCGCCTCCTGCTCCTGCAGTTCGATCAGCAGGTCGACGATCTGCTGGCGCACCGTCACGTCGAGCGCCGTCGTCGGCTCGTCGGCGAGCAACAGCCGCGGCCGGCACGCGAGCGCCATCGCGATCATCGCGCGTTGCCGCTGGCCACCCGACAACTGGTGCGGGAAGCTGTCGATGCGCCGTTCCGGTTCGGGAATCCCGGTGCGCCGCAGCAGCGCGATGCCGCGCTCGCGCGCCTCGCCCGCCCGCAGCCCCTCGTGCAACCGCAGACTCTCGGCGATCTGCTTGCCGATCGTATACAGCGGATTGAGCGCCGTCATCGGCTCCTGGAACACCATCGCGATATCGGCGCCGCGGATGCCGCGCATCTGCTGCTCGGTCTTGGCGAGCAGATCCTCGCCGTCGAACAGCATCTGTCCCGACAGCGTCGCCTGCTGCGCGAGCCGCAGGATCGACAGTGCCGTCACGCTCTTGCCCGAGCCCGATTCGCCGACGAGCGCGACGCGCTCGCCGCGTCCGACCGAGAGGCTCAGATCCTGCACGGCGGCTTTCGCGCCGAAGTGCGCGGAGAACCGCCGGATGTCCAGCAAGGGGGCCGTCATCGTTGCTCCCCGCCGAAGGCCGAGCCGCGCGCGCGCATGTCGAGTGCGTTGCGCAGCGCGTCGCCCATGAACGTGAGCAGCAGCAGCGTGACGACCAGCGCCGAGAACGCGGAGATCGAGATCCACCACGCGTCGAGGTAGTTCTTGCCTTCCTGCAGCAGTTCGCCGAGGCTCGGCGTCGGCGGCTGCACGCCGAGGCCGAGGAAGTCGAGGCTCGTCAGCGACAGGATCGCCGCGCTCATCCGGAACGGCAGGAACGTGATCACCGGCGTCAGGCTGTTCGGCAGCACATGTCGCCACATGATCTGCCAGTTCGACAACCCCATCGTGCGCGCGGCCTTCACGTAGTCGAGCGCACGGTTGCGCAGGAACTCCGCACGCACGTAGTCGGACAGCACGAGCCAGCCGAACATCGACAGCAGGACGAACAGCAGCCACAGCGACGGCTCGAAGATCGACGCGAAGATGATCAGCAGGTACAGGTCGGGCAGCGCGCTCCAGACCTCGATCAGGCGCTGCCCGACGAGATCGGTGCGCCCGCCGTAGAAGCCCTGCAGCGCCCCCGTCAGCACGCCGAGCGCGACGCCCGACACCGTCAGCGCCAACGCCATCAGCACCGACAGCCGAAACCCGTACAGCAACCGCGCGAGCACGTCGCGGCCGAACTGGTCGGTGCCGAGCCAGTTGCTCGCGGACGGCGGCGCCGGATACGGCCGCGACGCGAAGTAGTCGATCGTGTCGTAGCGGTAGCGGTTCGGCGGATAGATCGCGAAGTTGCCATGCGACTCGAGTTTCGCGCGGATGTACGGATCGAGATAGTTGGTCTTCGCCGGAAAATCACCGCCGAACTGCGTTTCCGGATAATCCTTCAGGATCGGAAAATAATAGTGTCCGTCGTAGCGCACGAGCAGCGGCCGGTCGTTCGACAATCCGTCGGCCAGCAGGCTGAGTGCGAACAGCGTGGCAAAGATCACGAGGCTCCAGTAGCCAAGCCGCTGCGCGCGAAACCGCAGCCACGTGCGTCGCCACGGCGACGGCGACGCCGTGCACGCGACGGCGGCCGGATCAGTGGTCCAGGCGGCTGAACTGGATACGGGGGTCGACGAGGACATAGCAGATATCCGCGATGAGCTTGGTCAGCAGACCGATCAGGGTGAACAGGAACAGCGAGCCGAGCACGACCGGGTAGTCGCGGCGGATCACCGAGTCGTACGACAGTTGCCCCATCCCGTCGAGCGAGAACAGCGTCTCGATCAACAGGTTGCCGTTCAGGAACGCGCCGACGAACGCGGCCGGCAACCCGGTGAGCAGCGGAATCGCCGCGTTGCGCAGCACGTGCTTCCACAGCACGTCGCGCTCCGGCGCGCCCTTCGCGCGTGCTGTGAGCACGTATTGCCGGCCGATTTCGTCGAGGAACGTGTTCTTCGTGAGGATCGTGACGATCGCGAAATTGCCGACCACCGAGGCCGTCACCGGCAACGCGACATGCCACAGATAGTCGAGGATCTTGCCGACCAGCGTCAGCTCGTCGAAGTTGTCCGACGTGAGCCCGCGCATCGGAAAGACCTGCCAGAACGTGCCGCCGCCGAACAGCATCAGCAGCAGCACGCCGAGCACGAAGCCCGGCACCGCGTAGCCGGTCAGCACCAGCACGCTCGTCGCAGTGTCGAACCGCGAGCCGTTGCGCACCGCCTTCGCGATGCCGAGCGGCACCGACACCAGATACGTGAGGATCACCGTCCACAGCCCGAGCGTGATCGACACCGGCAGCTTGGAGCGGATGACCGTCCACACGCTGCGGTGCGCGAAGTAGGACTGGCCGAGGTCGAACGTCGCATAGCTTTTCAGCATCAGCAGATAGCGCTCCAGTGGCGGCTTGTCGAAACCGAACTGCTTGCGGATCTGCTCGATCTGCTGCGGGTCGACGCCCTGGCTGCCGTGGTAGCCGCCCGCGCCTGCGCCCGCCTCGCCGCCCCGCGCGCTGCCGTGGCGCAACTGCGCGAGCACCTGCTCCACCGGCCCGCCCGGCACGAACTGCGTGACCGCGAACGTGATCGTCACCACCCCGATCAGCGTCGGAATCATCAGCAGCAGCCGCCTCAATATGTATGCCAGCATCGTTGCTCCCCGTCAGGCCGCCGGAGCGGGTTGTGCTCGTGCGGCCGGCTGCTTCACGTACCAGTAGTCGATGATCCAGTCCTCGTACTGATAGGAAGCCGGCACGACCGCCGGATGGCCGAGCGTCGTCTTGTACGCGATCCGCGCGTTCGGCATGTAGTACTGCGGGACCAGCACGTACAGGTTGATCAGCACGCGGTCGAGGGCGTGCGTGGCCGTCTCGAGATCCTCGAGCGTATTGGCCGCGAGCGCCGCGCGGATCAGTGCGTCGACGGCCTTCGACTTCACGCCCGGATAGTTCTCCGAACCGGGCTGCGACGCGGCCGCGCTGCCGAAACGGCGTGTCAGCTCCGCGCCGGGGATCGTCACGGGCGAGTAGATGTATGTCGTCATGTCGTACTCGAAATTGTCGAGCCGCTTCTGGTAGAGCGCGCTGTCGATCTCGTGCAGGTACGCATGGATGCCGAGCGTCGCGAGCGCCTGCGTGTACGGCAGGATCAGGCGATCCATCCCGGGCTGGTCGTCGATGATCTCGATCGTCATCGGCGTGCCGCTCGCGTCGCGCAACGCGCCGTCGCGGTAGTGCCAGCCGGCCTGCGCGAGCAGGTCGCGCGCTTGCCTGAGATTCGCGCGCAGCGAGCCCGGCGGCAGCGTCGACGGCTGCTTGATCATCGGACCGAACACCTCCGGCGGCAGCGTCGACCGGTACGGGTCGAGCAGCGCGAGCTCCTTCGCGCTCGGCATGCCGGACGCGGCGAACGGGCTCGCGTCCCAGAAACTGTTGGTGCGGCGGTACTGCCCGTAGAACATCATCCGGCTCATCCAGTCGAAGTCGAATGCCAGCGCGAGCGCATGCCGCACGCGTACGTCCTGGAACATCGGCTTGCGCAGGTTCATCAGGAAACCCTGCATCTGTGCGGGGCCGTCCGGGAATTCGCCCTTCGTCAGCAGTCCGTTGCGAAAATTCTTGCCGACGTACTTGCGCGCCCACTGCGTCGAGCTGTATTCCATCCGCGCGTCCACGTCGCCGGCCTTCAGCGCCTCGAGCGCCGTGTACTGGTCGAGGTACAACTTGAACGACACGCGTGCGAAACGGAACATCCCGCGCCGCGACGGCAGGTTCGCGGCCCAGTAGTGCGGGTTGCGCACGTACACGATCTGCTTGTCGTTCCTGCGCTGCTCGATCAGGTACGCGCCGCTCGCGATCGGCGGCACATTCGCGATCTGGTCGAACGGCGGTCGCGTACCGTCCGCGCGCTGCCCCCACTTCGGCGAGAACACCGGCAGGTCGCCTGCGATCAGCGGGGCGTCGCGCTCCGCATGCTTGAATTCGAAGCGGATCGTGTGACCGTCGACGACCACCGCGCGCCGGATGATCGAGAACTGCGCGTTGTACAGCGGCGACGCCTGCGGGCTCGTCAGCGTATCGAACGAATACTTGACGTCGGCCGCGGTGATCGCGTCGCCGTTCGAGAAGCGCGCGGCCGCATTGATGTGGAACGTGGCCGACAGCCCGTCCGGCGCCACCTCGACGTCGTCGGCGATCAACGCGTATTCGGACGCGAGTTCGTCCCAACTGCGCTGCATCAGCGTGTCGAACATCAGGTTCTTGATGTCCGGCGCGGGCGAGCCGCGCACGAGGAACGGGTTCAGCGAGTCGTAGCTCTGCGCTTCGTCGTAGTTTTCGAAATTGAGCGCGCCGGTGTCCGGCGCCTGCGGATCCGCGTAATCGAAATGCGTAAAGCCCGGCGGGTATTTCGGCTGGTCGTATTGCGCGATGGCCGGCACCGCGTGCGCGACCGGCGGCATGACCGCGGCCAGCGCCACGCACGCGATCAGCGCGGGCATCCGCCGCCATTTCAACAGTCTCATGTTCAGTCAACCCGGTAACATGCCGGCCCGATGCCCGCACGCGATCAATGCCTGTCGATTCATACGTCGTCGATGCCGGTCGGACCCGGCCGTACCGTCATCGCGCCCGGTAAAAAAAAAGGCCGCTCCTAATTGGGGTAGTGGACGTGGAGCGGCCCGTCCAAGCTGGTCGGTCTTGCGCGTATCGCCGTCAGAACTTGTACGTCGCGCCGACTTGCGCGAAGCGGCCGATGTACGAATACACCGACGTGTCGTACCCGCTCTGACTCAGCGTGCCGTTCGCGAAGATCGGGTCATACGGCGGCGTGCGGTTGAAGATGTTGTCGATGCCGCCGTAGATCGTCCAGTTCTTGAAGCCCGTATACGTCACCATCAGGTTGAACTGGCTGTACGAGCCGACCTTCGCCGGCTCCGGCATCAGGTTCTGCGCGTACGGGCCCGTGAACTGCCACGTCAGCGCCGCGTCGAACTTGCGATAGTTCCAGTCCAGCGTCGTGTTGCCGCGCCAGCGCGGGAAGCTGCCGCCGAACGGCTGCGTGATCGTGAAGTTGTTGCCCGCGCCGTTCACCGGTGCGCTGCCCGGGAAGCCGATCTTGTAGCTGTTGACGTACGCCCAGTCGCCCGACAGCGTGAGCATGCCCCAGCCCTTGAGCGGCAGCCCCTGGCGGAACGTGCCTTCGAAGCCGTTCGTGTCGAGGTAGCCGAGGTTCTGGTACGGAATCACCTTGTACAGCAACTGGCCCGTCGTCGGGTCCGTCACGACCTGCGACGGCTTGCCCTGCCCGATCACGTTGTCGATGCGGATCTTGTACCAGTCGAAGCCGAGATCCGTGTAGCGGGCCGGCGAGACCTGGAAGCCGATGTTGAAGTTGCGCGTGCGTTCCGGTGCGAGGTTCGGGTTGCCGACCGTGATCGACGTGTAGTTCTGGCCGGTGGCCGGGTCGACCTGGATGCCGAGCGTCTGGGACTTGCTGTCTTCGACGAAGGTCGGCGCACGGAACCCGCGGTTGTACGACGTATACAGCGTGAGCGCCTTGATCGGCTGATAGCGCAGTGCGAAGCGCGGCGAGAACGCACCACCCACGTCCGTGTAGTGGTCGTAGCGGCCTGCCTGGCTGAACGTCAGGTTCTCCAGGATCGGTACGTTGACCTGGTAATAGACGGCCGCGACGTTGCGCGCGCCGTTCACCGTCTGCAGATCGGGCGTGATCACCGCGCCGCTCAAGTACTCGGAACCCGGCGTCAGCGTTTCGCTCTGGTGCGTGAACTGCGCGCCGAAGCCGATGCCGACGTCGCCGGTCGGCAGGTGGAACAGGTTCGGCGTCGACAGCGTCGCGTCGATCGTATCGAGCTTCGAGATGCCGAGATTGTTCGCTTCCTGGTACAGGCCGTTGAATGCGTTCGGCGTCGCGGCCGGGTTCGCGAAATTCAGCGTGCCGTTCTGGTAGATGTTGTTCAGCGCGTTCACGTTCAGCTGATTCGTGAACACGTTCGACACCGTGCTCTGCGAATGGCTGACCGACGTCGCCCAGTCCCAGTCGCCGTACGGCAGCGTGAACGAACCCTTGATGCCGGCCGCCGCGCGCCAGTAGTTCGCCCAGGTCTTCTGCGCGACCGTGTTCGGGAACGCGTAGGTCAACGGCGTCGCCGCGCCCGTCGTGTTGTACGGGTTGGTCACCGGCACGACCGTGTTGAACGGCGACAACAATTGCGTCTGCGGATTCCAGACGAGCGCCGGGCTCTGCGGGTTGCCGATCACGTTGTTCCACAGGCCGTCGTTGGTCGTGGTCGTGTTGTAGCTTTCCAGGAAGTCCGCGAACGCCGTCGTCGTGTCGTTGATCTTGAAGTCGCCATGCAGCTTCGCGTTCAGGCGTTCGGTCATCGGCAGGATCGACGTGCTTTCCGCCGTGTTGAACGCGCAGATCGTGCCCGGCAGGCCGGCCGACAGCGAATTCGGCGCGGCCGGGCGAACCGCCCCGCCGAACGGGCAGCCGTTCAACGCCTGCGCACTGCCGTCGGGCATGTTCCAGTAGGACGGTGCGAGCAGCGAAAAGCCGCCCGGCTTGCCCGTGAAGTCCTGGTTACGCGTCGAATCGCGATCGGCGAGCGTGAAACCGTTCGACTTGTAGTAGCTGAGCGCCGCCGTCACGTTGAAGCGGTCGGCGTTCAGGTCGCCAAAGCCGCCGAGTACGCCGAACTTCGTCGTGCCGTCGCCGTTGCCGCCGTTGATCGCGCTGCCGATGCTGCCGTCGAGCTGTAGCCCGCGGAAATCGTGTTTCGTGATGATGTTGACGACGCCGCCGATCGCGTCCGACCCGTATTGCGACACCGCGCCCGTCTTCACGATTTCGATGCGCTCGATGTCGTTGAGCGGCAGCGTGTTGAGGTCGAAGAACGAATCGACGCTGTTCGAGAAGAACGCATACGGCGCCACCCGCTGGCCGTCGACCAGCACGAGCGTGTATTTCTCGGACAGGCCGCGCAGCGCGATGCCGGCCGCGCCGGCCGCGAAGTTGCCCGACTGCCCCTCGCCCCAGCTGTTCGCCGAGTTGGCCGTCGCATTGCGCAGGAAGTCGGTCACCGTCACCGCGCCGCTGGCCTGGATCTCCTTCGGCGTGATCGTCTGGACCTGCTGAAAGCCGGTCTTGTCGGATTGCCGGATCAGCGAGCCTGTCACCTCGAAACGCTTGATCTGCGCGACCTTGCCCTGCCCGTTCGCGGCCGGGGCGGCGGGCGCCGTGTCGCCCGTCGCGGCCGCACCGGGTGCCGCGTCGGGTGCGGCCGCCCCCGTTGCGGCGGGCGTGCTCGCGGTGCCGCCGACCTGTGCGACGGTCGTGGCCGCAGGCGCGTTGGCCGCGACCGCATCCGCCACGGCGACGGCGCCGGGGCCCGGCTGGCTCTGTGCGAAAGCCGGCACAGCCAGCGTCGCGGTAAGCGCCAGTTCTGCCCAGACCATTCTTTTGATGGCCAACGCTAGTGCTCTTTGCTTCATCGTGTTTCCTCTCGCTCGTCAGTAAGACCCCACCCACTGCGCGTCCGAATCTCGTGAATTCCGCCGCGCGCTCCGGGCGCCCGTGTGCCGGAGTCCGCCATTTCCGACCTGCCAACCACCGCGACCCGAACGAATCGGCCGTGCAGTTCGAACGCCGCACGATCCTTTCGTATTGTGTAATTCGTAATACTGATTTACTTACACTGAGCGCACTGCTTGCCTTCCGTTTCGAATGATCCTGGCCCGACGGGCTAGAACAGCCGCGGCGTACCGACCCAGACGATCACCGCTTCTTCATCGGCCGTGTTGTGCCACGCGTGCGGCAGCGTCGACTCGTAGTGCGCGGTGTCGCCGGGGCTCAACACGAACGTGCAATCCTCCAGCGTCAGCGCGACCCTTCCGCGCATCACATAGAGGAACTCCTCCCCTGCATGCGTCGTCACTTCCGACGGCGACTGCCCCGCCGGTATCCTGACGAGAATCGCGTCGAGCTTGCGACCGTCCACGAGATTCGTCAGCCGGGCAAAGGAACTCGCCGAGTTCGTGAACTGGAAATACCGCAGGGCGTCGCCGCGGCACACCGAGCGCGCCTCGGTCGGCGTGTCGATGAAGTACTGCATCGTCACGCCGAGCGCCTTCGCAATCCGGACCAGCGATGTGATCGACGGCGTCGCGCGCCCACGCTCGACCTGCGACAGGAATGGCTTCGAGATTCCTGCCGTCGTGGCCGCTTCGTCGAGCGTGAGTTTCAGCCGCTGCCGAAGCGCGCGGATCTTGTTGCCGAGCGAAACCGCGACGAGCACCGATTCATCGGGAGGCAAGACCATGGAAGAACGGACCCTCTCAATCGCAATCGATTTGATGTCGGCAGGCCTTGCCCGATGCCATGAAGCCGCCGCCACGGCGCGAGGCTCCGCTGCCCGTCGCCGCCGCGCGCACGTCCCGCGCGAAGCGAAACGGGAGTCCCGCTTCGCGGTCGCGCGATTCGCGCTCATTTCATTCGGTTTACTAATCAACACGGCTGCCCCTTTTTTCCTCGCCCCGTCGGACTTCTCCGCCTTCAGGTGTCCGCAATGGCACGTGCATGCGGTACGGCGCCCATCCCGCATTCGGCCGCTGCGTCCCCCAAGCGTCGCCTTACCGCGACGCGACGACCGTCCACAGCTTCGCCAGATCCCCCGATCCGTCGTTACCCTTGACCGTGCGCAGCACCTGGACCGCATGCGCCTTCTGGCCCGCCACGTAGTACGCCTCGCCGAGCCGCAGCCGCGCCGCATCGGGATGCTCGAGCCCGCCCTTCGCGATTGCCTGCTCCATCATCGACAGCCCCTGCGCCGTGTGGCCCGCGAACACCAGATTCATGCCGGCGTCGATCGGCGCCACCGGATCGGCCGCGTCCGCGCCCGACTGTGCGCGCCTCGCGGCCAGCGCCTGCAGCCGTTTCTCGCGGTCCGCCTGCGCATCCTTGCCGAGCACGCCGGACGCGAAACCCTGGTCGATCACCTGCCGGCCCTCGGCCGGCGTGCCGGCCACCAGCGCGAGCTGCGTCATCTCCATATAGGCGTCGGCCGTCGTCAGCGAGCCCGTCGCCCTGCGCAGCCGGTAGATGTCGAGGTCGAGCGACGACAGGTAACCGGGGCTGCCGCGAATCGCCGAGATCATTTCCTCCCAGTACGCGGGGCTCGGATGATAAGCCACCAGCATGCCGAGCGCGCCGCGATACGCAGCGGCATCCTTGCTCTTTTGCGCGCAGGCCGCCAGCATCTGCAACTGCCCTTCGTCCGGCGCGTGGCCGGCCTTCACCTGTGCGTCCGCGCTCGCCTTCAGCTGGCTCACGACCTGGCCGCAATCGTTCGACAGGTAATACGCCTGCGTGAGCAGCGTGTGCATTTCCGGATCCGTACCGCCCGCCTTCAAGTAGCGCTGCGCGACGCGGATCGCCTGCGGATAGTTCTTCTGCTGGAAGTAGATCCCCGCGAGCGCCGCCGTCGTCCGCTGCTCGTCCTCGCCCGACAGGCGCCCCGAGTTCAGGACGGTTTCGTAGGCCTGCGCGGCCACGCCGGTATCGCCGGCCGCCATCGCCGCCGCGCCGCGCGTCGCTTCCACCATGTAGGTTTCATACGGCGTGCGGTTGGGCACGGCGGCTGCCTGCGCGATCTTGCCGAGCGCGTCGCGATACTTGTGCGCGCGATACAGGTCCTGCGCGGCCGCCAGCGGCTTCGCCACGTCCGGCCGCAATGCGTCGGCCGTCCACGCCGGGCGGCCGAGCGCGCAGGCCGCACCCAGCGCCGTCATCCGTTTCCATCGTCGCTGGCTCATCGGTTGGCCTGTCCCGTCATTGCATGAACTGCTCGTTGCCGATCAGGCCGATCTTCGTCGCGCCCACGCGCTGTGCGGACGCCAGTACGGCCGCCACGTCCTTGTACGGCGCCAGCTTGTTCGCCCGCAGATGGATCTCCGCCTGCACGGGCTCGTGCGCGACCGCCGTCAGTTTCGCCTCGAGTGCCGCGCGATCCGGCACCGGCGCGCCGTTCCACGTCGTCGTCCCGTCGAAGTCGATATCGATCTGCACGACCTCCGGCGGTGTGGCGGGCGGCGGCGGGTTGCCCACCGGCAGGTCCATCTTCACCGAATGCATCTGGATCGGGATCGTGATGATCAGCATGATCAACAGCACCAGCATCACGTCGATCAGCGGCGTGGTGTTGATGTCGACCATCACGTCCGGCTCGGCGCCGCCTCCGCCCGAAGGCATGTTCATTCCCATCGTCTGCTCCTGTCGATGCTTGCTCTGATCCCATGCGTCGCCGGCAATCGGAATCGACGCGCGCGCCGTTCCCGTGCAAGGCTAGCCACCCCGCGCCGGCGGTTCCGTAATGAACGACACCTTCGCGATACCTGCCCGCTCGCACATCGTGACGACCCGGCCGATGAACTCGTAGCGCGTGTTCTGGTCGCCGCGCACGTGCACGCTCGGCTGCGGCTGCTGCTGCGACACGCCCTTCAGCTTCGCGAGCAACGTCGACGCATCCACCCGTTGTTCACCCCAGAAGAAATCGCCGTCGCGATTCACCGCGATCTCGACGCTCTTCGGTGTGGTCTGCAGCGGCTGCACGACCTCCTTCGGCAACTGCAGCTGGATCGTATGCGTGACGACCGGAATCGTGATCAGGAAGATGATCAGCAGCACCAGCATCACGTCGACGAGCGGCGTCGTGTTGATGTTCGCGATCACCTCGTCGCTTTCGTCCTGCCCGACGTTCATGCCCATCGCGCGCCTCCGTCAGCCGGTCAGTTCACGAGCGACGCGGCAGGCGACGGCGCGCGAGCGGCACGCTTGCTGCCGGCCAGCAGCACGGTATGCAGCTGGGCGCCGAAGTTGCGGACCCGCTCCATCACCGACTTGTTGCGCCGGACGAGGAAGTTGTAGCCGAGTACGGCCGGCACCGCGACCGCCAGGCCGATCGCCGTCATGATCAGCGCCTCGCCCACCGGGCCCGCGACCTTGTCGATCGACGCCTGGCCCGCGATCCCGATCGCCGTCAGCGCGTGATAGATCCCCCAGACCGTGCCGAACAGCCCGACGAACGGCGCGGTCGACCCGACCGTCGCCAGGAACGCGAGCCCGTCCTGCATGCGGTTCGACACGTTCGTGATCGAGCGCTCGACGGACACGTCGATCCACGTGTTGCGGTCCACGGCTTCGAGCAATGCCTCGTCGTGATGCTCGCCCGCCTCGATCGCCGTTTCGGCGATGAAGCGGAACGGCGATGCCTCGTCGAGCAGCTTCGCGCCTTCGGCCAGCGACGGCGCGCTCCAGAGTTGCGCGTCCGCAAGCTTCGCGCGGCGGTTCGCCCGCAACTGCTCGACGAACTTCGTGACCATGATGTACCAGCTGCCCATCGACATGATCACGAGCAGGATCAGCACGAAGCGCGCGACGAAGTCGCCGTTCTTCCAAAGCGCCCCCAGCCCGTACGGATTCTCGACCGCTTCGGTCGCGGCCGGCGCCGGCGGCGGGGCCGAGTCGGCGGCGGACGGCGCCGGCGCCGCGGCCTGTGCCGACGTGTCGGATGCCGCCGTGGATCCGCTCGCTTGCGCGTAAGCGAATTGCGGTGCAACGAGCCCGTCGATTGCAGCGACGGACATCAACAGGCTTGCCGCCAGTGCGGCCAGAGAACGCTTGGTCATACCCCACTCCAATTCTTTCGTTGAACTTACGATTGAAGTTCAAGACGGTTTTCCCCGGTCCGGCGCTTGCCGGACCGCCCACTGCATCAATTCAGGTTGAACGAGAACGGCACCTGCACCCTTACGGCCTGGCCTTGCGCCACGCATTTGAACCGCTTCACGGTGTTGTAGGCCGCACGATCGAGCACGGGGTCGGCCGACTGGGCCACGCGTTCGTTCGTGATGTTCCCGTCCGCGTCCACGACGAACTCGATCGTCACCTCACCCGTGATGTTGTTTTCCTGCGCTTCCTTCGGGTACTGCATCGACGCGCGAATCGTGTCCGAATTCGGGCAGACGACCCCCACTTCGTGGCTGACCGGCTTCGCGGGTGCGGGCGCGGGCGGTGCGATGACGGGCGCCTGCACGGCCGGCGCGGACGGCACCGGCGCCGCCTGGTGCGTGATCGGCGCTTGCGGCGGCGCCTGCACCGGCACTTCGGGCGGCGGCACGAACGGCGGCGGCGGGGGCGCGAATTTTGGTGGCGGAAGCTTGACGACCGGCAGCGGCGGGGGCGGCGGCGGCTTCACCGGCTCGATGATGCGGGTTTCGATCGGATGCTGGATCACCTGCACGACTTTCGTCGCGAGGCCGTTGAGCAATGCGTAGATCAGCACTGCGTGCAACAGGAGGACGACTGCGATGCCGCCGAAACGGCGCACCGGGTTCTGCTGCTTCTTGCCGAATTCCCGCGGACGCCCAAGCGTGGCCAGTCCGCTGTTCGAAGCAACCAGATGCTCTTCGACTTTCATGCCCACTATCCATCCCCCAAGCGAATCGCCCAGTTTCGCGATGATGGCCGGCCCAGGAACCGGGTCGGTTCCGTCTCCGCCTCACCCCGAAATTTCATTTTTGATGCAATTAGCCATCCGAATCGAAAGCATCGATTTCGGATCCCGATTTATTCAATTTCAAGGAATCGTTTCAACCGCAACGGGATAGCCACCCTATCCGGCGTCTACCCCGAACCAGCGCGTTCAGGCAATTGTCAGCTGCGTCGACACAGGCACTTTTCTCGCGTGACGATTGGCTCTTCGTTACGCACTGATGTCAGCCGAGTCGTTCGTCTTGGGTGCAGAAGATAGCAAGGAAAAAATTTGAGCGTCAAACTTTATTTGATACCCGAATACAAAGTTTGGAGAGTTTGCTCGAATAATGATTTAGTAAACTTGGCCGACCATTTTCCATTGATTTAGTAATTGATTTGTATGGCAATCGCACCAATCAAGTGCCTCTCTAAAATAATCACCAATTTAGTGCCAAGCACCGAATTGGCGCGTCGGTAATGAGCATCTCCGGATGCGTTTCTTCGTCACATCGCACGGATGAAATCCGATTGACCATCGTCATGCGGCGCCGGGGCTTGTTCATGCGATGTTCGGATGGGAATTCGCCTCTTGTTTATAAGGAATCCACATTAAAATAACCGCGCCTTCTCCACCGATCGGATCCATACGATGATCTGCATACCGAATCTGTTTTTTTGATGCCAGAACCCGCTGCGTCAGCGTGAATTCGTTACCCGCTACTTTGCGCGCACCGGCACATTCGCTTCACCGAGACCGGCGAGACAAATGCCCGCGCATGCTTCGTCGACGCACGACCGGCATCGCTCAGGACAGCATCATCCCCTGCATCCGGTGCGAGAAATGCGCGCGCTCGGCGGTCTCCATCAGCATCAGGAATTCGTCCTGCATCATGTGTATCAGCGCTTCGTGATCGCCGGCCTCGAAATACACTTCCGGCTGCTGCGCGAGGCGTTCCTCGAGGAACGTCTTCATCCCGTACGCCATGCAGACCGGCGGCAGCGCGCCCATGTCGCAATCCTTGAACAACTCGCGCAATTCGACCTCCCGGGCGAGCACGAGATGGCGTCCCGTCTTCACCCAGAGATCCGACAGGCGCACGGCATGCGTCGTCGGCAATACGGCGGCGACGTAGCCCTCGGCGTCCTCGAGGAGCACCGTTTTCGCGAGCCGGTCGCCGGGAATATGCGCGGCGGCGGCCGTCTCCATGCTCGTATGACTATAGGGGTGGTACACGATTTCGTACCGCGATGACTTCTGGCGCAGGCAATCCTGCAGGGTGGCTGAGACCGGCATGGCACACCTCGTCTGGGTGAATCGGGCGAACGGCGTTCGCTCCGGATTCGTTCAGCATAGGTCGCATTCCGGCCCAATGGAAACGCCCTCGCGCGACACCGCTCCAGATGCCCCGGCAGCCCGCCCCGGTCATTTTTCATCCGCGCGCCTGCCCTCGCCGGCATGCGAAATCGAGACCCAGAACGGGGCCTGGAAAGCCCCTCGTCCCTGTAGACGAATTCCAGGTAGTGCGACGTAGACGCGAACGGGTCGGCAATTTGCCGATGTCGGGAAACTAGACTGTTAGTTGCGTTTTCCGAAGAACAATGAGATACCGCCGAGGATGCGCCGTTCAAAAAACGCACCCGCGAATGCGCGCCGTCATGCCGGCAAGCCACGTCGCCCACAGCTTTCCCGGTGTCCTATACTGAGCCGGCCGCCCCATCCTCCGGGCGGAAACCGACTCCTGGAGCGATCATGCATTACCAGTTGATCTACGAACTCGTCGACGATTACCTGTCGCGGCGCGACGCGTTCCGTGCCGAGCATCTCGCGCTCGCGCAGGCCGCGACCCAGCGCGGCGAACTCGTGCTCGCGGGCGCGCTGGCGGACCCGGCCGACCAGGCCGTGCTCGTGTTCGAAGGTGATTCGCCGGAAGCGGCCGAATCGTTCGCGCGCGCCGATCCGTACGTGCAGAACGGCCTCGTGAAATCGTGGCGCGTGCGGCCGTGGCGCGTCGTGGTCGGCAAGCACGCGCCGCGTCCCGCGTGAAATCGGGCTACAACCATCCTGCCCGCTTGAAGCGCCACCACAACGCGAGATCGGCGACGGCCATCACCGCGATACAGCCGTAGAACCCGTATTTCAGGTGCAGCTCGGGCATGTTCGCGAAGTTCATCCCGTAGATGCCGGCGATCATCGTCGGTATCGCGAACAGCGCGGCGAACGAGCCGAGCCGCTTGGTCACCTCGTTCTCCGCGAGCGAAATCATCCCGAGGTTGACCTGGATCGCGGTGACGACCATCTCGCGGCGCCCTTCGATCGTCTTCACGATTCGCTGCAGATGGTCGTACACGTCGCGGAAGTAGGCCGACATCCCGCTGCAGACTTCCGGAATGCGCCCGCCGGTGAGCTTCGCGAGCGGCTCCATCAGCGGCGCCGTGTGTTGGTACAGCAGCACGAGCCGGCGTTTCAGCGAATAGAGATCTTCGATGATCGCGCGCGACGACGCGGGCGTCGCCTTCGCGAAGATGCGATCCTCGAGTTCCTCGAGCTCGGTGCCGAGCGTTTCGAGGATCGGGAAATACCGGTCGACGACCTGGTCCATCAACGCGTAGAACACGAACGCCGACCCCTCGCGCAGCAGATGCGGTTCGCGCTCGCAGCGCTTGCGCACGTCGCGGAAATCCTGCTCGGTGTGATTGCGGATCGACAGCACGTAATTCGGGCCGACGAACACGTTCAGTTCGCCGACCTTGAATTCGTCGTCCTCATCGAGTTCGACCGTATGCAGCACCGCGAACAGCGAATCGCCGTATTCCTCGATCTTCGGTCGCTGATGACCCTTGCGGGCATCCTCCAGCGCCAGCTCGTGCAATCCGAACTCCTCGCCCATCAGATCGATTTCCTCGGGCGTCGGATCCTTCAGCGCGACCCACACGAAGCATTCGGGCTTCGACACGTAATCGCTGATGGCGGCGATGTCGATATCGGCCAGCTTGCGGCCGTCCTGGTAAGCAGCACAGTTGATCAGCATGTTGTCCCACGATGTTGCGGTTTGCCCATCAGTTTACCGGTTTGCCGCACGGACGGCCCGGCTTGCGCGGCACGCCGATATTGGTCATGATCGGGCTGCGTGCGCCGCAGCACGCGCATCGGGGCACATCGACAGGCCCGCCGGGCCTGCGTTGCGCGATGCACAACGGCCGCGCGGCCCCACCGTCAAGGAGACAGACCTATGTGGTATTTCTCGTGGATACTCGGCATCGGCGTGGCACTCGGCTTCGGCGTCATCAACGCGATGTGGCTGGAAGCGGAAGTGTTCTCGCGCGGCGAAGAGCGCGGCGACACGTCGCGCCGGAAAGCGGGGAGCCGGTATTCGTGACGCATCTCGTGTTCTTCTGCGGTCACGCCGGCACCGGCAAGACCACGCTCGCGAAGCGGCTCATCGGGCCGCTGATGCGCGCGACCGGCGAGGCGTTCTGCCTGCTCGACAAGGATACGCTGTACGGCCGCTACAGCGCGGCCGCGATGGGCGCGCTCACGGACGATCCGAACGACCGCGACAGCCCGCTCTACCTCAAACATCTTCGCGATCCCGAATACCAGGGCCTGCTCGACACGGCCCGTGAAAATCTCGCGCTCGGCATCGGTGCGCTCGTCGTCGGCCCGCTGTCGCGCGAGGTGCGCGACCGGCGCATCCTCGATCGCACGTGGCTCGGTATCGCGCCCGAGGTCGCGCTGACGGTCGTCTGGGTTCACACGTCGGAAGACGTCGCGCATCAGCGGATCGTCGCGCGCGCCAATCCGAACGACGCGTACAAGCTCGCGCACTGGGACGAATACCGGCAGCGCCGCTTCGTGCCGACCGGCCACGAATGCGACGGCATCGTGATGTTCGACAACACCGCGCCGTCCGACGCGGACATCGACGCGCTGCTGTACCGCATCGTGCCGCCGCCGCAACCGGCGACGATCGTCCCGCCGCTGCCCGCCTGATCGGCGCCGCCAGGCGCCCTTCCCGCTTCCTCAAAAAACAACGCCGGAAGCGCTGCTGCGCTCCCGGCGTCGTACGGCCCTCGTGCCAGAGTCAGACGCTGGCGAATGGTCCGGCAACCGCGGTCAGGCGACCGCGTGCACGCGCTCCATCGTGCCGCCGTCGTACAGCTTGCCGAAGCGGTTCGACAGGAACGCCTTCAGCGACACCTTTTCCTGCGGGATGAAACCGCTCTGCGGCAGCTTCTTTTCGCGGAACAGATCCAGCACCGCGCACATCGCGCCGGCCGTCGTGATCTGGATCGCGCTCATGTGCATCCCGCACACGTCCTTCGCGAAGATCTTGCGCGTGAACACGTCCTGCACCAGCTGGCCGTCCTTCACACCCGTCACCGTGACGAACACGAGCACGACGTCCTGCTTCGTCGACGGCACCGCGCGGCGCATGATCGACTTCAGCGTGTCGCGGTCGGTCGACAGGCGCAGGTCTTCCAGCAGGAACTGCACGAGCTCGCGGTGGCCCGGATAGCGCACCGACTTGTAGTCGAGCGTCTCGACCTTGCCCGACAGCGTTTCGCACAGCGTGCCGAGGCCGCCCGACGTGTTGAACGCTTCGTATTCGGTGCCGTCGAGCGAGAAGTGTTCGAGGCCTTCGAGCGGCTGCACCCATTGCTTGCGGCCGTCGCGGATCGCTTCGCACGGCTGACAGTATTCGTTGATCAGACCGTCGACGCTCCACGTGAGGTTGTACTTCAGCGCGTTGGTCGGATATTCGGGCAGCGCGCCGACGCGCATCTTCACGTCGCGCACTTCGCTGAAACCGTTCACGAGCTCGTGCGCGGCGATGCCGATGAAGCCCGGCGCGAGGCCGCACTGCGGCATGAACGCGCGATCGGAGCCGTCGGCCAGTTCGCGGATCGCGTGCGTGGCGCGCACGTCCTCGGTCAGATCGAAGTAGTGAACGCCGGCAGCCTTCGCGGCGGCGGCCACGTTGACCGCGAGATAGTACGGCAGCGCGTTGACGAGCGCATCGAAGCCCTTCACTGCTTCGCGAATCGCATTCGCATCGGCCGAATCGACCCGCTGCGTCGCAATGCCTTCGCGCGACAGCTTCGCGAGCGCATCCGCGTCGCGGTCGAACGCGACGACTTCGTAGTCGCCCGTTTCACGCAGCATGTGAGCAATGGTGTGGCCGATCAGACCTGCGCCGACGATGGCGATTTTCATGCGCTTATCTCCTGATGATGGGTGTGGTGTTGTGGACGGCGTCGAGCCATGCACACAGTGTAGGGACGCTCAAAATCAGTTCCAAGACGAAGAATGATGCGAAACGACCGATAATTTCGACGTTATGACGATACGTTTCGCCTAAATGACATGCCCATCTAAAAATCGCGTAAACGGGCTGTCGCAAACCGGTCGTTGGCGGTTGCGCATGGCGACGACGAAGACGAGGACGCACGGCGCGGCACGGCACACGAACCGCCCATGCGTCGAATGCGGCACGCCGGCCGAAGCGGCATACGAAAGGAGATTCGGAGAGACGCGCGACGTGCGCGAAAGGAGGATGCCGACGACGGCGGATACCCCGCGCCGATCACGACGTATAGCGAAAGCCATGACGAATGCGCGCGAGCATGCACCCGACGTCGCGCCTGGCGCCCGCGACGCCACGCCATCCGCACCACGCTCGCGCGGTCATGCGCGGCGCGGCATGCGACCGGTCAGCCGCCGATCGTGCCGCGATCGATCTTGCGCGACAGGATGATCGACGTCGTCGTGCGCTCGACGCCTTCGAGCGTGCCGATCTGGTCGAGCAGATCGTTGAGCCGTTCGGGCGAATCGGCGCGCAGCCACGCGACGTAGTCGTACTCGCCGCTCACCGCGCACAGCAGCTGGACTTCCGGCATCCGGTCGAGCTTGCGCAATACGTCCTTGCCGAACTTCGGCGTGAGGATGATGCCGACGTACGCATAGATGCTGGCGTCGAGCACGTCCTGCCCCAGTCGCACGCTGTATCCGGCGATCACGTTGGTGCGTTCGAGACGCGCGATGCGTGCGACGACCGTCGTGCGCGCCACGTCGAGCTGACGCGCGAGATCCGCGACGCTGGCGCGCGCATCGGCTTGCAGCAGCGCGACGAGTTGCCGGTCGAGATCGTCGAGTTGGTCGAGGCGGGGTGGGCGCATGACGCTGGGCCGGTACGCAGATGCCGGCGGAGTGGAAAGTGACGCGATGATAGCGCCGAACGCCGGCGCGCCCAACCGGCATGACCGGATTCGAACCTTTCGATTTCGATTCGTATCGGATGTAAGCAAGTGTCGCATTCTCTGCCGCATTGCATGCAACGTGCTACTAATAGCGGGCGACGCGAGATGCGCGCCGGCGGCGTTGGCCGCCGCGCCCGCTCGCCAGACACCACCCCGGAGAGCCAACCATGAAGAAAATCTCGCTCACCCTCGCTACGCTCGTCGTTGCAGCCAGCGCGTTCGCGCAAACCCCGGCGCAGCCGCAAGCGCCCGCCCAGGCGCCGGCCACGACGGCCGCGGCGTCGGCCCCGAGCGCCGAACAGCGCGCGGCACGCCACGAAGCGCGCATCGAGCAGCGCATCAAGTACCTGCACGACCAGTTGAAGATCACGTCGGCGCAGGAGCCGCAATGGAAGACGTTCGCCGATACGATGCGCGACAACGGCGCAACGATGGGCCGTCTCTACGGCGAACGGATCGCCAAGCACGACGTGTCCGCGCTCGACGACATGAAGCAGTACGCGGAACTGTCGCAGGCGAACGCCGACGGCGCGAAGAAGCTCGCCGACGCCTTCGCGCCGCTCTACGAGAGCTTCCCGGCCGAGCAGAAGGCGCTGGCCGACACGACCTTCCGCAACTGGCTGCACCACGGCGGCGAGCACCGCGGCAAGGGCAGGACGAAGGGCAAGGAAGGCAACGTGGCCGCCGCGCCGGCCGCGAGCGCTCCCGCGCAGCCCTGACGCCCTCACCGCCGGCGCCGTGCCGCCCGTCCGGGCCGAACGGCGCCGCGCCGCTGGCGGCATCGGCGCGTCACACGGCGCGCCGAATTCGGGATAAGCTCCCGGCTTTTCCCGCTTTCCCGCCCCTCTCCGCCATGCTCGAACTCAAGCAACTCGATCTGCGTACCGATCCGCAGGCCCGTCGCGTCGTCAAGGACGAAACCGTCGCCGTGTCGTTCGCGCAGGCCGACGGCGAACTGATGAGCCTCGAAGGCCCGAACCGTTATGCTGTGGGCGACGCGCTGATCACCGGCTCGACCGGCGACCGCTGGGTCGTGTCGCGCGCGCGCTTCGACGCCAAATACCTGCCCGCCGATCCGGCGCTCGCGCACGGTGCGCCGGGCGCTTACCGCAACCGGCCGGCCGTCGTGCTCGCACGCCGGATGGACGAGCCGTTCACGATCGCCCGCTCGGAGAACGGCGACACGCTGCGCGGCGTCGCCGGCGACTGGGTGATGCAATACGCGCCGGGCGACTACGGCGTCGTGCAGGCGCAGCGCTTCGCGCAGGTCTATCGCGACGCGTAATTCACCCGCGTAATTCACCCGCGTAATTCACCCGCGTAATGCACCCGCGTAATGCACCGCGCCGGCCCAAGGCCGGCGCCGCTGCTCACGCAAAGTCTTCGTCGAGCTCGAGTTCCGCGTCGCGCTCGACGGCCTCGCCGGCCGCGTGTCGCTCTTCGAGCGATCCGAGCATCGCTTCCGTATACGCATGCAGCACCGCATGGCTGCGCGCGCGCTGCATCGGCTTGAGCGCCAGGTAGCGCGCGAGCGCGGCCGGCACGATCCGGATGTCGAGCGTCATCCGCTTCGGCGTCGCGCCGAAACGCATCGCCAGCCAGTGCACGGACAGGAAGCGCCCGCGCGCGTCGCTGCTTTCGGCGAAGCGCGTCTGCTCCGGAAACAGATCGCAGATCACGCGTGCGAGCGCGTCGAATTCGGCGCTCGGGCATTCGATCAGATAGTCGTCCATGCCGTCTCTCCCGTCAGGCCGCCGCACGCGACGGCCGGCACGCCTTCGCCAGCACGACCGCCAGGATCGCGGCCAGCACGAAATACGCGGCCTCGACCCATGCGGCCGGCAGCACGCGCACCTGGTACAGCAGCGTCGGCGTCGCCGCGAGCGCATGCAGCACGATCGCGAGCGGCAACACGGCCATCCGGCCGGCCCGCACGCCGCGCCACACCAGCACCGACAGCGCCAGTTGCACCGCGAACGCCGCGCAGCGTTCGAGCAGCAACAGCAGGATCGACTGGACCGACAGCGTCGCGAGCATCATGTGCAGCCGCACGACGGTGTCGACCGGCAGGTCGGACAACTGCGTCTCGAGCTGGCCGCGGCTCGCGAGCCACGCGAGATACGACCACTGGCCCCACACCAGCACGCCGACGAACCACGCTTCGGCGCCGCCGTGACCGATCCCGTAGCCGATGCCGCGAGCGTCGCCGGCCGATGCGCCATAGCGACGGTTCAGCACGCGCATCCCGAGATAGCGGCCGACTTCCTCGAATACGGCGGTCGCAAGCGCGCCGTACGCGACGAACGCGAGCGGCTGCGTGAGCCAGCCGTCCTCGGGCGTGTGGCTCAGCACGAGCCCGTGGAACGCGCGCTCGAGGATCATGGCAAACAGCGTGAAGACGGCGACGCCGACGATCGTGTCGCGGCGATTGAGCGCAAGCGGCTTGCGCAGGATGCGGTAGAGGACGAGCGGCAGCAGCGCGATGATTAGCGTGGCGGCGATCAGCGCCGCCAGCGTGACGGGAGCGACAGTCATGTATTTCCTTGGTTCGAGGCAGCGCACCCGATGCGCCGCGTGCCCCGAATGATACTCAGCTTGCGGTCGACGCGCGCGCAATCAGCTCGCCGGGCAGCATCGCGACGCGCACGTCGCCCGCCGCGCCGTCGATCCGCTCGTGCACGAATTCGACGGCCTTGTAGCCGATTTCGTAGGTGGGCTGACGGATCGTCGTGATGCCGATCAGCTCGGCCCACTCCGGATCGTCGATCGACAGCAGCGCCGCCTGCTGCTGCCACGCGGCGCCGAAGCGCGCGCGCAGGTGGCGCGCGATCGCCAGCGCGACCGGCGCATTCGCGGCGAACAGCGCCGCGCGCACGCCGCGCCGGGCCGCGTGATCGATGCGCGCATCGACGTCGGCGAGCGCCGCCGCGGCCGCGTCGGGCGCGTTCAGGTCGAGCACGACCGTCGACGGCACCGCCAGCCCGCGCGCGGCCAGCGCCGCGCGGAACGCGGCCTCGCGCACGCGCCGCGAGCTGACGCGCTCGAACGGCTGCACGACGAAATGGATCGCGTCGAAACCGTGTTCGACCAGGTGCGCGAGCGCGGTCTCGATCGCGTCGTCGTTGTCGAGACCGATCAGGTCGGCCTCGAAGCCCTCGACCGTGCGGTCGACGAGCACGGCCGGAATGCCCGCGCCGCGCAACGGGCGCAGCACGTCTTCGTCGGCGCCGAGCGCGTTGACGATCAGCCCTTCGACGCGGTAGGTCGTGAGCAGTTGCAGGAAACGGCGCTCCATCTCGACTTCGTTCGCTGCGTGACAGATGAGCGGCATGTAGCCGAGCGCATGGCACGCGGCCTCGACGCCCTGCAGCACTTCGACGGTGTAAGGATTGGTCAGGTCGGCCGCGAGCATGCCGAGCAGCCGGTTGCGGCCGCGCTTGAGCCCGCGCGCCATCTGGTTCGGCCGGTAGTTGAGCCGCGCGATGGCCGCTTCGATCCGCTGGCGCAGATCGACGGACAGCACGTGCGTCTCGCCGTTCAGGTAGCGCGAAACGCTGGTCTTGCCCGTACCGGCCTCGCGCGCGACGTCGCTGATCGTCGCCGGACGCGTCGTGGAAGGTTGCGAATCGGTCACTGTCGTGCCTCGCGACGTACGATCCGCGCCGCTTCGTGAGCAGACGGACCATTGTTGTTGGAAACGTAAGCCAATCGGCGGCCTCCCCTGTGCTGGCGCGTCGGCGCCTGCGCCGGCCCGGTGCTTCGCGCTCGCGCAGCGCCCGCCGGTCGCGTGCTACGGCAGTCGGCCGCACCGGAGCTGGCGCGGATGCCCGTCGCCCGATGCGGCCGGCCGCGCGGCCGACCGTCGATGCGACGAGAGCGGGCGATCATAACGCAGCCGGCCCGCCGGCACCAAGATCATCGACTCTAACGGCGCCGGCGCCGCGCCGGCCGGTTGCCGGAGGCGGCTCAGGCGTGCGCCAGCGCATCCGGATTGACGAGATTCGTGCGCAGCGTGCCGGCCAGCGCGCCGACCAGGTTTTCCGCGGCGCAGCGCGCCATCGCATGGCGCGTCTCGTGCGTCGCCGAGCCGATATGCGGCAGCGCGACGACGTTCTTCATCTGCAGCAGCGGCGAATCCGCCGGCAGCGGCTCCTTCTCGAACACGTCGAGCCCCGCGCCCCGGATCGTCCCCGCGCGCAGCGCGTCGACCAGCGCGGCTTCGTCGACGACGGGCCCGCGCGACGCGTTGATCAGGATCGCACTGCGCTTCATCTTCGCGAATTCGGGCGCGCCGATCAGGTGACGCGTGTCGGGCGACAGCGGCACCTGCAGGCACACGAAATCCGACTGCGCGAGCAGCGCATCGAGCGTCACGCGCCGGGCGCCGTACTGCGTCTCGGCCTCGGCATGCGCGGACCGGTTCGCGTACAGCACCTGCATCCGGAAGCCGAGCGCCGCGCGCCGCGCGACCGCGCCGCCGATCCGCCCGAGCCCGACGATGCCGAGCGTCTTGCCCTGCACGTCGGTGCCGTACAGGTCCGGGCCGATGCTACGATGCCAGTGGCCGGCCTTCACCCATTCGGCCAGTTCGACCACGCGCCGTGCGGAGGCCAGGATCAGCGAAAACACCGTGTCGGCCGTCGACTCGGTCAGCACGTCCGGCGTATGCGCGAGCACGATGCCGCGCCGCGTGAGATCGGCGACGTCGAAGTTGTCGTAGCCGACCGAGATCGTCGACCACGCCTTCAGCCGCGGCGCGCGGTCGAGCATCTGCGGCGTGACCTTCAGGCTCGCGCCGATCGCGCCGTCCGCGTCGCCGAGCGCAGCGGCGAGCGCGTCGGCGCCGTCGGCCTGCACCACCTCCGCATGCTCGCGCAGGTACGCGAGAACGTCATCGGGCAGCGGCTTGTACGCGACGATACGGGGCTTCATCGTTTCATTTTCCTTGCAGCGGCGCCGCGAGCGGATGCGCATCGCGCGCCTGGGGTTTGACGGACAGCGTGAGGATCACCGCGGCGACGAGCGCGGCGCTCATGAACGCGTACGACGCGACGGGCGACCCGGTCGCGCCGTTCAGATAGCCGACGAAATACGAGCCGACGAACGAACCGAGCGCGCCCATGCTGTTGATCAGCGCCATCGCGCCGCCGGCGACGTTCTTCGGCAGCAGTTCCGGCACGATCGCGAAGAACGGGCCGTACGGTGCGTACATCGCGGCGCCCGCGACGACCAGCAGCGCATACGAGATCCAGAAATGCGACGAGCCGAGCGCGTACGACGCGGCGAACGCGGCCGCGCCGACCAGCAGGAACGGCCACACGAAGCCGCGGCGCGAACCGACCTTGTCGGACGCCCACGACGCGGCGAGCATCGCGATCGTCGCCGCGAGGTACGGCAGCGCGGACAGCCAGCCGGTCGCGACCATCCCGAGATCGGAACCGTTCTTCACGATCGACGGCAGCCACAGCACGAAGCCGTACACGCCGATGCTCCAGCAGAAATACTGCGCGCACAGCTTGATCACGGCCGGCGAGCGGAATGCCTCGCCATAGTTGCGGACCGGCTTGATCGCCGCCTGCTCGGCCGCGAGCGCGGCGTCGAGGTCGCGCTTTTCCTGCGCGCTGAGCCACGGCGAATCGGCCGGCTTGTCCTGCACGAGGCACCACCAGCACACGGCCCAGATGACGGCCGGGACGCCTTCGGCGATAAACATGTGGCGCCAGCCGAATTCATGCACGAGATAACCGGACACGATCGACATCCACAGCACGGTGACCGGATTGCCGAGGATCAGGAACGTATTCGCGCGCGAGCGCTCGTTCTTCGTGAACCAGTTGCTGATGTAGATCAGCATCGCCGGCATCACGGCCGCCTCGACGACGCCCAGCACGAAGCGGATCGCCATCAGCGACGGGATGTTGCTGACCACGCCGGTCAGGGCCGCGCAGCCGCCCCACAGCACGAGACTGACGAACACGAGCTTCTTCACGCTGCGGCGTTCCGCGTAGATCGCGCCGGGGATCTGGAAGAAGAAGTAGCCGAGGAAGAACAGCGCGCCGATCAGCGACGACAGGCCCTTGCTGATCCCGAGGTCCTGGTTGATGCCGGCCGCCGCCGCGAACCCGTAGTTCGCGCGATCGAGGTAAGCGAGGCTGTACGTGATGAAGACGATCGGCATGATCGTCCACCACCGACGCGCTGCGAGATTGGCTGCCATGAGAGTGTCTCCGTATAGGGGCCGCAGTGGGCGCCAGCGCCCGCCCGGCCTCGAACAAAACTACCGTGCGTCGCGCACGAAATGGATCCGCGGATTGTGCCGTGTCCGGCCTCTCATTGCGCGGTGACGGTTTCCTCTAAGCGATCGGCGCGATTGTCGACACTTTCGAGACGGTCGAGCGCGTCGCGCGTCGGCAACCCTTCCGAATCGCCGATCACCTGGATCGCGAGCGCACCGATCCGGTTGCCGCGCGCGACCGCCTGCTCGACGCTCCGGCCTTCGAGCAGCGCGCTGACCACGCCGACCGCGAAGCCGTCGCCGGCGCCGACCGTGTCGACCACGCGCTCGACGCGCTCGCCGGCGACGGTGCCTTCGCGGCCGTCGGCCGTGCGGAAATACGCGCCTTGCTCGCCGAGCTTGATCACGACGCCGCGCGCGCCCCGCGCGAGATAGAAGCCCGCGATGTCGGCCGGCGTCTCGTGCCCGGTCAATTGCCGACCTTCGGCCAGGCCCGGCAGCACCCAGTCGGCGAGCGTCGCGAGGGCATTCAGCGTCTTCGCCATCACGTCGGCGGACGGCCACAGCGTCGGGCGCAGGTTCGGGTCGAACGAGATCGTCTTGCCGGCCGCACGCATCTCGCGCGCGAGCCGGAATGCGAGTTCGCACGACGTCGCCGAAATCGCCGGTGCGACGCCCGTCAGGTGCAGATGGCGCGCGCCGAGCACGTAGTCGGCCACGTAGTCGTCGCACGACAGGTGGCTCGCCGCCGAGCCCTTGCGGAAATATTCGACGGTCGGATCGCTGCCGTCGTCGTTGCGCGACTTCAGCTGGAAGCCGGTCGGGTAGCGCGGATCGACGGTCACGCACGACGCGTCGATTCCCTCGCGCGCCAGCGTGTCGAGCACGTAGCGGCCGAACGAGTCGCGGCCGACCCGGCTCATCCAGCCGACCCGGAAGCCGAGCCGGGACAGGCCGATCGCGACGTTGAGATCGGCGCCCGCGATCCGCTTCGCGAATTGCCCGGCGTGCGCGAGATGGCCCGGCTCCGTCGCGACGAACATCGCCATCGCTTCGCCGTAGGTCACGACATCGAGTGCTGTTTTCATGACTGAACGCCTCTGGATCCTTCCGCCGTCACGCGGTCGCAAGCCATGCGACGCGCCGGCAGGCATCGCCGGCCAGATCGGCCGCGTCGAACGGGAACTCGATGCCGCGCGGCGCGTGCTGCGGCAGCGCGGCGAGTACGTCGGTCACGAGCGGGTCGTTCGGCGCCGGCGCGGCGGCGAAACGACGCGCGCCCTCGCCTTCGATGGTCTTGCAGTGAATGTATTCCACATGCGGCGCGAGCACCTGCGCGCAGTCGAGCGGCGCTTCGCCGCGCCACTGCCAGTTGCCGATGTCGAACGTCATGCCGAGCGCATCGGGCATGCCGGCGTCGGACAGCGCGTCGAACAGCCCGCGGAACTGCGCGAACGCGCCGCCGAGCTCGAGCTGGCCGTTCTCGACCACCACGCGGGCCCGCGCGCCGCGCGCCAGCGCGACGATCTCGGCCGCGTGCGCGTCGCCGGCAAAGCCGCCGAGCTGGAATTTCACGAAGCGCGCGCCGAGCGCATCGGCTTGCGCGAGCGCATCGCGCAAGGCGTCGGCGTCGAGCGCCCCCGTTTCCGTGTACAGCGAGTCCGGGGTCGAATAGACCGACCACAGCCCGTGGCCGGCGATCTGCGCACCGAGCGCGGCCAGCGCGCCGGGCGCCGTGTCGTCGTCCGACGCGAACAACTCGCGCCGCACCTCGAAGCCGGCCGCCCCGGATGCCGCCACGGTGGCGATGAATGCACTGTGGCCCTCCTGGCGCACCCGGTCCATCCCGAATGCGCTCGCCACGATCACGATGTCTGCCATGTTGCCCTTTTTCAACCGGAATGGAACCGGTTCCATTTGCTTGAGACGGATGGTGCGCCTCGCGTCGGACCCACGCCATAGAGGAAATCCCTAAGGCCGTGTCGTCGCACGAATACGCGCGCAACCGTATGCAACGCATGTTCCCGGCGCGGCGGCGAGCGCCTACGCGAGGTCCTGCGCGAGGCTCATTTCGAGGAATTGCGCGGCGACCCGCGACGGTGCGCCGCCATGCGGCACGAGAATGGAGAAATGCCGCGTGAGCGGCGCGGGCGCCAGCGAGCGCGGCACGAGCGCGGCATCCTCGTGACGCAGCGACATCGCGGACACGAACCCGACGCCCATTCCTGCGCGCACGGCCTCCTTCACCGCCTCGACCCCCGCGATCTCGAACGCGACGCGCATCGGCGCGCCGCCCTGCGCGAACGCGCGCTCGACGAGTTGCCGCACGGCGGAACCCGCCTCGCGCAGCACGAGCGGATGGGCGGCGAGCGCGTCGAGCGTCACGCCCGCGTCGTGGCCGGGCGCCGCGAGCGGATGGCCGGCCGGCACGATCGCGACGATCTCGTCCTCGTGCCACGCGTGCACGGCCGTGCCCGGCGGCAATGTCTCGCCGGGCGGCCCTTCGATCAGCGCGATGTCGAGCGACGACAGCGCCGCGACCACGTCGGCCGTATTGCCGCTCATCGTCTGGATCGACACACGCGGCGCGCGCGGCTGGAACGCCGCGATCAGATACGGCAGCAGATAGCTCGCGGGCGTCGTGCTCGCGCCGATACGCAGCGTGCCGGCCTCCAGCCCGCGTATCGCGTCTCGAAACGCACGCGCCTGCGCGAACGTGTCGCGCTGCGCCCTCGCGTATTGCGCGAGTTGCTCGCCGACCGGCGTGAGGCGGATGCCGCGGCCGTCGCGCTGGTACAGCGGCTCGCCGAACTCGTCCTGCAGCAGCCGCAACTGGCCCGATACGGCCGGCTGCGACAGATGCAGCGCCACGGCGGCGCGGCTGATGTTCAGATGCTCAGCGACGGCGGCGAACGTTATCAGTTGATCCGGGGTCATGGGGATGAATTATCGGTTTTCCGGATAGTTTACGTCACAAATCACAATTTTTCATATCGATATAACGAAACTAGGATTACACCATCGCCACACGCTCCGTCACGGTGCCTCCATGTCCACTGCCCCGACTCCCCCTCTCAGCCATGCCGCGCCGTCGATGCGCGGCCAGTTGAACGGCGTGCTGTTCGTCGCGCTGTTCGCCGCCGCCGTCACGAGCCTCGCCGAGCTTCCCGCGATCGCGGGGCTCGGCCTGTCGCCGCTGATCGTCGGCATCGTCGCCGGGGCGGCGTACGGCAACGGGCTGCGCGACGGCATGCCGGCCAGCTGGGCGGCCGGTGTCGATTTCTCCGCACGCAAGCTGCTGCGCATCGCGGTCGCGTTCTTCGGGTTGCGCGTGAGCCTGCAGGAAATCGCGCAGGTCGGGCTGCCGGGCCTCGCGGTGTCGGTGCTGATCGTCGTCAGCACGCTCGCGATCGGCACCTGGGTCGGCATGAAGCTGATGAAGCTCGATCGCGACGCCGCGCTGCTGACCGCCGCCGGCAGCGCGATCTGCGGTGCGGCCGCCGTGCTCGCGTTCGAGTCGACGCTGCAGTCGAAGCCGCACCAGAGCGCGATGGCCGTGGGCAGTGTCGTGCTGTTCGGCACGCTGTCGATGTTCCTGTACCCGGTCGCCTATCACGCCGGGTGGCTGAACCTCGATCCGGCCGGCCTCGGCCTGTTCTTCGGCGGCACGATCCACGAAGTCGCGCAGGTGGTCGGCGCGGCGAGCGACATCAGCCCGCAGGTCGCGCACGTCGCGACGATCGTGAAGATGACGCGCGTGATGCTGCTGGTGCCGGTGCTGCTCGCGCTCGGCTGGTGGCTCGCCCGCTCGGTGCGCTCGGCTCGCGACACGGCCGGCGGCGCGCAAGGCAAGCGCAAGGTGGCGGTTCCCTGGTTCGCGCTCGGCTTCCTCGGCTTCGTGATCGTCAATTCGCTGAACGTGCTGCCTGCGGACGTCACGCATACGCTGAACGTGCTCGACACCTTCGCGCTGACGATGGCCATGACCGCACTCGGCATCGAGACGCGTGTCGCGCAGATCCGCGCAGCCGGCCCGCGTGCGCTGATGACCGGCCTGATCCTGTACGTGTGGCTGATCGCCGGCGGCTACGGGATCACCTTGGCCGTGCAGCACTGGCTTGGCTGAGCCGCACGTCCGTGACGGTTCGCGCGCCGCGCCCGACGGGAAGATCCCGCGGGCGCGGCGCAGTGCTATGCTTCGCGTCGTTTTCCATCGCCCCCTTTCAGCCGTGCTCTCGTTTCTGCTGAAGCTGCGCACTCGCGCCCAAACGCTGTTCCGCCTGTCGGACGCCCATACGATGCTGATCTGGTCGGCCATCGTCGGCGTCGGCGGCGCCTTTGCCACGATGGCGTTCCGCGAAGGCATCGACCTGATGCAGCACCTGATCTCGGGGCAGAGCGGCAGCTTCGTGCAGATGGCGAAGCGCCTGCCGTGGTACGTGCGGTTCTGGATGCCGGCCGCGGGCGGATTCCTCGCCGGCTGCGTGCTGCTGCTCGCGACGCGCGGCGACCGTCAGGCCGCCAACACCGACTACATGGAATCGGTCGCGCTCGGCAACGGCGTCGTACCGGTACGGCAGAGCCTGTGGCGCAGCGTGTCGTCGCTGCTGACGATCGGCAGCGGCGGCTCGATCGGCCGCGAAGGCCCGATGGTGCAGCTCGCGGCGCTCGCGGCGTCGCTCGTCGGCCGCTTCGCGCACTTCGACCCGCCGCGCCTGCGCCTGCTGGTCGCTTGCGGCGCGGCGGCCGGCATCACGTCCGCTTACAACGCGCCGATCGCCGGCGCCTTTTTCGTGTCGGAGATCGTGCTCGGCACGATCGCGATGGAGAGCTTCGGGCCGATGGTGGTCGCGTCGGTCGTCGCGAACATCGTGATGCGCGAATTCGCCGGCTACCGGCCGCCGTACGAGATGCCGGTGTTTCCGGCCGTGACCGGCCCCGAGGTGCTGCTGTTCGTCGTGCTCGGCACGCTGTGCGGCGTGCTGGCGCCGCAGTTCCTGCACCTGCTCGACGCGTCGAAGACGCAGTTCAAGCGGCTGCCCGTGCCGCTGCCCGTGCGGCTCGCGCTCGGCGGCCTCGTCGTCGGCCTGATCTCGGTGTGGATTCCGGACGTGTGGGGCAACGGCTACAGCGTCGTGAACCACATCCTCCATTCGCCGTGGACCTGGCAGGCGCTCGTCGCGGTCCTCGTGTTCAAGGTCATCGCGACCGCCGCGACGGCCGGCTCGGGCGCGATCGGCGGCGTGTTCACGCCGACGCTGTTCGTCGGCGCCGTGTTCGGCTCGCTGTTCGGGCTCGCGATGGACGCGCTGTGGCCGGGCCATACGTCCGCGTATTTCGCGTACGCGATCGTCGGGATGGGCGCGTTCATGGCGGGCGCCACGCAAGCGCCGCTGATGGCGATCCTGATGATCTTCGAGATGACGCTGAGCTATCAGGTCGTGCTGCCGCTGCTGGTGTCGTGCGTGTTCGCGTATTTCGTCGCACGCGCGACGGGCACGACGTCGATGTACGAGATCACGCTGCACCACTACCAGGACGCGCAGGAGCGGCAGCGCCTGCGCACCACGCAGATGCGCGAGCTGATCCAGCCCGCGCAGACGGTCGTGCCGCTCACCGCGAGCGTCGCCGACATGACGCGCGTGTTTCTCGAATATCCGGTGAAGTATCTGTACGTGACCGACGACGCCGGGCGCTTTCGCGGCGCGGTCGCGCTGAAGGACATCACGTCGGACCTGCTCGACAAGCGCGACACGACCGACAAGACGGCCGCGCACTACGCGCATACGCCGTTTCCGCTGCTCACGCCCGACATGCCGCTCGCGACCGCGCTCGAGCGCTTCATGGCGTTCCAGGGCGAACGGCTGCCGGTGATCGAGAGCGAAGCCGAGCCGACGCTCGCGGGCGTCGTCTACAAGACGTCGCTGCTCGACGCGTACCGGCGGATGACCGGCGAGCGCTGACCGTCGGCCGCGCGTGCCGTACACCGCCGCGCGCTGACCGTCGGATGCCGCGCGTAGCGCTCCGGCAACGGACGTGCGGCCGTCAGTCCGGCGCGCGCCCCAGCACGACCCGCGCGAAGAACCCCGCGAGCACCGCTTCCGCCGCGTCGACCGACACGTGCTGCGGATCGGCCGTGTAGTACGACTGCACGCCGTCGCACAGGCACATCAGCCCGAACGCGAGCGTGTCGGCCGGCAGCAGCAGCGGCGTGCCCGACCGCTCGGCGAAGCGCTGGATGAATTCGGCCATCTGCACGCGCTTGCCGTGCAGGAACTGGTTGAAGCGCACGCGGAACTTCGCGTCGCGCGCGGCCTGCAGTTTCGCCTCGCCCCACAGCAGCGAGTATTCGTCGTCGCGAAACAGCGTACGGTAATACGCGAGCGCCATCGATTCCATCTGCTCGCGCGTGCCGCCCCCTTCGAAAATCGCCTCGAAGTCGGCGCGCACCTCGTCGTGATTACGCTCCAGCAATTCCAGCAACAGGTCGGACTTGCTGCGGAAATTCGAGTAGAACGCACCGCGCGTATAGCCGGCCGCCGCCGCGATGTCCTCGACGCTCGCGGCCACATAGCCTTTCTTCAGAAAAATTCGATGCGCGGCTTTCAGCAGACGTTCGCGCGTCTGGTCCCTGCTCTGCTCGCGAGTTAAGCGCTGTGGTTTCATGACGCGCAGTCTAGCATCCCCTCCCTTTCAGATTCATCTTTGCATTCAAATACAGGTGTGTATTAGAATTCGCCACAGTTTCCGAAGATGTCGTTCGTCTGTCCGCGTGCGCCGGTGCCGGCGCCGCTCGGGGCAAGCGCCCGCCGCGCTTGCCGGCTTCGTACCGCTCCACCTCACCTGGGGGTTTCGTGAATCGCTCCGGTTCCCGCGCCGCGCTGCTGATCGGCGCCGCGCTCGTCCTTGCCGCCTGTCATCCGAAAGAATCCGCACCGCCCGCCCCGCGCCCCGTCGTCGCGCTGCCCGCACGGGCCGACACCCTCGCGGCCGCGCGCACGCTGCCCGGCGACATCCAGCCGCGCTACGCCACCCCGCTGTCGTTCCGCATCGCCGGCAAGATCATCGAGCGCCGGGTGCGGCTCGGCGATACGGTGAAGGTCGGCCAGGTCGTTGCGCTGCTCGATCCGTCCGACGTCGAGAAGAACGCCGCAAGCGCGCAGGCGCAACTCGATGCCGCGACGCACACCCTCGCGTTCGCGAAGCAGCAGCTCGATCGCGATCGCGCGCAGGCCCGCGAAAACCTGATCGCGACCGCGCAGCTCGAACAGACCCAGAACAGCTACACGTCGGCGCTCGCGCAACGCGACCAGGCGCAGCAGCAGCTCGCGCTCGCGAAGAACCAGCTGCGCTACGCGACGCTCGTCGCCGATCATGCGGGCGCCATCACCGCCGAACAGGCCGATACCGGCCAGAACGTGTCGGCCGGCCAGCCGGTCTACCAGCTCGCGTGGTCGGGCGACGTCGACGTGGTCAGCGACGTGCCCGAGGCCGCGCTCGCGTCGCTCGCGCCCGGTCACGCGGCCACCGTCACGCTGCCGGCGCTGCCGGGTCGCCGGTTCGCCGCGAAAGTCCGCGAAATCGCGCCGGCCGCCGATCCGCAAAGCCGCACCTATCGCGTGAAACTCACGCTCGGCGCGCCCGATCCGGCGATCCGGCTCGGGATGACCGCGGACGTCGCGTTCGACGGCGCACCGGCCGCCGCCGATACGCAGCCGATCACGCTGCCTGCGACCGCGCTGTTCCACGACGGCGCGCACCCGGCCGTCTGGGTCGTGCGCGCGAAGGACGACACGCTCGAGTTGCGCCGCGTCGACGTCGCGCGCTTCAACGAGCGCACCGTCACCGTGTCGCACGGGCTGCAACCGGGCGAGCGCGTCGTGCTGCAGGGCGTGCATACGGTCAGCGCGGGCGAGAAGGTGCGCGCGATCGCGCCGCTGCATCCGGAGGACTTCGCATCGTGAGCGTCTCCCACGAAGAAGGCCGGTTCAACCTGTCCGCATGGGCGCTGCGCCACCAGGCGCTGGTCGTCTACCTGATCGCGCTCGCGACGCTCGCGGGCATCCTCGCGTACACGCGGCTCGCGCAATCCGAAGACCCGCCGTTCACGTTCCGCGTGATGGTGATCCGCACCTTCTGGCCTGGCGCGAGCGCGCGGCAGGTACAGGAACAGGTGACCGACCGGATCGGCCGCAAGCTGCAGGAAACGCCGGCCATCGACTTCCTGCGCAGCTATTCGCGCCCCGGCGAATCGCTGATCTTCTTCACGATGAAGGATTCGGCGCCGGTGAAGGACGTGCCCGAGACCTGGTACCAGATCCGCAAGAAAGTGGGCGACATCGGCTATACGCTGCCGCCCGGCGTGCAGGGCCCGTTCTTCAACGACGAATTCGGCGACGTCTACACCAACATCTGGACGCTCGAGGGCGACGGCTTCACGCCCGCGCAACTGCACGACTACGCGGACCAGTTGCGCACCGTGCTGCTGCGCGTGCCGGGCGTCGGCAAGGTCGACTATTTCGGCGACCCCGACCAGCGGATCTTCATCGAGGTGAACAACGCGCAGCTCACGCGGCTCGGCATCTCGCCGCAGCAGCTCGGGCAGGCGATCAACGCGCAGAACGACGTGTCGTCGGCCGGCGTGCTGACGACCGCCGACGATCGCGTGTTCGTGCGGCCGAGCGGCCAGTTCGACAACGTCGGCGCGATCGCCGATACGCTGATCCGCATCAACGGCCGCACGTTCCGGCTCGGCGATCTCGCCACGGTCCGGCGCGGCTACGACGATCCGACCGTCACGCAGATGCGCAGCAACGGCAAGGCCGTGCTCGGCATCGGCGTCACGATGCAGCCGGGCGGCGACGTGATCCGGCTCGGCAAGGCGCTCGACGCCGAATCGAAGGAGTTGCAGGCGCAACTGCCTGCGGGGCTGAAGCTCGTCGAGGTGTCGAGCATGCCGCACGCGGTCTCGCATTCGGTCGACGACTTCCTCGAAGCCGTCGCCGAAGCGGTCGCGATCGTGCTGGTCGTGAGCCTCGTGTCGCTCGGGCTGCGCACCGGGATGGTCGTCGTGATCTCGATCCCGGTCGTGCTCGCCGTCACCGCGCTGTTCATGTACCTGTTCGACATCGGGCTGCACAAGGTGTCGCTCGGCACGCTCGTGCTCGCGCTCGGGCTGCTCGTCGACGATGCGATCATCGCGGTCGAGATGATGGCCGTGAAGCTCGAACAGGGCTACAGCCGCGCCCGCGCCGCCGCGTTCGCGTACACCAGCACCGCCTTCCCGATGCTGACGGGCACGCTCGTCACGGTATCGGGCTTCCTGCCGATCGCGCTCGCGAAATCGAGCACCGGCGAATACACGCGCTCGATCTTCGAGGTGTCGGCGATCGCGCTGATCGCGTCGTGGTTCGCGGCCGTCGTGCTGATCCCGCTGCTGGGCTTCCACATGCTGCCTGAGCGCAAGCGGCACGCACACGAGGCGCACCTGCCCGACGATCACGAGCACGACATCTACGACACCCGCTTCTACCGGCGGCTGCGCGGCTGGATCGACTGGTGCATCGAGCGGCGCTTCGTCGTGCTGCTGATCACGGGCGCCCTCTTCGTCGTGGCGATGATGGGCTTCTCGCTGGTGCCGCAGCAGTTCTTCCCGAGCTCCGACCGGCCCGAGCTGCTGGTCGACCTGCGGCTGCCCGAAGGCGCGTCGTTCGCGGCGACGCTGCGCGAGACCGAGCGCCTCGAGAAAGTGCTCGACAAGCGCCCCGAGATCGATCATTCGGTGAACTTCGTCGGCAGCGGCGCGCCGCGCTTCTACCTGCCGCTCGACCAGCAACTGCAACTGCCGAACTTCGCGCAGTTCGTGATCACCGCGAAATCGGTCGAGGATCGCGAGAAGCTCGCGACCTGGCTCGAAACCACGCTGCGCGACCGCTTCCCGGCCGTGCGCTGGCGGCTGTCGCGGCTCGAGAACGGGCCGCCGGTCGGCTATCCGGTGCAGTTCCGCGTGAGCGGCGACAGCATCGCGACGGTCCGCTCGATCGCCGAGAAGGTCGCGGCGACGATGCGCGGCGATGCGCGCACGGTCAACGTGCAGTTCGACTGGGACGAGCCGGCCGAACGCTCGGTACGCTTCGAGCTCGACCAGAAGAAGGCGCGCGAGCTGAACGTCACGTCGCAGGACGTGTCGAGCTTCCTCGCGATGACGCTGTCCGGCACGACCGTCACGCAGTATCGCGAGCGCGACAAGCTGATCGCCGTCGACCTGCGCGCGCCGCAGGCCGATCGCGTCGATCCGGCGAAACTCGCGGGCCTCGCGCTGCCGACGCCGAACGGCCCCGTGCCGCTCGGCTCGCTCGGCCGCTTCACGCCGACGCTCGAATACGGCGTCGTGTGGGAGCGCGACCGCCAGCCGACCATCACCGTGCAGTCGGACGTGCACGCCGGCGCACAGGGCATCGACGTCACGCACGCGGTCGACGCGAAGCTGAACGCGCTGCGCGCGCAGTTGCCGGTCGGCTATCGGATCGACATCGGCGGTTCGGTCGAGGAAAGCGCGAAGGCGCAGACGTCGATCAACGCGCAGATGCCGCTGATGGCGATCGCCGTGTTCACGCTGCTGATGATCCAGCTGCAGAGCTTCTCGCGCGTGCTGATGGTCGTGCTGACCGCGCCGCTCGGGCTGATCGGCGTGGTCGCGACGCTGCTGCTGTTCGGCCAGCCGTTCGGCTTCGTCGCGATGCTCGGCGTGATCGCGATGTTCGGGATCATCATGCGCAACTCGGTGATCCTCGTCGATCAGATCGAGCAGGACATCGCGGTCGGTCACGGCCGCGTCGACGCGATCATCGGCGCGACCGTGCGGCGTTTCCGGCCGATCACGCTGACGGCCGCGGCCGCCGTGCTCGCGCTGATTCCGCTGTTGCGCTCGAACTTCTTCGGGCCGATGGCGACCGCGCTGATGGGCGGCATCACGAGCGCGACCGTGCTGACGCTGTTCTACCTGCCCGCGCTGTACGCGACGTGGTTCCGCGTGAAGCGCGACGAACGCGACCCGCACGACGGCCCGCCGCCAAGCGGCAGCACGCCGGCCGCGCCGTCGGGAGCCTGACCATGGATCGATCGATGACCCTGAAAACCAAAGCCGTGCGGGCGCTCGCGCTGGCGAGCGTCGCCGGCCCGCTCGCGGGCTGCGCGTGGTTCGCGCCGAGCGGCGAGCCGCCCGCGATGCCGTCGCCCGCGCACTACGGCGCGGCGCCGCAAGTCGAGCAGACCGTGTCCGCGCACGGTGTCGCGCAGCAGTTCGAGGTCGGCGCGCGGCCGGTGCCGGACTGGTGGAAGCAGTACCGTTCCGATGCGCTGAACGCGCTCGTCGACGAAGGGCTGCGCAACAACCCGACGCTGAGTGCGGCGTCGCATTCGCTGGATGCCGCGCGCGAACAGTTGCGCGGGCAGATCGGCAGTTCGATGCTGCCGTCGATCGACGCGGTCGGCCAGGCCGCGCGCCAGCGCGCGCTCGGCGTACCGATTCCCGCGCTCGGCGCGCCGACGCTGTTGTACGACACGTTCGTCGGGCAACTGCAGGCGAGCTATACGGTCGACCTGTTCGGCGTGTCGCGCTTCGCGAACCGCGCGCTCGCGAAACGCGTCGACGTCAGCGCGTTCCAGCTCGAATCCGCGCGGCGCGCGCTGGCCGCGAACATCGTGACCGCGTCGATCACCGTGGCGGTGCTCGATGCGCAGATCGAGACGACCGAGCGGCTCGTCGCGCTCGCGAACGACCAGGCGCACGACGCCGAGCGCCGCCATGCGCTCGGTTCGGCATCGCGCAGCGACGCGCTGACGGCCCGGCAAAGCGCCGACACGTTCGCGGCGAGCCTGCCCGCGCTGCGCCAGCAGCGCGACTCGGCGCGCCATGCGCTCGCGGTGCTGGTCGGCCGCACGCCCGATCGGCCGCCGGCCGATCTCGCGCTCGCCGATCTGCACCTGCCCGAGCAGGTGCCTGTCGTCGTGCCGTCGGACCTGCTGCAAAGCCGCCCGGACATCCAGGCCGCCGACGCGGGGCTGAAGGCCGCCGCCGCCGAAGTGGGCCTCGCGACCGCGCAGATGTTTCCGCAACTGTCGCTGTCGGCGGCGATGGGCAAAGGCGGCTTCAGTTGGCCGACGATGCTGTCGGGCGCCGGCGCGATCTGGAACGTCGGCGCATCGCTGAGCCAGCCGATCTTCCACGGCGGCGCGCTGCTCGCGCAGCGTCGCGCAGCGAAGGCGACCTACGAGGCCGCGGTCGACCAGTACAAGCAGGCGGTGCTCGGCGCGTTCCAGAACGTCGCCGATTCGCTCGCGGCGCTCGAGCACGACGCGCAGGCGCTCGATGCGTCGTCGCGCGCCGCGCTGTCCGCGCGGGGCGCCTACGACGACGCGGCCGCCCGCGTGCGGCTCGGCGCGCTGCCGCCGTCGGCCGCGCGCGCGAGCGAGTTGCAGTACCGCAATGCGCGGCTCGACGAGATTCGCGCGACCGGCGCACGGCTCGCGGATACCGCGCGGCTCTACCAGGCGATGGGCACGCCGCCGGCGGGCAACGGCGACGGGTCCCGTAAAACCGCCGGCGCAGCCGACAAGGACGCGCGCGCCGCCGCCACGCCCGACGGTGCATCCTCGACCCAGTAGCGCGTTCCTTCGATCGGACGGGCGTGCGACGCCCCGCCACGTCCGTCCGATCGCCGATCTTCCGCTTGACCCTCACGTAGCGTAACGTTCGAGACTCCAGTGTGCGCACCAACGGAGGAACGAATGCGGCTGAAAGTGGGAGAACTGGCGAAACGCACCGGGCTGACCGTCCGCACGCTTCATCACTATCACGCAATCGGTCTGCTGACGCCTTCGGCGCGCGCCGACAACGGCTACCGGCTGTACGACCGCGACGACATCGCCCGGCTCCACCAGATCCAGGCCCTGCGTCGCTTCGGACTGTCGCTCGCCGAAATCGGCGATTACCTGAACCGGCCCGGCACCCCGCTCGTCGATCTCGTCGCCAAGCAGATCGCGTCGCTCGACCGCCAGCTCGCGCAAACCGCGCAGCTGCGCGAGCGGCTCGCGAGCCTGCATGCGCAGCTCGCGGCGGGCGCCGAGCCGGAACTGGCCGATTGGCTCACCACACTGGAGTTGATGACCGTGTACGACAAATATTTCTCCGAGGAAGAACTCGCGCGCCTGCCGATGTACCAGAAGAGCCAGGCCGGCGACGCCGAATGGATCGCGCTCGTTGCCGAAGTGCGAGCGCTGCACGATGCGGGCGTGCCCGCCGAGGACGAGCGCGTGCGCGCGCTCGCCGCGCGCTGGATGGCGCTGCTGGTACGCGACACGAACAACGATCCGCGCTTGCTCGCGAAGCTGAACCTGATGCACGAGCAGGAACCGTCGATGCAGTCGAAGATCGGCATTTCGACCGCATTGCGCGACTACGTGCTGCGTGCCTCGTCGGAAACGAAGATGCGCCTCTTCGAGAAGTACCTCGCGCCGGACGAGATCCGCTTCATGCGGGCGCACTATCGCGAACGCGCGACGGAATGGCCACAACTGATGGCCGACGTGCGCGACGCGGTCGAATCGGGCGTGCCACCCGATTCGCCGCAAGGCCGTGCGCTCGCGCAGCGCTGGCTCGAACTGTTCTGCAGCTACGCGGGCCACGATCCGGCCACGCACGCGAAATTCCGCGCGGCGCTGGCGAACGAGCCGGCGCTGACGAAGGATTCGTGGGCCGACGACACGCTGATCGGTTTCGTGCGCGAAGCGATGGCGCAGCTGGCGCCGGTGCGCTGATCGCATGATGCGCGGGCGGCAAGCGGGTTTCCTGCTCGTCGCCCGTTTCACCATCGGCAGCCGGCATCGCGTGCTGTGCGACGTACCCGGCGCATCCGGAGACGAACGCGCCATGATCGGCAAAGCCGCGTGCCGCCGCCGGCCGCGCTGCAGGCCCGTTCAGCGCTCGCGGGCGCCGAGGCCGAGCGCCTTCATCCGCCGGTACAGCGTCCGCTCGCTCAATCCGAGCTGCGCGGCGAGCGCCTTGCGCGTGCCGTCGAACGCGCGCGCGATACGGACCAGCTCCGCATCGGACACGCCGCGCGTGTCCGCCGCCTGCGCGTGCGGCGCCGCCGCTGCCGCGACGAGCTCGGCCGGCAGATGTTCGACGCGAATCGTCCCGTCGTCCGCGAACAGGCATGCGCGCTCGAGCACGTTGCGCAGCTCGCGGATGTTGCCGGGCCACGCATACGCCTCGAGGCACGCCCGCGCGCGCTCGGTCAGCACGAACGGTCGGGCCGTGAACGGTCGCGCATTCGTGTCGCTCGCATTGCCGCGCGCGTTCGCGATCCGCCGCAAGATCGATTCGGCCAGCAGCGCGATGTCGCCGCGCCGTTCGCGCAGCGCCGGCAGCGGAATCGGAAACGCGTTGATCCGGTAGTAGAGGTCCTGCCGGAACCGGCCGTCGTCGATCATCTCGCGCAGCGGCTTGTGCGTGGCCGCGACGAGCCGGAAATCGGCGCGCAGCGCCTCGACGCCGCCGACGCGCCGGAACGTGCCCGATTCGATCAGCCGCAGCAGCTTCACCTGCATCGGCAGCGGCACGTCGCCGATCTCGTCGAGAAACAGCGTGCCGCCCTGCGCGGTTTCGACGAGGCCCGGCTTGCGCTGGTTCGCGCCCGTGAACGCGCCCTTCTCGTAGCCGAACAGTTCGCTCTCGAACAGCGTCTCGGCGATCCCCGAGCAATCGACGACGACGAACGGCCCCATCGCGCGATCGCTCGCCTCGTGCAGCGCGCGGGCGAACAGCTCCTTGCCGGTGCCCGATTCGCCGAGCAGCAGCACCGGCAGCGTCGACGGCGCAACGCGCTGCAGCGCGCCGAGCGCCGCGTTGAACGCGTCGGCGCCGCCGACGAGCCCTTCCGCGCTCGGCTGCGCCGACGCGCTGCGCACCGTCGTCAGCCGCTCGACATACGCGATCACGTTGCCGTCCGCGTCGAAGATCGGCCGCAGCTCGACGTCGACATGCTCGGGGCCGCGCGGCGTGTGGTGGATGTGCAGCACGCGGTTCAGCCCGCGCGATTCGAGCGCCTGCTTCATCGGGCAATGCTCGCCGGCCTGGTCGCACGGCACGTCGTAGCGATGCGACACCTGGAAACAGTGCCGGCCCACGTGCTCGACGCCGGCCACGCCGAACTGGCGCCGGTACGCATCGTTCGCCGCGAGGATGCGGTAGGCGGGATCGACCACGATCATCGGCTGCGGGTCCTGCTCGAGATACGCGACGAGCGCGCGGACATCCGGCATCGCGTCGCGGCGCGGGGCAGGAACGATCGGAATGGTGTCGTGCGGATTCATGCGCAGGCTCGCTTGGCGAAGAGGCGCCCGGACGGACTGCCAGGCCGACTGCCAATTCTGCCACGACACTGCCAGTTGTGGCAGTCCCTGTCAGCCACCGGCTGTCGTTGTCGCCCTCGCGGCGACGCCGGCGCACCGAAAACCCGAGCCGAATCAAGTCCCTGGCGCATCGGCCGGTGCCGCGCCGCCCGCTGGCACGCTTCTTGAAATGAAGATCGCGATTGCAGATGCAGAACCCGATCGAGGACACCCCGTGAGCAACGCCCCCGCCCTGTCGGTCGAAGGCTTTTTCGACCCGGCGACCCACACCGTCAGCTATCTGCTGCTCGATACGGCGAGCCGCGCGTGCGCGCTGATCGACAGCGTGCTCGACTACGACCCGAAATCCGGCCGCACCCGCACCGTCAGCGCCGACCGGCTGATCGCGCGTGTCGCCGAGCTCGGCGCGACCGTGCACTGGCTGCTGGAGACGCACGTGCACGCCGACCACCTGTCGGCCGCGCCGTACCTGAAAACGCAGGTCGGCGGCCAGATCGCGATCGGCTCGCACGTGCGCCGCGTGCAGCACGTGTTCGGCACGCTGTTCAACGCGGGCCCCGGCTTCGCGGCGGACGGCCGTCAGTTCGATCGGCTCGTCGACGACGGCGACACGCTCGCGCTCGGCGCGTTGACGATCCGCGCGCTGCACACGCCGGGCCACACGCCCGCGTGCATGACCTACTGCGTGGCCGACGCGACGCAGCGCGCGGCGTTCGTCGGCGACACGCTGTTCATGCCCGACTACGGCACGGCCCGCTGCGACTTCCCGGGCGGCGACGCGCGCACGCTGTACCGCTCGATCGCGCGCGTACTCGCGCTGCCGCCCGACACGCGCCTGTACCTGTGCCACGACTACCAGCCGGGCGGCCGCGACGTGCAGTTCGTGACGACCGTCGCCGAGCAGCGCCGCACGAACGTGCACGTGAAGGACGGCGTGACCGAGGACGATTTCGTCGCGATGCGCACCGCGCGCGACGCGACGCTCGACATGCCCGTGCTGATGCTGCCGTCCGTGCAGGTCAACATGCGCGCCGGCCACCTGCCCGAGCCCGAAAACAACGGCGTGCGCTACCTGAAGATCCCGCTCGACGCGATCTGAGCCGCGCGCCCCGCCCCCTCCGGAGAACCCCGACATGACCATTCGCAAGCTGACCGACGCGCAGTCGGTCCCGCCGCAGATCGCGGCGGCCGACCTGCCCGCGCTTCACGCGGCGGGCATCCGCCAGGCGGCGCCGGCCGCGGACGCGCGGCACGACATCGTGATCGTCGGCGCCGGCGCGGCCGGCATCGCGGTCGCGTCGAGCCTGCGCGCGCGCGACGCGTCGCTCGACATCGCGGTAATCGATCCCGCCGACGTTCACTATTACCAGCCCGGCTGGACGATGGTCGGCGCGGGCGTGTTCCGGCCCGGCGCCACCGCGCGGCCGATGACCGACGTGCTGCCGCGCGGCGTGCAGCGGATCCGGGCCGCCGTCGCGGGCTTCGAGCCCGACGCGCACGCGGTCGTGCTCGACGGCGGCCGACGCATCGGTTATCGCAGGCTCGTCGTGTGCCCGGGGCTCAAGCTCGACTGGCACGCGATCGACGGCCTCGCCGACACGCTCGGCCGCAACGGCGTCACGTCGAACTACCGCTACGAACTCGCGCCGTACACGTGGGAGCTCGTGCGCGCGTTCCGCGGCGGCAATGCGCTGTTCACGCAACCGCCGATGCCGATCAAGTGTGCGGGCGCACCGCAAAAGGCGATGTACCTGTCGTGCGACCACTGGCGACGCACCGGGCGCCTCGACGCCGCGAACGTCGAATTCCTGAATGCGGGCGGCGCGCTGTTCGGCGTCGCCGATTACGTGCCCGCGCTGATGGAGTACGTGAAAAGCTACGACATCGCACTGTCGTTCGGCCATGACCTCGTCGCGATCGACGGGCCTGCGCGCCGTGCGACGTTCTCGCGCGCGCTGCCGGACGGCGGCAAGGAAACGGTCGAGCGTTCGTTCGACATGATTCACGTCGTGCCGCCGCAGAAGGCGCCCGACTTCGTGCGCGCGAGCCCGCTCGCCGATGCGGCCGGCTGGATCGACGTCGATCCGACGACGCTGCGGCACACACGGTTTCCGGACATCTACGCCCTCGGCGACGTCACCAACACGACCAACGCGAAAACCGCCGCAGCCGCCCGCAAGCAGGCGCCCGTCGTCGCGCACAACCTGCTCGCGTCGCTCGGCCTCGCATGGGGCGACGCCGCGTACGACGGCTACGGCTCGTGCCCGCTCACCGTCGAGCGCGGCAAGATCGTGCTCGCCGAATTCCTGTACGGCGGCAAGGTCGCCCCGACCTTTCCCGCATGGCTGATCGACGGCAAGCGGCCGTCGCGGCTCGCGTGGCTGCTCAAGGAGCGCGTGCTGCCGCCGCTCTACTGGAAGGCGATGCTCAAGGGCCGCGAATGGCTCGCGAAGCCCGCGATCGCACGTTGACCGGAGCGCGATGACGTCATGCTGATTTCCCTCGTACTGGGCGGCTTCGTCGGCGCCGTGCTCGGCCTGACCGGCGCCGGCGGCGGCATTCTCGCAGTGCCCGCGCTCGTCGTCGGGATGAGCTGGCCGATGCAGCAGGCCACCCCCGTCGCACTCGTCGCGGTCGCGGGCAGTGCCGCGCTCGGCACGCTCGAAGGCTTCCGCCGCGGGCTCGTGCGCTATCGCGCGGCGCTGCTGATGGCCGTGGCCGGCGTGCCGCTGACCACGCTCGGCGTCCGGCTCGCGCACGTGCTGCCGCAGCGCCTGCTGCTCACGCTGTTCGCGCTGACGATGCTCGTCGTCGCCGGCCGCCTGCTGCGACAGGCACTACGGCCGCAGCCGGCCGATGCCGACGCGTCGCCGCTGTGCGTCGGCCGCGTGAATCCCGATACGGGCCGACTCGTGTGGTCGTGGCCCGTGGGTATCGCGCTGGCGTCGACCGGCGCAGTCACGGGCTTGATGACCGGGTTGCTCGGCGTCGGTGGCGGCTTCGTGATCGTGCCGATGCTGCGCAAGTTCACGAACGTGTCGATGCATGGGGTGGTCGCGACGTCGCTGATGGTGATCGCGCTGGTCGGCACCGGCGGCGTGCTCGCGACGCTCGCGTCGGGCACGCGCGCGCCGCTCGACGTGACGCTGTGGTTTACCGTCGCCACCGCGCTCGGCATGGCCGCCGGCCGCGGCGCGTCGCGCCGCCTCGCCGCGCGGCACGTGCAGGCCGGCTTCGCGGCCGTGCTCGTGTGCGTCGCGGTGGGGTTGCTGGCGAAGGCGGCATTCGGCGCATGAACGCCGACGACGGGCCGGCGATCACGCGCCGCCAACGAAACGCCCGGTCCGACTCGTCGTCGGCACCGGGCGTTTTTCACGGCGGCAACCGCCGGCGCGTCAGGCCGCGAACCCCGCCATCCGCTTGCGTTCCTGACGCAGCATCACGAAGTTCGCGATCACGACGCCGGCCGTCACGGCGATGATGAACAGCGTCGCGAGCGCGTTCATCTCCGGGTTCAAGCCGAGGCGCACGCGCGAGAACACGACGAGCGGCAGCGTCGTCGAGCCGGGGCCCGACAGGAACGCCGACAGCACGAGGTCGTCGATCGACAGCGTGAACGACAGCAGCCAGCCCGCGATCAGCGCCTGCGAGATCAGCGGCAGCGTGATCGTGAAGAACACCTTCAGCGGCGTCGCGCCGAGATCGAGCGCGGCTTCTTCCAGCGACGGATTCAGCTCGCGCACGCGCGACTGCACGATGATCGCGACGTACGAGATGCACAGCATCACGTGGCCGAGCCAGATCGTGAACACGCCGCGCTCGGCCGGCCAGCCGATCCACTTCGCGAGCTCGATGAACAGCAGCAGCAGCGAGATCCCCTGGATCACCTCGGGAATCACGAGCGGCGCGTTGATCATCCCGCTGAACAGCGCGAAGCCGCGAAAACGCCCCATCCGCGCGAGCACGAAGCCGGCCCACGTGCCGATGAACACCGACGCGAACGCGGTCAGCACGCCGATCTTCAGCGACAGCCATGCGGCCGCCAGCAGCTCGTCGTCCTCGACGAGCGCCGCGTACCAGCGGAACGAGAAGCCCGACCACACGGTGACGAGCTTCGACTCGTTGAACGAATAGACGATCAGGCTGATGATCGGGATGTACAGGAACGCGAAACCGACGAACAGCGCCGTGAACTGCAGGTAACGATTCGGCTTCATCGACGGCCTCCCTGTTCCTTCGCCTGGAAGTGCTGGAACATCGCCATCGGCACGAGCAGCAGCAACACCATCGCGCAAGTCACGGCCGACGCCATCGGCCAGTCCGCGTTGTTGAAGAACTCGTTCCACATCACACGGCCGATCATCAGCGTATTCGCGCCGCCGAGCAGCTCCGGAATCACGTACTCGCCGACCGCCGGAATGAACACCAGCAGGCAGCCCGCGATGATCCCGTTCTTCGACAGCGGCAGCGTGATCTGCACGAATGCCTTCCACGGCTTTGCGCCGAGGTCGTACGCGGCTTCGAGCAGGCGCAGGTCCATCTTCACGAGGTGCGCGTAGAGCGGCATCACGAGGAACGGCAGGTACGAATACACCATCCCGATGTACACCGCGTAGTTCGTGCGGTACAGCTCGATCGGCGTATGGGTGAGCCCGATCCACATCAGGAAGTTGTTCAAAAGCCCGTTGTTCTTCAGGATCCCGATCCATGCGTACACGCGGATCAGGAACGACGTCCAGAACGGCAGCATCACGCCCATCATCAGCAGGTTGCGGGTGGCCGGGTTCGACCGCGCGATGTAGTACGCCATCGGATAGCCGAGCAGCAGACACAGCAGCGTCGTGATCGCGGCGACCCACACCGAGTTCACGTAGGTCGCGAAATACAGGCTGTCCGTGAGCAGGAACGCGTAGTGCGACAGGTTCAGCGCGATGTGCACGACGCCGTCCGCGTACGACGCGAGCTCCGTATACGGCGGGATGCCGAGCTGCAGCTCCGCGAAGCTGATCTTCACGACCAGCACGAACGGCACGAGGAAGAACAGCACGAGCCACGTGAACGGCCCGGCGACGACCGCCGTGGCACCCGTCAGGTTGAAGCGCCGCACCGGCCACGCGAGCAGGGACTTGAACGCGCTCATGACGTCAGCACCACGCCGGCGGTCGCGCTCCAGCGCACGTAGATCTCGTCGCCGAGCGCCGGCGTGTCGAGTTCGGAAATCGCGAGGCTCGACACGTTCGCGACCACCGTCTTGCCCGCGTCGAGCTTCACGTGATACAGCGAATAGCCGCCCATGTACGCGACGTTGCTGATTCGGCCGCGCGCCCAGTTGAACGCGCCTTCGGGCGGCTTGCGCGTGAGCGCGATCCGCTCGGGGCGCACCGACACCGTGACCGGCATGCCGAGCGGGCCCGAGATCCCGTGGCTCACGTACAGCCGGCTCGGCAGCTCCGGCGATTCGATGTACACGTGATCGGGTTCGTCCTCGACCGTCACGCCGTCGAACAGGTTCGTCGAGCCGATGAATTCGGCCGAGAAGCGGCTGTTCGGGTATTCGTACACTTCGTTCGGCGAGCCGATCTGCACGATCTGGCCTTCGCTCATCACGGCGAGGCGGTTCGCCATCGTCATCGCCTCTTCCTGGTCGTGCGTGACCATGATGCAGGTGACGCCGACCTTGTTCAGGATGTTGACGAGCTCGATCTGCGTGCGCTGGCGAATCTGCTTGTCGAGCGCGGACATCGGCTCGTCGAGCAGCAGCAGTTTCGGACGCTTGACGAGCGAACGCGCGAGCGCGACGCGCTGCTGCTGGCCGCCCGACAGCTGGTGCGGCTTGCGCTTCGCGTACTTGCCCATCTGCACGAGTTCGAGCGCCGCGGCAACGCGCTCCTTGATCTCGGCCTTCGGCGTGCCTTCCTGCTTCAACCCGAACGCGACGTTCGACTCGACCGACATGTGCGGGAACAGCGCATACGACTGGAACATCATGTTCACGGGCCGCTTGTACGGCGGCATCTGCGCGAGGTCCTCGCCGTCGATCAGGATCTTGCCCGACGTGACCGTCTCGAGGCCCGCCAGCATCCGCAGCAACGTCGACTTGCCGCAGCCCGAGCTGCCGAGCAGCGCGAACAGCTCGCCCTGGCGCACTGTCAGGTTGACGCTGCGCACGGCTTCGGTGTCGCCGAATTTCTTGACGACGTCGACGATCTGGACAAAGTTCTCGGCGCGCGCATCGGCGCCGGAGGAAGGAACGGAGAACGGCGCGCCCACGACCGGCGCGCCCGACTGGCTATTCATGATGTGCTGCTTCTCTCCTGCGTTAGACGAACAAAGCCCCCGGGGGCACCAGGGGCTTCATGACTGCGGGTTCACTTCGGCTCGCGTCAGCGGCCCGACTTCAGCTCGGTCCACAGACGCGTCTGCAGACGCTGGATTTCAGGCGGCAGCGGCTTGAGCAGGAACAGCGTCTTCACGACGTCGGCCGGCGGGTAGACCGCCGGATCGTTTGCGACGTCGGGGCGCACGTACTTGCGTGCCTCGGCGTTGGCGCTCGGGTAGTACACCGCGTTGGTGATCGCCGCGTGCACCTTCGGATCCTCGATGTAGTTGATCCACTGCAGCGCGGCTTCCTTGTTCTTCGCATCCTTCGGGATCGCCATCACGTCGAACCACACCGGCGCACCGCCCTTCGGAATGTAGTACTCGATTTTGTACGGCTTCTTCGCCTCGATCGCGCGATGCTTCGCGATCACGACGTCGCCCGACCAGCCGAACGCGAAGCAGATGTCGCCGCCGACCAGATCGTTGATGTAACCCGACGAGTTGAATTGCGTGATGTACGGACGGATCTTCTTCAGCACGTCCATCGCGGCCTTGTAGTCGGCCGGGTTCGTGCTCATCGGATCCTTGCCGATGTAGTGCAGCGCCGCCGCGAACATCTGGTCGGGCGCGTCGAGCACCGACACGCCGCAGGTCTTCAGCTTCGACAGGTTTTCCGGCTTGAACAGGATGTCCCAGTTGTCGAGCGGCACCTTGCCGAGCGCCTGCTGCGCCTTCGTCAGGTTGTACGCGAGACCGGTCGTGCCGTATGCCCAGGGCACCGAGTACTTGTTGCCCGGGTCCGCGCCGGCGACGAGCGCCATCAGTTGCGGATCGAGGTACTTGAGGTTCGGCAGCTTCGACTTGTCGAGCGGCGCGAAGATGCCGGCGGCGATCTGCTTGCCCGCGTAGTTGCTGGTCGGCACGACGATGTCGTAGCCCGAGCTGCCCGTCAGCAGCTTCGCCTGCAGCGTGTCGTCGCTGTCGTAGTTGTCGTAGCGGACCTTGACGCCCGCCTGCTTCTCGAAGTTCGGGATCGTGTCCTTCGCAATGTAGTCCGACCAGTTATAGACATTGAGCTGCGTATCCTTCGCCGCTGCCGCCGATGCCCCCACGCACAGCGCGAGCGCCGCGAACCGGCCCACTACCTTTGCTTTCATCCCGTTCTCCCTCCGGCCGGACGCGTTGCCCGGCTGCCGTCTGCCTCGTCATGGCGGCGCATTCTGGCGCGCCGCCCCTCGAAAACCCCGAAAACTACCATCATTCGCGCCCCGTCACAAAAAAATCATGCCGGTGTCGCGCAAACGGAACAGATTCCCGCTGCCGGCCGTTCGGCCTGCCCGTGCGGCGGAGCGTTCCGGGGGAATTCTATCGGGTAATCGGCGGCTGTCCACCGGGAAAAGCGGACGGCGACGAACCTGCGCTCGCATGGCAGGTACGCTCGCCCGGCGAACGCGGCCGACGCCCGGCCGGACCGTCCCGCCGCCGCGCCGAGCGACCCGCCGGCGTCGGCGGCCGGCCGGGCCGCCGCGATGCATTAAAATGGCGGCTGACGATTCAACTGCGCGAACCTCCCGATGGCATCCAATCTTCACGACCTCCCCGACAGCCCCTGCATCGGCGTGTGCTCGACGCTCTTCGACGAAGTCTGCAAGGGCTGCGGCCGCACGGCCGCCGAAGTCTCGAACTGGGTGTTCCTGAGCGACGACGAAAAGCGCGCGGTGTGGGAGCGCATCACGCGCGACGGCACCGCGATGCGCTTCCAGTACGACAAGCTGTAAATCCGCCGCGCAAAAAAGAGCGGCATGCCGACCGCCATGCCGCCAACCCCAACTCTGTTCTTGTTCCGTCGCGTCTAGAACTTCATCCCGACGCCCACGCCGACGATCAGCGGATCGATGTGCAGCGTGCCGATGCCCTTGTCGCCGAGCGTCGCATCGGTGCTCATCCAGATCTTCTTCACGTCGACGTTCATGAACACCTTCTTCGTCAGCTGCACGTCCACGCCGAACTGCAGCGCGGGGCCGAAGCTGCTCTTGTTGATCGACACGCCCTCTCCGCCGACGTTGAGCCCGTTGTTGTAGAAGTACGTGTAGTTCAACCCGGCGCCGACGTACGGCCGCACCTTGCCCGCATGGTTGAAGTGATACTGCAGCAGCAGCGTCGGCGGCAGCACGCCCACGCCGCCGAGATTGCCGAGGCTCGACGTCAGTTGGTGCCGCGACGTGCCGAGGATCAGCTCGACGCCGAGGTAATCGCGGATCATGTACGTGAAGTCGAGCTCGGGCACGATCGCGTTGTTCACGCCCGTGTTGATCGCGCCGAGCGTATCGCTCGCGCGCTCGTTCGGCTGGATGCTGATCGCGCGCAGCCGGGCCAGTACGTCGCCCTGGTTGATGCCGTCGCCCGGCGACGCCGCGTGCGACAGCGACGGCATCGCGACGACGCCGGCCGCGACGGCGGCTGCGGTGATACAAGTTCGAATCGTTTTATGCATGGTACGGACCCCCAAAGAATGGTTACCATTCTCCCTATAGGGTCTTTTCGCCATCTTGATATTGGTCAAGCCAGCGTAAACGTGGGACGGTTTGCCGCAGGCTCGGTCGCGCTGCCCGTCAGCAGCAGGTCGAGCAGATCGCGCACGCTGCGGATCGCGCGGCCGAACGGCAACGCTTCGCGGCCGCGGAAGAACAGCCCGTTCGCGACGTCGCCGCGCAGCGCGGCCGCGAGCCGCGTATCGATGCAGAAGTGGCCGAACTTCTCGATGCCGTCGCGCAGCCCGCATACGCTCAGGCATTCGAGCGCGGTCGGACAGCGCTGCTTCAACGCGCCGAGCTTGTCGCGAATGCGCGTCTCGTTGCGCAGGTAACGATCGAGCCACGGCGTCTTCACGGCGCGCGCCGGCAGCCCCGTCACGCTGACGAATTCGACGATGTCGTCGGGCGTCGCATCGGCGAGCACGCGCTTGAATTGCGGATGCGCGTCGCCTTCTTCCGTCACCGCGAACGGCGTCCCGACCTGCACGCCGTTCGCGCCGGCCGCGAACGCCGCGCGCACCGCGTCGTGACCGTTGATCCCGCCGGCCACGATCAGCGGGATCGTGTCGCGGGCGAGACCGAGCGACGCCATCACCTGTGCGGTTTCGTCGAGCACGCGCGCGAAATCGAAGCGGCCGTCGTGCATGTCGTCGATCTGCGTGACGCCGAGGTGCCCGCCCGCGTGTGCCGGATGCTCGATCACGATCGCATCGGGCAGGCGCCCCTTCTTCATCCATTTCTTCAGCACCAGCGCGATCCCGCGGCTGTCCGACAGGATCGGAATCAGCGCGATGTCGCGCCCTTGCGTGAGGTCGGGCAGATCGAGCGGCAGGCCCGCGCCCATCACGATCGCGTCCGCGCCCTCGTCGCACGCGACCCGCACGTAGTCCGCATGCGCGCTCACCGCCTTCATCACGTTGACCGCGATCATCCCGCGCCCTTCGCCGTAGGTCTTCGCGAGACGGATCTCGCGCGCGAGCGCGTCGAGGTTCGCCGCTTCGAGCGTCGCGCGATCGGGTTGCGCGCGGCAACGCGCGAGCAGATCCGCATGATGGTGCCGCAGGTCGATGCTCGCGATCGTGCCGACCGCGCCTTCGCGCGCGACGCTGCCCGCCAGCCGGTGCGCGGAGATGCCGACGCCCATGCCGCCCTGCACGACGGGCAGCAAGGTGCGGCCGCGAATCGTCAGCGGCGGAAAGGAAGTGCGTACGGTCATCTGAAACCTCGTCGGAACGTCGGAATCGCGATGATCGACGATCCGCCGCCGCGCACCTTGACGGCCGTCAATAAAAAAACGGCACGCGAACGTGCCGTTTCCGGTTCGGGCCGCGAGCGGCGTTCAGGCCGGCTTCGCCGGCTTCAACTGCATCGACTTGTATTCGAGATACTCTTCGAGCCCGTACACGCCGTTCTCGCGGCCGTGCCCCGACTGCTTGAAGCCGCCGAACGGCGCGGCGCCGTTCCACGTGCCGCCGTTGATGTCCACCTGCCCCGTGCGGATGCGGCGCGCGACGCGCATCGCGCGTTCGTCGCTGCCGGCCCACACCGCGCCGCCGAGCCCGTACGGCGAATCGTTCGCGATCCGCACGGCCTCGTCTTCATCGCGATACGTGATGATCGACAGCACCGGCCCGAAGATCTCTTCCTGCGCGATCGTCGATTTCGGATCGACGCGGCCGAACACGGTCGGCTTCACGAAGAAGCCCTTCGCGAGCCCTTCCGGTAAACCGGTGCCGCCCGTCACGAGTTCCGCGCCTTCGTCGATCCCGCGCTGGATGTACGCCTGCACGCGCTGCTGCTGCGCGGCCGACGCCAGCGCGCCGAGGCGCGTCGTCTCCTGCCGCGGGTCGCCCGCGACGTACGTTTCGGCCGCGGCCTTCGCGATCTCACGCGCTTCGTCGTAGCGGGCTTCCGGCACCAGCATCCGCGTATGCGCGGAGCAGGTCTGGCCGGCGTTCAGGTAGCACGCGTTGACCGTGCCCTTCACCGCCGTCGCGAAATCGGCATCGTCGAGGATCACCGACGCCGACTTGCCGCCCAGCTCCAGCGCGACGCGCTTGACACCCGCGGCCGCCAGCTCGGCCACGCGCTTGCCCGCACGCGTCGAGCCGGTGAACGACACCATGTCGACGTCCGGATCGGTGGCCAGCACCTCGCCGACGACCGGGCCGTACCCGCACACGAGGTTGAACACGCCGGCCGGCAGCCCGGCCGCGTGGATCGCTTCGGCGAGCATGAACGCGTTGAGCGGCGCGACTTCGGATGGCTTCAGCACGACCGTGCAGCCGGCCGCGAGCGCCGGCGCGACCTTCAGCGTGATCTGGTTGAGCGGGTAGTTCCACGGCGTGATCGCCGCGACGACGCCGACCGGCTCGCGCACCACCAGCGAATTGCCGACCTGCGCCTCGAATTCGAACGATTCGGCGAGCTTCGCGTACGCCTTCCAGTTGTAGATCGGGCCGCCGACCTGGATCGCGCGCGACAGCTTGATCGGCATGCCGACTTCGCCGGTGATCGACTGCGCGAGTTCCTCGCTGCGCGCCTGCAGGTGCTCGACGATCTTGCGCAAATAACCCGCGCGCGTCGCGGCCGGCGTGGCCGCCCATGCGTCGAAGGCCGCGCGCGCCGCGCGGATCGCGTCCTGCGCGTCGGACGCGACGCCCTCGGGAATCCGGCCGATCACGGCTTCGGTGCCCGAATCGATCACGTCGATCGTGCCGGTGCCGGCCGGTTTGCGCCATGCGCCGTCGATATAGAACTGGTCGTAGATTTTCATCGTGTTCCGCCTCCAGGGAAGCCGACATTCTAGCGAGCGTTCCGGTGGCTGGTGTGACGAATGACAGCCATTCGAAAGGACCGAGCGCCGTCGCGTCGGTACGCCGTCGCCCGCCGCGCGTGGCTGGCCACGCATTCGTCGGGCCGCCGCCACGCCGGCATCCGCCAGGATGCGCGGCCGGGCCTGCATCGTGCTATGTTTTTATTATCGGCATCGGCCCGTTGCGGCCGGCGCCGCCCGGAATCGACGCACTTCGTGAGCGCTGCCATGTCCGACGCATCCCATACCCTCGGCTCGCAAGACCGCCTGGAGCTGCTTTGCTGGCTCACCTGCGGCAACCTCGGCGCGTTTTACCTCAACGAATCATGGCCGGACGCCGCGTTCCAGGTCCAGGCCGCGCACCGCTGGCTCGACCGCCATCACCGCCAGGCCGACTGGCTCGCGGTCGCCCGGCTCGCAGCGCTCGCGCAGGACATCGCGAAGCGGCATGCGGGATTCGTCGACGCGTCGTGGGCGCGCGACGCGGTCGAGGAAATCGTCGATACCGACGATCTCGACTATCGGGCCAAACTCGTGCAATGGGTGTACGAGGACTGCTGCAAAGCGCTCGCGGACAAGCGGCTGGCCGATTGAGCCGCACGAGGGCCGCCCATGCGACGGGGTGCGGCATCGCCGAGCGCGACGCGCTTGTCGCCGCGACGAACGTAGCGGCCGGAATGATCGCCGGGGGACGGTGCATGCGCACCGCCCCCCCGGCATCGGCACGCGCGATGCGTGCCGATACGTTTACAGCAGCGACTTGGCCTGCGTCAGCACCTTGTCGCACACCTGCTTGGTCACCTGCTGCTTCAGGCCGCCGCCGCTCAGGTCGAGCTTGCTGCCGTTGCCTGCGTCGAGGATCCCGCTCGCGCCGCTCGTATAGCCGCTGTCGGACGACGCGTTGCCGCCGAGCTTGCCCATCAGCGCGTCCTTCACCGACGCCGCGCCGCCGCCGGTTGCGCCGCCGAGATAGTTGTTCTGGATGCAGAACTGCAGCAGGCCCGCGACGTTGCCGGTGCTGCCCGGCATCAGCGACGTACCGCCGCCGCCCGTCAGCGCGCCGCCGAGTCCGCCGAGGTTGCCCAGCGCCCCGCCCGCGCTGCCGCCCGAATCGCCGCCACCGCCGACCTGCTTCAGGACATCGCCCAGTTGCGCATGCGCGACCGAAAACGGCGCGAGCAATCCGATCAGCGCGCCGGCGACGGTCGCGCGGTAAAGACGTGCATTCATGTGAAGCCTCCCGGTTGTGACTGCGTGAGTACCGCGATTCGCATCCAAGGATACTCAATCGACCGCGGCATGACAGCCTCCGGCACCGCATGAAACGTCAGGCATCGTGATATCGCGGCGATTTGACAATGCTTGACGCGAAATCGCGCGCGGCCTCGCCGGCTCGACAGGCGGGCGACCGCCATTCCGTCTCGCCGGCCCGCGCGAAGCGTCATAAAATCGTCGTCGCCGGCCGTTCGGCCGTCGCGACCCGACATCGATCTCGGACAGGAAGGATCACTCGCGTGGCGTTTGCCCATCGACTTCTGCTGATCGCCGACGCATCGACCGCGCTGACGGCCGGCGCGCGTCCGGTCGGCACGTGCCCGCCGGCCATCGACCCGGTTCAGTGAGCGGCCCCGCCAACCCATGACCTCCATTCACCTCAGTTTCGACGACGGCCCCGGCCCCTCCACGCCCGCGCTGCTCGACGTGCTGCGCGACGCATCGTGCGCGGCGACCTTCTTCGTGCTCGGCAAACACCTGGCGGGCGCGCTCGACGTCGCGACGAGAATCGCGCGCGAAGGCCATCGGCTCGGCAATCACACCCATTCGCATGCGCGGCCGGGAGCGCTCGCGGACGCCGCACTGATCGACGAAATCCACACGACCGACATGCTGATTCGTGACGTCTACCGCCGCGCCGGCCTCGCCGCGCCGGACGCGATCCCGCTGCGCCTTCCGTACGGATTGCTGCCGCAGGACGATCGCGCCGCCGTGCTCGCGCGCCTGCAACGCGAACACACGGGCTGGACCGCGATACTGGACGACTGGCAGCGGCCGGCGCCATCGCCGCAGGCGCTGTTCGACGCGATGTGCGCGCACGTCGACGCCTGCGCAGCCCAGCATCGCGACGTACTGTTCTGCCTGCACGACGGATCGCGGCACGGCGACGCGCGACCCAACACGGTCGAAGCCGTACGGCTGTTCCTGAACCGGCAGCGCTGACGCGACGGCCGGCTAATCCGCGAGCCGCGCCCCGTCGAGCAACTGACGCCAGCCGCCGAGGAACCCGATGCCCGGCCCCGGCATCCACAGGCCGCGCTGCGCGGCTTCGAGATGGATCAGCGTCTGGTCCGCGCAGAACAGCGCCATCAACGGCTCGCGGTTGTCGCGCAGCCATTCGGGCGCCGCGTCGGCCCGCGTCGCCGCATAAACCTGCAGGCAGGCCGCCCAGCGCGCACGGTCGAACACGAAGCAGTCGTCGCGGTCCGCATCGCGCGACAGCGCGAACGACGCAAAGGCCGCCTCGAGCCATTGCGCCCCCTGCCCCACATCGTCGAAATCCAGCACGCCGTTCACCGCGTTGCCGACATACAGCAGATTGCCTGCGTGATAGTCGCCGTGCAGCCAATGCACCTGCCCCGTGAGCCACGACGACGCTGCGTCGAGCTGCGCGCCGATCCGCCGGATCACCGTGTCGTAAGCGTCGCGCAGGTTGCTCGGCAGCGACGGCATCGCGCGCGCCGCCACACGCGCATGACGTGCGCGCAACCACGCCAGCGGCGCCGCTTCGCTCGCGGGTATCGCGGCCAGTGCCGCATGCAGATGCGCGAGCGTGCGCATCGCATCGGTCGCCCCCGCGTGCGGGTCGTCCGGCAAGCCGGGACGGCCGTCGATATGCTCGAACAGATGCAGCCAGCTTCCGTCGGGCATCTGCACGCCGGTTTGCGCATCGACCGTCGGCCGCAGCCGAGGCAGCGCGGGCAGCATCGACGCCATGCGCGCATCGCCGAGACGGCCGAGTATCGACGCCTCGCGCCGCAACTGCCCGACCGGCTTGCCGGCCCACGACACGCGCAGCACCGTGCGCCCCGCATCGCACTCGACGAGATACGTTTTGTTAGTATGGCCGGACGCCAGCGCCCGCAGGCGCGCCGGCGCGATGTTCCAGTACCGCTGTAGCCACGATTCCAGCGTTTTCACGTCACTCCCACTCGTTGCATCGACCATGTCAGAGCGTCCTTCGGCCCGCATGCGGGACATCAACGTCGAATGGCTGACGCGCGCCGCCGAATTCGGCCATCTGTTCCAGACCCGCTGGCTCGGCGAACGCTTCTTCCATCTGCCCGGCGACATGCTCGCGCTGCAGGAACTGATCTGGCGCGAGCGCCCCGACTGCATCGTCCAGACCGGCATCGCCGCGGGCGGCGGCGTGGTGTTCACCGCGTCGATGCTCGAACTGGCGGGCAACCCGGGCCGCGTCGTCGCGATCGAACCGCGCCTGCGCGACGAGGTCAGGCAGCGCCTGCACGCACACCGGCTCGCCCACCGCATGGTGCTGATCGAAGGCGAATCGTGCGCGGCCGACACGCTCGCCTCGGTGCGCGCGCAGATCGGCGACGGCGCGCGCGTGATGGCGATCCTCGATCTCACGCATACGCATGCGCACGTGCTGCGCGAACTCGAATGCTATGCGCCGTTCGTGACGCCCGGCAGCTACGCGATCGTGATGGACACCATCATGGAATACCTGCCCGAGTCGATGTTCGACGGCAAGCCGTACGGCCGAGGCAACAACCCGGCCACGGCCACCCGCGAATTTCTGGCCCGCGACGACCGGTTCGACGTCGATCGCGACATCGAGGACCGCGTGCTCATGACGCTGTCGCCAGGCGGCTTCCTGAAGCGAGTGCGCTGATCAGGCGGGCGGCCTGCGCGGAGCCGTCGCGCGCGGCATAGCTGTCGCGGATCCGCGCCGCCTGCTCGCGCAACGATCCCGGGCGCAACAGGCGTTCGAGCGCGCCGGCGATTTCCGCGACGCCGGCCTGCTGCAGATCGAGCACGCAGCCCGCGCCGGCCCGCTCGACGAAGTGCGCCGAATGGAACTGGTCGTTGCAGAACGGCGACAGCAGCATCGGCACGCCGCACGCGAGCGACTCCATCACCGAATTCGCGCCGCCGTGGCTGACGAACGCGTGCGTGCGCTGCAGCAGCGCCAGTTGCGGCGCGTAACGTACCGCGATCACGCGTTCGTCGCCGGCCGGCAGCAGATCCGAATCGACCAGCTCGCCGACCGACAGCACCAGTTGCGCGGACGTCGCGCGCGTCGCCTCGATCACCTTCGCGAACAGCGCCGGATGGTAGTAAAGCTGGCTGCCGAGCGACATATAGACGAGCAGGCGATCCGCATCGACGCGTTCCCACGGGAACGCCGTCTCGTCGCCGCGCGGGCCCGACGGCATCGCGGGGCCGACCAGTTCGACGCCGGGCGGCGGCGCGCCGACCAGCGCGTCGGTCGTGAACGCGAGCGTCAGGTGCGGCGACAGCACGTCGCAACCGCGAAAGCGCGCGTCGAGGCCGTAGCGGGCGAACAGCCGCGTGCGTTCCGGTTCCAGCCATCGCACTGTGCGCAGCAGTTCCGAATCCAGATCGTCCGGCAGCACCGGATTCAGCGAATTGGACATCGAAACCCACGGCAGCCCTTCCAGTTCGGCGGCAATCGCCGCGGCATAGAGCAGCGGATCGATCACGACCACGTCGGGCTGCCATTCGCGCAGCACCGCGCGGATGCCGTCCACCTGCGCGGGCGCGAGGTCGATCAGCAGTGTGCGGATCCAGTGCCGCAGCCAGTCGGCGTCGCGAATGTTCGCGGCGAAGCTCGCGCCGCGCGACAGGTCGTGGCGCTCGGGCGTCTCGCGCGGCCCGACGAACGCGAAGTCGCCGGCGCCGTCGAGCTGTTCGCTGATGTCGGCCGGCGCATAGAACGCGACGTCGCAACCGGCCGCGCGCAGATGCTGGGCCGGGCCGATGCAGGGATTGACGTGGCCCTTCTCGGGCACGACGCAGAACAGGATGCGTTTCATGAGCGGCTCAGGTCGGGCGATGCGCAGCATCGGGATGAAGGCGATCGAGATGATCGAGAATCAGTGTCAGCGTGGTCCACAACACGCGCTCGGTATCCGTCTGCAACGCGGGCGCGGGCAAGCCGAGCGTGTCGGCCAGCGCATGCGTGCGGCCGCGATCGAGCAGCGTCGCGAGATCCATCGCCGGCGCGAGCCGCCCGCGCTTGGGGCCGTGCACGAGACGGTCCGGCAGCTTCAGGCGCGCGCCGAGATCGCGCAGGCACTGCTTGTTCGGGTCGGGCGCGACGCTCGTCAGATGCGCGACGACGGCGGGGTCGACGAACGGCGGATGCAGGTCGACCGACGCGGCGTCGAACAACGCGTGGCACAGCGGCAGATAGTTGGCCGACCGGTCGCGGCGCAATACCTGATCCGCGCCGTCGCCGGTAATCGCCACCTCGACGCCGTCCGCCGCCATCGCATCGGCCAGCAGCAGCTTCGCGACCGGATGCAGGTTGAACATCGGCTCCTCGACCGCATGGGTCGTTCTCGGCAGCGCCGCGACGAAATCGGCCTCGTTCGCGCGCACGATCTTCACGTTCGCCTGCATCCGCGCGGCGAGTTCGAGCGCCGCATCGCGTTCGCAGTAATCGGGCATGCCGGTCGCGAGGATGTAGGCCGTCACATGCCCCAACGCGCCGAGCTCGCGCAGCAACGCGAGCAGCAGCGCCGAATCGAGCCCGCCGCTCAGCGCCAGTGCGACGCGCTTGCCGCTGTCGAGCGCGCGCTGCAGCGACGCGCGCAGCACGGTGTCGAGATCGGCATGCTGCGGCCGCTCGGGCGCCGGCTGCACCGTCAGCCCTTGCGGCGACCGGATCAGTGCATGGCCGGGCGGCACCGCGAACACGTCGCGCAGCACGGTCCGGCCGACGAGACGCTCGCCGCTCAGGTAACCCGCGATGGCGGCCGCATCCGGCGCGCCGGCCGGTTGCCCCGACGCCCGCAATACGGCGCGGATGCCGGACGCCGACACGCCGCTGCGCGGATGGTAGTGCAGACGATCGAAACCGAACGGGTCGCGCGTGCCGACGATCATGGATAACGAGCCTTCAAGGTGTCCACTTCAATGCGTTTGAGGATGCGATGCGGCGCCACCGGCGCGCTGCCGCCCTGACAATGCAGGCACGCTTCGAGCGGCGTCTCGCGTTGCAGATAGGCCAGCATCGCGTCGAGCATGCCCGCATCGTCGCGCAACGGCAGGCCGTCGGCCTGGAAATCCTTCTCGCCCTTGTACAGCGTATGGAAATGCGCGGGACGCGTGCACGTGTAGAACATGCCGTCGCGAATCATATGGCAGCGCTCGCGGATCCAGCAATCGCGATAAAGGCGCCGGGCTTCGTCGCGGTCCGTGCCGGGCTGGGCGCGGTTCATCGTCGTGAACACGTCCTGCACCTTCCAGTTCAGGCGCACGTCGAAGCGCGCGGCCTGGTGCTCGACGTGCGCGACCAGATCGGCGGAGAGCGCCGGCTTCGGATAGCGCGAGATCGTCAGCGCATCCACCGCTTGCCAGAACGCGTCGGGCATCTCGCCGAGCTTCAGGCCGTTCGTCGTGACCGAGATCACGGGCGCGATGCCGGTGCCGCGCACGCGTTCGACCAGTTCGACGAGCGCCGGATGCAGCAACGGTTCGCCCCCGACCAGCTTGAACATGCGCGGCCGGAGCACCTTCGCGGCCTTGCGCAGATCGGCTTCGATCGATTCGGGCCGTGCATACCATTCGGGCAAAAGCGGCGACAGCGAACAGCATTCCGCGCAGGTCAGGTTGCAGTGATCGACGATATGCGCTTCCAGCGAGCGCGTCTGGACGCGCCCGTCCTCGACGCGGTAATCGCGATCCAGCGGCGGCGGAAACACGTGCTGGCGCTCGCCGGCTCGCGGCGGATTCGGGATCGTGTTCGGATTCGCACTCACATCAGCTTCCTGCTTCCACGCATCGGAAAAAGAAATCGACCAGATGGTCGCGCGCGTCCACCAACGCCGCCCCCATCGTCACCGCGCCGTTCAGGTGCGACGCGAAGCGCGACGGATCGTCGAGCCAGCCTTGCACGATCCACAGCTTGAGCGCGTGCTGCAAGCATGCGGCGTCGACCGCCCATCCGAGGTTGGCCGGGTTCACCGGCCGCACGCGCCGATAGGCACGCACGAACGCTGCCGCGAGGTGCGGCGCTTCCAGCGGCAAGTGATTCAGGCATCGCACCAGCTCGTATTCGCGAGGCGCGCCGATCGACGCCTCCCAGTCGAGGATCAGCGGCGGCAGCTTGCCCGTGAACAGATAGTTGAACTGGTTGTAGTCGTTGTGGATCGGGTGCTGCGGATCGTCGGCCGGAAACGCCTCGATGCTGCCCGGATAGTAGCGATCGAGCATGCGCAGCGCGAGATCGACATAGCGGCGCAGGTTCGCGGCAGCGGCGGCGCTCGCATTCGCTCGATCGAGTGCATCCAGCAGACTGCGGCGCACCGTGTCCGCATCGATCGAGGTCAGCCGCGCGCGGATCGTATCGCGCGACGGCAGACGCAGTGATTCGAGGCTCAGGTGCAACGCGGCCAGACTCGCGCCGAGCGCCTCCCATTCGGTTGGCGAGAACGTATCGTAGGTTTTGAATTGCCCGGCTTCCCAGCGCGTCAGCATCGCGTGCGAATGCTGCCCCGACCACAGCGACGCGCCGGACGTCGTACGCTCCAGCGTCTGCACATGGAAACGCGTATCGCCATGCGTTTCCAGATGCGCGAGGACGGCGGTTTCCTTGATCGCTCGCGCATGGTGCTCAAGCGCATGGAGCTTGACCGCCACGGCCGCGCCGCCGTCGGTCGGCAGATGCCACACCCGCTCGCTGACCTGCGTCGGCGGGCCGCCGCGACCGAGCCCGTAGGCGTCGCGAATCTGGTCGAAGGTGGCGGCGAGCGAATCCATTCAGATGTGCTCGGCCGGCCCGTGCCGATACGGATGACCGGTCAGGAACGTGTTGTGTCCCACGTAGCGCAGCTTGTACATCGCCGGCCGGAACAACACCGACGGATCGTTGTTCGCGATGCCGAGCAGCGGGTACAGGTCATGCCGCACGAAGAACGCGTTGTTGCCCATGTCGTCGCAGCAGACGAGTTCATAGCCCTTCTGCCTGCCGAGATGAACGAGCGATTCGAGGCTCGCGCCGTAATAGGTCGATCCGTCCCATTCGTGGTCGGGATTGAAGCACATGACCCAGCGCTCGGGCGGCGTGTAGTACGGGTTGTATTCGATCACGACGATGCGCGGCCGGAACGATTGCAGGCCGCGCCACACCCAGTAATCGTTGCCGTCGATGTCGATCGACAGCAGGTCGAAGTCGGTCGGTACGTTCGCGTCGGCGAGCAGTCGGTCGACCGTGTCGGGCTGCACGCGATCGTGATGCAGACGGACGCGCTCCATGCCCGCGTAGTGCGCGGCAAGCTTGCCGAACCGGTATGCGCTGCCTTCCACGAGTACGCCGGACCAATCCTGCTCGCGCAGCAAGCGCGCGGTATTGCTGTTGCGCAGGCCGTCGCTCGCGCCGATATCGACGCAGAAGCGGTTGGTCGGCGCGATCCGCTCCATCAGACGCGACAGGATGCCCTCCTCGGTGCCCTGCGCGTAGAGGCTGGGCGCAAGGCCGGACAGGTCGAGCGGGAGAGGATGGTCCTGCATCGAGAGCGGCTCCGGGGCGAAATGGGGAATGATGGGCGGTGCTGGATGGGTAATTTACCCGAAGTCGATTGAGCAGAGGAAACCGGAATGCGCGGCGTGGCAGGTTTTGCCGCAGCGGATATGAAAAAGCCCGCATCGACATTGCTGTCGATGCGGGCCTGTCGCGCTGCTGGCGGTTCGCCGGTGCGGTGATTCCTGACCTGGCCCCACGACCGGACGAAACCTCAGGACACTTACTCCTGCCCCTGGCTCGCCAGGAACTCCTCGTAATTCCCGCCGAAGTCGAACAGCGTGCCGTCCGTACGCACTTCGATGATCCGGTTCGCCAGCCCGCTCACGAATTCGCGGTCGTGCGACACGAAGATCAGCGTGCCTTCGAACTGCTCGAGCGCGATCTGCAGCGACTCGATCGATTCCATGTCCATGTGGTTGGTCGGCTCGTCCATCAACAGCACGTTGTGGCGGCCGAGCATCAGCTTGCCCCAGATCATGCGGCCCTTCTCGCCGCCCGACAGCACCTTCACCGACTTCTTGATGTCGTCCGACGAGAACAGCAGGCGGCCCAGCGTGCCGCGCACCATCGTTTCGTCGTCGCCGTCCTTGCGGTACTGGTCGATCCAGTCCATCAGCGTGATGTCGTCCGGGAATTCCTCGTACGTGTCCTGCGGCATGTAGCCGACGTTCGCGTTCTCGGCCCACTTCACCGTGCCGTGATCGAGCGGCAGGTTGCCGAGCAGCGCACGCAGCAGCGTCGTCTTGCCCGCGCCGTTCTCGCCGATGATCGCGATGCGCTCGCCCGGCTGCACCGACAGGTTGAAGTTCTGGAAGATCGTGCGCTCGTACTTCTTCGTGATCTCTTCGGCGACCACCGCGACGTTGTGCAGCTTCTTCTCGAACTCGAAGCGGATGAACGGGTTCTGCCGCGACGACGGCTTGAATTCCTCGATCTTGATCTTGTCGATCTGCTTCGCGCGGCTGGTGGCCTGGCGCGCCTTCGACTTGTTCGCCGAGAAGCGGCGCACGAAATCCTGCAGTTCGGCCACGCGCTCCTTCGCACGTGCGTTCGCCGCGGCCTGACGCTCGCGCGCCTGGGCCGATGCGAGCATGTAGTCGTCGTAGTTGCCCGGCCAGACCTTCAGCGTGCCGTAGTCCATGTCGGCCATGTGCGTGCACACCGAGTTCAGGAAGTGACGATCGTGCGAAATGATGATCATCGTCGAGTTGTACTCGTTGAGCGTGTGCTCGAGCCAACGGATCGAGTTGATGTCGAGGTTGTTGGTCGGTTCGTCGAGCAGCAGCACGTCCGGCTTCGAAAACAGCGCCTGCGCGAGCAGCACGCGCAGTTTCCAGCCCGGCGCGACGTCGGCCATCGTGCCGTTGTGGAACTTCTCCTCGATACCGATGCCGAGCAGCAGCGCGCCCGCGCGCGCCTCGGCGTCGTAGCCGCCGTATTCGGCGAACTTGCCTTCGAGCTCGGCCGCGTGCATGTAGTCGTCGTCGGTCGCCTCCGGGTTCGCGTAGATCGCGTCGCGCTCGGTCATCGCGGCCCACATTTCGGTGTGGCCCATCATCACGACGTCGAGCACGCGCACGTCCTCGTACGCGAACTGGTCCTGGCGCAGCTTGCCCAGGCGGACGTTCGGCTCCAGCGCGACGTTGCCGGCGCTCGGCTCGAGGTCACCGCCGAGGATCTTCATGAAGGTCGACTTGCCGCAGCCGTTTGCGCCGATCAGACCGTAGCGGTTGCCCTCGCCGAATTTGACCGAGATATTCTCGAACAAGGGCTTCGGCCCGAATTGCATCGTGATGTTGGCAGTAGAAAGCACGGCAGGTCCCGTTAAGAGAGAAATCGACGGAAAACCGTGTATTTTAGCAGGTGTCGGCGAAACTGCCGACCGCACCGCCCGGCAGCCCGTTCCAGGCTCTCCGCCTCGCCGCCCGGCGGCCCATCAACACGACGGCACGCGCCCCACCGCCGTCTTGCCGGAATCCCGCATGCTCGCCAGCCAGCTTCGCGAACGTCTCGTAGGCGCATGGCGCCTCGTGTCCTACGAAATCCGCCCGTGCGACGGCAGCGCGGTCGCCTATCCGCTCGGCCGCGACGTGCGCGGCTGGATCCTCTATACGCCGGACGGCTACATGTCGGCCCAGCTCATGGCCGCCGGCCGGCCGCGCTACGCCAACGGCGATCTTCAGGGCGGCACCGACGACGAATGCGCGGCCGCCGCGCGCGGCTATATCGCCTACTCCGGCCCCTTTCAGGTCGCCGACGACGGCACGCTGACCCACGCGATGGACGTCAGCCTGTTCCCGAACTGGATCGGCGACGTCCAGCAGCGGGCCGTCATGCTCGACGGCGATCGTCTGCAGCTCGGCACCGTCGCGCCGGTGCGGATCGACGGCCGCGAGGTCGACGCCGTGCTGCTGTGGGCGCGCGCGGGCCGCTGACGCGCATCACTTGCCGGCCTTGCTGGCCGCCTTCTGCGCCGCCTGCGCCTTCATCTGCCCGAACAGTTCCGAGCATGGCACGTCGCGGTTGTTGCTCGGCGCGATCAGCGGAATCAGCGCCGCGAACGGGTTGATCAGCCCGAGCCCGATCATCGCGCCGGCGCGCAGCGCGAGCGCGCCCGCATCGACGCCGACCTTCGGGTTCTTGAACGTGCCCTTCGCATACAACGGCGAGCGCAGCGAGAAGATCCGGAAGCCCTTCGTATGCGGATGGATCTTCAGGTCGAGCGATTCGTCGCGCAGGTTGATCGGGCCGTCGACGTTGATCAGCGCATCGTCGGTATCGAGCGCGAAGACCTTCGGGTCGAGCATGCCGTCGGTCGCCACGAAATCGATCGCCGCGCAATTGATGTTGACGTCGCGGTTGCCGAACAGCTTCTCGTAGACGACGTTCGCGACGTTCAACCCCGCCGCCTCCATCAGCAAGCGGCTGATGCGGCCGTTGGTGATCAGCGCCTTCACTTCGCCGGTCGACGTCGCCGCGAGCGCGGCCGGCGAATTGCCGGTTGCCGACAGCGACGCGTCGCCGTTGATTTCGCCGAGTGCCGTCTGCATCACCTTCTGCGTCGGGAACAGCTGCTTGAGCTTCAGATGCCGTGCGACCAGCTTGAAGCGGCCCTTGAGCGGCGTGCGACTGCCGTCGAGATGCGCGTTCGTCTCGAGCGTGCCGCCCGCGACGCCGAACTGCAGCGGCTCGAACGACAGCACGCCGTCCTGCATCAGAATGTGCGTGTACAGGTTGGTGATCGGCAACTGCGGGCTCTTGATCAGCTTGCGGCCGGTGAACTTCACGTCCGCGTCGATCGCGCTCCAGCGTTCGGTGCGGAACGTCTCCACCGGCAGCACGCGATCGGGCGGCTGGCGCGTCGTGTCGCCGCGCTTGGCCTTGCTCGCGGCCGTATCCGCGCCGATCACCGGCGCGAGATCGGAGAACTGCAGCAGGTTCGACACGAGTTCGCCCGACAGCTTCGGCCGCGGTGCGCGCTGCGCCCAGACGAGCGTGCCGCCGAGGTCGCTGCCACCGACGCGGCCATTGAAGTTCTCGTAGCGGAAGGTGCTCGCGTGCGGCTTGAAGTTGCCGATCAAGCGCCCTTCGGTCGCATAAGGCGGCGTATCGGGCAGCGTGATGCCGGTGAGCTGATAAAGGTGCGACATCGACGTGCCCTGCAGCCACAGCCGCAGGTCGAGCGCCGCGAGATGCATCGGGTCGGTCAGCGTGCCGACGATCGCGAGCCGCGTATCGCCGGCCTTCACGTCGGCCTGCAGCGGGAACGGCCGCGACGCATCCTGGATCGCGAGCACGCCGCCGACCTTGCCGGTGCCGCTGATCGGCACGTTCTTGTAACGGCCGTCGACCTTCAGCCCGAAGGCATAGGTCGGGCCGGACGGCTTCGCGGGCGCCGCCGCGCCGCTGGCGCCGGACGCGGCAGCGGCCGCCGACGCGGAAGGCGTGGCAGGCGCGGACGCAGCGGGCAACCCCGACGAACCGGAAGCGGCCGACGCAACGACACTCGCGGCCGACGCGCCCGAGGCCGCGGCCGCGCTCGCCCCCGACGCGGCTTGCGCATCGGCCTTCGCGCCCAGTTGCGCGGCGCCATGCTTGCCCACGCGCTGCGCCGACGCCGCACGCGACGTCTGCTCCTGTTCCTTCAGCACGTCGCCGAGCGGGATCGGCTGGCCGAGCGTATCGATCGCGACGGTCAGATCGGCCTTCGTGATCGCGTCGCGATACGTGACGGTGCCCTTCGCGAACCCGAAGCTGTCGAGCCGCACCTTCCACCGCGAAGGCTGCGACGATTGCTTGAACTGGAAGGTCCACGTATTGCTGCCGTCCGCGCGCCGCTCGAGATCGACGGCGGGATTCACGACGTCGATCGACGGGATGACGATTTCATGCGCAAGCAGCGGCAGGATCGCGAGATCGAAGTGCGCGGCATCGAGCGTAACGAACTTGGGCGCCTTCGCCCAGTCGGGATTGCCGATTTCGAGTTGCGTGGCGGAGAAGCTCGGCCAGGGCACCCATGCGCGCCAGCCGGTTTCGCCATCGGGGCGACGCCAGCCGACCTTGAGGTCGCCGTTGATCGCGAACGGGCGGCCGAGTGCAGCGCTCACCTGTTCGTTGACCCACGGTTTCGCGCGGTTCCAGTCGAACGTGAAAAGAAAGACGCCGGCCGCCGCGATGAGCACCGCGACGATGCCGACGACCCATGCAGCCGATTTGCCGATGGCTCGGGTTAGCGTCATGGCGGTTCCGTTGTTGTTCTGAAGTCTTGCCGCACCGTGCCGGGCCGCTTGCGTGGACGAACGGCGCACGACAACTGCGGCTTTTCGATCGGTATTATGACGCACGACATGACGGCCTTTCGGCGCCATTAACGCTTTTTTTCATTTGTGACATGACCTCCCCCACCGGCCTCATCGACGCGCAGCACATCACGCGGCGCGACGCCAGCAGCGGCAAGACGCTGCTCGCCCCGACCGATTTCAGCCTCGCCGCGGGCTCGCGAATCGCTGTCACCGGCCCCTCCGGGTCGGGCAAGAGCGTGCTGCTGCGCGCCCTCGCGCTACTCGATCCGCTCGACGGCGGCCGCCTCCTGTGGCGCGGCAGCCGGATCCGGCGCAGCGCGATTCCGCGCTACCGGCGCAGTGTCGCCTATGTCCGCCAGCGCCCCGCGCAAATGGACGGCACCGTCGAATCGCAGTTGCGCTATCCGTATTCGCTCGCGATCTATCGCGACGTCGCGTTCGATCGCGCACGCGCCGAAACGCTCGCCTCACAGGCCGGCCGCGGCGCCGACTTTCTCGACAAGCGCGCGAGCGACCTGTCCGGCGGCGAGGCGCAGATCGCCGCGCTGCTGCGCGTGCTGCAGCTCGATCCCGACGTGCTGCTGCTCGACGAGCCCACCTCCGCCCTCGATCCCGAATCGGCACGCGCGATCGAAGCGCTCGTCGGCGCGTGGTTCGACGCCGCGCCCGACGCACGCGCCTACATGTGGATCTCGCACGATCCGGCCCAGGCCGCGCGGATCGGCACGACACGGCTCGTGATGCAGGCCGGCGTATTGCACGCGGCCGACCCGACGGAGGTTGCGCGATGAGCCCGGCACTGCAGGACCTGAGTCTGGTCGACGTCGGCATCGCCGCCGCGCTCGTCGCCGTCAACGGCGCGATCTCGGCGGCGCTGTCGCTCGGCCTCGGCCGCAAGCTCGCGCTCGCGGCGATGCGCACCGTCGTGCAGTTGCTCGCGATCGGCTACGTGCTCGGCTGGGTGTTCGGCCATCCGCACTGGTACGTCGTGCTGCCGCTCACCGCGTTGATGACGCTGATCGCCGGTTTCGCCGGCGCGGGGCGCGGCAAGCGCACGTACCGCGGCCAACGCATCGACAGCATCGCGTCGATCTGGTTCAGCAGCTGGTTCGTCGCGGCGGTCGGCCTGTTCGTCGTGATCCGCATCCATCCGTGGTTCGCGCCGCAATACGCGATCCCGATCCTCGGGATGATTCTCGGCAATACGCTGACGGGCGTCTCGCTCGGCGTCGAGCGGATGATGGAGGAACTCACCGCGCGCCGCGATCGCGTCGAAACCGCGCTCGCGCTGGGTGCGACGCGCTGGGAAGCCGCGCAGGACGCCGCGCGCCAGGCCGTGCGCGCGGGCATGCTGCCGACGCTGAACCAGATGGCGGTGGTCGGCGTCGTGAGCCTGCCGGGGATGATGACGGGCCAGGTGCTGGCCGGCCAGTCGCCGCTACAGGCCGTGCGCTACCAGATCGTGATCATGTTCCTGATCGCCGCCGCGTCCGCGCTCGGCACCGTCGGCGCGGTGCTGATGACCTATCGCCGGCTGTTCTCGGCCGATCACCGCTTTCTCGCGTCCCGGCTCGAAGAGCGCACGCACTGACGCGCGGCGGCAGCCTGCGCATGCGAAGTTTCACCGAAATGTCATGACCGGACGGACAGGATGCGCGCGAGCATGAGGTGACATCCGCATCACGTCACACGTCGCCGTTGCACGGTCGCGGCGCCGCGCCGCGCCGCGAAGCCGGCAACGGATGCATCGCGACGGCGGCACGGCAGACCTGCTCGCGTGCTGGCCTGCTCGTTCCGCCCCCCGTCGAACCGGTTGCGCGCGCACCGGACCGGACGAAACGCCGGCCCGCGCGCGCCGCTCAACGCTTGATCGACACCGTCACCTTGGTGCCGTCGCTCATCGTCACGGACTTCGACCCGCCGTTGGTCGGAATCGACACCCACTTCACCTGGCTCACCGACGCGACGTCCGGACACTGCAGCGACTTGCCGCCGGCCGTCACGCTGCGCGTGCCCTTCGGCGCGGCCGCCTGGAAGCTCAACTGCACGTTGGCGACGCCCTTTGCGTCGACCGACGGCGCGAGCCGCACCTGGGTCTGCCGCACCATCGCGCCGTTCGCGTCGCGCGGCAGGTTGTCGGCGTTCGGGCAGCCGTCCGGCATCGCCACGGCACCGCTCGGCGGCACCGACTTCCAGTTGAAATCGTCCGTCTCGCCCGAGCGGATCTTGCGGGTCTCCTGCGTATTGCCGAAGGTCTTCGAGTCGACCTTGACGGTGTATTCGAGCTGTCCCGTACCGCCGCCCTTCAGGCTGCCCTTGACCGGCGGCGCCGCGAATACGCTCGCGCTGACGCACGCCGCCGCGAACACGACCGACCACGATGCGGCGACCGACAAGCTGCGTTGGCTCATGCTGACCTCCTTGTAATGCGGCGGCACGCGCGTGCCGCGCGGTTTTCGATGCATGATGCGCTGCCAGTCTACCGCCAAGCGGGATGCAATGCGCCGCAAACGCATCGGGTGTTACCCCGCTTGCGTTCGCGGCGCCGCAACCTTACGCGTACCGCCGGCTCAGAACCCGCTCAACACGAGCTTGCCGATCGCGCGCCCGCCCTCGAGCATCCGGTGCGCGCGCCGCACGTTCTCGGCATTGATCGTGCCGAGCTGTTCGCCGAGCGTCGTGCGCAGCGTGCCGCCGTCGACGAGCCGCGCCACCTCGCTCAGGATCTTGTGCTGCTCGATCATGTCCGGCGTCTCGAACATCGCACGCGTGAACATGAATTCCCAGTGAAACGCGGCGCTCTTCGCCTTCAGCAATTCGACCGGCACCGGCTTCGCGTTCTCGACGATCGTGCAAATACCGCCCTGCGGCCGGATGACTTCCGCAGCGGCCGGGAAATGATGGTCGGTATCGTTGAAGATCAGCACGTAGTCGACGCTCGGATGGCCGATCTCGCGCAATTGCGCCGGCAGATCGCCGAAATGGTCGACCACCGCATCCGCGCCCAGCGCGCGCACCCAGTCGGCCGACGCCGGCCGCGACGCAGTCGCGATCACGTGCAGCTTGCCGAGCGTCTTCGCGAGCTGGATTGCAATCGAGCCCACGCCGCCCGCGCCGCCGATGATCAGCACCGACTTGCCCGCGTCCGCGCCCTGCGGCGACACGCGCAACCGGTCGAACAGCGCTTCCCATGCGGTCAGCGCGGTGAGCGGCAGCGCGGCCGCCGCCGCGAAGTCGAGCGTGCGCGGCTTCAGCGCGGCGATCCGCTCGTCGACCGCGTGGAATTCGCTGTTCGCGCCGGGCCGCGTGATGCTGCCCGCGTAGAACACTTCGTCGCCGGGCCGGAACAGCGTGACGTCGGCGCCGACCGCGACGACCGTGCCGGCCGCATCCCAGCCGAGCACGCGCGGCGTCTCCTCGATCTGCGGCTTCGGCGCACGCACCTTGGTGTCGACCGGGTTCACGGAAATCGCCTCGACCTTCACGAGCACATCCCGCGGGCCCGGCACGGGCTGCGGCAGTTCGACGTCGAGCAACGCTTGCGGGTCGTCGATCGGCAGATAACGGGTCAATCCAACGGCTTTCATCTCGATACTCCTTTCAGGAAATCCGGCAGGCTGCGGCGCAACCTCCATGCGTGCCATCGTAGGCAACCCGATAATTCGAGAAAACCGCTATATTTCCTGAAACATTTTCAGGAATTTCAGAATAATGACGTCCGCTCCCGTTTCGGCGCCCGACAAGCCGCTCGACCTGCTCGACGTCGCGCTGTTCGTGCGCGCGGCACTGCTCGCGAACGTCAGCGCGGCCGGGCGCGAATTCGGCGTGTCGGCAGCGGTCGCGAGCGCACGCATCGCGCAGCTCGAACGCCAGCTCGGCGCGCGGTTGCTGCATCGCACCACGCGCCGCATCAGCCTCACGCAGGACGGCGAAATCTTCATGGCGCGCGCCGACGCGCTGCTCGCGGCCGCCGACGCCGCCCGCGCGTCGGTCGGCCGCGGTCGCAGCGAGCCGTACGGGCGGCTGAAGGTGTCGATGTCGTCGTCGTTCGGCCGCCAGCACGTCGCGCCGGTGATTCCGGCGTTCCTGCGCCGCTATCCGTCCGTGTCGCTCGATCTGCGGCTGTCCGACGAGATCGTCGATCTGGTCGACGACGGCTACGACGTCGCGATCCGCCTCGGTGCGCTGAAGGATTCGACGCTCGTCGCCCGCAAGCTCGCCGTCAACCGCCGCGTGCTGTGCTGCTCGCCCGCCTATCTCGCCGAACACGGCACGCCGCGCCATCCGGCCGACCTGACGCAGCACGAATGCGTGATCCTCGGCGACCAGCGCGACTGGTCGTTCGCGACGCCGCAAGGCCCGCTCACGGTGCGGGTCGGCGGCCGGCTCGTCGCGAGCAACGGCGAGGCGATCCGCGAAGCGCTCGTCGACGGCTTCGGCATCGCGATCAAGTCGACCTGGGACGTCGGCCCGCTGCTCGCGAGCGGCGCGCTCGTCACCGTGCTCGACGACTACCCGTTCGCGGAGGACGTCGCGATCTGGGCCGTCTATCCGAGCCGCGCGCACGTGCCGCTGAAAACCCTCGCGTTCATCGCGTTCCTGGCCGAGCATTTCGGCGATCCGCCGTACTGGGATCGCGCAAACGGATGACCGCCACCGCACCGCGCGCGGTTTCGCTCCGGCGCCGGCCGCCATGCACGGCCAACCGGCTACAATGGCGCGTTCGCGACGCAACGGCCTGCAGCCGCACGAGGCCCGCGTCCGCAGGCGGCCGTCCGTGGGCCGCGCACGTCATTCATTCGTCTTCCAACCACTCGTCATGACCCACAATCTCGTCATCCAGAGTCTTGCGCCGCTGTCGGACGCCCATCACAAACCGCTGCTCGCGCTCTCGCGCGGCACCCGCATCGTGCAGACCGACGATCACGCGCTGCGCGTCGAAAACGCGAGCCCGGCGCAGCGCCTCGACATCGACGCGTACTGCGGCACGCACGCGCTCGACTTCGGGTTCGTCGAGGCCGGCCTCACGCTCGGCGATTTCGGGCTCGCGGTGATGGACATGGATTCGACGCTGATCACGATCGAATGCATCGACGAGATCGCCGATTTCTGCGGACTGAAGACGCAGGTCGCGGAGATCACCGAAGCGTCGATGCGCGGCGAGATCCGCGATTTCAACGAAAGCCTCACGCGCCGCGTCGCGCTGCTGGCCGGGCTCGACGCGCACGCACTCGAGCGCGTGTACGAAGAACGGCTGCAACTGTCGCCGGGCGCCGAGACGATGCTGGCCGGCGTGAAGGCCGCCGGCATGAAGACACTGCTCGTGTCGGGCGGCTTCACGTTCTTCACCGAGCGGCTGAAAGCCCGCCTCGGCATCGACTACGCGCATGCGAACACGCTCGAGATCGTCGACGGCAAGCTCACCGGCAAGGTGCTCGGCGAGATCGTCAACGCCGACGTGAAGGCGCGCCTGCTGCGCGAGACGTGCGCGTCGCTCGGCCTCGAGCCGCGCCGCGCGATCGCGATGGGCGACGGCTCGAACGATCTGAAGATGATGGCCGAAGCCGGGCTGTCGGTCGCGTATCACGCGAAGCCCGTCGTGCGCGACGCGGCGACGGTCGCGTTCGACCATGTCGGCCTCGACGGGCTGCTGCGACTGTTCTGATCCGGCCGCACCGTCAATGAAAAACGCCGGCGCGACAGGGCATCGCGCCGGCGTTTCGTTTTCGTGCCGGACGTTGCCGGCCGGCGATCAGCCGAGTGCGGCCTGCATCGCGCGCTCGATGTCCGCGCGCAAATCGGCTTCGTCTTCCAGACCGACGTAGAAACGCACCAGCGTGCCGCGATGCGGCCAGTCCGGACGCATCGACGCGACGTCGTAAGGCATCGCGAGGCTGCACGCGCCGCCCCAGCTCCAGCCGATCGCGAACAGCTCGAGCGACTCGACGAAACGGTCGACCTGCTCCGCGCTGTAGCGTGCGTCGAACACCACCGAGAACAGCCCGCCCGCGCCGGTGAAATCGCGCATGAACGACGCGTGCCCCGGGCAGTCGGCGATCTGCGGATGCAGCACCGCCGCAATCTCCGGCCGCGTCTTCAGCCATTGCGCGAGCGCGAGCGCGCTCTTGCCGTGCGCGTCGAAGCGCAGCTGCATGCTCGGCAGGCTGCGCAGCACGAGCGAGCAATCGTCGACCGACACGCCGATCCCGCAGCGCATCCGCGCGAGCTTCAGCTTCGCATGCAGTTCCGCGTTCGCGGTGATCGTCGCGCCCATCAGCACGTCGCTGCCGCCCGACTGGTACTTGGTCAGCGCCTGCACCGAGATGTCGACGCCGTGCGCGAACGGCTTGAACGCGAGGCCCGCCGAAAAGGTGTTGTCGATCGCGGTGACGATGCCGCGCGCCTTCGCGGCCGCCGTGATCGCCTGCACGTCGGGCACTTCCATCGTCACCGAACCGGGCGCCTCGATCCAGATCAGCCGCGTGTTCGGCTGGATCAGCTCGGCGATGCCGGCGCCGATCAACGGATCGTAAAAACGCGCGGTGATGCCGAAATCGTTCGCCAGCCACTTGCCGAAATCGGCGTTCGGGCCGTACACGTTGTGCGGAATCAGCACGTCGTCGCTCGCTTTCACGATCCCGAAGTAGACGTTCATGATCGCCGCGAGACCCGACGGCTGCAGCAGCGTGTGCGTGCCGCCCTCGATCTCGGCGAGCCGCTGCGCGAGCGCGAGCGACGTCGGCGTCGCGTGCAGCCCGTAGCGCCACTGGTTGTCGTCGTGCCAGACCAGCGCGCGCATCGTCGCGAGATCGGGGAACACGACCGTCGACGCGCGCGCGACCGGCGGCACGAACGAACGAAAGCCTTCCGGAATGGCGTCGTCGGGTTGAACGATGCGGGTTTGCAGCGCGCGCTTGGGAGTGGATGCGGTCATGACTGGAGGCCGGGCACGAGGCCGTTCGGTTGCGGAATATGTCGCTAGAGTAGCCAAAATCGGCGCACTTGGCCCGGTACAGTGCGCGCCGCGCACGCCGAGCCAGCGCCCGTTCAGTCGTCGGTTCGCAGGTTGACGACGCCGCCCACCGTCTCGATTTCGCGCACGCGGCCGTCGCGCACCTGCAGCGCCGCGCGCTTGCCCGGCGCCAAACGCAGCACGACCGGCTGCGGATCCGATTCGTCCGAATTCATCCGGTCCGCCTTCAGGTCGCCCGCCGCGTCGAAACGGCCGATCCACACGCCAGTGATGTTCGTGCCGTCGTTCGACTCCTCGATCTCGAGCGTATCGCCGTCGCGGTCGCCCGCGAGCAGCACGACCTCGCCCGTGTCGGCGAACTGGTATTCGCCGTGCACGCCTTCCTCGTCCGTCTTGGGGCCGAGATGCACGACGATCGGCCGGTCGCCGAGCGTGCCTTCGTAGCGCGGCAAGCGGGCGAACTCGGGATTCGGCTTCAGCGGCCGCGCCGGCGCCGGTTCATCCTGCTGCACGCCGGGTGCAACCGCCTGCGCTTCGACCGCCGCCGGCATCGCGATGCCCGCTGCCAGCGCACCCGCGACGACGAGCGCCCGTTGCCATTCCGAATATCGACCCACCTCGTGTTGCTCCTTGCTTCAGATTCGCCCGTCGATCGCGGGACCGTGCCGGGTCGAAACCCGGCTCTTGCGTCGCCGCGCCAGCCTGCGCCGCGACTGCGTCGGCGTGCGCGTTTCGCGTCAGCCCTGCATCAGGCTTTCCACCGCAGCGCGGTGCGGAATCGGCGCGACCGCGCCGTAACCGGTCGTCGACAGCGCCGCCGCCGCGTTCGCATAACGCGCGGCCGCGAACGGATCGTCGCCCGCGACGATCCGCGCGACGAACGCGCCGCCGAAGCAGTCGCCCGCGCCGGTCGCGTCGACGGCCTCGACCGCGAAGCCCGGCACGACGCGCCGCTCATGCGGCGTCGCGACATACGCGCCTTCCTTGCCGAGCTTCAGCGCGACGACCTGCGGCCCGTGCTCGAGCATCGCGTCGACGATCGCGTCGCGATCGTTCGCGCCCGTGAGCGCCGTCACGTCGTCCCAGCTCGGCAGACAGATGTCCGTCTGGCGCAGCGCCTCGCGCATCACCGCACGGGCACGCGGCAGCGGCCACAGCTTCAGGCGCAGGTTCGTGTCGAAGCTGACCTTCGCGCCGTGGCGACGCGCATGGTCGATCGCCGCGAATGCCGCGTCGCACGGGGCCGTGCCAATTGCAAGACTGATGCCCGACAAGTGCACGGCCTTCGCGGCCGCGAGCGCGTCGAGCGGCAGGTCGCCCGTCGCATAGCGGCTCGCAGCCGACCCCGCGCGCAGATAGTCGAACTGATGGCCGTCGATGCCGTGCGTGACGAAATACACGCCGGTCGGCGCCGTGCGGTCGATGCGCACGTACGTCGTGTCGACCTGCTCCGCCGCCCACATGTCGGCCAGCAGCCGGCCGAACGGATCGTCGCCGATCGCCGACACGAAGCCCGTCGACGCGCCCTGGCGCGCCGCCGCGATGCAGAAGTTCGACGTGTCGCCGCCGAAGCCCTGCAGGAATTCGGGACGCCCCGGCTGCGACTGGTTGAATTCGATCATCGCCTCGCCGAGCGCGAGGATCTCCGGAAACGCAGCGGCCATCGCTTACACCTCGCCCCACAGATCGTGGCCGTCGGCGCCCGTGATCTTCACGGACACGAAATCGCCGACCTTGTAGCGCTTCGATGCCTTCGCCGCCGGCTCGACATAGACGACGCCGTCGATTTCCGGCGCATCCGCTGCCGTCCGGCCGATGCCGCCTTCTTCGCCGACTTCGTCGATCAGCACCTTGAGCGTCTTGCCGACCTTGCGCTGCATGCGGTTCGCCGATACTTCCTCGGCCACTTCCATGAAGCGCGCGCGACGCTCCTCCCGGACCTCGTCCGGCAACGCGCCGTCCAGGTCGTTCGCGGTCGCGCCTTCGACCGGCGAATACGCGAAACAGCCGACGCGATCGAGTTCCGCTTCGCGCACGAAGTCGAGCAGCGTTTCGAACTGTTCTTCCGTCTCGCCGGGGAAGCCCGCGATGAACGTGCTGCGGATCGTCAGGTCCGGGCAGATCTCGCGCCACTTCTGCACGCGCTCGAGCACCTTCTCGGCGTTCGCCGGACGCTTCATGCGCTTCAGCACTTCCGGGTGCGCGTGCTGGAACGGCACGTCGAGATACGGCAGCACGTGGCCCTTGAACGGACCTTCGGCCATCAGCGGAATCACTTCGTCGACGCTCGGATACGGATATACGTAGTGCAGGCGCACCCACGCGCCGTACTGCGCGGCGAGTTCGCCGAGCGCGGCGACCAGGTCGGTCATGCGCGTCTTGATCGGCTTGCCGTTCCAGAAGCCCGTGCGGTACTTCACGTCGACGCCGTAAGCGCTCGTGTCCTGCGAGATCACGAGCAGTTCCTTCACGCCCGACTTGAACAGGTTCTCGGCTTCCAGCATCACTTCGGCGACCGGGCGCGACACGAGGTCGCCGCGCATCGACGGGATGATGCAGAACGTGCAACGGTGGTTGCAGCCTTCGGAGATCTTCAGGTATGCATAGTGACGCGGCGTGAGCTTGATGCCGGCCGCGGGTACGAGATCGACGAACGGGTCGTGCGGCTTCGGCAGGTGCGAATGCACGGCCTGCATCACTTCGCCCACCGCGTGCGGGCCGGTGACGGCGAGCACCTTCGGGTGGACTTCCTCGATCAGGTTCGAGCCGCTGGCGCTCGACTTCGCGCCGAGGCAGCCGGTGACGATCACCTTGCCGTTCTCGGTCAGCGCTTCGCCGATCGCGTCGAGGCTTTCCTGCACGGCTTCGTCGATGAAGCCGCAGGTGTTCACGACGACGAGGTCGGCGCCGTCGTAGGTGCCGGAGATTTCATAACCTTCGGCACGCAGTTGCGTGATGATTTGTTCGGAATCGACGAGCGCTTTCGGGCACCCGAGGGATACGAACCCTACTTTGGGGGATTGGGACATCTGGAATGTGGGGGCGTGGCGGCAAAAGCGTGAGTTTACAGCGATTTAGGGGCGGCGAGCCAAAATGAGCGACCGGCGGTATCGTCGATCGGCAGTTCGAGCACGCCGCCCGGTGGGCGGCCGACAACCAGATGGGGCTTGATGCGTCCCTATCACTGCGGGACGAAGGGCTGTCGGCGTACCACCAGCGCCATGTGCGGCAAGACGCGTCGGGGGTATTCCTGCGTGCAGTCGAGGACGGCCAAGTACCGGCCGGCTCGGTACTGATCGTTGAGGGGCTGGATCGCTTGAGTCGCGCCGAGCCACTGCAGGCACAGGCGCAGCTCACGCAGATCGTGAACGCCGGCATCACGGTCGTGACGGCTAGCGACGGCCGCGAGTACAACCGCGAGCGTCTCAAGGCGCAGCCGATGGATCTCGTGTACAGCCTGCTGGTGATGATCCGGGCGCACGAGGAATCGGACACGAAGAGCAAGCGCGTGAAGGCGGCAATCCGCCGGCAGTGCCAGGGATGGATCGCCGGCACTTGGCACGCCCCTATCCGGGTCGGGAAGGATCCGCACTGGGTGCGGAAGACTGAAGCGGGTGGGTTTGAACTGGCCGATGACCGGGCGGCAGCCGTGCATCTCGTCATTGAAATATTCATAACAAGGGCACGGCGCGGTCCGGATCGTCTGCGAGTTCGGCCGACCGCGGGCTCAAGATAACCGAGAGCGGCCGCTCGGCGTCGAGCCACATCTACCGGCTGCTGGCGAATCGGATGCTGATCGGCGAGAAGTCGGTCGAGGTGGACGGCGAAACGTTCCGGCTCGAAGAGGTGTCGCTCGCACCACCTTCGCGGCGCTTGTCGCGAGTTCGCTTTCATTCCGTCCCCAAAAACACGTATTCAAAGGACGTCTCTTTACAAAAAACGCATCTGTATGATTTACTCCGATGCAAATCACAATCAAATGCGCGGCGAAAAATGACCAATCTGCGAGACCAGTTTGTTCGAGACGGCTACCTTTACCTGCCGGCGTTCTATACGCCGGGCCAAGTGGACGAAGTTGCTCGGCAAATTTCCGATGTAAAGAATCAACGGTCCACTGAGATCGTTGTCGACATGCTCGACACTGGCGAACGAACAACATTGGGATACCTGAGCCCCAAGGAGATCGAATCTCGCCGCATGAAAATCAACGATCTCTATCTTCCGATGGCATCGGTACGTGAACTGTCTCTGTCAGAGCGGCTTGCACCGATTCTTGGAAGTCTGCTGGGCCACACTCCAGTTCTGTGCAATAGCCTTTATTTGGAAAAAGGCAGTGCGCAACCCCCTCATGTTGATGCGTTGTATATGACGCCAAAGTCAGATGAGCATCTGATCGCGTCTTGGATTGCACTCGAAGATGCTCATCCAGACGCCGGCCAGCTCGAGTACTTCCCCGGAAGTCATCTAATTAAACAGATGATCTTCAGTAACGGCACTCGTCATTTCGTGCCAAGCGAGATGCCTGAGTGGGAGGCATATATGGAGCGCCAAGTACGTGAACTCGGGCTCGAGAAGAAATCATTTTCAGCCAAGAAGGGAGACGTATTTATTTGGCATTGCAACCTTCTCCATGCCGGCGGTGTCATCAGGAATCCAAACCTTACTCGCAAGTCGCTCGTATTCCACTACTACTCGCTCGACGACGTTAAGGAAATGGACTACAAGATCGAGCAACTGAATGGCGCATATTGGATGAACCGCGCTCCGCAACCTCTTCCTGAAGACGCAAAATGGAACTACGAATTCTCCGAGGAGGCTTATCTCGCGTGCAATCCTGACGTTGCTGACGCCGTCAGGTCGGGCGTGATCGCATCGGGTCGAGCGCATTACGCACAATATGGTCAGCACGAAGGCAGAAGGATGCGCTGAAACCGGATGGGCCGCGTTGGCTGAAGTTTTCGCTATGGATCGCAATGCGAAACACTACGCTGACCGGCCGACACGGATGAAAGCAGTGAAAAAGTCTCGCCGCCAGATTTCAAGGGCTCAGCATCGTGACGCCGGACGGTCATCCCGCAACGCTCGCCGTCGTCGATCAGAACGGAAAAATCGTCGAGGCCGGGCCGAGTGTCATGCACGCGGTGTGGGACGTCGCGATTCGGTCGTATCGCAATTTCCTGATCGGCAACGGGCCTCTGCGGGTACTCACGCAGCCTCCCAGCACAAGGAGCAAATAGAAAACGGCGCAGCGCCGTTTTAGTGCTACAGGTCGAGAAACATTCGAACCGCGTACCTGATCGCCTCCATTTCTTCGTCTGTTGCGCGCTCGTCCTTAAACTGAAACCCGCGCGCCTTGAACGACAGATTCACGATCTGATCGACGAGCGCCACACCTGGCCGCGCGAGGCTCGAAATCGGAATTTCAGATTCCCAGCCCCTCACGGTCGACGTGATCGGCAAGCCGACCACCCGCCCCGTCAGTTCGTTGATATCGCCCGGCGCGATAACCACGACAGCACGATATCCGTCTTGCTCGTTGCCCTTACTCGGCCCGACATAGAGCCGAATCACGTCCCCTGCTTCCGGAACTCCATTGAGCATTTTTCTTCGATCCTTTCGGTTCTGCGTCAAGAGTGTTCGTCCGGTCCCCCGAACTCACTGCCTTGCGGATCGCCGAAATCGACAATCGGATGCGACTCGAGCTTCCCTTCACGCAACTGTTGCAGATAGCGCTCACGAGAAAACCGCTTGATGCCAACGTGCGCAAGAATCTGCACCTTGCCATCAACCACATGAATGTCGACTTCTTGTCCCTCCGCGAAATGCGCCTCTCGGGCAACGCTCGCCGGGATTCGAACCGCAAGACTGTTCCCCCAACGCTTGAGGGTTTGAACGGTCATTAGGCGCTCCTTATAGATTTCCCACCACTTGTGCAATGTTGTATCGCAGACTACTCATACGATGTATCAACGCGTAGATACATCGTAGGAGCTGGCGTGAAGTGTGCCAACATCGTTGAAACGTCCTCCGTTCCCGCGCGCGATCGAAGTCGGTCGGTGTCAACCGACTCCGCGCGGGTTGTCGAAGGGCCGACGGATTGAGCCACGTCGAGCCACTGCGGGCTCAAGCGCGACTCGCTCGGATCCCGAACACCCGGTCGCGCTGCCGGGAAAGAAACGCCCGCGCACCCGAGAACCGACACCACTGCCCCGCCCCTTCGAGCAAGAATCGCCCCGAATTAGAGCAGCCGCTATGCGAAAATGCGGCATCCGCTCTCTCCAATCGACCCAACGGGGCCCGCATGACCACCCACATCACGATCGAATTCACCGAGCACGCCGCAGAAGCCATCGGCGAGCAGACCAGCACCAGCTTTTCCTACGATCAAGGCGCGCACGTGCCGCAACCGGGCGATTTCGTCGAACTCGATAACTCGCGCCAGACGTTTCTCGTGATCGGTCGCGTGTTTTCGCTCAAAGCGAACTACAGTGCCGTCAAGCTCGTGCTCGACCTTCCTCCGTCGGACGACGATCAGGATTTCGGTTCGGCACACTGAGCAACGACGGAACGCGCCGCGGTCATCCGTACCGATGACCCTGCGCGCCGGTCCACGGCGCCGCAGCACCCAGCCCGTCGATTCGCTTGGCGGGCCGTGCTTGAACTCGGAACGCCGCGCGTCAGTGCGCATCCGGAAACACCGGCGCCTTCAGACACCGATCGAACCACGCGGCATCGCCGCCCTCCCCGAGCGGCCACAATTCGGCGTCGAGCTGCGGCAGGCCGGCCACCGGCGCCGGCGTACGGTTCTCGCCACCGGACGCCGCGGCCCGCACCCACCCCGCCTGCGCGCTGCCGCTGTCGCATGCATGCGTGCCCTGCGCTTCGCAGAACGCCACCGGATGCACCTTCCCGCCGTCGGCCGCGCTCACCAGGCGGTACTGATAGACCGCACCGGTCGCCCAGTCCTCGCTCTGACTGCACACCCGCGCATGATGTTGCACATGAATCGCGCCGAAGCACGCATAAGAAACATGCGCGCCGCTCGCATCGTCGGGGATGAAATCGCAGTTGGCATCGAAGCCGGCCAGCGGGCCGCCGCTGTATTTCGCGAGCCACTGCCGCTCGGCCAGTGCGCGCGCGATCAGCCCTTCGCCCGATCGGTCGGCCAGCACGGCGGTGCGCCGATCGAAGGCCTTGCGCACTTCGTCGGCTGCCAGCCGATGGCCGTCGTAATCGGTATCGAGTCGTTTGTTGCGCGCGTCGAGCCAGCGGCGCTGGCTGCGCACCAGCATGTCGCGGACGGCGGTGTCCGGCGCGGCCTGTAGCGCGCCCGCATAGGCCGCATTCATCCGCGCATCGGCCGCGCGCAACGCGGGGCTCGCGCAAATGCGCTTCTCGATCGGCTGGACGGCTTTCGCACAATCCATCGCAAAGCCCGGCACGGCCAGGCCGACACCCATCATGAACATCGCAGCAAGACCGGCCAGCCTGCCGGTCGATGCCGTTCGAATCCCTCGCATGCTCTCTCTCAGTCGGTTTGTTTTTCTCGGCCGCCCGCATGATGCGGCATCGGGCCTCTCGCCATGCGCGGGAACCGCTAGCGCATTTCGCGCATCGCCGTGCAGCGGCCGCTTATGGTACGCCAGGCAAGCGTTCGCGCGGGCACGGTGCGACCCGGCTTTCGTTCGTATGGACGGGATCTCGATCGACTGGACGACGACGATGTCCGCGCCTGCCGGGCACGGGCATTCGGTGCCGACGATCCTGGACGACCGTCGGCGCTCTCTTCCGGCAAGCGGCAACCGCGCATCGCCGTACCCGAATGCACGACAGCGACCGGCCGCCCCGCTTCGCGGCGCCGACGCCCGACGGCTCGCGCCGCCCCGGGCCGGTTTGCCGCGATGCCGTTACTTCTTTTCGGGCTCCGATGCGCCGGGCTGCTTGAACGGAAACGTGCTGAACATCGACTTCGCCTGGTTCTGCATCTGCTCCTGCATCTGCACGAACATGTTCTTCGACTGCTCGATGTAGCTCGTCATCATCCCTTGCATCATCGGCGCCTGCATGTTCATGAACTGCGACCAGACTTCCGGATTCATCGCGTTACCTTCGTAGAGGTTCTTCGATTGATCCGCGAGCTTGTTCTGGATGTCGATGAATGCCTGGATGTTCTTTTCCAGGTACGTGCCCATCATGCCCTGCATCGCATGACCGTAGAAACGGATGATCTGCGACAGCATCGACGACGAGAACATCGGTACGCCACCGCTCTCCTCCTCGAGGATGATCTGCAGGAGGATGCTGCGCGTCAGGTCTTCGTTGGATTTCGCGTCGACGACCTTGAAATCCTCCTGCTCGAGCACGAGCTGCTTCACGTCCGTGAGCGTAATGTACGTGCTTGTCTCGGTATCGTAGAGCCGGCGGTTCGGGTACTTCTTGATGAGCCGTTCGGCCGTCTTCTTTGTAGTAGTCATGTAACGCCTTTGAGTGCAGCGTAGCGCAAGTGACGAATCCCCGCCGCCCGAATCCGGGAGGCGGGGGCCTTCGGAAAACGCCCGGCTGCGCAGCCATCCTGCCCGCGCAGCCCGGACGCTCAGCCCATGTGCAGGCCGCCGTTCAGCGAGAAATCGGCGCCCGTCGCGAAACCCGAATCGTTCGATGCGAGCCACGCGACGATCGAGCCGATTTCCTCGGGCGCGCCGAGACGCCGCACCGGAATCGTCGCGACGATCTTCTCGAGCACGTCCGGACGGATCGCCTTTACCATGTCGGTGCCGATGTAGCCGGGCGACACGGTATTGACCGTCACGCCCTTCGTCGCGACTTCCTGTGCGAGCGCCATCGTGAAGCCGTGAATGCCGGCCTTCGCGGTCGAGTAGTTGGTCTGGCCGAATTGCCCTTTCTGGCCGTTCACCGACGAAATGTTGATGATACGGCCCCAGCCACGTTCGACCATCCCGTCGATCACCTGCTTCGTCACGTTGAACAGGCTCGTCAGGTTGGTGTCGATCACGGCCGTCCAGTCTTCATGCGTCATCTTGCGGAACACGACGTCGCGCGTGATGCCCGCGTTGTTGACCAGCACGTCGATCTCGCCGACTTCCGCCTTGACCTTGTCGAACGCTTCCTTGGTCGAGTCCCAGTCGCCGACGTTGCCTTCCGACGCGATGAAGTCGTACCCGAGCGCCTTCTGGTCCTCGAGCCATTTCACCCGGCGCGGCGAGTTCGGGCCACACCCTGCGACCACCTTGAAGCCGTCTTTCGACAGGCGCTGGCAGATGCTGGTGCCGATGCCGCCCATCCCGCCCGTTACGTACGCAATTCGCTGAGACATAAATCTCACTCCATTTTTTGGTTTCGAGAGCTGCCGGAGGCCCCCTCTGACTTCACGTGACGCCGGCCGAAGCTGCAATCGGCCGGCGCACGGATCCGGTTCGCCGATGGCGAACGGCCGGTTACGAACGACCGATCACGGACGCTCGACCGCGAGCGCGACGCCCATCCCGCCGCCGATGCACAGCGACGCCAGCCCGCGCTTCGCATCGCGCTTGACCATCTCGTGCAGCAGCGTCACCAGGATCCGGCAGCCCGACGCGCCGATCG
>NZ_LOYN01000044.1:0-177895 GCF_001526325.1 Burkholderia sp. MSMB1826
GGAAAAGTCGCTGTCGTGCTGGTTGTCGCGCAGGAACATTTCCGTCGCGGGCAGCGCCGACCATTCGGTGATCGCGTTCATCTTGATCGTCTTCGCCTGCTCGTCGGTGAGCAGCGAAGCGTCGAACCTGTCCCACGGAATGTCCTTCTCCATGTCCCAGCGGACGGCCTCGAGCGACCTGAAAAGTTCCGGATAGAGCATCGTCGTCATCGTCGTCGCAACGCATTCGGCGCCGGTAATCACGCCGATTGCGTGGATGCGGGCGCGACCGCTTCGGCATCGGGCTCGCGGTCCTCCCGATCGTCGTCCACCGAGCGCGGCGACAGCCGGCCGCGCAGCAATGCGTAGTAGAACTGCCGATAGGTGCGGTGGTAATAGCGGATGCGCGGCGCGATCGCGCCATGCAGGTCGTGCAGCCGCTCGATCGGCAGGCTCGGCATCATGTGATGCTCGACGTGATAGTTGTTGCCGTTCGTGAACCACGTCATGAACGCGTTGCTCTCGATCGTCCGCGTGTTGCGAAACGGGTCGGTGCTCGTCAGGTCGCAGCGGTAGTGCTCGGGCATCTCGACCAGTGCATGCACGGGCGCCGCGACGCATACGAGCGGCACGACCCACACCCAGACGGCGAACCACGTGTGCAGCACGAACGACAGCGCGGCGAGCAGCGCGATCGCCGTGGCCATCAGCAGGTAGTCGCGGCGGATCGCACGCGACACGAGCGCGTTGTCGCCGAAGCGCGCGCCCGGCACGACGAGCTTCGCGACGTTCTTCGCGAACTGGATATAGTGCGCGGCCATCGACAGTCGCCACGCCCACAGCCCGACATTGACGACAGGGCTCGCGCCGTACTGGTCGCCGTAGTCGAAGAACTCCTTGTTCTCCGGCGTGCCGAGCAGCCGGTGATGGCGCAGGTGGCTGTCCTGATACGCGTGGAACGACACGAGCATCGGCATGCCGAGCAGCACGCCGAACACCATGTTCAGGCGCTTGCTGCGAAACCCCTGGTAATGCAGCGCCTGGTGCTGCAGTTCGACGCCGTGCGCATACATCGCGCCGATCAGCAGGATGCCGACGATCTTCACGATCACGAGCGCCGACAGCGCGAACATCATCCCGTGCGCGACGAGCGCGACGTACACCGCCAGTTTCAGCGAGAAGACCACGCCGCTCGGGCGGCTCTTCATGTCGGCAACCGGTTTCGAGCGGGCAACAGGCGATGAGGTGACGGACAAGACGCTCTCCTTGAGCCGGACCCTGCCCGGCACGATGACGCGGCGACGCTGGCGCGCTGCCGGGATGCAATTCTTCTGTGAGTCGATGCTTCGGACAAGCGAATTTTCCGAACGCATTGCATGACGCCTGCGCATGAGCGAACCACATCGTGAACTAGACGACCGGTCGAATGAGACCGACCAGTCACCTCGCGTCCGGGCACGCTGACAAGGAACTGCGCCGGCCCTCGTGGATGCGCTGCGCTCATGCATAGCCTGCATAGATTCCGTTTGTCGCAGCGGATCGATCCGGCAAGAATCCTCCTCACTCGACGAACGGCGCCGCCGGCACCGTTGCGCGAGCGGCCGTGTTCCTCAAGGGGAGAACCCTCGTGACGAAGTACGCATCCACCATTCATCGCCTGATCGAATCGCTCGAGGACGTCGCGGGCGCCATGCATCGCATGACGTTCGTCGACGACGCAGGCCGCGAAGCGAGCATCACGTACCGGCGCTTCGCGGAAGAGGTGTTTCGCCAGGCCGGCGCGCTGCGCGAGCTCGGCGTGCGCGAGAACGATCTGGTGATGCTCGCGCTGCCCGCATCGGTCGAGCATGCGGTCGCGATGATGGCCTGCGTGATGACGGGCGCGCTGCCCTGCACCGTGCCCGTTCCCGCGCGGCGTGCAACGGCCGGACGGCAGGTGGCGGACGTCGCGTGCGAGTTGTACCGGCCGCGTATCGTCGTTGCCGCGGATGCGCAGGCCGCGGCCTGGCACGATGCGGCGTTTCCCGTGGCGTCCACGCGCGTCGTCGATCTCGCAATGCTGTCGAGCGCCGCGGAGGCCGGCACGCGAGCGCTGATCAGCGCGAAGAGCGGCCGCGATCCGCATCATGTCCAGCTCACGTCGGGTTCGACGTCGTATCCGAAGGCCGCGGTGCTCAGCCACGAGAACGTGATCGCGAACGTGCTCGGCATCGGCGGGTCGGTGCGCTTCGACGTCGCAGCCGGCGACGGCACCGCGTCGTGGCTGCCGCTCTATCACGACATGGGGTTGCTCACGCTGCTGTCGAATCTCCACTACCGCGCCCCGCTGCTGATGATGCAGCCGAACAGCTTCATCCGGAATCCGCTCGGCTGGCTCAAGCGCATCGCATCGGTGCGCGCGACGACGACGTCGGTGCCGACCTTCGCGTTGCGCTACTGCGTGCGCCGCTTCAATGCCGCCGCGATGGACGGCGTCGATCTGTCCGCGTGCCGCAACATCTTCATCGGCGGCGAACGCGTCGACGATGCGACGCTGCGCGATTTCGCCGCGACGTTCGCGCCGTACGGCCTGGCGGCGTCGGCGCTGCAACCGTGCTACGGGATGGCCGAATCGACGCTCGCGGTATCGATGCACCGTGCATGGCACGAAGGCGCGGTCGACGGCGCACCGTACGTGATCGCCGACACGCTCGACCGGCGCGCGCTGATCGAGCGCCGCGACGCGCAGCCGGCCGCCGCGAACGACGGCCACGAGACGGAAACCGAAGCGGATACCGAAGCGGATACCGAAGCGGAAACCGAAACGGTGCTCGCGATGGGCACGCCGATCGAAGGGATGGCGTTCCGCATCCTCGACGACGGCGACCACGCGCTGCCGAATCGCGCAGTCGGCGAAGTCGCGATCCGCGGCACGTCGGTGATGCTCGGCTACCTGAACCCCGACGACGGCACGATCGCCGCGCCGCTGACGGCCGACGGCTGGTTCCGCACCGGCGACATCGGCTACGTCGCGGACGGCCAGCTGCATATCCTCGGCCGCAAGAAGGAAGTGATCATCATTCGCGGCAGCAACTATTTCCCGCACGAGATCGAGGAAGCGCTGGCGTCGCACGGCGCGCTGCGCAAGAGCACGTGCATCGCGTTCGGTCTGCCCGATCCGGAAACCGGCACCGAGCGGCTGGTCGTCGCGATCGAGGCGCGGCCCGTCGACGCCACGGCGCAAACGCGGTCCGAGTGCCAGCAGCTGCTCGCGTCGCGCATCGGGTTCGCCGCGCAGGATCTGTGTTTCGTCGAGCCCGGCTCGCTGCCGCGCACGACGAGCGGCAAGCTGCAGCGCCTGAAGTGTCGCGATCTCTATGCGAACGGCGCGTTGCCCGTGATTCCCGCATCGGCCGCCGTCGAAGCGGGCCAGGGAGCGTTCGCATGACGGCCGCGTCGCTGGGCCCCGTGCTCGAACTGCGCGACGTCACCCGCGTGTACGAGGGCGCGGGACGCGTCGTCGCCGTACGCGGCGCGACGATCTCCATCGGCCGGCGCGACGTCGTCGCGCTCGTCGGCCCGTCGGGCAGCGGCAAAAGCACGCTGCTCAACCTCGCCGGCTTTCTCGACGTGCCGAGCAGCGGCGAACGCTGGCTCGAAGGCCGCCGGATCGACGACGCGCCGGACACGCTCGAACGGATTCGCCGCGAGCGCATCGGCTTCGTGTTCCAGCAATTCAACCTGATTCCGGTGATGTCGGCGCTCGAGAACGTCGAACTCGGCTGCTTCGCGTGGGGCACGCCGCGCACGCGGCGCGAACGCGCTCGCGCGATGCTCGACGCGGTGGGGCTCGCCGCGCGCGAACGACACCGCCCCGGCGAGCTGTCGGGCGGCGAACAGCAGCGTGTCGCGCTGGCCCGCGCGCTCGCCAAGGAGCCGGCGATCGTGATCGCGGACGAGCCGACCGCGAGCCTCGACAGCGCCAACGCGCGGGCGGTCGCCGAGCTGATCCTCGACACCAACCGCACGCTGGGCACCGCCTTTCTGATTGCGTCGCACGACGATCGTTTGTGCGCGCACCTGCCGCGCCGCATCGAGATGCGCGACGGCGTACCGGGAGTGAATCGTGAACTGGTCGACGTTTGCGTGGCGTAACCTCTGGCGCAACCGGCGCCGCACCGTGCTGACGATGGCGATGATCGGCGTCGCCGCGTTCGCGTCGAGCCTCGCGCTCGGCTACGTGATCGCGACGTTCGACGCGGTGCGCGAAGGGTCGATCGACAGCGGCGTCGGCCATGTGCAGGTGTTGCATCGCGGCTATCTCGACCTGATCGGCGAACGGCCGCTGCAGTACGGGCTGACCGCCGACGAGCAGGCTGCCGCGACGCGCGCGATCGCCGCGCTGCCCGGCGTCGCGACGACCGCGCGCGGCATCGACTTCGACGGGCTCGTGTCGAACGGCGATCTGAGCTACGGCTTCGTCGGCGAAGGAATCGAGCCAAACCGCGAGCCGGCCGGCTTCTTCGACTATCACACGGTGCTGTCGGGCCGCTATCTGTCGCCGACGCATGCGGGCACCGAAGTCGTCGTCGGCGCCGAACTCGCGCGCAAGCTCGGCGTGCACGTCGGCTCGGTCGTGCAATTGATGGCGTCGACCGCGCACGGCGGCATCAACGCGACCGACGCGCAGATCGTCGGGGTGATGAGCACCGGCAACAAGGACGTCGACGAACGGATCGTCGACGTGACGTTCACGGCCGCGCAGGCGCTGCTGCGCACCGATCGCGCGTCGCGCATCGCGGTGTTCCTGTCGAATACCGCGCATACGCCGGCCGCCGCCGCGACGCTGCGCGCCGCGCTGCCGACGCTCGACGTGCGGACCTGGGACCAGCTCGTGTCGCTCTATCACCAGGTCGTCGCGCTGTACAAGAACCAGTTCTCGGTATTCGGCGCCATCCTTTGCGTGACGATCCTGCTGTCGATGAGCAACTGGATCCTGATGAGCATCGTCGAGCGGCGCCGCGAGATCTCGACGCTGCGCGCGCTCGGCGTGCCGGCCGCCACCGTGCGCGGCGTGCTGATCCAGGAAACCGCGCTGCTCGGCCTGCTCGGCGCGGCCGCCGGCATCGCGCTCGCGCTGCTGACGATGGTCGCGCTCAATCACGCGCAGATCCACCTGCCCGCGCCGCCCGGTCGCGTGAAACCGATCCTGCTCGAATTCACCGTGTCGCCCGTGGCCATGGCCGCCGTCGAAGCCGCGTTCGTCGTGCTCGGCGTGGCCGCGGCGCTGCTCGCGACGCTCGGGCTCGCGAAACGCAACATCCTCGAAGGACTCGCCCCATGAATCGCATTCGCGTTACGTTCGCCGCGCTCGTCGCGTGCGCGCCGCTCGCCGCCCTCGCAGCCGACGTGCCGACGGCCCAGACCATGCTCGCCCGCGCCGACGCTTACCGCAGCACGGCCGCCGATACGCAGACGAACATCCGGATCACCAACGAGGTCGGCGGACAATCCGGCGACGCGACCCGCTATCTCGTCTACACGCGCGGCAACGGCGACACGCTCGCGCTCACGCGCAGCGGCGAGAACGACGGCCAGAAATACCTCGCGACCACGCGCGGGCACTGGTTCTACGTGCCGAACACGCGCAGCGCGGTGCGCATCAACGGGATGCAGCGACTGCAAGGCGAAGTCGTGATCAGCGACATCACGCGCACGCACTGGGCGGACAGCTATCGCGCGACGGCAGCCCCCGGCACGACGCCGATCGACGGCAAGCCGGCCACCGAGCTCGACCTGACCGCGACCGACCCCGACAACGTGTACCCGACGATCAAGCTGTGGGTCACGCCCGATACCGACGTGCCGGTGCGCGCGCAGTTCTTCCTCGCGAGCGGCCTGCTGTTTCGCAGCGCGGATTTTTCCGCGCCGGTCGACGCGAACGGCCGCAAGGTGATCCGCAAGATCACGTATCGCAACGAGGTCGAGAAGCAGCGCGCGAGCGTCGTCGACATCCTCGACGGCCAGCCGCGCAAGATTCCGTCGGGCTGGTTCAACCCCGACACGCTCGCCGATGGCCAGTGAGTACGACGCCGATGCCGACGCTCATCGTGATTGCCTCCGTTCGTCGTCCGGCCGGGCCAGCCGCAACTGGCCGGGTATCGCGCTCGCCATTCCGCTCGCGCTCGGCTGCACGCTCGCGCACGGAGAATCGCTGATGGACCAGCTCGGCACGCTCAACGGCATCGGCTACGCGCGCTCCGTCGACAGCATGGACGGCCGCGCGCTGCTCGGCCGCCTGATCGGCGACTCGCCGCGCAATCTGCAGGAAGCCGGCCTGCTCGCACGCATCGACGGCGAGAACCTGTTCGCGAATGCGCGCGTCGTCGCCGGCAATCATTCGCTCGGCGCGCAAGCGAGCCGCTTCAACGAAGCCGGCGTGCGCTACGCGTTCGACAACGGCATCACGCTCACGGCCGGCAAGCGGATCGACGCGCTCGACACGTCGCAGGCGTTCTTCCCGCTCGGCTTCTTCCAGAAACGGGCCGCGACGGCCGACATCTACGACCGCTACGGCGACGTCGAAGGCACGCCGCTCGTCGAAGCGAAATGGGCCGGCGAGCAGACCACGCTGCAGTTCATCGCCGGCGAGAACCGCACGCTGCGCAACGACGTCGACAACCGCGACGTCGAAGGCGCGACGCAGCTCGTGCGCGGCGCATACAACTGGTCGGGCGGCTCGGCCGCCCTGCTCGCCGGCCGTCACGCGGGCCGCGGCGGCGCCGGCGCGACGCTGTCGTTCGACGTCGCGCGCTCGAACACCGTCTATGCGGGCGCCTGGCTCGAACGCGGCACGACGCGGCCGCTGCCCGCGTTCATCGCGAACGGCACGCCGCTCGATTCGGCGGCTGCGTACGACGCCGTCGATCGCCGCAACGATCGCCAGATCATGTGGCGCAGCGCGGTCGGCATGCAGAGCGCGCTGCCCGGCAACCTGTCGCTGATCGTCGAGTGGTCGCACGACGAAGCGCGTTACGACGCGAGCCAGTGGCGCAGGATGGTCGGCGCGGCGCAGGCGAACGACGCGCTGCTGCCCGTCGCGCCCGGCGCCGCGCTGGCCGGCCTCGGCGGCACGGCCAACTTCGTGAGCGTCGACGGCAGCCTGCGCGACTACCTGTTCGCGCGGCTCGGCAAGAAAATCGGCCGCGTCGAGTATTCGCTGCGCGGCGTCTATTCGCCGCAGGACAAGGGCCTGCTCGCGATCGCGCAGGTCGTCGCCGACGTGAACAAGCGCGTGAGCGTCGACGTCGCCGTCACGCGCGCATTCTCCGACAGCCAGTCCGAGTACCGGATGGTCGGTCTCGGCACCCGTATCGACGCCGCCGTGCGCGTGCGTTTCTGACAGGAACCCTGCCATGTCCACGCTTTCCGTTCCCGCTTCGACCGCCACGCCGCCCTCGCCGCTGCTGCTGCGCGTGGCCGACCAGGCCGCGTATCCGGTGCTGCGCCACCTCGACAACCTCGTCACGCTCGGCACCCCGCCGCGTGCGGCGACCCGGCTGGTTGAAGCCGCCGCCGTGCGGCTGCTCGACAGCGAGATGGTGATCGCGCTGCGCGCATCCACACCGGACGTGCTGCCCGACGCGTCCGCGTCGACGCCGCTTCGGCACGACGAGGCGCCGCTCACCGAAGCGCTGCTGGAACAGATCGGCCGCGAAGGGTTTCATCACCTGTTCAAGCCGTTCATGCGCGCGTTCATCCGCATCATGTTCGGGTTGTTCTTCTCGGACGACCAGAACCGCCGCGCATGCGAGTGCATCGACGCCGGCCACAACTTCGCGTTCCTGATGAGCGACGGCGGCGGCCCGACGCTCGCCGCCTGGCGCACCGTCGCACGCAGCGACGACAACGGGCTCGCGCTCACGGTCGACAAGGTATGGGGCATCGAGGCGCACCGCGACTGCATGGCCGTCGTCGCGGCACGCCTGCCGGGTGTGATGTTCCCAGCCGCCTATCTCGTGTGGCCCGACGAGTACCGAAAGCTGACACGCGCAACCTGCGGCGCGCCGTTCCTCGCGGGCAACCTGCAGCTCGCGAACGTCGGCGGCCAGGTGCGCATCGCCGCCGAGGATCGCCTGCGGATCGGCGGCCCGACCGTGTTCAACAAATACCTGACCGTCGTGCGGCCGTACTTCGTGCGCGCGCTGATGGCGCACGTCGGCTGGCTCGAACGGACCGGCCGCGTCGAGCTCGACGCCGACGCCCGCGCGGTGCACCGCTTCATCGCGGACGCCGCGCGCAACCAGACCGACGACGCGCACTACAGCTTCGGCAAGGTGCAGCGCGTGCTCGCGATCAAGCTGCTGTCGAACGAGTTTCTGAGCGCGCTCGTCCGCGACGGCAAGGTGCCGCTGTTCGACGACCAGCGCGACCTGCTGGCGTTTTCGAAGATGGAAGGCAGTTCGTACCGTTGTTATCACGAGCTTCGCAAGAGCCTGCGCTGCGAAGCCGGCAGTTGACCCACGCGACAGGCCGATCGATCCCGATCAATCCAACTCAACTTCAGGAGCTCCCCTCATGACGACCCAGAACGTTCCGGCCGACGCGCTCGACATCCTGTCCCGCGAAGTCGCGAAGATCCTCAACGTCGAAACCGTCGACACGGACGCCGGCATCGGCGAACTCGGCATCGATTCGCTGAACATCGTCGAGCTGATCGTGTTCTGCGAACAGCTTTACGGTTCGATCGATCCGGAAGCGCTGAACATCACGCAATACACGACGCTGCAGCAGCTCGACGCGCAGCTGCGCCGCCAGCAGCACGCGGCCTGATACGACGATGCTCGCGCCCCTTGCCCCCGTGGCGGCAGCCGCCGTCCAGCCGGCTCCGGCGACCGCGCTGACCGTGCAGGCGCTCGCGTACCGGCGCGTCGCGCCGTCGCGCGACGGCGCGGCCGTGCCGCTCGACGACGCGGCCCGCTCGATCGGCGCGCTGGCGTGTGCCGAACGCGAGCGGCTGTGCGGCGCGATCGGCGCGGACGACTACGTGGTCAGCTCGACGATCCTGTCGATGCTGCTGATGAACGACTCGCCGCAGCATCGCGTGTTCGCGCAGGCGCTCGCCGGTACGAACGACTACACGCCCGACTGGATGACGTGCTCGTACGAGTGCGCGGGCTGGGGCTACGTGCTGCGCCGCACGCTCGCGACCGCCGCCGAGACCGGGCCGCGCACGCTGCTGCTGCAGATCGTCGACATCGACGTGCACGGCTATACGTACTGGCACGGCAATCCCGCCTGGGGGCGCTCGGGCTTCGGCGTCTGCACGCTGCTCGTCGACGTCGGCCGCGAACCGGCGCAGTCGGTCGTCGCGGACGCCGCGCCGCCGGCCAGCGCGGTCGTGCGGCTCGGTCGCGACATCCGCACGTTCTGCGCGGCGCGCCCCGGGCTGCACGCGGCGCTGCCGTTCTTTCCGGCCACGTCGCGCCGCGCGCTGCTCGCGTCGGTCGGCAAGACGCCGCTGCTACCGGACGGCCACGGCCTGTTCGGTCATGCGTTCGGCAGCGACCCGTGGCTGTCGGTGCTGCTCGCGCACCGCGACGGCGACACGCCGCGCCGCGCGGCCGTCTGCTCGCTCGCGCTGAACGGCTATTACGCGATCGCCGACGTCGAGTTCGCGCCGGACGCGACGTTCTCTCTCGACGGCGAGGCGTGACATGGTGCGACCCGTTCACTTCACGTACCGGATCGCGCGCGATGTGCGCCAGCCGGTTGCGGTCGCGGCCAGCGCATACCGGATGCCGCTCGACACGCCGGCCGACTATGCGCGCGCCGCGCTCGCGGAGGCGGCCGGCGACGCGTACGACGCGGGCAATACGTACGACGTGGCCGGCGGCGAACGACGCGTGCTGCTCGACCACGTCCAGTATTTCGCATTCCTCGCGGAAATCACGGCGCGGATTCGCGGCGCCGTGCATCCGGACGCGCGCCTGTTCATCGAAGTTTGTGCGCCGTATTTCGGCGCGCTGCCGGCCGAACTGCTCGCGCCGCACGTGCTGCTCGGCGTGCACCTGTACGACGAAGCGTTGCGCGACGCCGCGCGCGGCGCGCCGGTCGTCTGGATCGGCGACCGCATCCTGCGCGATGCGGAATTCGCCGGCGACAACCGCGTGTGCTGCGCGATCTGGCCCGCACGGCTCGCCGATGCGTTCGACGCACAACTGCGCGGCGCGTGGCCGGCCTATGCGATCCGGCTCGACCCGCACCCGGGCGCGTCGCGCGCCGCCGCTCCGTTCATCGATTCCGCCCATCATTCCGGCGCCGCCGCGCGGCCGGGGAGACCCTGACATGAATGACACGCTTACCGTGATGCAGGACACGGCCGATATCCGCTGGTCGATGCCCGTCGATGCGCTGATGTCGAACGACTACGCGCTGCGCGAAGAGGCGCTGAACCGGCTGTACGAGAAGGCGAAGGCCGCGCAGTGGGATGTCGCGACCGACGTCGACTGGAGCCACGACCTCGACCCGGCGAATCCGCTCGGCATGCCCGACCCGACGCTGCTGATCTACGGCACCGAGCTGTGGGGCAAGCTCGCCGACGCCGACAAGCGCGAGGTGCGCCATCACGCGCAGGGCTGGCTGCTGTCGCAGATCCTGCACGGCGAGCAGGCCGCGCTGATCTGCGCGTCGAAGCTCGCGTCGGCCGAGAGCGGCCTGAGCGCGCGCCTGTGCGCGGCCGCGCAGATGATGGACGAAGCGCGCCACGTCGAGGCGTACGCGAAGCTCGTCAACGAGAAGCTCGACGTCAGCTACCCAATGAGCCGCTCGCTGAAGGGGCTGCTGCACGACACGATCACGAGCAGCGCGCTCGACATGACGAACCTCGGGATGCAGGTGCTCGTCGAGGGCATCGCGCTGTCGATCTTCCAGAGCGTCGTCGCGTACAGCACCGATCCGTTCGTCAAGGACCTGTTCTTGCGGATCCAGCGCGACGAGGCGCGTCACTTCGCGGTCGGCCGGATCACGCTGTGCCGCGTGTACGCGGAAATGAGCGCGCACGAGCTGCGCGAGCGCGAGGAATTCGTCTGCGAAGGCGCGGCCGTGCTGTACGAACACCTGTGCGCGGACGACATCTGGGAACCGATGGGGCTGTCGAAGCGCGAATGCAGCGCGATGGTGCGCGAATCGCCGGTGTCGAGCTCGATCCGCCGCTCGATCTTCCGGCGCCTCGTGCCGACGATCCGCGAGATGGGCCTGCTCACGCCGACCGTGCAGGCGACCTTCGAAAAGCTCGACGTCCTCGACTACGCGGCGATGCCGCTCAACTGACATGACGATGCCCTCCTCCCACGCATCCCGCGACGCCGGCTTCTGGATCGGCATCGACGCAGTGGCCTACGAGCTGCCGGGCCCGCCCGTCGATATCGAGGCCTGGGCCGCCGAACGCGACTATCCGGCGCAGCGGGCGGCCGCGATCGCGCAGTCGGGCAGCCGCTATTTCCATATGGCGCTCGACACGAGCGAGACCGATCTCGCGATCGCGGCCGTCGGCCGGCTGCTCGACACCGCGCGCGTGCATCCGTCCGACGTCGGCGCGATCGTGCACGTGCACACGCAGCAGTTCAGCGTGCCGCCGGCCCCGCGCAGCCTGCCGCACGAAGTGGCCGCGCAGTTCGGCATCGAGCCGCTGTGGCTCGGCTCCGTCGCGCAACTGAACTGCGTGTCGGTCGCGGCCGGCATCGAAACCGTGCGCGCGCTGATGCGCCGCCATCCGCAGCTCGATGCGGCGCTCGTCGTGTCGTCCGACCGCGTGTACGGCGAGGATTACCGGATGCGGCAGATGACGGGCGTGCAGTGCGACGGCGCGGCCGCGATGCTGATCGCGCGCAACAGCACGAAGAACCGGCTCGGCGGCATCGCGATCGAGACGCACGCGAAATGGCATCGCGGGTCCGACACCGTCGCCGCGAACGAGGCCGACCTGATCATGATGGAGTGGCCGTACACGCGCCGCGCGATCGACGCGGCCGTCGCGCTCGAGCCGCATGCGCTCGACGCATACGATCTCGTGCTGCCGCACAACGCCGACCTGCCCGGCTGGAACGCGCTGTGCCGCGCGATGCGCGTGCCGGCCGAGCGGCTGTATGCGGAAAACATCCATGCGCGCGGTCACGCGTGCTGTTCGGACTTTCCGATCAACCTGGCCGACGTGGGGCTCGATGCGGTCGCGCGCGGCCGGCGCGTGCTCGGCGTGATGCAGTCGAACTGCGGCGCGTATGCAGCCGCCACGCTTCATCCGGTGGGCCGCCATGACGCCTGAGCGCCCGCTTCCGCCCGCCGGCGATCACGCCTGGATCGCCGACCTGCGCACGCCGTGCTACGTGTACGAGCCGGACGTCGCGATCGCCCGCTACCGGTCGCTGAAGGCGCGGCTCGGCACGCGGCTGATCGTGTCGCTGAAGGCGAACCCGAACCAGGACATGCTCGCGCGCTGCGCGCATGCGTACGAGGACGGCGTCGAACTCGCGAGCCGCGGCGAGCTCGACGCTGTGATCGGCCGGATCAAGACGCCGCGTTACCTGAACAATCCGGCGATGGACGAGATGTTCATGCGCGCGGGGCTCGCGTCGCGCTGCCATTTCGTGCTCGACAACCCGGACGCGGTCGCGCGTTTCGTGCCGCTCGCGCGCGAAGCGGCGGCGGGCGGCAGCACGCCCGGCGCGGTGCTGCTGCGCGTGAATGCCGGCGCACTGGCGGGCGTCCACGCGCGCTCGCTGTGGCACGACCACTTCGGGATGACGCCGAACGAGGCGCACGACGCGGTGCGCACGCTCGCGGCCGCCGGCCTGCCCGTGGCCGGGCTGCACGTGTTCTCCGGCCCGCATTCGTTCATCCGCCAGGACGCGACGCAGCCCGACACGCTCGTGCTGCCCGAATTGCTCGCGGCGCTGGCCCGCGATCTCGCGCCGGCCAACGGTGCGCCGCTCGGCGCGCTGAGCCTCGGCGGCGGCTTTGCCGACGATCACCCGGGCGATGCCGCGTTCGAACGCTATGCCGCCGCGCTCGCGCCGCTGGCCGGCCGGTATTCGCTCGCGCACGAATCCGGCCGCGCGATCTTCGCCGATGCGGGCGTGTTCGCGACGCGCGTCGTCGCGGTGAAGGCGTGGCAGGACCGCACGATCGCCGTCTGCGACGGCGGCCTGTCGCATGCGTTCCTGCTCGCGCAGACCGAATCGGTGATGCGCCGCCTGGCCACGCCGTCGCTCGTGCGCCTCGCACCCGCGCCGGTCCCTCGCGGCGTGCCGACGCTCTACGTCGGCAGCACCTGCAGCCGCGCGGACGTGATCGGCCGCGACGACACGGGCGCGCCGCCCCAGGTCGGCGACATCGCCGTGTTCGCACGCTGCGGCGCGTATCACCGCACGTACTCGATGGCGCATTTCCTGTCCCACGAAGCCGCGCACGTGTACGTGCGGCCGGCCTAGACCTTCCAGAGGAGCCGATCATGAACGCATTGATCAGCGTCGCCGACCTGCTCGAACACGGCGCGCAGCGCTGGCCGCAGCGTCCGGCTTATGCCGACGGCGGCGGCACACTGACTTACGACCAGCTCGCCCGCGCGATCCGGCGCGCCGCCGCCGTGCTGGCAGCACGCGGCGTGCAGCCCGGCGAACGCATCGCGATCTACGCGCCGAAGCGCATCGAAACCGTGGTCGCGATGCTCGCGGCCAACGCACTCGGCGCGATCTTCGTACCGGTCAATCCGCAGTTGAAGGAAGCGCAGATCGAACACATCGTCGCCGATAGCGGCGCCGCGCTGTTCGTGACCGGCGCGCAGCGGCTCAAGCGCCTGCCGGCGCTCGCCGCGCTCGTCGGCGAACGCGTGATGCTGATGGAGGCACTGGCCGATGCGATCGACTCGCCCGGCACCGACACGCCGGCGTCGGCAGCGGCCGCCGCCGGCCGCCCGGTCGACGACGATCCGGCCGCGCTGCTCTACACGTCCGGCTCGACCGGCAAGCCGAAAGGCGTCGTCGTGTCGCACCGCAACCTGGTGTCGGGCGCGTTCAGCGTCGCCGCGTACCAGGGGCTCGCCGAAGACGACGTCGTGCTCGGCGTCCTGCCGCTCAGCTTCGATGCGGGCCTGAGCCAGCTCACGACCGCGCTGGCGTCCGGCGCATGCTATACGCCGCTCGACTTCCTGCAGCCGGCCGAAGTGCCGCGCCATTGCGACGCGTTCGGCGTCACGTCGATCACCGGCGTGCCGCCGCTGTGGATGCAGCTCGCGTCCGCCGGCTGGAGCGATGCCGCGCGCACGCGGATCCGCCGCTTCGCGAATACCGGCGGGCATCTCGCGACACCGCTGCTGCACCGCCTGCAGGCGCTGTTCACGCAAGCGTCGCCCTACCTGATGTACGGGCTCACCGAGGCCTTCCGCTCGACGTACCTCGCACCGGCCGACGCGGCACTGCGCCCGACGTCGATCGGCAAGGCCGTGCCGAACGCGGAAATCCTCGTGCTGCGCGCGGACGGCAGCGAATGCGCGGCCGACGAACCCGGCGAACTCGTGCATCGCGGCGCGTTCGTCACGCTCGGCTACTGGAACCGGCCCGAGCTGACCGCGCAGCGCTTTCGCCCGCTGCCGCGCCGGCACGGCGAGATCCCGCGCCCGGACGTCGCCGTGTGGTCCGGCGACATCGTGCGGCGCGACGCGGACGGCTATCTGTATTTCGTCGCGCGCGGCGACGACATGATCAAGACGTCCGGCTATCGCGTGAGCCCGACCGAGGTCGAGGACGTGCTGTTCGCGTTGCCGCACATCCGCGAGGCCGCCGTGTTCGGCGTGCCGCACCCGGCGCTCGGCGAGGCGATCGCCGCGTGCGTCGTGTCGACGCTCGACGCCGACGCGTGCCGCGCCGACATCGCGCGGGCGTGCCGCGACGCGTTGCCCACCTACATGAACCCGCTCGTCGTCGAGCCGCTGCCGGCGTTGCCGCGCAACCCGAACGGCAAGATCGACCGACCGGCGCTGAAAGCGCAGTATCGCGACGCATTCGCGCGCCCGAACCTCGAGGAGACCGCCGCATGACCTTGTCGACGCTCGATGAAACCTGTATCGGCGCGCCCCGCGTCGCCGCGCCCGGCACGCTCGCGTTGTCCGGCGGCGTCGTGGTGTTGCCGCCCGCCGTCGTGTTCAGCGCGATCCAGGCGCAGGAGCGCCATCCCGGCTACCGGCACCTGCTGCTGCCGCAGGCGCGCTTTGCGCGGCCGCGCGGCACGGGCGCGCTGACGCCCGACGAAGGCACGCGCCTCGCGCCGGGCGGCCGCCCCGTGCTGCGCGTCGCGCCGCCCGGGCGCAGCCTCGCCGACCTGGCCGCCGACGCGGCGCTCGACCTGCGCGACCAGCTCGGCTCCGGCGCGCTTGCGCGCACGACGCACGTGATCGTCGCAAGTTGCGCACTCAACGAAGGCATCGGCGACTCGGTCGTCGGCCGCATGCAGTACGAACTCGGGCTGCAGCGCGTGACGCCGTTCGCGCTCGGCCAGAACGGCACGCTCGGCTGGTATTCGGCGCTGATGCTGCTCGACGGGCTGCTCGACGAAGGCGACCAGGCGCTCGTGATCCTCAGCGACAAGTGGCTCTATCCGTTCTTCCGCCAGTTCGGCGACCTGGTCGGCTACGGCGACGCGGCCGCCGCGCTGCTCGTCTCGCGCGCGGGCCCGGCGCCGGAGCCGGCCGCATGGGGCGGCGTGCGGGCGGTCGCGCTCGAATTCGGGCCGTCGATCGCCGATCCGTGGGCCGATGCGCCGGTCGCGCTGCGCGACACGCTCGCGCCGGTCGCCGCCCGCGCGATCCGCCGCGCGCTCGAGCAAGCCAACCTGCGCGCGAGCCAGATCGACTGGTGCGTGCCGCCCGGCTTCGATCCCGGCTTCGCGGCGCGCGTGGCCGACGCCGCGTCGATTCCGGTCGCCGCGCGCATCCAGCACGACGGATCGGGCCATCTGTCGTCCGCCGAATCGGCCGCCGCGCTGATCCGGCTCGCGGGCGCGCTGGACGAAGGCGAACGCCGCACGGTGCTCGTGTGGGACGCGGCGCTGCACGGCGCGGCGGCGGCGGCCGTCGTCGATCTGGCCGGCGGGCTCGACGCCGCGCTCGATATCGAAGGAGACGCATGATGAGCGCATACAAGGTCAGCCTGCGCGAACTGCGCTTCTTTCTGTGGGAACTGTTCGAGGCCGACCGGCACTTTCTCGAACATGGGCCGTACAGCGCGCACGATCGCGCGTCGGTCGATGCGCTGCTCGAACGCGCACGCGATTTCGCGCTCGACCTCGGCCGCAGCTACCAGCAGGCCGACGTCGAGGGCTGCACGCTGCTCGACGACGGACAGGTACGGATTCCTTCGCATTTCCACGCGCTGTGGGCGCGCTTTCGCGACGAGTGGTCGAACACGCTGTTCGGCACCGCGCACGGGCTGCCGCCGATCGTCACGCAGATGATCTACGAGATGTTCATGGGCGCGAATCCGTCGTTCATGACCTACGGCGGCTTCACGCGCCCCGCGATCAAGCTGCTGCAGATGCACGGCACGCCGCACCAGAAAGCGCTCGTCGCGCCGCTTGAAGCGTACCGCTGGGACGCGTGCTTCTGCGCGACCGAGCCGCAGGCCGGCACCGACCTCACCGCGGTCGCGCTGCGCGCGACGCCGCTCGAACGCGACGTCTACGCGATCGACGGCGAGAAGGTCTATATCTCGGCCGGCATGCACGAACTGACGGAAAACACGCTGTACTTCGTGCTCGGCCGCATCGACACGGCGTCGCCGGATTCGTTCTCGCTGTCGTGCCTCGTCGTGCCGCGCTTCTGGCCCGACGAGGCAACCGGCGAGTTGCAACCGAACCACGTCGACTGCATCGGCCTGCCGCGCAAGATGGGGCTGAAGGGTTGCGCGAACACGCACCTCGTGTTCGGCGCGAACGGCACGACCAAGGGCTGGCTGCTCGGCGGCCGGCGCAACGTCGGGTTGCTGCAACTGATGCCGCTGATGAACCAGGCGCGGATGAGCACCGGAATGTTCGGCGTCGGCGTCGCGTCGAGCGCGTACCTGCACGCGGTCGAGTATGCGGGCCGCCGGCTGCAGGGCCGGCCGATCGAGCGCGCGTCGAACACGAACGCCGCGCGCGTCGCGATCGTCGAGCACGCGGACGTGCAGCGCATGCTGGTGGACATGAAAAGCCGCGTGGACGGCTGCCGCGGGCTGCTCGGCAAGCTCGCGGCGACCGCGACGCGCGCGGCGATGCTCGAAGCGACGCCCGACGCCGACCCGGCCGAGATCGAACGCCATCGCAAGCTGCAATTGTTGCTGACGCCGATCTGCAAGGCGTTCATCTCCGACCAGGCGTGGCGCATCTGCGAGACGGCGATCCAGGTGCACGGCGGGCTCGGCTACACCGACGCGAGCCCCGTCGAGCAGAACGCGCGCGACGTGAAGATCCTGTCGATCTGGGAAGGCACGAACTACATCCAGGCGCAGGACCTCGTGCGCGACAAGCTCGGCTTCGGCCGTCATTCGCGGCTGATCCAGTACTACCGCGACGAACTCGACGCATTCCTCGCCCATCAGCATCAACCCGGCACGCATGCGGAACTGCGGCCGCTGTTCGATGCGCTGCGCGCGGGCGCCGACCGGATCGCCGCCGCGCTCGACGACATCGCGCGCGACGTACAGGACGGTCACACGCATCGCAGCAGCCAGTTCTACACGCGCTTCCTGGAGATGTTCGGCGTGGTCACGTCGGCGTGGGTGCTGCTCGAATCGGCGACGATCGCCGCGCGCCGGCTCGACGCGCCCGAAACGGCCGACGCGCCGGCCGAGCTCGCGTTCTATCGCGGCAAGCTGAAAAGCGCGCGCTACTACTTCGCGAACGTGCTGCCCGTCGTCGACCAGCACGCGGCCGTGATCGCCGCGATGGCGCACGCGGCGATCAGCGTCAGCAGCGACGAACTTGCCGCGGCGGAATGACATGGACACGACACTCGATTCCCGCACCTCCATCCCCGCAGCCGGCGACGCGCCGCGCAATCTGCTGGGCCGCCCGGCGACGCGCCATCGCGGCACCGACATCGACGGCGCGACGCTCGACCCCGAAGCGCTGCGCGTGCGCGACCTCGACCTGAACGCGCTGATCGGTGCGACGACGTTCGAAGGCGCGCTCGCGCATCTGTGGTTCGACGTCGCGCCCGGCAGCGCCGCGCATCGCGCGCACGAGGCGACGCTCGGTGCGCGGCTCGCGGCGTTCGCCGACGCGCTGGCGCCGGGCTCGGTCGGCCAGTCGGTCGCCGCCGATCTCGGCGCGGCAGGCGTCGCGCCGGTGTTCGCGGCCGCGTCCGGCCTGCTGCGCGGCCTCGACGACGTGACCGGGCGCGTGCGCGGCCCGGCGCCGGACGATGCCGATCTCGACACGATGCTGCTGTGCGCGGCCGCCGCGCCGTTCCTGCTGCACGCGGCGATCGAGGGCCGGCCGTTCGCCGCCGGCACGGCCGGCCGCGCGTCGCTCGACGCGGCCGCGACGCAAGCGCAACGCATGCTCGTGCTGACCGGCGCGACGCGCGGCGATGCGCCGGCGCAAGCGGCCATGGACATGCTGCTCGTCGCCTGGCACGCCGGCTTCGGCTACATCACGCCGACCGTGCTCGCGCCGCGCGTCGCGATCGGCACCGGCGTCACGCTGGCGCAGGCGATCGCGTCCGGCTTCCTCGCCAGCGGGCCGTCGCACGTCGGCGCGGCGCTCGAAGCGATGCAGTGGCTCGCGGCGCTCGCCCGCTCGGTGCCGGGCGGCGCCGGCGCGCCGCCGGCCGCGCTCGACGCGGCCGGGCGCGGGGCGATCGATGCGGCGCTCGACGCGAAGCGCACGCTGTACGGCTTCGGCCATCCGCTGTTCGTCGCCGATCCGCGTCCGCCGCACCTGCGCGGCCGGTTCGCGGCATGCGGCTTCGACGGCGGCTACGTGACGCTGTTCGACGCGTGCTGCGCGCAGGCCGACGCGCGCCGCGCGCTGCGGCCGAACATCGATTTCCTGACCGCCGCGACGCTGCTCGAACTCGGCGTCGCCGCGCCGTCGTGGGGCGTCGGCGTCGGGCTCGGCGCGCGCATCGCGGCGATGGCCGCGCATGCGGTCGAACGGCGCCGCCGCCCCGCGTTCGGCGTCAACAGCGCGACCGCGCGACGGCTCCTGGCCGCCGTGCCGGTCGGCTGGCTGTGAACCCTCACTCTTTCGCACAAGGAACGTCATGCTGCTCAAGAACCTGCGCCCGGCGAACGACTACGATCGCTTCGCCACCGAAACGCTCGAACCCTGGGACCTGCTGTTCATCAGTCGCATCCGCCAGCTGGCGCGCGGGATGACGCCCGGCACGATCGCCGACATCGGCACGGCCACCGGCGTCGTGCCGGTGCGCCTGGCGACCGATCCGGCGATGCGCGGCTGGCGTTACGTCGGCATCGACCTCGATCCGGCGATGCTCGACGAAGGCCGCCCGCGCATCCGCGAACTCGGGCTCGACGACACGATCGAGATGCGCGTCGGCGACGCGCTCGCGCTGCCGTTCGACGACGGCACGCTGACGATGGCAGTCGGCCGCGCGACGCTGCATCACCTGCCCGACAAGGCGCTCAGCCTGACCGAGATGTATCGCGTGCTGGAGCCGGGCGGCATCGCGCTCGTGCACGACATGCGCCGCGACGCGCCGCAGCACCTGCTCGACCGCTTCACCGAGATGCGCGCGGCCGCCGACTATCCGCCGACCCACGTCGAGGAAAAAATCACGCTCGACGAAGCGCATGCGCTCGTCGCCGCGGCCGGCCTCGCGGCGGTGGCGTCGATCTACAGCCCGAGCGCGGGGCTCGGCGCGCTCGGCTTCGAAATCCTGCTGAAGAAACCGGCGCTGGCCTGAGCGATGACCGATCTCGCCTTCCTCGCCGCCCATGCCGCCGCACGGCTCGGCGCCGACGACGTGCATTGCGCGGCGGTCGCGCCCGGCGCGACGCTGCCGCTGTGCGTGACCCCGCGCAGCGCCGAACTCGCGACGTCGCCGGAGATGTTCGTCGCGTGGTACCGCTCGCGGCTCGACACGATCGACACGCTGCTCGACGCGTGCGGCGCGCTGCTGTGGCGCGGCTTCGCGGTGCCCGACACCGCCGCGTTCGGCCGCCTCGGCGCGCTCTATCCGGCGCACGCGAACGGCTATACGGCCGGCGCCGCCCCGCGCCGGCAGATCGACGGCCAGGTCTACGAGTCGACCCGCATGCCGCCGCCGTTCAGGATCGGGCTGCATCAGGAGATGGCCTACATGCCCGCGTTCCCGCGCCTTGTCGCGTTCTACTGCCGGCAGCCGGCCGACGCGGGCGGCGAGACGCCGATCTGCGACATGCGCCGCGTGACCGCGCGCGTGCCGGCCGCGCTGCGCGCGCGGTTCGCCGAACGCGGCGTGATGTATCTGCGCAATTTCGCGGCGCCGGGCGACCGCGCCGACGGCCTCGCCGCGAACCCGAACCTGCCGTTCGCCGCCTACCACCGGCCGTGGGACGACGCATTCGGCACGACGGACCGCGACGAGGTCGAGCGACTGTGCGCGCAACGCGGTGTCGGCTGCCGCTGGCTCGACGACGGCAGCGTGACCGTGTCGCACGTCGGCAGCGCGCTGCGCACGCATCCGCGCACCGGCGAGACGGTGTGGTTCAACCAGGCGAGCGCACAGCACCCGAATCCGCGTTCGATGGGCGAGCTCAGCTATCGCTACCTGCAGCGCATGTACGGCACACGCGCCGCGTTCCCGTACGAGATCCGCTACGGCGACGGCACGCCGATGCCGTTCGACGATCTGGTGGCGGTCTACGACGCGCTCGACGTCGAGGAGCGGGCGTTCCCGTGGCAGGCCGGCGACGTGCTCGTCGTCGACAACATGCTGGTCGCGCACGGCCGCAACCCGTACCGCGGTGCGCGCGACACGCAGGTCATGCTGTTCGACTGAGGATGCCCACGATGAGCGTTTCGTTTCTTGCGTCCGTGCGCGCGATGTTCGGCGCGCCCGCCGCGTTCGACCGGCCGCAGCGCGCGGGCCTGCCGCCGCTGCCCGATGCGCATGCGCCGGGCGCGGCGCTCGGCGCGCGCGCGATCGACGTCGCGGCCGGCGATTTCCGCTTTACCGCGCGCCACGTGCGGTTCCGGCTCGGCGCGATCACCGCGATCGTCGGGCCGAACGGCTCGGGCAAGACCACGCTGCTCGAAACGCTGCTCGGCTTCCGGCGCGGCGGCAGCGACGTGCGCGTGCTCGACGTGCCGTCCGAGCGCTTCATGCGCGATTCGCGGTCGCTGCAGCGGATCGGCGCGCAATTGCAAAAGGTCGAGTATCCCGATCATCTGCGCGTCTCGGAGATCGTCGCGCTGCACCGCGCGATGTACGCGCACACCGATGCGGCGATCGCCGACGCGCTCGGCATCGCCGAACTGCTCGACAAGCCGTGCCGCGCGCTGTCGAAGGGGCAGCGCCAGCGCGTGGACCTGTACGTCGCGCTCGCGCACCGGCCCGAATTGGCCGTGCTCGACGAGCCGTTCACGGGCCTCGACCGCCGCTATGCGGGCGTCGTGATCGACCTGCTGCGCCATCGCGCGCGGGGCGCGAGCGTCGCGATGATCTGCCATTCCGAGGAAGAACTGAGCGTGGTCGACGATCTCGTCTGGGTGCGCGACGGCGGCGTGCGCTACCAGGGCGACCGGGACACGCTGCGCGCCGAGCTCGTCGGCGACGCGCGCGCGGTCCTGCATTGCCGCGACGAAGCCGACGCGCGCGCGCTGCACGAGCGGCTCGCGGCGCTGCCCGGCGTGACCGGCGTGCGCGTGTCGGCCGCGCACGTGGTCGAGGCGTTCGGCGATGCGACGCTGCATCCGAACGTGCACCGGATCGTCGGCGAACGCGGCATCCAGCATCTCGCGCTCGCGCCGAGCACGCTGGGCGACCTGCTGCGCCTGTGCACCGAGGGCCCGACCCATGACTAAGGTGTTCCTGATCCTCGTGCGCAACGAGCTGCTCGGCTATCTGCGCAGCCGCTCGTCGCTGTTCTGGACGCTCGTGTTCCCGGTGTTCCTGCTGAGCGTGATGCTGTTCGCGTTCGGCGGCTCGGGCTCGCTCGGCACGGCCGACATCGCGTTCGACGCGCCCGGCGGCGCGACGCCGTACAGCCGCGCATGCGAAGCGCAGATCGTCGACAGCCTGTCGCACAGCGACACGGTGAAGGCGACCTTCGGCGGCCGCGGCGCGCCGGCCGATCGCGTGACCGTCGTGCTCGGCGCCGACGAACGCACGCCGGCGACGATCCGCTACGACTTCAACGGCCCGCTCGCGGTCAAGGCCGCGTCGCGCGTCGTCGAGATCGCGCTCGCGCGCTGCGCCGCGCAGCGGCTCGGGCTGCCGGCCGCGCAGGCGCGCTTCGAGAATGCCGCGCCGGCGCGCCGGCCGTTCGACTACGGCGCGTTCTTCGCGACCGGCATCCTGGTCATGGCGTTCATGGCGATCGGCCTGAACTCGACGACCACCGCGATCGCCGCGCTGCGCGAGCGCAATACGTTCAAGCTGTACGTGTGCTTCCCGGTCTCCCGCGGCGTGTTCCTCGCCGCGCTGATCGTCGCGCGCATGGCGATGATGGCGCTGTCGGCGCTCGTGCTGCTGACGGTCGCACGCGTCGCGTTCGGCATCGCGCTGCCGATCGCGACGCCGGACGGGCTGCGCGCGTTGCCGATCGTGCTGCTCGGCGCGGCGATGGTGCTGAGCATCGGCGTGCTGTTGGCCAGCCGCACGCGGTCGCTCGCGGCGGCCGAACTCGCGTGCAACGTCACCTACTACCCGCTGCTGTTCTTCAGCGACCTGACGATCCCGATGCACGACGCACCCGCGTGGCTGAAAGCCGGGCTCGCGTTCCTGCCGACCAACCAGTTCGCCGTCGCGCTGCGCGGCGCGCTGGTCGACGGCGCGCCGTACGCGCAGCTCGCGCCGCAACTGCTCGGCATGACCGCGTGCACCGCGCTGTTCCTGTTCGCCGCCGCGCGACTGTTCCGCTGGCACGACGCCTGACGCGTCGCCACGCCGTTTCGACGAAGGAGAGACACCGATGAAATCGAACCATCCCATAACCGACTACCTGCTGCATGCGAGCAACTTCCTGCCGGCGATCGTGTTCCTGTTCTACGGCCGGCTCGGCCCGGAGCAGCCGGGCCTGCGCTGGACCCACGCGTTCCTGATCGGCGGCGTGCTCGCGCTCGTGCACGGCGCGTGGCTGATCCGCCGCGCGGAGCGCAACAGCATCGCGATCGGCGTCGACCTGTTCCTCGTGATCGGCGCGGTGCTCGCGCTCGTCTCGCCGACAGGTAGCCGTCTGTGGGGCGAGGAACTCGGGCCGGCCGCGATGCTCGTCTGCGTGCTGGTGGTCGGCATCGTGCATACCGCCTGGTCGGACGGCGGCTTCGTCGACGGCGCGTTCGTCGACCACGCGCGTGCGCGTTCGCTGTCGCTCGTGCTGCTCGCCGTCACCGTCGTCGCGCTCGCGGTGTCGATCGCGATGCGCCACAGCCCGCTGTGGGGCGGCGTCGTGCCGCTGATCGCGCTGGTCGTCGTGCGCGGCCGGCTGCGCAAGCAGCTCGCGCGGGCAAGCTGACGATGAACGCGCTGCCCGCCCATGCGGCACACGCCGCGCAGCGGCACGCGCTCGCCGCGGCGCTCGGCGACGGCTGGCTCGACGGCGCGGCATGCGAGCCGTATGCGATCGACGTCGCGCGCTACGGCGGCGTGCCGCTCGGCGTCGCGCGGCCGGCCTCGACCGCCGACACGCGCGCGCTCGTGCGCGTCGCCGTCGCGCACCGGATCGCGCTCGTCGCCCAGGGCGCGCGCACCGGGCTCGTCGGCGCCGCCGTGCCCGATCGCAGCGGCACGCAATGCGTGGTGTCGTTCGAGCGGATGCGCGCCGTGCGCGCGTTCGATCCGGCCAATCGCAGCATCACGGTCGAGGCCGGCGTGCGGCTGTCCGATCTCAATCGGGTGGCGGGCGAAGCCGGGCTCTGCTTGCCGATCGATCTCGGCAGCGATCCGGCGGCCGGCGGCCTCGTCGGCGCGAACGCGGGCGGCAGCCGCCTGATCAAGTACGGCGACGTGCGCCGTCACGTGCTCGGCGTCGAAGTCGTGCTCGCGGACGAAGCCGGCACCGTGATCGACGCGCTCGCGCCGCTGCGCAAGCGCAACGTCGGCTTCGACGTCGCGCAGTGCTTCATCGGCGCGAATGGCGCGAACGGGCTCGTGACGGCCGTGTCGTTCGCGCTCGCGCCGCTCGAACGGTCGTCGTGCGCGGCGTTCGTCGCGTTCGCGTCGTACGACGCGGCGCTCGCCGGCCTGCTCACGTTCGAGCGCGCATTCGGCGAGATGCTGTCGGCGTTCGAATTCATGTCGGCGGCGGCGATCGGGCGCGTCGCCGCCGTGTTTCCGGCGTTGCGGGTGCCGTTCGAGGCCGACGCCGCCGCATGCTACGCACTCGTCGAGATCGCGACCGGCATGCCCGGGCTCGATGCGTTGCTCGAGGAACGCGCGATCGCGACGCTCGACGCGCTCGCGCAAGAACGCGCGGTGCTCGACGCGGCGTGCGCGCCGGCCGAACGGTTCTGGCGGATTCGCGATGCGCTGCCGGCCGCGGTCGCGCAGGACGGCATGCCGCTGTCGTTCGACGTGTCGTTCCCGCGCGGCGCGCTGGCCGGATTCGTCGCCGATGCCGAGCAATGGCTCGCGGCCGCGCATCCGTCGCTGCGCTGCCACGCGTTCGGCCATTTCGGCGACGGCGGCTGCCATCTCGTCGTGTCGATTCCGCATGCCGACGCGCAACGCTACGGGCCGCTGCAGCAGATGGCGCTGCGCGGCGCGCTGTACGACCGCGTCGCGCGCGCGGGCGGCTGCTTCAGCGCCGAGCACGGTGTCGGGCCCGTCAATATCGCGTACTACCGCAAGCACGTGCCGGCCGCGCAACGGCAGGTCGCCGCCGCGGTCCAGCACGCCGTCGACCCGCTGGGCCTGATCGGGCGGGTCCGCTACTGACGCGCCGCTGCGCGGCGCCACGGAGATTTCGCATGATGTTTCGACACTCGCCCGGCCCGCACGCCGCGGCCGAACCGGACACCGACGAGCGTTCGTCCTCCGGCATCCCGGGAACGTTGCCCGACTCGGGCGTCGTGGTGAACGTGCGCGGCGTCGCTCACGTGATCCGGTTGCCGCCGCGCGACCATGCGCGCCCGGCGCTGTGGCGCGCGCTGGCGGACTGGCGCGACGAACGGTCGGCCGACGGCGACGTCGAGCCGGCGCCGCGACGGGACTGACCGCCCGCGTTGCGGCTGGCCGTCAGTTCGTCCCGTCGTACGTGACGATCTCGACCCAGTTCGCACCCTTGCCGACCGGATACTTGCCGATCGCGTCCAGGCGCCCGGTGCGGCCGTCGATCCGGTACACGGCCAGCGTCGGCGACAATTGCCCGGCCGCGAGCAGATACCGGCCCGACGGATCGATCGCGAAGCCGCGCGGCTGCTGCTCGGTCGCGAACGTGCCGATTCGCGCGAGCGTGCCCGACTTCGCGTCGACGCGATACGCGGCGAGCGTGCTCGACGTGCGCTCCGATGCGTACAGGAAGCGACCGTCGGGCGTCAGATGCAGGTCGGCGCCCCACGGCTTGTCGCCGTGAAAATCGGGCGGCAGGATCGATACGGTCTGGATCGGCCGTGCATCGGCACCGCCGTGCGACAGCGCGATCGCGTGCAGCTTGCCGTCGAGCTCATCGATCAGGTACGCGAACCGCCCGTTCGGCGAAAACACGAAATGGCGCGGACCCGACTTCTCCGGCAGCCGATACGCGGGCTCGCCCGTGTCGGTCAGCCTGCCGGTCGACGCATCGAACGGCAGGCGCAGCCACGCATCGGCGCCGAGCACCGACGCGAACGCATGGCGGCCGTCGGGCGACTGACGGATCGCATGCGCCATCGGGCCGGTCTTCACCGTCTGCAGCACGTCGCCCGCGACGCCGTCCGCGCCGATCCGGTTCACCGCGAGCAGATTGCCGCCGTACGACGCCGAGAACAGGTAGCGGCCCGACGCATCGGTCGACACGTACGCCATGCTGTCCGCGAGCGGTGCACGGCCCAGCTCGAACAGCCGCCCGTCGAGCGGATTGATCGCGAAGCTGACGACGCGATACGGCGTCGAGCGCAACGCCGCGTAGAGGCGACGATGATCGGGCGACAGCACCATCGGCATCACCGCGCCGCCGACCGGCACGGTTTCGATCGCGGTCAGCGCACCGTTCGACGTGTCGACGCCGAACACCGAGATGTCGCGGCTGTCGCTGTTCGATACGTACGCATACGTCGCCGCGTGCGCGAGCGAGGCCGCCATCGTCAACGCGGCCGCCGCAACGGCGCGCCGCACGAGAGTCGTTTTCATGGAAGTGACGGGAAGTGCAGAAAGGGAGCCGCGCATGCGAGCGCGGCGCCGGACCACCTCGGTCGTCCGGCGCCGCGACGCGCGAAGCACGCCGTCAGAACACCGCGTGCCCGCTGATCAGGCTCGGCAGCCACGTCGAGAAGAACGGCAGGTACGTGACGATGTTGATCGCGCTGAAGATCGCCAGATAGTACGGCCACGCCATCTTCGTGGTCTCGCCGATCGACACGTTGCCGATCGCGCAGCCGACGAACTGCACCGACCCGATCGGCGGGTGCACGAGACCGAGCGAGCAGTTCAGCAGCAGCATGATCCCGAACTGCACCGGCCCGACGCCGCACGCCATCGCGATCGGCAGGAACAGCGGCGTCGTGATCAGGATGTGCGCGGCCATGTCGACGAACGTGCCGAGAAACACCTGGATGATGTTGATGTACAGCAGCATCAGCCACGGCGCCGCGGTCGACTGCTTCAGCAACCCTTCGATCGCATCCGGAATCTCCAGGTACGACATCTGGAAGCGCAGCATGTTGGACACCGCGATCAGCAGCAGCACGACGCCCGTCGTGCGCGCCGCATGCGACAGCGCGCGGCGCAGCTTCTCGGCCGTGAGCGTCCGGTAGACCACCGCGGTCAGCACGAGCGAGTAGACCACGGCGATCGCGGCCGCTTCGGTCGCGGTGGCGATGCCCTTCGCGACGCACACGAGGATGATCGCGATCACCATCAGCCCGGGCACCGCGCCGACGAAGCTGCGCAGCACCGCATACCAGCCGGGAAACCGCGGCAGCACGGACGAGCCGTCATCGCGGCGCGGATAACCGTGACGCACGGCCTGCCAGTATGCTGCGGCGAGCACGAAGCCCATCACCCACAACACCGGCAGGAGCCCCGAGAACAGCAAGTCGCCGATCGACACGCCGCTCACCGGCTGGCCGTGCAGCATCCCGGTGATGCCCTGCGCGGCGAACGCGTAGATGATCATGTTGGTCGACGTCGGCATCAGCGCGCCGGCGAGCGACGCATGCGTGGTCACGTTGACCGCGTACGCGGCGCTGTAGCCTTCGCGCTTCATCAGCGGAATCACCACGCCGCCCATCGCCGACGTATCGGCGGTCGGTGAGCCCGACACGCCGCCGAACAGCGTGCACGCGACGACGTTCGCCATCCCGAGGCCGCCGCGGAAGTGGCCGACGCTCGCCTGCGCGAAGCGCAGGATCCGGTCCGCGATGCCGCCATGCAGCATCAGTTCGCCGGAGAAAATGAAGAACGGCACCGCGAGAAACGAGAACGCGTTCATCCCCGAGATCATCGCCTGCATCGCGGTCGCGATCGGCAGGCCTTCGACCATGTAGGTCAGCACGCACGCAATGCCGAGCGCGAACGACACGGGCACGCCGAGGACGAGAAATATCAGAAAACTGACGGACAGGATCGCGAGTTCCATGGCGTTATTGTCCCGACGAAGAACGACGAAGCGCGAGCAGGTGCTCGAGCGAGAAGAGGACGATCGCAACCGCCGCGGGCATCGCGATCAGGTAGCGCACGCCTTCGGGCAGCCCGATGATCGGAATGCGGTCGCCCATCGTCTCGGCGGCCATGCTGCCGCAGCCGATCATGATCATGATCGCGAACGCGATCAGGCTCAGGTGCTGGATCGCGACGACGACCGTGCGCGCCTTCGGCGACAGCCGGCGCACCAGCGAATCGAGGCCGATATGGCCGCCGTCGCGCACCTTCATCGCCGCGCCGAACATCGCGATCACGATCACGAGCAACAACGCGATCGGCTCGACGAAATCCGGCGCGTTGTCGAACGCGTAGCGCATCACGACCGCATAGAACACCAGCACCGTGAGCACCGCGAGGCACGCCGACGCGATCACGGCCAGCACGCGAAACAGCACGTCGTTCACGCAGCGCAACAGCGGCGCGGCGTGCGGCGGCGCCGCCGTTGCGTCGTCCGGGGCGGCGCCCGGCGCGGCCGCGGCCGCCGCGCCGTTCAGGGAAGTGCGACGCGTCACTTGGTGGCCTCGATCTCGTCGACGATCTGCTTCATCTGCGGGGTCTTTTCATACTTGGTCCACAGCGGCTGCATCGCCTTCACGAACGCCGCGCGATCGATCTGCGCGGCCGGCAGGATCTTCGCGCCGCCCTTCGTCACCATCTGCTGCGCGGAGGCTTCGCGTGCGGTCCACAGCTTCTGGTAGTACGGCACCGAATCGGCCGCCGCCTTCCTGATCGCCGCCTGCTCCTGCGGCGACAGCGTGTCCCAGATCTTCTTCGAGAACACCAGCACTTCCGGCGTCATCGCGTGCTGCGTCTCCGAGTAATCGGGCGCGACTTCGTAATGCTTGGTTTCCTCGTACGACGGCAGGTTGTTTTCCGCCGCGTCGACGAGCCCCGTCTTCAGGCCCGTGTACACCTCGGCGAACGGCATCGGCGTCGGCGTGCCACCCATCGCCTTGATCTCGTCGACCATCAGGTCGGACGGTTGCACGCGCACCTTCAGCCCCTTCATGTCCGCCGGCGAGCGCACCGGGCGCTTCGCGTAGATCGAGCGCGCGCCGCTCTCGTAGAACGTCAGCGCGATCATCCCCTTCGCGGTGAACGCATCGAGGATCTTCTGGCCGGCCGGGCCGTACATCGCCTTGCGGAAATGGTCGACGTCGCGAAACAGGAACGGGAACGACGGGATCAGCGATTCCGGCACGATCTCGTTGAACGATGCGCCGTTCACGCGCGCCATGTCGATCGCGCCGATCCGCACCTGGTCGACCGTGTCCTTCTCCGAGCCGAGCGCGCTGTTGCCGAACACCTTGATCGAATCCTTGCCGCCCGTCTGCTTCGACAGCTCGTCGCCCATGAACTTCACGGCCATGTTGGTCGGGAAGTTGTCGCCGTGCACGTCCGCCGAGCGGAACACGCGCGCCTGCGCGGACATCGCGAAGCCGGCCAGCAGTGCGACGGCCAGCGCGGTACGGGAGCCGGTGAATCGGTGCTTCATGGTGAGTCTCCTTGATGGTCAATCGTTGTTGTGCGGCGATCCGTCGGCCCGCGCCGGCGTCGCCGATGCGCTTCCTCGAACCGCAGAGTCATACGTCGTATGACGTGTTCAGCGAATGTACGTCGGTTAACCGTTTAACTCACTTGGTGCATACCCCTATAACCGCTGCCATCAAAGGATTTTGGCAGGAAACGGGGAATCACATTCTCTGATTTCGCGCTTTTTCGCGAAACGTTTTCCGGAAACGAGCCGACAGGCTGATCGGACGCCGATGGCGCGGTTTCCCGACATCCGACGGTCTCCTTTCGCTTTGCTTGCCGTCGTTATAGGATGACTGATCACAATGTCGTCACGCCGCCCCGATGCCACCAGCACGCGCCGCCGGCATTCCGCGCGACGGTCGTCGACTTCCCGGGCATCGCCCGGTCGAACCCGTTCGGGTCGACGCGGGGCGCCGGCGCCGACACGCGCGGGAAACCCGTCGTCGTCGCGCGTGCCGCCCGGCGGGCACGCGCGATGCTCGCCGCGACATCGTGCAACGAAAAAGGAGCCTGCGATGTCGACCACGAAGCCATCGGCGCCCCACGATCCGCCTACCTCGCCGAATGCCGGCGACGAAGGCCCGGCCGACGCGCCGGGCATCGGCGAGGACACCTGCCGCGTCTGCCGCGGCACCGGCCGCGTAGAGGGCCAGCCATGCACCGTCTGCGGCGGGACCGGCAAGATACTGCAGGGAATCGGCGGCGGCTAGGTAAAAACGCAGTCCCGGCGGCGCGCGTTGGCCGCTCAGGTCTGCATGACCAGCGACGTGAGCTGGGCTGCGCGCGCCACGTCCGTTTTCGTGTAGATCGACTTGATCTGCGCGCGCACCGTGCCGATCGATACGCCGCGCAGCGCCGCACATTCCTGCGGCGAGCGCCCGTCGCAGCACAGCAGCACCGCGAGCTCGGCTTCCGCCGACGACAGCCCGTAGAACACGCGCAGGCGCTGCGCACGCGCCGACGGCGAACGCAGGTCGGCGGCCGTCATCAGCACCGCGACGCCGGGCCGTTCGCGCGCGAGGCGCGACTGTTCGGGAACGGGAATCAGCGCAAGCGGCAGCGGCTCGCCGGTCGCACGACGCAGCAACAGCCCGCCGCGTGCGAATGCATGCCGCCATTGCGCGTCGTCGACGCAGCCTTCCGGCACGAAACGGCCGCTCACGATCCGCAGCGCCGGTTCGGCGGCGATCAGTCGATCGGCCGCGCGGTTCGTATAGCGCAGTTCGCGCTGCGCGCCGAGCAGGAACACCGGCACCGGCACCACGTCGAGCGCCGATTCCGCGGCGGCCACGCGCGCTTCGAGCTCGCCGATGCGCGCGTGGATGCGCAGCGCGCGGCTGATGTGCGCGCCCATGATTTCGATGGCGCGACGCTGCTCATCGGCCAGCCCTTGCGATTCGGGGCCGCTCTGCACGCTGAGGAAAGCGCCCGCACCGTCGCCGCGATGGATGTACAGGCCCGAGATGCCGCCAAGCCCGAACGGCTGCATGAATTCCCGATAGAACACGCCATGTGTGCGCTGCCGCACCGACAGATGCTTGACGTCCTCGAACCAGCGCCCTGCCGGCCAGTCGGCAGCCACCGGCACGACCGGGTCGTACAGGTAGAACTCGGTGTTGTAGCGGTGGTGGCACGCGGCGACCCATGACGGATCGTCGCCGGCCGCCTGCTCGATCGCCGGCAGCCTTGCCGCATCGTCGAACGACAGCAGTGTGGCCATGCGTACGCCGACCGACCGACGCAGCCCGTCCAGCACCGTTTCCCATCGTTGGTCGCCCAGTGCTGCAGCGTAGACGTCATCGATCCATGCCGACGAAACCAATCCGTTCATCTGCATCTGGCCACCCCGCGCCGTGCGTTTTTGTCGAACGCCGTTTGGGCATCTTAGTCAATCGGCCTCATTGTTCAAATCGCCGATGCGGGTTTGGTCGAAATACCACATTCGTTACCGTTTCTCGTCAGACGTAATGGCCGTTTCCGATAGCGCAACGCAACCCGCGTCGACGCACGCGGCGGCCTGCGCGGCGTCGATCGACGCGAGGGCATCCGGCTCGAAGGACGCAGCCGGCGGCGCGATGAAACGCGTGTCGCGGCCCGACTCGACGATGCACTTACTTCATCGTCGCGAACCGCACTTCCATCTCGTCGATCTTCGCGAGCACCGCTTCGCTCAGCTTTCTGACGTGACGCGGCACGTCGGGCGTCGACATCAGTTCCTCGATACGCCCGCGCCAGTATCGCGGATGCCTGACGCGCCCCGCCCCCGACATCGACACGTCGTCGATGTCCGTCTCGCTGTCCAACAGCGCCACCATGCGCTGAATGTGCGAGAGCTCTCGTTCCACATAGTCTCGTGCGAGCATAGTGATTGAGATTCCCCCGAAATACGACATCAGGCCTTCCGTCATCGACGCGCCGTCGTTCGCGGTGCCAACGACGCACCGCATACGTTGCGCATCAGCGTATGCGACGACTGTGTCAATCGACTGTGCGGACGTTCACGGCGACCGACACGGAACGACAGGCCTGCTCGATTGTTCTGGTGATATCCGGTCCCCGGTGCCTCGCTGATCATCGTAGGCGTACCGCCCGGCGCCGGCATCCCCAAAAGTGGGGATGCCGACCGATATGGGTCGGGTGATGACTTCCGGAAACGCCGGGGAGCCGTAACGGCCGGCTCCGCAAGGCGACGGTGCCGCGCGCTACCGACGATACGACGGCGGCGCGAGTTCGAGCGGATCGGGGTTCAGGCGCACCCACGCCACCGCGAGCCGACACAGTTGCGCCGGGTCGCCGGATTGGCGCTTGACGTCCTGCACGACGGCCTCCATGTCCGCCAGATCGGCCGCCGGCAGCGACGTGCCGGTGCGCACGATCGCCGCGAACGCATCGGCCATCTTCCTGAAATCGGCATCCCAGTTGCAGCCGCCGTTGTGTTCGAGTTCATGCGCGATGCGGCCCGAGATCCGGATGAGTTCGCCCTGCACCGTCGCCGCGTGCCCCGTTCCCGGCACCAGTTGCGTCCACAATGCCTGATGCTGTTGCTGCCAGGTTCCGGCCGCGACGACGATCGGCGAGCGACCGTCGTGCAGCCGGCGACGCGGCGCCGGGGGCACGTCGAACAGCGTGTAGAGGCGGTCCAGCGCAGCGCTCGCCGCGTCGACCTCCTGCGGGTTGTAGCGCTCGCGCATGAACTCGAAACGCTCGCCGATTTCGGCGACGCTGGCCTGCATCTGCGGCGTCCTTGCCGCACCGGCGCCGAGCAGCACGTCGGCGAGCGCCGCCATGTGCTCGAGATCCGCGTTGCCGCAGGTGCGCAAGGCGCGCTCGAGCGGCGTCTGGCCGTCCCGGTTCAATGCATCGACGCGCGCGCCGTGCTCGAGCAGCAGGCGTGCGGACAACGCATGACGCGAGTCGGCCGCCGCATGCAGCGGCGTGCCGATCGACGCACCGTCGTCGTGAACGTCCGCGCCGAGTTCGAGCAGCACGTCGAAGCGGCTGCGCACACGCACGTGCAATGCCGTGTTGCCGTACGCATCGGCTGCGCCGATATCCGCGCCGTGCGCGACGAGCCAGCGCGCGAGATCGTCGGGACACCGGTCGAACGACAGCGCGGTCCGCTTGCTCGGGCCGCCGCGCGCATTCACGTCGCAGGTGTCGAACACCGCCTGAAGCTTCGCAATGTCGCCTTCGTCGAGCAGCGCGTCGAAGTCCTTCGGCAGCAGCTTCTTTTTTGCTTTCGGCATGGCGGCTCTCCTGCCTTCGATCGAGTCCGTATCGTCGGCCATTCGTCAAAGTGATAACGCGGTTTTGTATCCGTCATCGGTGCGCATGCAACCGACCGCACCCGTCAGTCCAGCGGCTCCAGCGCCTCCAGCCCGTCCGGGAGCCCGGATGCGCCGCCGAGCTTCGTGATCTTCCAGCGTGCGGCGTCGTTCCAGTCGTAATCCATTCGATAGGAAAACCGGGCATTGGCACGAAACAGCGCGGCGCGGAACGTCCTGCCGTCGTTCGCGAGCGCGTCGCGCAGTTGCGGCCCGATGCGCATGATCCCGCCGATGAAATCGCGGTGCTCCATGGTCGAAACCAGCTCGACGCCGGCCGCCGTCGCATATGACGCACGCACGCCGTACTGCCCGTCGCCCGGCGCGCTGAAGCAAACGTAAACTTCGCGCCAGCCGGGAAAAGCGGATTGCATGTAGCCGATTACGTGCCTGGCGAATTCGATCACCTTTTCTGTCGCGTCGTCGCTCATCGATCGGCCCCGAAATGAGATCGGAGACGAGCGTAATCGGACCCGACGCGGCGCGTCAATGGCCGCCGGCAAACCGGCGCACGGCCGTTCGCCGGCCCCGGATCCGTCAGCGATCCCGAGCATCGCCGCGGGCCACCGGTATCGTGCCGCCCGTCGCGCCTTGCATGTCGATCGACGCGCCTGGCGCATGAAGCGACGCGCAAAAGGCGGCATCATGGCGCATCTCCCCTGCAACGGAATCCCGCCCATGGACATCGATACCGACCGCCCCGTCATGGTGACGGGCGCAACCGGATACGTCGCCGGCTGGCTCGTGCAGCGTCTGCTCGAGGCCGGTCTGACGGTCCATGCGGCCGTCCGCGACCCCGACAGCCCGGACAAGCTGAAGCATCTCCAGCGCATCGCGGCCGGCAAGCCCGGCACGATCCGCTATTTCCGCGCCGACCTGCTCGAACCCGGGTCGTACGAGGACGCGATGGCGGGTTGCGCGATCGTGTTCCATACCGCGTCGCCATTCACGGTCACCGTTCGCGATCCGCAGAAGGAACTGGTCGATCCGGCGTTGCTCGGCACGCGCAACGTACTCGAGACGGTCAACCGCACGCCGTCGGTGCGGCGCGTCGTGCTCACCAGCAGTTGCGCGGCGATCTACGGCGACAACGCCGATCTCGCTGCGACGCCCAACGGTATGTTCACCGAAGCAATCTGGAACACCAGTTCGTCGCTCGCCCATCAACCCTATTCGTATTCGAAGACGGTCGCCGAGCGCGAAGCGTGGCAGATCGCCGGCCGGCAGCAACGCTGGGATCTCGTCGCCATCAATCCGTCGCTCGTGATCGGGCCCGGCATCAATCCGTACGCGACGTCGGAGAGCTTCGAGATCGTGCGGCAGATGGGCGACGGCACGATGAAGGCCGGCGTGCCGGATCTCGGCATCGGCGCGGTGGACGTCCGCGACGTGGCCGACGCGCACCTGCGTGCGGCGTTCCTGCCGAGCGCCAATGGCCGCTACATCGTCTCGGCGCACGACACGAACCTGCCGGCGATGGCCGCCACGCTGCTGGAACGGTATGGCGCCGACCATCCGATTCCGCGACGCATCCTGCCGAAGTGGCTGGTATGGCTGGTCGGCCCGCTCGTGAACAAGAGCGTGACGCGCCGCGTGATCGCGCGCAACGTCGGGTTGCGCTGGCGCGCGGACAACAGCCGCAGCCGCAACGAACTGGGCATCCGCTATCGCCCGCTCGCCGAGTCGATGAACGACTTCTTTCAGCAGCTCGTCGAAACCGGGCAATTGCGGCGATGAACCGCTTCGCGCAGCGTCCGCTCGGCGACGAGGGCGCGAACTTCAAAACCCTGCCGGCGGTAGTTCGCGCGAAGCTCGCGCGGCATGACCTCGATCGCTCGAACCTGCCCTCCGGTCAGATCGCCTTCCTGCCCGGCTACCGGGATCCGGATTCGTTCTTCCGCGCATTCGATGAACGGACCGGGACGACGCCCGAAGCCGCCCGCTCGCGCTCGGCGCGCCGATCGACGCAAGGCGGCCCGTCCGGTCGGCGCGGCCATTCCCGGTCAACCGGCGGCGCCGCTGCGATTCAGCCCGAAAATGAAATCGGCTTCGACCGACGCGCCCTTCGGCAATTGCAGCACGCCGACAGACGAGCGCGTATGGACGCCGGCGTCGCCGAGCACGGCATACAACACGTCCGACGCGCCGTCGGCCACCTCGCTTTGCATCGTGAAGCCGGGCGCGCTGCGCACGTACACGGTCATGCGCGGCACCGTCGCGATCGCATCGAGCGTGCCGCACTGCTTGCGGATCAGCGCCAGCGCGCGCAGTGCGGAAATGCCGGCCGCGCGGCGGCCGTCGTCCAGCGAAACGGATTCGCCCACGATGCCGACGAAATGCACGACTTCGCCGATTCGCGGAATCTGGCCGGCGACGTAGGCCGTCCTTCCGTCGACCAGGACGGGCGTGTACTTTCCGCCGATCCTGATCGTTTCGTCCGGATCGAATCCGAATTCGGCTGCGACATGTTTCAGTTTGTCATCCCTGTTCATCAGTGAATTCCCCAATCCTTCTGAAAAAAGATAAAGAATAATTGAGTCTCCGAAGCTTGTCCCGCACGAGAAGATCGGACGCAAACGATCCAATCAAACGACTTCTCAGGTGTTCGAAGCAGTCGTGCATTGCCATATCCGCAATGCAATTCGTAGTCGGCGCAATTTTCTTCGTCATTTCCGGTTGAAACCGCTATCATGTATGGACACAACCTGAAGAGTGATATATGGCAACTTACAAGGAACTGAAAGCTCAAATGGATGCTTTGGCCGAGAAAGCCGAAGCAGCGCGCGTCGCTGAATTCCAGGCGGTCGTCGACGACATCCGCACCAAAGTCGCGGAATACGGCATCACCGAAAAAGACATTTTCGGTACGCGTCGCGGTCGGCCGGCCAGACAGGCGGGCGCTCCCGTGCAGGCGAAGTATCGCGATCCGAAGACCGGGGCGACCTGGTCGGGCCGCGGTCGCGCGCCCGCATGGATCAAGGATGCGAAGAATCGCAATCGATTCCTGATCCAGGAATAAGATTGCCCGCCTGGGCCGGCGCGTGATTCAACACGCTGTCCGGCAATTTGGGCATGGATTGGCGCATCGATACCGGCGGTATTCCAAAGCCGCTCCGGTAGACGAGGTTTTGCCCGCTCGGCGTGTCGCGCACAAGTCCATTCATCGATCGTGCCGCACGCCCATCCTTTCTTCAGCGTTCGTAATAGATGGCAAGCCAGACGGTTTGCACTTCGTCATGCGTCCATGCGACACGATGACGGCAATGCGGCTCGATCAGCACGTAATCTCCCGCGCGCATATCGAGCCGCGTTGCATCCTCTTCGAATTCGAGCACGGCCGCGCCGGACAGCAGCACGACCCATTCGGCCCGCGGGTCGTCATACCAGAACCCGTCCGGGCTCGCATGCCCCATCGATACGATCCGCTCGACGTTTACACGCGGGCCCGTGACGAGCCTGTCGATTCGCTCGTCGCCGCCGCGCCGCCCGTCGACGGCGAATAAATTACCGGTTTGAAGTTGCATGGCTTCGCCTCGTCGTCGATCTTCGGGTAAAGGATGCGGATTTAAAGGCAACGGGAAATATTCGCTGCAGGCCGACGTCGCGCTGGCTTACCCTTGGATCGTTAAAAGCCATGTCAAAAAGATGAAGAATGGCGACGATTTCATCGGCGCTCATTCGTTGCAACGATAAAGCACGCATCGGCTTTCTTTTAGCGACGCGCGCACCATCACGCGTCATTTCCGGTAAAAGCCGGCCGACATCCTGCCGGCCCCGGCAGCATCGGGCCCAGGCAATCAGGCGCAAACGTAGGCTCGGCAGTTCGGCAATCCTGCTTGCAGCGCGCTGTCCCGATCGATGCATTTTCCGTTCGCTGGCCGGCATGAGCAAGCATCGGGAAGTCCATTCACGCTTTATTTCGATTCGAGGTGGCGTTTGCCCGACGAGCGGCGATATTGCCGGGAGCGGCGATATCGATGCGAGCGCCGATGAGGTACCGGCCTTCGCGGCGCGCGGGATCGCTTGGTGCGTCGCGCATCCGGGCACGCGCTTGGCCGGTCATTCGAAAGCGCGCCCGACAGCCGTCGTCAGACCATCGCCCTCAACCATCCCAGCAACGCCGCGTGCACGCTCCCGTCCATCGCCGGCGTCGGCGTCAACAGGTAGTAATCCGATCCATCCTCGACGAACCCCATCGGCGCAACCAGCACACCGCTTTCGATGTCGTCGCGCACGAGGTGCCACGGTCCGATCGCGACTCCCAGCCCCGCGACGGCCGCCTGCAGACTGAAGTAGAAATGATCGAACCGCTGCCCGCGCCCGTTCGCGGCCGGTTGATTCGCCGCCGCCGCCCAGGCATGCCATGCGTCCGGCCGGGTGCGTGTATGCAGTCGCACAGCGTCGGGCTTCAACGCGCGGGCACCGCGACGCGACGCAAACCACGCGCCGACCTTGTCCGGCCGGCAAACCGGCCCCACGCGTTCGGCGAACAGATGCTCGGCGTGATACGCCGCCGGCCACGCGAAATCGTTGCGACGAATCGCCATGTCGATACCGCTGTCGAACGAGAACGGGCCGCCGGCCGCGGCCAGATGGATGTCGACGCCCGCATGCCGCGCCTGGAAATCCGGCCAGCGCGGCATCAGCCAGCGCATCAGGAGCGTCGGCTCGCACGACAGGACCGAACGCCGCGCACGGGCGGCGTCGGTACGCAAGGCGTGAGCGGCGTGACGCATCAGGCCCAGGCCGTCATGAACGGCCTGGGCGAGGGTGCGGCCCGCCTCGGTCAGGAACACGCGACGGCTGCGCCGCTCGAACAGCGCCACGCCCAGATCGTCCTCGAGCAGACGCACCGCGCGACTGACCGCGCCATGGGTCAGGCACAGCTCGTCGGCCGCGCGGCTGAAATGCTCGTGACGCGCCGCCGCCTCGAAACAACGCAGCGCCATCAGCGACGGCAGGCCGGCACGGACCGATTGTGATTCAAACTCACCATTCTGGTCAGAAATCATCGTTTTTCCTGATGAAGCACGATCGGTAGGATTGTGCCATCAAGACATCCACTGCAGGAGCGACACGATGACCGAATTGATAGTCGTAGTCACCATCACGCTGCTGGCCGTCATCAGCCCGGGGCCGGACTTCGCGATGGTCACGCGCAACAGCCTGATGCTGTCGCGTCGTTCCGGCGTACTCACCGCATGCGGGATCGGGCTCGGCGTCATCGTCCACGTGAGCTACACGCTGCTGGGCGTCGGGCTCCTGATTCGTCAGTCGGCGTGGCTCTTCGATACCGTCAAGCTGATCGGCGCGATCTACCTGGTCTACCTCGGCGCAAGGATGCTCATGACGAAAGCCGGCGGCGTGCAAGCCGACGCCACCGTGACGCCGCTGTCCGATCTCGCCGCGCTGCGCACGGGCTTTCTGACCAATGCGCTGAATCCCAAAACCACGGTGTTCATCGTCAGCCTGTTCATGCAGGCAGTCCGGCCCGACACGCCGTTGATCGTGCAGATCGGCTACGGCGCGTTCATCGCGGCCGCCCATGCCGGCTGGTTCGGCCTCGTGGCCTGCTGTTTCTCGGCCACGGCTGTCCGCGATCGCCTGCTGTCGCTGCGGCACTGGATCGATCGTACGTTCGGATGCCTACTGGTGGGCTTCGGCGTCGCACTCGCCGTCGCCCGGGGCGGGCGCTGACACCACCCGCGCCGGATGCGCGGCGCCGGCACGTCAGAACGTCCGCGCGATCGCCCGTGCGTCGTCGATCGCCCGGCGCCGACCGACCTTCCCGTCCGCACCGAACAACGTGCGCTCGACGACGATTCCGGTAACGTCCGTCACGCCCACGAACTTGAGCCACGTTTCCATGTAAGGGCGCTGCAGATCGAACTCGGCGGCCGGCGTAAACGACCCCGGCGACTGGTAGGCGAGCCCGCGTGCGTAGACCACCGCCGCCTTTTTGCCGGCCAGCTTGCCGGCAAACCCCGCTGCGTCGAACGTGAACAACACGTCCTTCTGCGAGATCACGTCGATCAGGTGCTTGAGCTTGTACGGAATACTGAAATTCCACAGCGGCACGCCGAACAGGAATTTGTCCGCTTCGTGAAACGGCGCCGCGAGCCGTTCGATCTGCTGCCACGCCGCCGCCTGCTCCGGCGTCAACGCTGTGCCGCCCAGCCCAGCATATTTCGCGGCCAGCGCGGCGCCGTCGAATTCGGGCATCGGCAGATCCCAGATATCGAGCGTGCGGATCTCGTGATCGGGATGGGCATGCCGGTACGCGTCGAGAAACGCATCGCACACCTCGATGGACGCCGAATGGGCCTTGTTGGGTGAGCCTTCGATATAGAGCACGCGTGTCATGGCGCCGGTCCTTGCCAAGGGTGACGACGGCGCGCCCGATGCGCGCTCGCCCACCGCGCTTCACAGCCTATCCGGCCGGCCTATAATCCGGAAACGATATTAATTGATCAAATTAACCCGGATTAGTGATGAATGAACTCTCCTCTCGATACGGCGCTGCTTCATACCTTCGTTGCGGTTGCCGACGTACGCAGCTTCACCCGCGCCGGGCGGCGGCTGAACCTCAGCCAGTCCGCGGTCAGCGCGCAGATCGCTCGCCTCGAAGACCAGGTCGGGCAGGCGCTGCTCGTTCGCAATACGCGCAGCGTGACGCTGACCGTGCATGGCGAGACGCTGCTCGGCTACGCGCGGGCGATGCTCAACCTGAGCGAGGAAGCACGGGCCAGGCTGGGAACGGGTGACACCGTCGACGTCAAGCTGCGGATCGGTGTGTCGGAGGACTTCGCAGGCGGCTGGCTTGCGGATTTGATGCGCCGCCACGGCGCCGCGCGGCGCGGCCTGCGGCTGGATCTGGTCGTCGACGTCGGCGACAGCCTGTTTCGACGGCACGCCAACGGCGAATTCGATCTCGTGATCGGCAGCCGGTGTTCGCACTCGGGCCACGGCGCGACTTTGTGGCGAGAGCCGCTCGCCTGGGCGTTCGCGCGCCACGAGCCGCTTCCGGAAGGCGACGTGCCGCTCGCGTGCTTCCCCGATCCGTGCCCGTACCGCGGCGCCGCCATCAAGGCGCTCACACTGGCCGGCATGCGCTACCGGATCGCGTGCGAAAGCCCGAGCGTGACCGGCATCCGGACCTTCGCACGGGCCGGCATCGCGATTGCACCCGTGCCGCGCAGTGCGATCGACGACACGCTCCGCGAATTGGGCGTGCCCGAAGGTTTGCCGGCGCTGCCGGAGATGGAATTCGTGATGATGCACGACGCGCGGATGCCGGCGGCGGCCGAATTCGCCGCGACGATTCTGGACGAGACGGCTGCCCGCACGGGCGCGGGCAAGGATAGCCGCGCGCGTCGCCGCCGAGCGTCCACGACGACGACGCCCGGCTCGAATGGCTGACGCGAACTACGGTCGAATCACCTCGAAACGCAACCCGGCATGGCGAACCAGACGCTCGATATAGCGTTCGTCGAACATCGTCGCCGGCGTCCAGAAACCGCCGCCGCGCCCGGTCTTCACGCCGTCGCGGCTGCAATCGAGCGCGAGACCGATCGCGGCCTGACCGAGCATCTTGCCGGTGGAGCCGTAGCCGGGATCGCGATCGCCGGTGACTTTCACGCGCAAGGTACGCCCGTCGTCGGCGCGGCCGAAGAAGCGCAAATCGTAGCGGCCGGCCTGTTGGGCGTCGATGCTCGGCCCCTCGCCCGGCTTCGGCAGCAGGAAGCGCGCCATCAGGCCGCGCACCGGCCCGACGAGGACGCCGACCATGAATGCGCCGAGGCCCGCCACCATTGCCAGCGCGATCATGCGCCCCTTCAGGCCCGTGCCCGTCATCACGGCTTCGTCATAGGTGAAGCGGTTGCCGTACGCATCGTCCGCCAGCGCATTGGAGCGGTGAACGACGCGCTCGTTGATCGCCGCCATCACGAACGGCGCGATCCACGTATCGCAGTCGCGATCGAATTCGGCGGACCGGACCGCGTGCTGCCGCACCGTGAAACCATGCCGTTGCGGACACAACGAGTAAGGATCGAGCAGCTCCCGACGCAATGCCGGATCGGCCGCCGCTTCGCGCACGACGTTGATCACGCTGGCCACGGTGCCGCCCGACGCACCGCCCTTCAACGTCTTGACGCGCATCTTCACGTGCGCGGCCGGTTCGCCCCACTGTCGCCGCGCCTGCTGCTGCAGGAAGAAGACGCCCATGTCCGACGGCACCGAATCGAAGCCGCAGCAATGCACGATCCGCGCGCCCGATTGCCGGGCCGCGGGCTCGTACCTGTCGATCATCCGCCGGATCCACTGCGTCTCGCCGGTGAGGTCGCAGTAGTCGGTGCCGGTTTGCGCGCAGACCCGGACCAGCGGCTCTCCGTACAGCGCGTAAGGGCCGACGGTGGACACGACCACCCGCGTTTGCGCGCACAGCGCCCGCAGCTGCGTTTCGTCGGCCGCGTCGGCAACGATGATCGGCACGGATTGCCCGGCCGCGCCGAGCGTATTCCGGACCTGCCTGAGCTTCGCGTCGGACCGGCCCGCGATCGCCCAGCGCAGCGTGTCGCCGGCACCGGCGGCCGCGCCGGACAGATAATCGGACAGGTAACGGGTCAGGATCTGCCCGACGAAACTGGTGGCGCCGAATACGACGAGATCGTAGGTCGGTTGGGGCATGGACGACTCCTTCCGTGCGCGCACGTCGCACGTATCCGTATCGTTAGACCGCGGCACGCGAGATCCGAAGCCTGCCGCTGCCGCCAGCAAATACTCTAAGCTTCAAGTCGGCTTCAAGGTCAAGGTGACGAGTAGAGGAATATGTCGGACGGCGGTGGCGCGGCCCGATGGCCGCAGCGGTTTCGTCGCCGGATCATGAGGCGGTAGGCGTGGCCAGTCGGGCTCACGAAGGACGACTGACGCACCGCGATCGGCCCACCGTCGACGGCGTTCGCTTATAGTGTCGACTGCCCATTCGACGAAGAAAACAGTCATGAAACTGCAGGCCAGCGGTCCGTTCGAAGTGAAGCTGAATCCGGAACCCTTGAGTCATGTCGCGGAGCACAGCGGACTCGGCCGCCTGTCGCTGGACAAGCATTTTCACGGCGATCTGGAAGCCGTCAGCCACGGAGAAATGCTCGCGTTTCGCAGCAGCGTTCAGGGGTCGGCCGGCTACGTGGCGATGGAAACCGTCGAAGGCGTGCTCGGCGGACGCAAGGGCAGCTTTGTCCTGCAGCACAGCTCCACCATGACGCGCGGGCAGCCGACGCAGTCGATCACGGTCGTGCCCGATTCCGGAACGGACGAACTGCTCGGCCTGTCCGGCGCGATGCGCATCGACATCGACGACGGCCGGCATGCGTACCGCTTCGACTACGCGTTGCCGGACGCGCCGCAATAAACGCGCACGTCACGCGAGCGCCGCGTCGCGCAGACGGAACTGCGCAACCGCCGCGCTCAACCGCGCGCCCTGTTCGTCGAGCGACAGCGCCGCGGCCGCCGCTTCCTCGACCAGCGCGGCATTGCGCTGCATCGTCTGCTCCATCTGGATCACCGCGGCGTTCACCTGCTCGATGCCCGACGACTGCTCGTCGAATGCCTGGCTGGTTTCGCCCATGATCGCGTTCACCCGCTCGACCGCCGCGACGAGCTCGGCCATCGCCGAGCCGGCCCGCGCGACGAGGCCGCTGCCGTCTTCGACGCGTCGCGCGGATTGGCCGATCAGGTCGCGAATTTCCTTCGCCGCCGCGGCACAGCGCTGTGCGAGCCCGCGCACCTCGGTGGCGACCACCGCGAACCCGCGCCCTTGCTCCCCCGCGCGCGCAGCTTCGACGGCGGCGTTCAACGCGAGGATGTTCGTCTGAAACGCAATGCTCTCGATCACGCCGACGATGCCGGAGATGCGCGTGGAGCTGTGCGAAATCTCCGACATCGTCTCGACGACGCGCTGCATCGCTTCGCCGCCGCGCGACGCGATGCCGGCCGCGCCCTCGACGTACGTGCGCGCGTCGCGCGCGTTGTCCGCGTTCTGGCGCACGGCCGCCGTCAGTTGCTCGACGCTCGCGGCCGCCTGCTGCAGCGACACGGCCTGCTGCTCGGTACGCGTGGACAGGTCGACGTTGCCGCTCGCGATCGTGCGCACGTCGCCGACGATCGTCTCGGTGCTCGCGCGCACCTGGCTCACCGTATCGACGAGGCCGTCCTGCATCCGCTTCAGCGCATTCAGCAGATACGCCATTTCATTCTCGCCCGGGACGACGACCGCGCCGGTCAGGTCGCCTTTCGCGATTTTTTCGAACTGCTCGACCGCGACGTTGATCGGCTCGATGATCGCCTTCGCGAGCACGCGCTGGGCCACGAACCCGACGACGAGCGCCAGCACCGCGACCGCCCCCATCCCCCACACGATCCGGTGGAAATGCATGCCGGCCGCATCGTAGCGAGCCTTCTGGCGCGTGACCTGAAACGACTCGAGCGCGTCGATCGCCGTCTGGTAGGCCGCGAACAACGCCGGCGGCGCGGTGCGCTGCGTGTCGAGGAAGTTGAATGCGTCGTCGCCGTCGAGCTGCGACAGCGCCTTCAGGAACACCCGGTCGAGCAGCGTGCGCCGGCGCTCCTGCAACGTGTCGAACAGTGCCTGCTCGCCGGCGTCGCGCGCATGCAGGCGTGTGTACGCATCCAGTTCGTCGTTGCTCTGCTTGAGCAGCGCGTGAAGTTGCGCGATCTCCTCCTTCGCGGGCTGGCCGGCGCTGATGATCTGCGCGACGTCGCTCATGCGTTCGCGCAACACCAGCATCCGCTCGGAACTGGTCTTCAGGTGCAGCAGCGACGCGGTGTCGTCGCGGTACATCGCCTCGAGCGAGCCGTTGCCGATGTAAAGGGCCGCGATGCAGGCGCCGACCACCAGCACGAGCAGCACGGTATAACCGGCGATGGTCGCGACGAGTCCACCACGGATAGTGAGTTGTTTTCGCATGACGTTCCCTTGAGCCGGCCGGGCACGGCCAGCGGCGGAGGTGAATTCCGGAACACGAACGACGCGCGCCGTGGCGCAATACCGGACGCGGGGCTGCGAACGGGTTAACGACGCGGGGAACGGGCGGCTTTTATCCGCATGCGACGCGAATCTTGACGATTGCGACAGAGGGAGAACCGAGGTAGCGCGACTAGCCGCCGTCGCCGAGCCTCGCGCGAATCTCGTCGGCCGACAGGTCACGCTGGTGCGTGGCGATCTGCCAGACGTTTCCCCACGCGTCCCTCACCATCGCCCGCCGGTCGCCGTACGGCATGTCGGCGGGCGCTTCGAGCGGGATCGCTTGCGCCGCGAGCGCCCGTCGATAGGTGGAGTCCGTGTTCGGAACATACACGTACAGAAACGCCGGCATCGGATCGCGCAGGCCGCCTCCGTCGCTGACCATCACGACGGAGTCGCCGATCCGGATCTCGGCAGGCAAGCCGGCACGGCATTCGCCTTCTGCGTCGAACACCGCGCGGATGAAGGCGATCAGGTTGCGCGGATCCGGCACGACGATCCGCGGCGTGACGGTATGCCATCCATCGGGTTGGAACGAAGCCATGATGTGTGACCTCCGGCGAGATTTCAGGCTGGATTGTCCTCCTCGAACGGCAGCCTGCAAAGCGGGCGCGCGGTATCGATCTCGAACGTTTCCGTGCCTCGCTTCACGCGTCGGTCTCGTAAATGAGGCGGTATTCGCCGTTGGTTCGCCCGATTCGCGCGAACCCGGGTTCCCCCAGATGCATGCCGGCGATCAGCAGCCCTTCCGAGCTGGCCCGGTCGAGCAGCCGCGCACGCGTCGCCGCCGCCTGCGACGCATCCTGATCGAACGCAATCGAGACGTCCGGCCGCTTGATCTGGATGTGCGGGAAATGCACGATATCGCCCCACACGAGCAAGCCCCGATCGCCGGATTCGAGCACATAGCCGGTATGCCCGTCGGTATGCCCCGGTAGCGGGATGGCAGCGATTCCGGGCAGCACCTCGCCTGCGTCGAAGGTCCGAAGCGCGTCGCCGTAAGCGTCGAATGCCTGACGCGCGATCCGGAAATTGCCGCGGGCGCGCTCGCTGGCGCGGCTCAGATTGCCGTCGTCGCGCCAGAACGCGACCTCGCGACGATGCGCGAGCAGCTCCGCATTCGGAAACGCAACGTGTCCGGCGGCATTCGTCAGCCCGCCAATGTGGTCGGGATGGGCGTGCGTGAGCAGGACGGTGTCGACCGCGCCCGGATCGATGCCGGCCAACCGTAAGTTGTCCTGCAGACGGCCGCCCCATTGCCTGATGCCGCCGGCCCCTGCATCGACGAGAATCGTGCGGCCCGCGCCGCGCACGACGTAGCAGTTGATATGCACGGCGGACGGCGCCTGCTGCCCGGCCGCGTGCTGCATGCCGGCGGCGTCGGCCACGTCGATATTCGACAGGAAATCGAGGCTGGCCGTGAGGTAGCCGTCGCTGATCGCGGTGATCGTGAAATCCCCGACACGCTGACAGGGAAACGTAACGTTGGACATCATGCTGCTCCGGAGCGGCTAGTTTCGCGCGTGAAGGTTCGGCACGGCATGACCGAAACAGCGGATGCGCGCCGTCAGCCCCGTGCGGCGAACGACGGCGCGATCCAGCGCTTCCATGAACGCGTCCATGACCGCGGGCGGACGGAACGATTCCACGCGATACCGGATTTCCGCGAAAACGGGATGCCCGCATCCGTGCCGAACCGCCACGTAAATGACGTGGACGTTCCTGACTTCTGCCTGAAGGACACGCGTACAGAGTTCGATGCAGTCGCCGGAAAGTTCGGCGAGGCGCACGTCGGGCGGCATGCGTTCCGCGTCGATATGGAAAGTCACGTTAGGCATCGCCCCGCCTCTTCGTCAGTTGCGCCGTCATCGGTGCGTACAGGTCGAGGCCGGCCGGCACGTCGTCGTCGAGCGGGGCATCGCTCCGGGGGAGGACCGCGAGCCAGCGGCGCGCCGGAAATTGCTCCAGCGCAACGGCCTCCATGGCCAGCGGCTTCAGGCCCAGTTCGATCAGCGGGCCGGGGCCGCTGGCGCTCAGCGCGAGCAGCTCGTCGGCATCGACCGCCGGCGCGCGACCGATATCGCCGTAGAGATTGCGGTGCCAGTCGGTGATGTGCTGCTGCCACCGCGCGAAATTGCCGCCGCCTTTGCGTCGATATTCATCGCCGGTCAGCACGTCGAGACCGTCGATCGTGTGAACGGCGAGATAAACGGGGCAGCCGTCGCTTATCGCCCTGAAGCGCTGCGACGTGTGAAAGCCGGCGACCGAGATGAGGGCCGGCAGCTTGTCGTCGCTGTAGAAATCGTTCCATTCGGCTTCGCTGGCAACGTCGGCGAAGCTGCATTCGACGGTATAGATCATCGGTTCGTCCTTCGTGACGAGTGAGCATCCTGCATCTCGAATACGGGATATTCAGTGCAGTGACGTAATGCTAATCTGCTGTTTTCCCCACAGATATCGACTTAAAGTCAGCCTTCAGTGACATTTGATCAAGCTGACCGTCGAACGCACCCCGACCGGCAAAACCCACGATGCGACGCAAGATCCCCAGCAATTCCGCGCTCCTGGCCTTCGACGCGGCGGCCCGACACGGCAGCTTCGCCCGCGCCGCCGACGAGCTGGCGCGCACCGAAGGCGCCGTCAGCCGTCAGATCGGCAGGCTGGAGGCGTTCCTCGGCGTGACGCTGTTCGAGCGCATCGGCAACCGCGTGCGGCTGGCGCCCAACGGCGCGCGATACGCGGTGCAGGTGCGCGAGATTCTTGACCGGCTGGAACGGGACAGCCTGTATCTGATGGGGCAGCCCGTCGAAGGCGCGAGCATCGACATCGCCGCGATCCCGACCTTCGCGACCCGCTGGCTGATTCCCCGGTTGAAGCGCTTTCAGGCGCGCCATCCGAACGTCACCGTGCACATCGCCGAACGGATGGAACCCTTCCTGCTGGCCGGCAGCGGATTCGACGCCGCCATTCATTTCGAACATCCCGCGTGGGCCGGCATGCATCTGCATCCGCTGCTGGAAGAGGTGCTGGTGCCCGTGTGCAGTCCGGCGCTCGTCGAAGGTGTTGGCGCGAGGCCGTCGCTGGATGCGCTGCCTCGCCTGCACCGGCGGCAGAATCCGGACGCGTGGCAGCGCTATGCGCAGGAAACCGGCATCGAGCTGACCAATCCGGCGGTCGGCCCGCGATACGATCTTCATTCGATGCTGATCGAGGCCGCGCTGGCCGGCCTCGGCGTCGCGCTGGTGCCGCGGCTTTACATCGGGACGGAGCTCGAACAAGGGCGGCTGGTCGCGCCCTGGCCGGACGGCAAGGCGATTACGAAAAACTTTTGCCTCGTGCTGCCCGAGCCGATCGAATTGAGCGCGGCGCCGGTGCGGGCGTTTGCGGAGTGGCTGCTGGACGACGCGCGGGACGCGGCGCGCTGATGCCGCGGTCGTGGATTCCGGCAAGTATGCGTCACGCAAAGGGACCGCAACGTAGGAACCGCATGCGCCGGCACGTCGAACCGTTCCGCTAATCCAGATACGGCTTCAATACGCCCCCGATCCAGTCCATGAAAGCCCGCACGCGCGGCGACAGATTGCGCCGATGCGCGACGACGAGCGACGCGGCAAGCGGCTCGGGACGCAAGTCCGGCAACACCTCCACGAGCGCGCCGCTTTCGAGGTGATGCGCGAGCGCCGAATAGCCGGCCTGGATCAGCCCGATGCCCGCCAGCCCCGCCGCGTGATAGGTCTGCACGCTGTTCACCTGCATCGCGCTGGGCAACGGCAACCACGCATAGCCGTCGCCATCCGGGTATTCCCATCCGGGATGCCGCGCGCCGAGCGTCAGCGTGTAGTGGATCATCTTGTGCCCCTGGCCGTGCAGATCGGCGAGCGTATGCGGCACGCCATGCCGCGCGAGATAGGCGGGGCTCGCCGCATTCGTCATGCGCAGCCTGCCGAGCGGCCGGGCAATCAGCGTCTCGTCGGCGATCGGGCCCAGCCGGATCACGCAATCGAACCCTTCCCGAACGAGATCGACACGCCGGTCGGTGCTGGACAGCTCCAGCTCCAGATCCGGATGCGCGGCCATCAGTTGGGGCAGCGCCGGCACCACGACGCTGCGCGCCAATTCCGTGGGCATGTCCACGCGCAACCTGCCGCGCAGCGACGCGCCGCGCCCCGAGAACATCGACTGCAATTCCTGCACTTCGGCGAGCAGGTCGGTTGCACGCGCATAGAACGCGCGGCCGTCCTCGGTGAGCTGCACGCGCCTCGTGGTCCGATGCAGGAGTGCGACACCCATGTCCCGTTCGAGCGCACGGATGACCGTGGATACCCGTCCCTTCTGAATGCCGAGGCTTTCGGCGGCACGCGTGAAGCTCGCCATTTCGGCGACACGGGCAAAAATCAAAAGCGCGTCAAGGTTCTGCATTGTTCATCCGGAAAGTAACGGAGCGTTCAATCTGTCGTCGTTTATAACCCGATTGCGGCTCGGTAGAGTGGCTTCCCACGTCGTCTGAACGACAAACCAGAACGAAAGGAAACCATCATGGATCAACTCGCCCCGCCGGCAAAAACGGCCGTCGTCTACCACTCCGGCTACGGCCATACGCAACGGATGGCCGCCGCCGTCGCGGACGGCGCCGGCGCCGCACTCGTCGCGATCGACGCCGACGGCAACCTCGCCGACGACGCGTGGCACACACTGGCCGACGCCGACGCGATCCTGTTCGGCTCGCCGACCTACATGGGCGGCCCGAGCTGGCAGTTCAAGAAGTTCGCGGATGCGTCGTCGAAGGTCTGGTTCGAACGCGGATGGCGGAACAAGGTCTTCGGCGGCTTCACCAATAGCGCAAGCCTCAACGGCGACAAGCTCAATACGCTCGAATACTTCTTCCTGCTGGCCGGACAGCACGGCGGCATCTGGGTCAGCATGGACATCAAGCCGGCCAATCTGAAAGCGTCGACGCGCGACGACCTGAACCGCATGGGCGCCTACATCGCGCCGATGGCGCAGACACCGGCCGATGCGTCGCCGGACGAGATGTCGCCGGGCGACCTCGAAACGGCGCGCCGCTATGGCGCACGCGTCGCGGCGATTGCCGGGCAGTTGCGGGCCGGCACATCACGCTCCAACTGACATTCCGACGTTCGTACGGGGCGCCACCGGCCGACGCCTCGTATTGTGTTCGGCCGATTCCGAAGGGCGCAACAATGAAATACAAGCAATTGGGCCGCACCGGCCTGTACGTCTCCGAGCTGTGCCTCGGCACGATGACGATGGGCGGCAACGCGGATGCCGGCATGTGGGCAACAATCGGCGCGGTCGGCCAGGACGACGCGAACCGTCTGATCGCCCGTGCGCTCGACGCCGGCATCAACTTCATCGATACCGCCGATATTTACTCGTTCGGGCAGTCCGAACGCGTGGTTGGGCAAGCGCTGCGCGACCTCGGCGTCCCGCGCCACGAGATCGTGCTGGCGACGAAGACGGCCGGCGTGATGGGTGCGGGCCCCAACGACCAGGGCGCGTCGCGCGGTCACATCATGGATTCGGTGCAAAGAAGCCTGGAACGGCTCCAGGTCGATCATATCGACCTGTACCAGATTCACGCGAGCGACCCAGTCACGCCGATCGAGGAAACGCTGCGCGCGCTCGACGATCTCACGCGGCAGGGGCTGATCCGTTACGTCGGCGTGTCGAACTGGCGCGCGGGCAAGATCGGCAAGGCGCTCGGCCTGAGTGCCGCGCTTCACGCCACGCGCTTCGAGACGCTCCAGGCCTACTACTCGATCGCCGGGCGCGACGTGGAGCGCGAACTGGTTCCGCTCGCCGTCGACGAGCGAATGGGGCTGCTCGTCTGGTCGCCGCTCGCCGGCGGATTGCTGTCGGGCAAGTTCGGTCCCGGCGCGTCGACTGAAGCCGGTTCGCGGCGCGGTCATTTCGATTTTCCGCCGGTCGACCCGGAGCGGGTCTGGCCGTGCGTGGCGGAGATGCGCGCGATTGCCAGCGCGCACGGCGTCTCGGTCGCGCGGATCGCGCTCGCGTGGTTGCTCGCCCGGCCGTCACCAGCGTCATCATCGGCGCCAAGCGGATCGACCAGCTCGACGACAATCTCGGCGCGGTCGACGTCGTCCTGACCGACGAGGAACTGGCGCGCCTCGATGCCGTGAGCGCGTTGCCGCCCTGCTATCCCGGCTGGATGATCGCGCGTCAGGAAGCGGGCAGGATTCCCGGGCCGTTCACACGCACGACGGCGCAATAGGACCGGCGGCACTTCATCGGCGGTTCGGCACGGGCGGTGGCGAAACCGCCCGTGTCAAGCGCGCCGTGCCTGCGATGCACGCTCACATCCGGCAACCCGGTTGCTTGTACAGCATTGCGGAACGCGCCTCAACGTCCGGACGATAGACTGACATCGATGTTGTCGGTCATGATGTTCCTCTCTTCAGGTTGCACGCGCGTCACGCCTCGCGCAGCGAAAATACGTCCTTGAACACGGGAATCGCCGAAAAGACGTTCGGCCATCCCGCGTAGAACGCCAGTTGAGTCAACGTCTCGGATGCCTCGGCCTGCGTGAGCCCGTTGTCCATCGCACGGTTCAGGTGATACGGAATCTGCGCCACCTGGCCGTTGGCGACGAGCGCACTCACCGTCACCAGGCTGCGGTCGCGCGGCGCGAGCCCCGGGCGAAGCCACAAGTCGCGAAACAGCGCGTCGGTCGTGTACTCGACCACGCCCGGCGCGACGGCGCCGAAGTTTTCCGCGACCGTCCGTGCGCGCTGCGCTTCGGCCGCCTCGTTCAGCGGCAGCGGCGTGACGTCCGCCGGTGCGAGCTGATCGGGGCCGATGCCGCGTTCGTCATAGACGTGCTTGACGACGATCGACGCGGCGCTCGCGTTGGCCCATCCCGCGTAAAAGGCCAGGTGCGCGATCGTTTCCGATATTTCCGCGGGCTTCACGCCGTGATCCAGCGCGAGGCGGACATGCAGCGGCATCTCGACGGTCTGGCCGCGGGCGATCAGCACCGACAGCGTCACGATGCTGCGATCGCGCGGCGACAGGTGCGGCCGCTTCCACAAGCCGTCGAACACGGTGTGCGTCGTGTATCGCTCGAAGGCCGGGGCGACCGCTTTCAAATCGGGGGAAGACAAGGGTTCCTGCATGGTGTCGGTCCTTTGCATGGGAGTGCACGCGGCGGCGAGCAGGGCCAGTCCAGTCGCGGCGACGAGCCGCAACGGGCGACGCGTGCGATCGTCACCGTGCGCCGTACCGCGCATCGGTGACGTGTTCGAGGATCGCGTGCCGCTGTGCGCAACCGCGATGCCCGTGCTGGCCGTGTCGTCGGCCGACGCGGCGAGCGACACGCAGGCCGGCATCGAGGCCAACGCAGCGGCAGCGGGCGCGTTCATTGCGGCTCGCCGCTGCCGAGGTATTGCTCGTCCGTCACCTTGTCCAGCCAGTTGACGTTCTTGCCATCGAGCGCTTCCTGAATCGCGATATGCGTCATCGCGGTGGTCGACGTCGCGCCGTGCCAGTGCTTGTGGCCGGGCGGGCACCAGATCACGTCGCCCACCCGGATCTCGACGCGCGGCTCGCCGTCGCATTGCGTCCAGCCGCAGCCGGCAGTCACCAGCAGCGTCTGGCCGAGCGGATGGGTGTGCCACGCGGTGCGTGCGCCCGGCTCGAACGTCACGCTGGCGCACGATACGCGCGCCGGCGGCAGCGGTGCGTTCAGCGGGTCGATGCGGACCGTGCCGGTGAACCATTCGTCGGGGCCTTTGATCGAGGGCTGCGAGCCCGCGCGCTTCAGTTCCATGATGTCTTCCTCTATCGAAAAGGGTGCCGCATGGATCGCTCCAGCGGTCGGCCATCCCACTTTAACGACTCGCGATTCATGCGACTAGATGGCAAAATCGGCATGAACCTATGCCGTGGCGCATTAATCAATGGAAGACTTCAACGATCTGGTGGCGTTCATGGCCGTCGCGCGCGAGCGCAATTTCACCCGTGCGGCCGCGCAGCTCGGCGTGTCTCAATCGGCGTTGAGCCGAACGGTGCGCGCGCTGGAAGCGCGCATGGGCATTCCGTTGCTGACGCGCACGACGCGCAGCGTGTCGCCGACCGAGGCCGGCGAGCGGTTGCTGGCATCGATCGCCCCGCGCTTTCAGGAAATCGAGGCGGAACTGGAATCGCTGCGCGCGATGACGGACCAGCCGGCCGGCAACGTCCGGATCACCGCGACCGACTATGCGGCGAACGAGTACGTGTGGCCGCGGCTGCAACCGCTGCTGCGTCGATATCCGGCGCTCAAGGTCGAGCTGGTGAACGACTATGGCCTGACCGACCTCGTCGCCGGCCGCTACGACATCGGCGTGCGACTCGGCGACCAGATTGCCAAGGACATGATCGCGCAGCGTATCGGGCCGGACATGACGATGTCGATCATCGGTTCTCCCGATTACCTTGCGTCCCGCCCCACGGCGAAGACGCCCCAGGACCTGACCCGGCACAACTGCATCAATCTTCGGCTGCCGACCAGAAACGCGCTGCTGTCGTGGGAGTTGAGCAAGGGGCGCCGCGACTTGCAGGTCCGCGTCGAAGGGCAGTTGACGTTCAACAACGTCTATCAGATGGTCGACGCGGCGCTTGCCGGCTTCGGGCTCGCCTATGTGCCGAAGGACCTGGTCGCGCATCACGTCGAAGCCGGACGGCTCGGCTGGGTGCTGGAGGACTGGTTTCCAACGTTCGTCGGGCACCACGTCTTTTATCCGAGCCGGCACAAATCGTCGCGAGCCATGGAACTCGTGGTCGACGCGCTCAGGGCCGGGTATCGACGCACCACACGATCGGCATGAGCCGTGACGCCGATGTATCGACAGCGTCCCGCCCGTGACGACATCGCTCCCGCGTCGCGCATCACTTCGGAAACACGCCCCGGCTCATTGCATCGAGTTGCCGAACGATCTCGGCGCGCAATTCGGCCGATACGTCGACGCTGTCGAGCAATTCCGAAATCCACAACCCGTCGGCCGCGAGCCGGCAGATCATCAGCGTCGCGGCCTGCTCGAGCGGCACCGGGTCGGGCCGCGTCCATTCGCGCATCGGCACCGACCATCGCGCGCGCGTGTCCGTCTCGGTGATCATCGACGCGACCAGCACGCGCAGCACGTCGGTACTCGCGGCCGGATGGGCCGCATCGAGCACCGCATGCAGATACGCGCGCGCCGCCGCGCCGTCGCCGTCGGAATCCGCCGCCAGCCGCGCGGCCAGTTGCGCGCCGAACCGCTCGGTCGCCTGCCCGAACAGCGCGTCCAGCAACCCCTGCTTGTTCGCGAAGTGATATTGCAGCGCGCCTTTCGTCACGCCGGCGCGCTCGGCCACCGCATCGAGCGTCAGCGCGGCCACGCCGTGATGCGTGGCAATCTCCGACGCGGCCGCCAGCAATTGCGCGCGCACCTGATCCGGCGCTTTTTTTCGCCGCACGCCGGCCGCGGCCGCGGCTGCCGCCGGCGCCGATGATCCTTCAAGCGCCGGTGCAGCGGGCGTTTCAACCGGTTCGACGGGCGCGGACACGTCGCGCGGCGCGGGTTCGAGGCGTTTTTTCATGGTGCGGATGGTAGCACCGCGCGTCTCGATATAAACATTCCAGCTGGATGGTATGATCCGCCGCATGAACAAATCGGCCCCCTCCCCCTGGTCCGCGCTCGACACTGCCATCGCCCGTGGACGCGACGCACTCGTGCGCCTTCAGCAACCCGACGGCAGCTGGTGTTTCGAACTCGAATCCGACGCGACGATCACCGCGGAATACATCCTGATGATGCATTTCATGGGCCGGATCGACGACGTGCGCCAGGAGAAGATGGCGCGCTACCTGCGCGCGAATCAGCGGCTCGACACGCACGGCGCATGGGATCTGTACGTCGACGGCGCGCCGGACGTGTCGTGCAGCGTGAAGGCGTATTTCGCGCTGAAGGCGGCCGGCGACAGCGAACACGCGCCGCACATGATCCGCGCGCGCGACGCGATCCTGAAGCTCGGCGGCGCGGCACGCTCGAACGTGTTCACGCGCATCCTGCTCGCGACGTTCGGCCAGGTGCCGTGGCGCGCGACGCCGTTCATGCCGGTCGAATTCGTGCTGTTCCCGAAGTGGGTGCCGATCTCGATGTACAAGGTCGCGTACTGGGCGCGCACGACGATGGTGCCGCTGCTCGTGCTGTGCTCGCTGAAGGCGCGGGCGCGCAATCCGCGCAACGTCTCGATCCGCGAACTGTTCGTCACGCCGCCGGACGAAGAGCGCCGGTACTTCCCGCCCGCGCGCGGCATGCGCCGGCTGTTCCTCGCGCTCGACCGCACGGTCCGCCATATCGAGCCGCTGATACCGAAGCGCCTGCGGCAGCGCGCGATCCGGCATGCGCAAGCGTGGTGTGCGGAACGGATGAACGGCGAGGATGGGCTCGGCGGCATTTTCCCGCCGATCGTGTACAGCTATCAGATGATGCAGGTGCTCGGCTACCCGGACGACCATCCGCTGCGGCGCGACTGCGAAAACGCGCTGGAGAAGCTGCTGGTCACGCGGCCGGACGGCAGTGTGTATTGCCAGCCGTGCCTGTCGCCGGTGTGGGACACCGCGTGGAGCACGATGGCGCTCGAGCAGGCGCGCGGTGTCGCGGCGCCGGAAACCGGCGAGTCGGCCGGCGCGCTGCGCGAACTCGATGCACGCATCGCCCGCGCGTACGACTGGCTGGCCGAGCGGCAGGTGAACGACCTGCGCGGCGACTGGGTCGAGAACGTCCCGGCCGACGTCGAGCCGGGCGGATGGGCGTTCCAGTACGCGAACCCGTATTACCCGGACATCGACGACAGCGCGGTCGTCACCGCGATGCTCGATCGACGCGGCCGTACGCACCGCCATGCGGACGGTACGCACCCGTATGCGTCGCGCGTCGCACGCGCGCTCGACTGGGTGCGCGGGCTGCAATCGCGCAACGGCGGCTTCGCGGCGTTCGATGCGGACTGCGACCGCATGTACCTGAACGCGATCCCGTTCGCCGATCATGGCGCGCTGCTCGATCCGCCGACCGAGGACGTATCGGGCCGCGTGCTGCTGTGCTTCGGCGTGACGAAGCGCGCGGAAGACCGTGCGTCGCTCGCGCGCTGCATCGACTACGTGAAGCGCACGCAGCAGCCCGACGGCAGCTGGTGGGGCCGCTGGGGCACGAACTACCTGTACGGCACGTGGAGCGTGCTGGCCGGCCTCGCGCTCGCCGGCGAGGACAAGTCGCAACCCTATATCGCACGCGCGCTCGACTGGCTGCGCGCGCGGCAGCATGCGGACGGCGGCTGGGGCGAGACGAACGACAGCTACATCGACCCGAAGCTGGCCGGCACGAACGGCGGCGAAAGCACGTCGAACTGCACCGCGTGGGCGCTGCTCGCGCAGATGGCGTTCGGCGACTGCGAATCCGATTCGGTGAAACGCGGCATCGCGTATCTGCAGTCGGTGCAGCAGGAAGACGGTTTCTGGTGGCACCGTTCGCACAATGCGCCGGGCTTTCCGCGCATCTTCTACCTGAAGTATCACGGCTATACCGCGTACTTCCCGCTGTGGGCGCTCGCGCGTTACCGGCGGCTGGCGGGCGCCGCCACTGCTGCGCCGGCGGTCGTCGAAGCGGACGGCACGGCTATCGCTTGAACGACCACGCGCTCGATCGCGCTGCGCGCGTCGAAACCCGGCGGAAACGAGACGAACGATGCGTCGCGCAGGTCAGCCCGCCGCGCGACGCACTTGTGTGCGCAACGCGCGCGGCAGGATGCGGGACGGGATCGGCGTCTTCGACGTGGTGCGGTCTTGCGCCCGGCGAGACGATCGGCCGGATCAGACGAAGCCCTCTTCGACCAGCGTGCAGCCGTGGGCCGTGATCTCGTGCCGCTGGCCCGAGCCGCCGACCACGCGGCTCCAGCTCTCGGACACGAGCACCGCGGCATCGCCGTCCGTACGCAGCGCATAACGGAATCCGCCATACATGCCGGGCACCGCGAACCACATGCGCCCGGCTTGCGCGTCGAATTCGAGCAGCGGTTCGAGTTCGGGAAAACGCAGTGCGTCGACCCGCAGGTGCGCGATGCGGCCACCGATCATGTCGTGGAAATGGCGCTGGATGGCGCGCAGCGTGCCGTCGGGCACGAAGCGCCGCGGCTGCGGCGTCAGCAGCGCGACCAGATGCCGATGCCCGCGCGACGCGGCAATGTCGACCGCGCGCCCACCTCGCGCATCGCGCAGCATGCGCCATGCGCCGAGCCGCAGCAGTTCCGCGACGACCTCCTGCGGCGCGCCGCCATACGCGGCCTGATGCAGCGGCGCGTATAGCGACGTGCCGCCCGGCCGCGTCGCGTTGACGAGCGCAGGCTGTTGCGCGACACGCTCGATCAGTGTCGCCCATGCGCCGTCGCGCGCCGCATCGGCCAATGCGTGCCGGCTCGCCAGTTGCGCGTCGTCGAGCACGTCGGCGCCCGTGATTCCGTCCCATGCGATGCTCAATCGGTTCTCCTCCGTCGCCCGGTGCGTCGCCCGCCGCGCACCGGATTGCCCGCCATCATAAGCACTTCCCGACAGGCGCGCGCGGCGACATTACCGCCCGTCGCCGAGCGATCCGAGGATCCGGTACGCGACCTTCACGCGGTCCTCGATCGGCACGTTGCCGTTCGCGAGCATCACGATCGCGATCCGCTTCGCGGGAACGAACGCGACATACGTGCTGAAGCCGCCGGTCGAACCCGTCTTGTTGATCCAGGTCGCGGGGTTCGGCGCGAGCGGCGGCTGGATCGCGCTGGCCGGCACCGCATCGAACAGCATCTTCGGCGCATTGCCCGCGAGCAGCGTGGGCAGCGCGACCGGGTACGGATACTGTTCCCAGATCAAATCCTGCGTCAGCGGGCCTGCGCGGAAGTAGCCGGTGTGCGTGCGTTCGATCGCGCGCTGCAGGCGCGGCGCGGTCTGGATCATCCCCATGTTCGCCTGCACGAAGCGCAGCAGGTCGGCCGCCGTGGTCCGCACGCCGTACGCCTGCTGCCACAGCATGCCTTGCGTCATCCGGGTCGGCTTGCCGTCCTTCGTGTAGCCCTGCGCATAGTCGGCCATGCGTGCGTCGGGCACGTCGATGTAGGTGTGCGTCATTCCGAGCGCGGGAAAGAGCCGCTGCTCCATCAGCGTCGCGAAATCCCGGTGCATCGCCTTCGCCGTGAGCCAGCCGAGCATGCCGATCGCGACGTTCGAATACTTGCGGTGCGTGCCGGGCGCATAGTCGGGCCGCCACGCGCCGAGATAGCGGATCAGGCCCGCGTCGTCGCGGATGCCGTCCGGTACCTGCAGCGGCGTCCCGCCGGGCGTGTGCGTGCCGAGCTGAAGCAGCGTCACGACGCCGAACGGCTTGCCCTGCAGCTCGGGCAGATATTTGGCCACGGGGTCCGCGAGCGACAGTTCGCCGCCCTCCTGCGCGTCGGCGGCGAGCGTCGCGGTCAGCGTCTTGCTCACCGAGCCGATTTCGAACAGCGTGTCGCCGGTCACCGGCTTGCCGGTTTGCTTCGACATCACGCCGTAGTCGAACACGTAGGGCTTGCCGTCGGCGACGATGCCGACCGCCATGCCGGGGATTGCGTACTGCTTCATCAGCGGCGCGATATGACGGGTGACGGTGTCGTGGAGGTCGTCCTGCGTGACGGCGGCCGCACGACCGGCCGCGGCGGTCGCGCATGCGGCGACGAACAGGGTCGCGGCGAAGCGTGTCGCATTGAATCGCATGAGTGCGGTTCCTTTCGATTCCAGATGGTTGCATGGACAACAGATCTGGCCGCGCTGCGCGGAGCGGGCGGCGGCCGGCCTGTCGAAGCAGGACTATCCGCTACCGCCCGGTCGCCAACAATCGACGATATGTTGCGCGAGCCGAAAGAAAAACTTATGAAGTGCGCGACATGCCGGACGAGGCCGCGACGACGTCGGCGGCGCATGCCTGTTTTTTTCAGGAAAACCGGCCGGGTTTGACGGCATCGAATCCGGGCACATGCAGCCGATCGCCCGCGAACGCGTGCGCGCCGAATTCCTGCGCTCGCGCGCCGGCACGAGGCTCGCCCGGCAACTGCAACGCGTCACCTGCGCGATGGCGCTCGACATGCGAAAACGCGGCCGACGCACGCCTGCGCATCGCCGGCCCGTGCGCGCATCACCCCGGCAGCCGGTCGAGAAACGCCAGCATCGCCGCGTTGAACCGCGCGGGCCGCTGCAGCGGCGCAAAATGGCTCACGCCGGGCAGGATCGTCAGCGTCGCGCCGGGAATCGTTCGCGCGAGGTACGCCGCATGCTCGGGCCGGATGAATTCGTCGTGCTCGCCCTGCACGATCGCAACCGGCACGGCGATCGCCGCGAGATCCTGCGCGGTGTAATTCGGTTGCGTGCGCATCATTTCGCTGACGGCGGCCACGAACGCGTCGAACTGGTCCGGTGTCGCGGACAGGTGCGCATAGTCCTTGCGATGTCGCGCGAAACAACGGTCGATCAGCGGGCTCGGCACCATGTCCTTCGTGCCGCCCGGATCCATGTTGCACGCGAAGAAGAACACGCCGGCCGCGCGTTCCGGCGCGCGGGCGGCCAGCACGAGCGCGATGCATGCACCGTCGCTCCAGCCGACGAAGCGTGCACGGTCGACCTGCAGCACGTCGAGCACGGCCAGCACGTCCGATGCCATCCGTTCGTACGAATAGGGGCGGTCGTCGCGCGTGCTGCGGCCGTGGCCGCGGCTGTCGATCACGATCGCGCGGTAGCCGGCCGCGCGCAGCGCCGGTACCTGGTTGCCCCAGTTGCCGCCATGGCCGAGGCCGCCGTGCAGCAGCACGACCGCCGGCCCCTGGCCGAACGACGCGTGCCAAATGCGCGCACCGTCGTGGTCGAGCCATCCTTCGACATCGGCCGCCGGCAGCGGCGTGCCGCCGTGCGCGTCGAAGCGGACGAGTTCGTCGTCGTCGAATTCCGCATTCATCGTTCAGTCGTCCTCGAGAGGGAGACGCGCTTGCGATTGTAATGCGTGCGGCCGACGCCGCCGTCGCCGCTCAGGCCTGCGTCGACACCAGCCCGCCCGACGGCGAGCCGCCGGATTTTTCGAGCGCCGCGGCAAGTTGCGAGATCGCCGTCGCCAGCGCGGCTGAAATCGCGCTGGCTTCCGCACTCAGCGACTGCTGTTCGACGGCCGCGGCCGGGTCGTCCTTCGCGCGCTGGGCCGCGGTGGCCATCTGCCGCTCCAATGTCGCGAGCTGCTTCTGCAGCCGCTCGATCAGCGCCTTCAACTGGGCAACCGCCGGGTCTTCCGACGATGCGCCCGCCGCGCCGGACGTGGCGCCGGCGGCACCCGTCGAATCCTTCGCGCCGGTGGTGCCGGTGGTGCCGATGGTGCCGCTCGAACTCGTGGCGCTCGCGGTATCCGTTGCGCCGCCGGTGGACGACGTCGGCGCGGGCGGGTTCGCGGTCACGCCGCTGTCCGCGAGCGGCGATCGCGGGGTCGTGGAGAAATCGATCTGCATCGTGTCGGTCCGTGAGTCGTGTCGGTAAACCAAATGACAGGGGCGGAAATCGCCTTTCAATTGTTTACGGCATTCGTCACACGAAACTTGAATATCGGGGGTCGGGTGGATTGCCGGACGATGACCGCCATTGATCGCGAAAGGGCCAGATTGGCGGCACGATGGCGCTGGTAAAATCGCCGCTTCGCCGGCCGGGATGCGCATGTCGGAGTCCTCTTTCCAGGCCCGATCGCCGATGCCGCCGGCTGCGACTCCGGGCCGGCATGCAACGTGTGCCGACACCGGCATCGCGGCTTCCCGGAGCGCCTTTTCCGTTCGGCTGCGTGCGTGCCCCGCTCACTGCTCGAGCGGCGAACGCCGTGCGGCACACATTCACTTCATCACGCATTCGAGGAACACACGATGGCCCGCATCGGCGCCTTCTGCATCACGACGTGGCTCGCCGCCGCGATTCTCTACTTCGGCCAGCACTCCGTCGCGATGATCGTGCTCAGCGGTGTCGTGGTATTCGGCGGGTTCGATCTGCTGCGTCCGTAACCGCGCGGCCTTGCAAGCCGGTGCGGGCGTACCGGGCGCTTCCGTCCTTGGCATCCTCGCGTGCGCGTCGCCGACTTGCGCGATCGACAACGCTTCGCCGAGCCGCTCGATGATGTTTTCCGCCATCTCATGGCTGCTCGACAAGCCGCGAACGGAGCCCGCCACGCGCGTCAGCGCGGCAACGTCCTCAACGAAGACGGCCCGGCCGTCAGCGCGATCCGCTTGCCCGTGTCGCGCAGCTTGCCGCCCTCGACCGCATACAGCGCAAGCTGCCGTTCGACGTTGAACTGCACGATCACGTGCCGGCTGTCGGCGGTAAACACGATGCCCTGCGCGGCTTCGCCGCCCGGCGCCTCGCTCACCTTCACCGCCTGCCCGTCGCGGATTTCGAACAGCAGCACCCTGCCGAGCTTGTGGCGACCCGGGTTGTCGGCCGTCAGGTTCGAGCCGTCCATCGCCTGCACGGCGATCCACTTGCCGTTCGGAGAAATCGCGACGCCTTCCGGCAGCGACGGCACCGTCAAATACTGGACCATGCGAAACGGCACGCGCGATACGTCGATCAACGCGACCGAATCGGCGTCGCCCGCGAGCGTGCCGGTGTAACCCGGCAGCCCGGCGAGCCCGACGTTGCTGACGACGGCCCAGCGGTTGTCGCTCGACACGTCGATCGTGTACGGCGCAACGCCCGTGCTCAGGCGCGTGCCGCTGTCGGTCACGTTGCCGTCGTCGACGTTCAGCACCGCGATGCCCTGCTCGTCACGCAGCGACACGAGCGCATGCTTGCCGTCGTGCGTGAAGCTGATCCCGGCCAACCGCTTCTTGCCGATTTTCAGGGTGCCGTCGAGCGTCACGTGCGTGCCGTCGATGCGCAGGATCGACACGCTACCATCGACGTTGGCGACGAGCGCGAGCCGGCCCGAGCGGTCGATCGCGATCCCTTGCGGATGCGTGCCGAGCTCGACGCGCGTAATCGCGGGCGGCGCGGTGTCGAGATTCACGACCTGCAGGAACGTGTCGAACACGAGCTGCTTCGCGGCCGTGTCATAGCGCGTCGGCGCACCGACGAGCGCGAGCTTCGCGTCGGGCGTGATCGCGACGGCCTGCGGCGGCCCCTGGATGCCGTTCTCGACGTCGACCTGCAGCGCGACCTTCGGCGGAAAGATGCTCGCGTCGAGAAGCGTCAGCGTATCCGCGGGCGGGGACGGCAGATAGGTGTCGCGACCCTCGACGCGCTGGTACTTGCCGTCGTTGCCGGACACGATCCAGTCGGCGGCGTGCACGGCAACGGCCGTCGTGGCGAAGGCCAGCGCGGCGAGCAGGCGCGCGCTGCGCGGGCGGAAGGGATTCGAATGCATGGCGGTCGGTTCTCCGGATCGGGTGCGGACGCAATGGATTGCCCGACCCTGCTGCCCGACGGGCCGGCGCCATCGCATGATGCCCGAAAGCGCGCGCGACCGGCGTCTTGCGCCCCGTTTCCGTCAGCCCGTCGATCGTGCGTCCGGCTCCCACCGCTCGATGTCGTCGAGCGGATACACCGGCCGCGCGAGCCGCTCGTAGCGGAACAGTCCGAAGTCCGAGCCCGTCACGCCGCGACTGTCGCATTCGACCAGCGCGGACGAAATCGGCACGAACACCGGCCGGCAATACATCCGCGACTTCAGCAGCAGGAAGCGCGCACGGCGTGGATCGACGCCGACGCTCTCGAACACGCCGAGATCCCACGGCTCCTGCGTGCGCTCGGTGACGACGAGCGTGGCCGTGCCGATGTCGAGCACCGCCGCGCGGCCCATGTACGCACGCTGCCCGGTATACGTCGGCCCCGTGATCACGTATTCGCCGTCGGTGATCGCGCGCACGATGCCCGTCGCGCGGAACGGTTCGCGCCGCACGCCGCCGTGCGACGGCAGCCGGTTGCCGACCGGCACCGTGACGGTGGCGCCGACGCCCGCGTCGATCAGCGCCGCGACGGCTTCGGGATCGCACAACGGCCCGCTGACGATCCCGTCGAGCCCGTGCGCGAGCGCGGCTTCGAGCAGGTCCATCGTGTCGCACGGGCCGCCCGACATGCAGTTGTCGCCGTGATCGAGCATCAGCACCGGGCGATCCGCGCCGTGGGCGAGCGCGGCGGCCCGCGCGACCGATTCGGCGAGCGGCGCGCTGCGATACACGAATTCGTCGCGCGCGTCCCAGATCTGCCGCGCAATGCGTTCGGCCGCGGCGTCGGCGGCAGCGCGATCGCCGTCGGCCACCACGACCACGCTGATGCACGGCGCGGGAATATCCGCGAGCGAGAAACCGGGCAGGATCGATACCGCCAGCATTCCATCCGCCTCGGCCGCGCACGCGGCCTCCACCGCGCGCCGCATCGCGCCTTCGGCGCTCGCGCTGCGCAGCGTCGACGTCATCAGCGGCGGCTGCCGCCACGCGAGCACGGGCCGCGCGCGGCCGTGAAGCCGGTCGAGCAGCAGCCGCGCCGCATGCTCGCCGGTCTCGTACATATCGACGTGCGGATACGTCTTGAAACTGACGATCACGTCCGCGTGATCGATCATCTTCTGCGTGACGTTCGCGTGCAGGTCGAGCGCGACCGCGATCGGCGCACCGGGCAGCGCCGCGCGCACGCGCGCGAGCAGGTCGCCCTCGCCGTCCACGCTCTGCTCGGCGACCATCGCGCCGTGCAGGTCGAGCATCACCGCATCGCAGCCGGGCGCGGCGGCGACGATCGCATCGCAGATCGCCGCATACGCGTCGGCCGCGACCGGCCCGCTCGGGTTCGCGGCCGCCGACACGGGCGTCACGATATCGGCGCCTTCGCGCTCGGCCGCGTCGATGAACGCGGCCATCGCGGTGCGCATCCCGCGATTCGCGCGATACGCGTCGTCGCCCCAGTCGGGGCCGTTGCGGCCGAACGCGGCAAGCGGCGTCGGCACCGGCGAGAACGTGTTGGTCTCGTGGTTCATCCGGGCGATCAGGATCTTCATCGCGCACGGCCCTCCGCGATCCCGGCCGCGCCCAGCATCGCATGCAGCAGCACGTTGCAGCCGGCTTCCAGATGCACCGGATCGGCGTCTTCGATCTCGTTGTGACTGATGCCGTCCTTGCACGGCACGAAGATCATCGCGGTCGGCGCCACGCGCGCGAGATACACCGCATCGTGGCCCGCGCCGCTGATCACGTTCATCGACGACAGCCCGAGCGCGTGCGCCCCGGCGCGGACCTGCTCGATCAGCGCCGGATCGAACGGCTGCGGCGGAAAATACACGACCGGCTCGATGTCGATCCGCATCCCGGCCGCCGCGCCCAGGTCGGCGCATGCCGCACGCAGTTGCGCGTCCATCGACGCCAGCGTCGCGTCGTCGGCCGCGCGCAGGTCGACGGTCAGCGTCACGCGGCCGGGAATCACGTTGCGCGAATTCGGGTGCACGTCGACCCAGCCGACCGTGCCGCGTCCGTGCGGCGGATGCGCACGCGCGATGCCGTTCACCGCACGCACGAGATCGGCCGCGACCAGCAGCGCATCGCGGCGCAGTTCCATCGGCGTCGGGCCCGCATGCGCCTCCATGCCGTGTACGGTCACGTCGTACCAGCGCTGCCCGAGCGCACCCTCGACCACGCCGATCGTCGTGTCGTGCGCCTCCAATACCGGCCCCTGCTCGATATGCGCTTCGAAATACGCGCCGACCGGATGCGCACCGTGCCCGTCGTCCGCGCCGCCCGCATAGCCGATCGCGGCCAGCGCATCGCGCACCGACACGCCATCGCGATCGCGTTGCGCGAGCGCATGGTCGAGCGTGAACGCGCCCGCGAACACGCCGGACCCCATCATCACCGGAACGAAGCGCGACCCTTCTTCGTTGGTCCAGACGGCCACCTCGAGCGGCGCGCGCGTGCGCACCCCGGCGTCATCGAGCGTACGCAGCACCTCGAGGCCGGCCAGCACGCCGTAGTTGCCGTCGAACTTGCCGCCGGTCGGCTGCGTGTCGATATGGCTGCCCGTCGCCACGGGCGGCAGGTCGTCCCGTTCGCCCGCGCGCCGCGCAAAGATATTGCCGATCGCATCGACGCGCACGGTGCAGCCGATTTCCTTGGCCCAGGCGACGAACAAGTCGCGTGCCTGGCGATCGAGGTCCGTGAGCGCGAGACGGCACACACCGCCCTTGTCGGTCGCACCGATCCGCGCGAGGCGCATCAGGCTGTCCCACAGCCGCGCGCCATCGACGCGCAAGCCGGACGCCGCGACGCCCGGAGTCACATCCTGTACTTGCATCGTTGCCATTCCTCGCATTGAAAGGGCCGGGCGCTCATGCGACACCGACGCCCAGGTAGCGGTCCTTCACGTCGTGATCGGCCGCGAACGCCGCGTTGCTGCCTTCGTAGACGATCACGCCCTGTTCGATCACGAAGTGGCGGTCCGCGAGCTGCGTGCACACTTCGAGGTTCTGTTCGACGAGCAGGATCGCGACGCCGGCCGCCTTGATCTGCTTCAACTGCGCGACGATTTCCTCGACGATCACCGGGGCGAGCCCCTCCACCGGCTCGTCGAGCATCAGCAGCCGCGGATGATTCATCAGCGCGCGGCCGATCGCGAGCATCTGCTGCTCGCCACCCGACAACTGAGCGCCGCCGTTGCGGCGGCGTTCCTTCAGGCGCGGAAAGATCCGGTAGATGTCGTCGAGCTGCCACGGCGAATCGCGACGCGCGCCGAGCCGCAGGTTTTCCTCGACCGACAGCAGCCGGAAAATCCCCCGATGCTCGGGCACGAAGCACAGGCCGCGCGCCGCGATCCGGTGCGCCGGCTGCCCGGACACCGGCCGGCCCGCGAACGTCACCGTGCCGCCGGTGGGCGCGACGACGCCCGCGATCGTCTTGAGCGTCGTCGATTTGCCCGCGCCGTTGCGGCCGAGCAGCGTCACCGTCTCCCCTTCGCTCACGTTCAGCGAAATGCCCTGCAGCACGTGGCTCTTGCCGTAGCAGGCGTGCACCTCCTTCACGTCGAGCATCATGCGCGGCCTCCCGTGATCATGTTGCCGAGATAGGCGCTGCGCACGCGCGCGTCGCCGCGAATCGCGTCGGGTCGGCCTTCGACCAGCACGCGCCCTTGCTGCATCACCGTGATCGTGTCCGAGATGTCCATCACGATGCCCATGTTGTGTTCGATCAGCACGACCGTGTAGTCGTCGCGCAGGCCGCGGATCAGCGTCTTCATGTCGTCGAGATCGTCGATGCCCATGCCCGACGTCGGCTCGTCGAGGAAGATCGCGCGCGGTCGTGCCGCCAGCGCCATCCCGACCTCCAACCGGCGCTGCTGGCCATGCGACAGCACACCGGACGCCGTGTCGGCGAAGCGCTGCAGGCCGAGCCGCTCGAGTACGTCGTCGATGATGCCGTCGTGCGCGAGCGCGCCGCGCGGCGGCGCCCACGGATTGAGCGCCCGGCGCGATTCGACGCCCTGCGCGGCGACGCGCAGGTTCTCGCGCACGCTCAGGTTCGGAAACAGGCTCGTCACCTGGAACGAGCGGGCGATGCCGCGCCGCACGCGCTTGTGATCGGGCTCGTGCGACACGTCGTGACCGTCGAACAGGATCGAGCCCGACGTGATCGGCAGCGTGCCGGTCAGCGTATGGAACAACGTCGTCTTGCCCGCGCCGTTCGGGCCGATCACCGAATGCACGGTGCGCGGCATGATGCGCAGATCGACGCCGCCCAGCGCCGTGAACTTGCCGTAGCGCTTGACGATGCCGCGCGCTTCGAGAATCGCTTCGCTCATTGCCGCTCCTTGTCCGTGGTCGCCGTGCGATCGCTACGCCGCAGCGACGCCACGATGCGTTCGCCCAGCCCCCACAACCCGCGCTGCATGAACAGGCTGACCGCGATCAGCACGAGGCCGAGCAGCAGCAGCCACCGAGGCCACAGCGTCGACAGCCAGTCCGCGAACAGTACGTAGAACGCCGCGCCGAGCACCGACGCGAACAGGTTGCCCGTGCCGCCGATCACCGTCATCACGAGGATCATCTCGCTCGTGTGATAGTCGATGTTCGACAGCGGCGCGATGCCCGTCATCAGCGCGTGCAGCGCCCCCGCCAGGCCCGTGACCGCGCCCGAGATCACGAACGCCGCGAGCTTGAAGCGCTTCACGTCGTAGCCGGCCGCCGCCGCGCGCGCCTCGTTGTCGCGGATCGCGAGCAGCGTCCGGCCGAATACCGAGCGCGACACGCGCAGCAGCAGCCAGAACACCGCGACGAACAGCACCGCGACGAAGCCGTAGTAGCGCCACGGCGAATCGAGCGAGACGAGCGGATGGCCGAGCGCGGACAGCGCGGGGCGCGGGATGTCGAGCAGCCCGTTGTCGCCGCCCGTCACATCCGGCGTCGTATACGCGAGGAAGTAGAACAGTTGCCCGAACGCGAGCGTCAGCATCACGAAATACGTGCCGCGCTGCCGGATCGAGAACCAGCCGACGAGCGCGGCCGCGATCGCGCCAAGCACCGCGGCCGCGACCAGCGCGGCCGTCACGGACGCGACGCCGCGCGTCAGCACCAGCCCCGCCGCGTAACTGCCGAGCCCGAAGAAGATGCCCTGCCCGAACGACAGCAGCCCCGTGTAGCCGAGCAGCAGGTTGCAGCCGAGCGCGGCGAGCGCGAACACCAGTACTTCGGTCGCGAGCGAGCCCGAACTCAACACGAGCGGCAACACGCACGCGGCCACCACCGCGAGCCAGCCTTCCGGCCGCTGCAGCACGCCGCGCCACGGCTGCGGGCGTTGCGACGCCGCCGCGCCCGGCGGCAGCGGTTTCGACGATTCGATCATGCAGCCCTCCCCAGCAAACCGTTCGGACGCAGCAGCAGCACGGCCGCCATCGCGACATAGATCATCAGTCGCGCGCCTTCCGGCCACAGCGTGCTCATCAGGCTCTGCACGACGCCGACCAGCAATCCGCCGACGAGTGCGCCGAGAAAATTCCCCATCCCGCCGACGACGACCACGACGAACGCGACGCCGAGCGCCTCGATGCCCATGAACGGATCGACGCCGCGAATCGGTGCGGCGAGCACGCCGGCCAGCGCCGCGGTCGCCGCGCCGAGCGCGAACACGAGGCTGAACACGCGCGTCACGTTGATGCCGAGCAGCGACACCATCTCCGTCGACTCGCTGCCCGCGCGCACCGTGCTGCCGAGCCGCGTGCCTTCGAGCACCCACCACAACAGCGCGGCGAGCACGGCCGTGAACCCGATCACGAACAACCGGTACTTCGGATAGACGAAGCCGCCCCAGATCACGACGCCGTTCAGTGCGTCGGGCGGCGGCACGTTGTCGCCGAGCGGCCCCCACGCGAGGATCGCGCACTCCTGCAGCACGAGCGCGAGCCCCACCGTCGCGAGAATGTGGAATTCATGCTGCTGCGCGTACACGTGGCGCAGCACGAGCTTTTCGACGCCCCACGCGAACGCGCCGACCACGAGCGGCACGATCGCGAGCGCGACCCAGAAATTCGCCGACCATTGCAGCGCCTGGTAGCAGAGATACGCACCGAGCAGGTAGAACGCGCCGTGAGCGAAATTCACGAAGCGCAGCAGGCCGAACACGATCGACAGGCCGACGGCGAGCAGGAAATACAGCATGCCCACGCCGATGCCGTTGACGATCTGCAGCAGATAGACGTTCATGGCTTCCGTATCGGAAAGGAAGGTAACGGACGCCCGCGGCGCGCGATGCGCCGCGAACGCATGCACGGCGTCACGCGAGCTTGCAACCCGTCTTGTCGAGCGGCAGGAACGACTGGCCCGAGCTGACGATGTCGGCGTAGTCGTCCGCGTTCTTCATCCGGCCCTTCGGCTTGCCTTTCAGCAGGTAGTAGTTCTTCAGCACCTGGTGGTCGCCCTTGCGGATTTCCTCCGGCCCCGTCAGGCCGTCGTACTTCAACCCTTCCATCGCGGCGACGACCTTCTTCGGATCGGCGCTGCCGGCCTTCACCATCGCGTCGATCAGGATCTTCGAGCAGATGTACGAGCCCGCGAGGCTGTAGTTCGGGTTCGCGTTGAACGCGGCGTTCGCGCGTTTCACCAGATCGCGGTTCAGCGGCGAATCGATGCCGTGCCAGTACTGCGCGCCGAAATACACGCCGTCGCAGATGTCCGGGCCGAGCGCCTCGAACTGCTCGAGCCCCGACGCCCACGCGAGCAGGATCGTGCAGTTGCGCTTCATTCCGAAGCTGACGGCCTGGCGCAGCGTGTCCGACGATTGCGAGCCGAAGTTCAGGATCAGCAGCACGTCGGGCTGCGCGGCGGCCGCATTCGTCAGGTAGCCGCTGAACTCCTTTTCGGCGAGCGAGTGGTAGCTGTTGCCGACGTGCTCGATGCCCTTTTCCTTGAAGATCGCCTTCGCGGCCGACAGCAGCCCGTCGCCGAACACGTATTGCGGCGTGATCGTGTACCAGCGCTTCGCCTTCGGCAGCATCTGGATCAACGGGCGGACCGTCTGCTCGATCGCGCCGAAGGTCGGCACCGACCAGCGGAAGGTCGCCGCGTTGCAATCCTTGCCGGTGATCTCGTCCGCGCCGGCCGTCGTGATGAACACGCCGCCCGCTTTCTGGACTTCCTTGCCCATCGCCAGCGATTCGGACGACAGGATGCCGCCCGCGAAGAAACGCACGCCCTTCTGTTGCGCGATCTCCTGCACGCGCCGCACGGCGGTCGCGGGCTTGCCCTCGGTGTCGAGCGCCGTATAGGCGAGCGGCGCGCCGAGCACCTTGCCGTATTGCTTGACGACCAACTGCATGCCGAGATCGGCGTACTTGCCGTTGGCGGCGAACGGGCCGGACATCGGCACCGGGCAGGCGAGCTGGATGGGCGAGCCCTGCGCGAACGCGACACGGGACGACATGCTGCCGAGCGCGCCCGGCACGGCCGACAGCGCGGCCAGTTTCAACAGTTCTCGGCGATTCAAGTTGACGCTCCTCATGATGGGGGACACACGCGATACGACCGACTGCCAAACCGTGCCCACGCCCCTGCCGGATGCGCGCCGCCGGTTGATCCTATTTATCATGATAAATAGGATCAACCTGATGCTAGAGTTGATCAAAATTGGTGTCAATCAGGCAAAATTCCGTACCCGCGCGGGGCCGATCGTCGACGATGACGCGGCGCGCGGTCAGACAAAGGAGTCGTGAAGATGGTCATGGACCGAGCCAGGGCGGGCCTCGCGGTCGAAATCAAGCAGCCGAAGCGGGCCGACCTCGTCGCCGAGGAGATCAAGCGGCTGATCACCGAGAAGGACCTGAAGCCGGGCGACCGCCTGCCGCGCGAAGCCGAGCTGCAGCAGTTGTATGCGGTGAGCAAGAGCACGATCCGGGAAGCGCTGAAGTCGCTCGAGGTGCAGGGGCTCATCAAGGTCACGACGGGGCCGTCGGGCGGCGGGATGGTCGTCGAGGTGCCGCTCGACCGCACGCTTCAGCTTCTGCAGAACTATCTGTTCTTCAAGGACGTGACGATCGACGACATCTATACGGTGCGCAAGCTGCTCGAACCCGAGCTGGCCGCCGGCGCCGTGCCGCACCTGACGGAGCGCGACTTCGCGGCGCTGGAAGCGAACATCGCGTGCTGCGACGGCGCGTCGGGCGTGCACGATCGCGGTCACATGCTGCGTCAGCGGCAGGAAGACACGACGTTCCACGACATCCTCGCGGCCGCGAACCCGAATCCGTTCCTGCGCTTCAGTTGCGAACTGATCAACGAGATGATCCGGCAGTTGATCGAGTTCCGGAACGATACGCCGCTCGTCGAGCACAAGCGTTTCGGCGAAGCGAACGTGTCGATCCACAAGGCGATCCTGCAGGCCGCGCGCGAGCGCGACGCCGAGCGCGTCCGCGCGCTGATGGTCGAGCACATGACCGAGGCGCCGAAGCATGTGAAGCGGATGAAAGGGAAGCTGCGCGGGCGGTTGATCCTCGACTCCGAGATCCGCAGGCGGGCCGCCGCTTCCGTTTCGGGATTCGATGCGGCCGCAACGGATCCGGAAGAACGCTGAGCGGCGGCACACGCGGCGTGAACGCAAGGCCGACCGTTTCGCGGCGGTCCACGGCCTTCCGCCGCGCCAAGGTGACGGCGATGCGCCAGGCCGTCGCGTCCGAACGCCGCGAGCAGCGCTAGTACTGGCGGTGACGCGTTCGCCGCGCCGCTCTCCCAGGCGCTCAGGACGTCATCGCGCGTCGCCTTCCGTGTACCCGGTCGTCCCCTTCGTTTCCAGATACTCGACGAGGCCGAACTCCGCATACTCGCGGCCGTTGCCCGAGCGCTTGTAGCCGCCGAACGGCGCGGCCGGGTTCCATGCCGGGTAGTTGATGTGGACGTTGCCGACGCGCAACCGCGCCGCGATCCGCCGCGCGCGCTCGAGATCCTTCGACTGCACGTAGGCCGCGAGCCCGTAGACCGAATCGTTCGCGAGCGCGACGGCCTCGTCCTCGGTCCGGTAGGTCATGATCGACAACACCGGCCCGAAGATTTCCTCGGTTGCGATCGCCATGCCCGGCGCGACGTTCGAAAACACCGTCGGCCGCACGTAGAACCCGTCCGCGAGCCCCTCCGGCCGGCCGGGACCGCCGGCGACGAGTGTCGCACCCTCTTCGATCCCGAGGCGGATGAAATGCTGGATGCGATCGAACTGCGTGCGGCTGACCACCGGCCCGATGTCGGTTTCCGTCGAACGCGGATCGCCGACGACCGTGCGTTCCGCTTCCCGGCGCGCCGCCTGCTCGGCCCGCGCCAGATGATCGACGTGCACCAGCATGCGCGTCGGCGCATTGCATGACTGGCCGCTGTTGCTGAAGCAACTGCGCACGCCGCGCGTGACGGCATCGTCGATGTCCGCGTCGGGCAGGATCAGGTTCGGGCTCTTGCTGCCGAGTTCCTGGTGCACGCGCTTCACGGTGTCGGCCGCCGCCTTCGCGACCTCGACGCCCGCGCGCGTCGAGCCCGTGAACGACACCATGTCGACGTCCGGATGCCGCGACAGCGCGTCGCCCACTTCCTGCCCGTAGCCGTGCACGAGGTTGAACACGCCGCGCGGCACGCCCGCTTCGTGCAGGATCTCCGCGAACAGAATCGCGCTGAACGGCGCGATCTCGCTCGGCTTGAGCACCATCGTGCAGCCGGCCGCGAGCGCCGGCGCGACCTTGCACACGATCTGGTTGATCGGCCAATTCCACGGCGTGATCAGCGCGCACACGCCGATCGGCTCGTGCGACACCAGCAGCGAACCGGTCTGCACGCTGAAACGGAACGATTGCAGCGCGCGGATCGTCTGTTCGAGATGCGCGGTGCCGACCGCGGCCTGCATCGCCCGCGCGAACGCGATCGGCGCACCCATCTCCTGGCTGATCGTCTGCGCGACTTCTTCGTAGCGGCGCCGGTAGATCTCGAGCACGCGCGTCAGCAACGCGACGCGCTCGTCCACCGACCAGCGCGAGTACGTGTCGAAGGCCTGCTTCGCCGCGCCGACCGCGCGGTCGACATCGGCCGCGCCGCCGATCGCGAGCCGTGCATACGGCCACGCGGTGGCCGGATCGATCACGTCGATCGATCGTGCATCGGCCGGATCGAGCCACTGGCCGTCGATATAGGACTGTTGTGACGTTCGCATCGAATGCTCCTGAAATGAAGGTCGCCGCACTCAGCGCGTCGCCCGCGCGTAAGTCTCGACGAGGATGTCGCGGATCCGCGCGACGAACCACACGATCTCGTCGCGCGACATCACGAGCGGCGGCGAAAACTGCACGATCGGCGTGCCTTCGTGATCGACACCCGCGCGGCACAGCAGCCCCGCGTCGAAGATCGCCGGCGCGAGCATCGTCGACACGAACGCCTGCGCGCCGATGCCGGCCGCCCAGCGGCGCGCGACCTTGTCGGTCACGAGTTCGAGCGAGTAGTGATAACCGTCGCCGCGCACGTCGCCCACGCACGGAAGTTCGAGCAACCCGTCGAGCGTCCGTCGAAACACCGCTTCGTTGTCGCGGACGTTCGCGAGGACTCCTTCGCGCTCCATGATCGCGAGGTTCGCGAGCGCGGCCGTGCACGCGACCGGATGGCCGCCGTAGGTCGCGCCGTGCAGGAACATCTGCTGCGGCCCGTCGAGCACCGTGTCGACGACCGCATCGCTCGCGATCACGCCGCCGAGCGGCACGTAGCCCGACGCGATGCCTTTCGCGAACGTGATGATGTCCGGCTTCAACCCGTAGCGCGCCGACCCGAAGTACTCGCCGAGCCGCCCGAACCCGCAGATCACCTCGTCGGCCACGAGCAGCACGCCGTGCCGGTCGCAGATGTCGCGCAGCCCGGCCGCGTAGCCGGCCGGCGGCGTCAGGCTGCCGCCCGCGTTCTGCAACGGCTCGACGACGATCGCGGCGACCGTATCCGGCCCTTCCTGCACGATCAGCGATTCGATCTCGTCGAGCAGATGGCGTGTGAACTGCGCTTCCGTCTCGCCGGCCGGTCGGCCGTAGCGCTTCGTGTTGCCCACGTGCCGCACGCCCGACATCAGCGGCTCGAAATGCTTGCGGAAATTCGTCATTCCGTTCAGCGCGAGCGCGCCGAACGACGTGCCGTGATACGCGACGCGCCGCGCGATGAACTTGCGCCGCTGCGGCTCGCCGCGCGACTGGTGATACTGGCGCACCAGCTTGATCGCCGATTCGTTCGACTCCGAGCCGCTCGACGTGAAGAACACGCGGTTCAGGCCCTCGGGCGCGAGCGCCGCGAGCCGGTGCGCAAGCCGAATCGCCGGTTCGTGGCCGACGCCCCAGTTGGTCGCGAACGGCAGCCGCACCATCTGCTCGCGGATCGCATCGCCGATCTCCGCGCCGTGGCTGTAGCCGACCTGCACGCAGTAAAGCCCGGCCAGCCCGTCGAAATAGCGCTTGCCGTTGCGGTCGACGAGCCAGCAGCCTTCGCCGCGCTCGAACACGGTCAGCGCGTTCTCGCGGTATGCATCGGCATGCGTGAAGTGCATCAGCAGATGGCGCTTGCCGAGCGCCTGCAGGTCCGCATCGAGATTGACGTCAACGGCATTCATGGATCACTCCTCCTTCAGGGTTTCAAAACCGGCATCGCGCAGCCGGTCATTCAGTTCATCGACAACGTCGGTGCCGGGCGCGTAAAGCCGCGCGTCAGCCAGACGAGCTGGCAGAGCCCGAGCGCGAGCCAGCCGATGCCGACGTAGAACGTCTGGCGCGACAGCCCGGACCAGAGCCACACGTTCATCGCGAAGCCGATCGCCGGCATCAGGCCGTATGCAATCCAGCCCGCGGCATGGCGATGCTCGGGCCGGCCCAGATAGCTGCGCATCACGCACAGGTTCACGATCGCGAACGCGACGAGCGCGCCGAAGCTGATCATCGTCGACGCGAGATCGAGCGTGATGAACAGCGCGGACAACGACACGACGCCGACCGCGAGCGTCGCGCGCACCGGCGTGCGCAGCCGCGCATGCAGATGGCCGAACACGCATTCGGGCAGCACGCGGTCGCGGCCCATCGCGAACAGCACGCGCGTCACGCTCGCCTGTCCGGCCATCGCGCTCGCGAAGCAGCCGGCCACGTATACCGCGACGAAGAACGCCGACAGCGTGCGGCCGCCGACCCGCCGCATCAGTTCGAGGCTCGCCGAATCGAGATCCTTGAACGCGTGCCAGTCGGGAAACACCAGTTGACCGACATACGCGATCAGCATGAACAGCAGGCCGCTTACGAGCGTGCAGAGCAGGATGGCGCGCGGCACCGTGCGCCGCGGCTCGCGCGTTTCCTCCGACAGCGTGGTGACCGCATCGAAGCCGAGGAACGACAGGCACAGGATCGCGGAGCCGGCGAAGATCGCGCGCGCATCGCCGGACGACGGCAACGCGACGGCCATCGACAGCCCTTCGCCCGCCGCGACGTGCGCCGACGCGATGACGAACACCGCGATGAACACGAGCTGGCTTGCGATCAGAATCAGGTTCACGCGATTGACGAGCCGGATGCCGACGATGTTCAGCCCGGTGATCAGCGCGATGCTGCCGACGATCCACACGCTGGCCGGCACCGTCGGAAAGATCTGCTTCATGTAGATGCCGATCGCGAGGTAGCTGATCATCGGGATGAACAGGTAGTCCATCAGCAATGCCCAGCCGACCATGAAGCCGGCCGACGTGCCGAAGTTGCGGCTCGCGAACGTGTAGGCCGACCCGGCGCTCGGCATCAGCCGCGCCATGTGGCCGTAGCTGCGCGCGGTGAACAGCATCGCGATCAGCGTGATCGCATACGCGGCCGTCAGATGCCCGTTCGTCTCGCTCGTGACGAGGCCGTAGGTCGTGAACACCGTCATCGGCAACATATACGCGAGGCCGAAGATCACCAGCGTCACGAGTCCAAGCTGGTGAGGCTTGCGTGCGTCCGTGTGGCCGCGCTCCACGTACGCCTCGAACACGTGCGTCGCGGCGGCTGATGCGGTTCGACCTGGCCTGTCGTTGTCCATGCTGTCCTCACGTGGGTGGCGTCCATGACTTCAACACGCGTGCGTCCGGCGCGGCCGGCGGAGCACGACTGGAAGAAAGTGTGGTGCGCCAAAAAATCGACGACGAATGAGAAAAGCGGACGTAATCGAGGGATATTTCCGGACACACGGTCGGGCATCGTGCCGCGCCGCCCTGCATGCTGCTGTGCGGCACTGGCGTTTCGCGGACAATCCGGCTATGTTCGGTGCGACCCCGTCACCGCATCGGCACCATGAACAGTCGTTCCCAACGAAACCAGAGCCGCGCCGAACGCAGCCTGCGTTCGGCGCTCGGCCTCGCGCGCCCGGCCGGACGCCAGGAGGACATTCCCGCCACGGTTCACGCGATCGCGGTCGCGCTGGACGAGTGCCGCGTGCGGCACATCGACGGCGCCGCGCTGCTCGAAGGCACCGGGCTCGGCGCGGACGAAGTCGCATCGCCGAACCTGCACGTGAATCGGGGCCAGGAGCAACGTTGCTTTCGCAACCTGTTGCGCTGCAGCGGCGTGCCGTCGATTGGGCTAGCGATCGGCGCGCGGCTGCATGTGTCGACGCTGGGTCTCGCCGGCTACGCGATGCTGATCAGCGGCTCCGTGATGCAGGCGTTCCGCTGCATGGGCCAGTTTCCGCTGTTCATGGGGCTGTATTTCGACGTGCGCATCGACGCGCATGCCGGCGGCATGAGCGTGACCATCGGCCGCTACAACGGCGAGCCCGATCTCGAGGTGTTTCAGGTCGACATGTGCCTGTCGAGCCTGCGCCTGATCGTGTCCGATCTCGTCGGCAAGCCGGTGTGGCCGGAGCAGGTGCAGCTCGCGCGCCGCGCGCCGCGCAATGCGGCCGACTACGCACGCCACTTCGGCTGTCCGGTCGTCTTCAATGCGGCCGACAACCGGCTGGTGTTCACGTCGGTGAACGGCACCGAAGCGCCGCGCCTGGCGAACGAAGTCAGCTTCAATGCGCTGCATGGCCAGTGCGAAGTGCTCGAACGGCAGTGGGCCGCATCGGTCGGCACGCGTTTCGCCGATCGCGCGAAGGAGCTGATGGCGCGCGACCTCGCGCGTTTCAAGTCGATGACGGCGCTCGCCAGTGCGCTGCACCTGACCGAACGGACGCTGCGCAGGCGGCTCGACAAGGACGGCATCACGTTCCAGTCGCTGCTCGACGACGTGCGTCGCGACGAAGCCGTGCGGTTGCTCGACGATCAAGCGTTGACCGTCGCCGCGATCGCCGAGCGGCTCGGCTACAGCGAGCCGCGCAGCTTTCGTCACGCGTACCGGCGCTGGACCGGCAAGACGCCGCGGTCGGCGTCGGATGTCGACGCGTGACCCGATGCGCTACCGCTTCACCCGGCTTTCGAGGATTCGGCATCACGCTTCGGTGAACGCACTGCCGGCCGCAGCGACGAGCCCGGCATCGCGCAATAACGATTTCATGGAGCGAAACCGCTCGCGCATCGCGCGTCGCGACGCAGGCTTCGCCCATTGATTCGTTCGTCGAATCAATTTCCATGCACGCCACGCTCCCCATCGCATGACCGGGGACGCGTCGCCGCGATCGTTCCCCACGGTAGACGCAATTTATTGATTGCTCTATACTCGCCTCAACTTCATCATAAAACGCATGATCTCGTGCGCAACGTGATGTCATTTCGCACTTCGTTGCGCATGCATCCGTTTCGCCACGTCAAAGGGGCCACCGGCCCCAGCGGTCGGCATCGAGCCGCCCGCATCCATGCCGCCTTCACGAGGCGGCGCCCTGCTCGAACGCGCCTCGCCGTTACGGCGCCGCCGGGCTGAACCTGACAATCAGACGAACGCGTCGTCGCGTTCACCCGACCGCCAGCCGCACCTCGGTGCAGCCGGCAGCACTGTTTCCGTCAGTTCAATCGCGGCCATGCCGGGATCACGAACTTCCATCGCGACGCCATTCGGCGTCATCGCGGCGTGCGCGTGCGCGCGCCGCACCGGATTGAGGAGGCGTATCTTCATGACTCGACGCACTGTCCAGCTGGTGGGCAGCCTGGTGGCAATCATCGCAGCGGGATGGGCATTGGCGCGCGGCATCGGCGCCGACACGTTCCATCAGCGCTCGGACGATCTCGCCTACTACGCGGGCCAGCACATGCTGCTGGTCGCCTATTCGATGACACTGGCCATCGCCGTCGGCGTGCCGGCCGGCGTGCTGCTGAGCCGGCCGCGATTCCGGCATCAGGCCGAGCGTTTCATGCAGGTCTTCAACATCGGCAACACGATCCCGTCGCTCGCCGTGCTGGCCATCGCGCTCGGCATCTTCGGCATCGGCGACGTGCCCGCGATCGTCGCGCTGTTCCTCGCATCGCTCCTGCCCGTCACGCGCAATGCGTACGAAGGCATGAAGAACGTGCCGGCCGCGCTGCGCGAAGCCGCCAAAGGCATCGGCATGACCGGCTGGCAGTCGCTGGTTCGCGTGGAACTGCCCCACGCGCTGCCGATCATCGTCGGCGGCGTGCGCACCGCGCTCGCGATCAATGTCGGGACGGCGCCGCTCGCGTATCTGATCGGCGCGGACAGCCTCGGCTCGCTGATCTTCCCCGGCATCTACCTCGACAACCAGCCGCTGCTGCTGCTCGGCGCGTCGCTCACCGCGATCCTCGCACTGGTGCTGGACGGCGTCGTCGCGGCCGGCAGCCGTCACTGGCTCGCACGCCACGGAGGCGCCGCATGACGCTTCGACGCATCCTTCGATCGCTCGCGCGCCTGGGCGTCGCCGGCGCGCTGTGCGTCGCAGCCGGCACCCCGGCATTCGCCGCGAAGCTCGTGCTGGGCGCGAAGAACTTCACCGAGCAATACGTGCTGGCGGAACTCACGTCGCAATACCTGCGCTCGCGTGGCTATGACGTCGACGTCCGCGCCGGCCTCGGCAGTACGCTCGCACGCAGCGCGCTGGAGAACGGCCAGTTCGACCTGATGTGGGATTACACGGGCACCGCGGCGCTCGTTTACAACAAGATCCAGGACAAGCTGTCGCCCGACGAAATGTACCGGCGCGTCAAGGCGCTCGACGTGCCGCGCGGGCTCGTGTGGCTCGACGCGTCGCCGCTCAACGATACCTACGCGATCGGCCTGCCGAGCCGGCTCGCGCAGGCTACCGGCATCCGGACGGTGTCGCAGCTCGCCGAGCATCTGAAGCACGATCCGGCCGCGAAGCATTACGTATTCGGCATGGACGCGGAATTCGCGAACCGTCCCGACGGCCTGAAGCCGCTGCTCGCCGCCTACGGCATGCAGTTCAGCCGCGCTCAACTGAAACAGATGGATCCGGGGCTCGTCTATACGGCCCTGCACAACGACCAGTTGCAGATCGGCCTCGTCTACACGACCGACGGACGCGTGAAGGGCTTCGGCATCGTGCCGCTCGAGGACGACAGGCACTTCTTCCCGCCGTACAACGCGACGCCGGTGGTCCGCCAGGCCACGCTGGAGCGCAATCCGAAGCTCGCGACGCAACTCAACGCACTGTCGGCCGTGCTCGACAACGACGCGATGCAGGCGATGGCCAAGGCGGTCGATCTCGACGGCCGATCGCCGCGCGACGTCGCCGATGCGTTCCTGCGCGCCCACCCGCTACCTTGAAGGAGGACCGATGAGCGTATTCGACTATCTCGCTTCGAGCTGGCCCGAGCTGCTGCAGCTCACGCTGCAGCACGTATGGCTCGTCGCGATCGCCGTGGGCTGCGCGATCGTCGCCGGCGTACCGCTCGGTATCCTGATCAATCGTCACGACTGGCTCGCGGGCCCGCTGCTCGGCATCGCCACGCTCGTGCTCACGCTGCCGTCCATCGCGCTGTTCGGCCTGATGATCCCGTTCTTCTCGCGCTTCGGCCAGGGTATCGGCGCCGCGCCCGCGATCACCGCCGTATTCCTCTACTCGCTGCTGCCGATCATGCGCAACACCTACCTCGCATTGCACAACGTGGATGCGGGGATCAAGGAAGCCGGCACCGGCATCGGCATGACGTCGTGGCAGCGCCTGCGTCTCGTCGACTTGCCGCTGGCGGTGCCCGTGATTCTCGCGGGCGTGCGCACCGCCGTCGTGATGAACATCGGCGTGATGACGATCGCCGCCGTGATCGGCGCGGGCGGCCTCGGCACGCTGATCCTGCGTGCGATCGGGCAGAGCAGCATGATGAAACTGCTGGTGGGCGCGGTGCTCGTGAGCCTGCTCGCGATCGTCGCCGACCGGCTGCTGCAGATGCTGCAACGTGCATTGACACCGAAGGGAGTGCAGAAGACATGATCGAACTCGACAAACTGACCAAGACTTTCACGCGCAAGGACGGCCAGGCCGTGCGCGCGGTCGACTCCGTGAGCCTGTCGGTGCCCGAAGGGGAAATCTGCGTGTTCCTCGGCCCGTCGGGCTGCGGCAAGACCACCACGCTCAAGATGATCAACCGGCTGATCCCCGCGACGTCGGGCCGCGTGCTCATCAACGGCGAGGATACGGCGCAGCTCGACGAAGTCGACCTGCGGCGCCACATCGGCTACGTGATCCAGCAGATCGGGCTGTTCCCGAACATGACGATCGAGGAGAACATCACCGTCGTGCCGCGCCTGCTCGGCTGGGACAAGAAGCGCTGCGCCGAACGCGCGCGCGACCTGATGTCGATGGTCGCGCTCGATCCGAAGCTGTACCTGAAACGCTATCCGCGCGAGCTGTCGGGCGGGCAGCAGCAGCGCATCGGCGTGATTCGCGCGCTGGCCGCCGATCCGCCCGTGCTGTTGATAGACGAGCCGTTCGGCGCGGTCGATCCGATCAATCGCGAATCGATCCAGAACGAGTTCTTCCAGATGCAGCGGCAACTGAACAAGACCGTGATCATGGTGAGCCACGACATCGACGAAGCGATCAAGCTGGGCGATCGCATCGCCGTGTTCCGGCGCGGCCAGCTCGTTCAGTACGATCACCCCGACACGCTGCTCGCCCGCCCGCGCGACGAGTTCGTCGCGCAGTTCGTCGGTCAGGACAGCACGCTCAAACGCCTGCTGCTCGTGAAGGCCGGCGACGCCGCCACGCAGCCCGAAACGGCGCGCGTCGATACGCCGCTCGCGCACGCGCTGGCGGTGATGGACGAAACCGACTGCCGCTACCTGACCGTGCTCGACGATGCGGGCCGGGCGCTCGGTTACGTGACGCGCCGCGCGGCACGCACCGACGGCGGCGTGTGCGGCGAACGCGTGACGCCGTTCCCTGCCGGCGTCGCGGCGGACGACAACCTGCGCATCGTGCTGTCGAAGATGTACCAGTACAGCATGTCGTGGATGCCCGTGCTCGACGCCGACGGGGCGTGGCTCGGCGAGATCACGCAGGATTCGATCGCCGCATACCTGAGCTCGGGCCGGTCGCGCCGGCAAACCGGCCAGCCGCCGGGCAGTCCGGCCGATGCGGCGGCCGCGGTCGCCACGTCCTGAGTCGCGCCGGGGCCGGCGCTGCGTCGCACCGGCATCGGGAAACGAACCGAATCGATGCCGCCCGTTGCAGAAAAGGACGGTCGTATTCGTTCGGATCGTGCAATCGAAAATCTGCAGCCCGAACGAATCGCGAATTGAATTGAATCGACACGGGCGATCGGCTGTCGTACGGCCCGACGCCACCGCGCAAACCGGGCGAACTGTGCGAGCCGTGCTGCCGTGCGTCGATGCGGCGTGGGTCGTGCGCAAAGTGCGGCTCAGCGACGGCCGGCTGACGCGGGTCGAACAGGCGCGCATTGGCAAGTTGAAGGCGCCGGCGCGCCGAATCGGCAAACGTCAGCGCAGCGGCGCGCGGATCTTTCCGTCGACCTTCAACGTGCGCCGCTCGCGCGCGGCCTCGTATTCGACCGTCTGCGCGGGCGTGACCGCGCCGTAGGATCGTCCGTTCACATAGACGACCCCGTCGCGCAACTCGACCCGGTCGCCGTCGACGATCGCGGTGGCCCGGCCGCCCTGCAACACCGCGCCCGAACAGCCGGCGGTCGAGAAGCTGCGGATCGACGCGCCCGGCATCGCGACGTTCCCGCCACCGCGATCCGCCGCATGCGCGGCGCTGCACGGCGGCGCATCCATGGTGCCGGCCGCGTGGAGCGGCGGCGCCCCGATGCCGCCCCCGGCAAGCAACGCGATCATCGTCGGCAACAGCTTGTTCATGGCGATCTCCGTAGTCCGCGGTCGTCGATCGACGATCGGCCGGCGATCCTGCCCGCAGATCGACCGGTCCGCCCAGTATGCGGCCGCTTCTCCATGCCCGGCCATCCGCTTCAATACCAGTCGCGCCCCGCCCCGGTTCGCCCCCCGCGCCTCGTCCGGTTGACCGTCGACCGCACGGAAGCACCGCCCCCGAAACACCGGCGCGCCCTCAAAATCCGCCTTGCCAAGGTTGCGACCCGCAACTATTATTGATTGCGATACGCAACCTTTCAGGAGCCGTTCATGGACCTCATCGACGCGCCGGCCAAGCCGCGCGACGCGACCATCCTCGAGCTGCGCGACTTCTCGCGCAAACTGGTGCGCGAGCTCGGCTTCATGCGGGCGACGCTGGCCGACAGCGACTGGGCGCCGTCGGCCGTGCACGCGATCCTCGAGATCGGGATGGCGCCCGGCATCAACGCGAAGGATCTCGGCGCCATCCTGCGGCTCGACAAATCGAACACGAGCCGGCAACTCGCGCGGCTCGAAGCGGCCGGGGTCGTGGAGCGGCGCGTGTCGAGCGAGGATGCACGCGCGATTGAGCTGTACCTGACCGCCGAAGGCAAAAAGCTCCGGAAACGAATCGACGCGTTCGCGACCGACCAGGTGTCGAATGCGCTGCGCCGCATGATGCCGGCCGACCAGCAGGCACTGCTGCGTTCGCTCGCGCTGTATGCCGACGCGCTCGCCCAGGACAACGCGGCCAGGGCGCCCGTCGCGCCCGCCGACGCGCCGTCGATTCGCGAGGGCTATCAGCCGGGCTGCATCGGCGACATCGCCAGCCTGCATGCACGCTTCTACGCGGAACACTGGGGTTTCGGCGCCTTCTTCGAACAACGCGTGGCGACCGAGCTGGCCGCGTTCGCGGGCGCGCTGCCGGCCGACGGCAAGGCGCTGTGGCTATGCCAGGAAGACGGTCGCACGCTCGCGTCGCTCGCGATCGACGGCGACCCGGCGACGGGCGTCGCGCACCTGCGCTGGTTCATCGTCAACGACGCATTGCGCGGCTCGGGCGTCGGACGCCAGCTGATGACGCTGGCGATGCGCTTCGTCGACGATCACCGGTTTCGCGAAACCTATCTGTGCACCTTCAAGGGGCTCGATGCCGCGCGCCATCTGTACGAGTCGTTCGGCTTTGCGCTGACGAGCGAGTGCCCGGGTACGCAGTGGGGAACCGAGGTAGTCGAGCAGCGCTTCAGCCGGCCCGGGCCGTCCGGCAGTTGAGATCGGCGGCCGGCCATCGCGTCGCCTGTCGCCGTCGTTCCCGCACCGCGTGACCGGATTCGACCCGCGACTCGCCGGAACAACCGGAAACATCCATGCAGCGATTTACCCGACGGAGCCGCTAGGCACGCCGGTCGCCGCATACGCGCATCCCGACGAAAGCAATCGCGGCGATCCCGTGAACTACCGGCCCGCTTGCGCCCGCTCCACGGCGAACGTATCGCCGACGAACCGGATCACGTCGTCGAGCGACGACGTGCACACCGCGTCCGCGGCAAGCGAGCGAAACGCACCGTCCGGCCCGAAGCAGACGAGCGGCTTGCGCCAGCGCTGCGCGAGCGCAATCTCCTCGGCCGTACCGTGCCCGCCCGGCAGCGCGACGATCAGGTCGCTGCTCAGCACGTTCACGTAGTTGCGGTTGATCGTGTGCGGGGCCGCGCCCGGTTCGCGGCGCGGCAGCGGCGTGAGGACCGGAATGTCGACGAACGGATGCGGATAGCCGTCGAGCGGCACGAAGCCCGCGACCGGATCGGCCTGCGTCGGCAGGATGCCGATCGATCGGCCGGCCCGGCCGGGCACGCCGGCGAACGCGCGCGCGACCGCCAGCATCACGCCCTGCCCGCCGCCCGTCAGCAGGTTGAACCCGGCCTGCGCGAGCCACACGCCGAGCGGCTCCGAAAACGCGAGCCACGGCTCCTTGCCCGAGCCCATCACGCCGATCGTCCTGTTGTGTCGTTGCATCGTGGTTTCCGGTGAAATCGTGGCGGCGCGTGCGCGCACCGTGCTCATTCGAGCTCGACGCCCTTGAGCTCGGGGATCAGGAACAGCGTCGCGACCATGTCGAGCACGTAGAGGCCGGCGAGCAGCGCGATGGCCGTCTGGAACGAATAGTGCGCGGCGAGCGCGCCGACCGCGACCGGACCGAAGCCGCCGACCGCACGGCCGATGTTCCACAGCACGTTCTGCGCGGTCGCGCGTGCGGCCGTCGGATAGCCTTCCGACATCAGCGTCCCGTAGCCGCCGACCATCCCGTTGACGAACATGCCCATCAGCGCGCCGGCCCACAGCATCGCCGTCGGGTCCGACAGCCGCGCATACGCGACGACCGTCACGACCGAGCCGAGCTGATACAGCAGGAACGTCGGCTTGCGGCCGATGCGGTCGGCCAGTTGGCCGAAAACCCAGACGCCGATCATCATCCCGACGACGGTCGCCGCCGTCCACAGCCCCGATTTCGTCAGCGAGAAACCCATCTGCTTCGACAGGAAGGTCGGCAGCCAGATCATGATTCCGTAGTAGCCGAAATTCTGGACCGAACACAGGATCACGATGCCGAGGCTCGTGCGCGCGGTGCGGCCGTCGGCGACGAGCATGCGGAACGCGTTGGGCTTCGGCTGCGTCGCGCGATGCACGAACGCTTCCGGCTCGTGCAGCTTGTTGCGCATCGCCCAGGCGAGCAGCGCGGGCAGCACGCCGACCACGAACATGCCGCGCCAGCCGATGTGCAGAAGCAGAAACGGCGTCAGCAGCGCGGCCAGCAGCACGCCGGCCTGCCACCCCAGCGCGACGTAGCACGACACGCGGGCGCGCTTGTTTGCCGGCCACGCTTCGGCCGCGAGCGCCATGCCGATCCCGAACTCGCCGCCGAGGCCGATGCCCGCGATGGTGCGATAGACGAGCAGATCCTGGAAGCCTTGCGCGAATGCGCACAGGCCGGTGAAGATCGCGAACAGCAGGATCGTCCAGGTCAGCACACGCACGCGCCCGTAGCGGTCGCTCAGCGCGCCGAACACGATGCCGCCCGCGACCGCGCCGATCAGCGTCCACGTGACCAGCGCGCCGGCCTGCCCGGGCGTCAGGTGCAGCGCCGCCGTGATCGCCGGCAGCATGAAGCCGAGGATCAACAGGTCGAAGCCGTCCATTGCATAGCCGATCGCCGACCCGGCCAGCGCTTTCCACGCGTACGCGCCGACCCGCTCCACGCGCGGGGCCGACGGGCCGCCGAGCGTCGAAGATTTCATGTTTGCTGCCATGGTGTCCTGCCACGAATGTCCGGCGACATTCTAAGGCCTGTGCCCGCGAACGACGGAGGCGACGCGTCGTGCCCGCGCTGGCCGGACGGCTGGCGGGAAAACGGCGGAAACGGCGGAAAATGCGTGGAAAAGGGAAAGGGAAAACGTGGATCCGGTGCGGCGGCGAGGCCGGCGATGTCGCGATCGGGCCGGACACCGGATGAAAGACGGCCGGCCGGCGGGGAATTGCCGGCCGGCCCGCGTGCGCGAACCGGACGGCGCCGGATGGCCTTGCGGCGCGGCGGGCTTCAGCCCTGATCGTCCCCCGGCCACCAGGTCTTGGCCCCGCGGTCGACGGCGAGCGCTTCGAGATCCTTGCCATCGAGCCATTTCGGCCGCGGGCCGCGCCCCGACCATGAGCGGCCGGTCGACGGATCGTAGTACTTGGCAGGCGCCTTGCGCTTGCGCTGAACGATGTAGCCGAGCGCGCTCAGCACTTCCTGCTGCGAAATTCCCAACAGCTCGACCTGTTCCTTGAAAGCCGCGAGCGCAGCTTGCTTCTCCTTCTGCTTTGCCTCTGACAGCTTGATGTTCAGGTCCCGAAGTTGTGCTTCGAGTTCCTGCAGGGCCTGGGTCATGTATTCATCCTCTTTGGGCATGTTTTTGCAAAAAGCTCCGATGGCCGAACCTACCACGAAGTTACGCCGATCGGGGCTGTCAAATAGGTGAATCGTCCACCTGAGCCGGCATGATTTGCGCGATGCGCACGAAACGACGTCGTGCGTCACCGCGGACAGGACCAGACCGGCAGCGGGCGGCACGCCGCGACGCATGCACGGGCGAGCGGTGGCGGCAAATGATTCGCCGCGCCATGGCACGGGCGCGGCATGGCGCGAATGATAGCAGTGCGCGGCGTCGCGATGCAGAAGTCGCCGGCCGGAATCGACGCGAGCCCCGACGCTTCAGCGATCCGCGCCGCCGGCCTCCCATTCGATCCGGTCGAACAGCGCGCGCAGCTTCGCGCCGCGCGCCGCATTCAGCGCCGTCGCATGCGCGACGCGCCCGGCCAGATGCGCCCGAAAATCCGGATGCGCGTCGCGATTCTGCGACGCCGGGCCGAGCCGGATGCAGTTGGTCAGGATGGCCTTCAGGCGATCGAACACGTCGCGCGGCAGGTTCGGATGACGATTGACGACCACGCCGGCCAGTTGCTGGCGCGTGCCGCGCCGCATCACACGGGTTTTGCGCAATTGCAGCGCGAAGCCTTCCTCGAGTGCGATCGCGGCGACCCGGACCTGCAATCGCTCGATGTCGCGCGCGAGCGCGCCGCCGCCGGAAAACGCGAGATCGTCCGCATAGCGCGTGTAGGTCGCATCGAGCGAACGCGCGAGCGCGGCAAGCCGCATGTCGAAGCGGAACGCGCACAGGTTCGCGAGCGCCGGCGACGTCGGCGCGCCCTGCGGCAGATGCCGTTCGCGATAGCGCTGGCGGCCGATCCAGTCGAAGCGGTCGCGCAAGTCCGTCGCGAGCAGCCGCGCCGACGGCACGCGATTGGTGCACAGCCCGGTGAGCGCACGCGCGACTTCGGCCGGATACCCGAGCGTCGCGAACAGCGCATGGACGCGCGCGGCACGCACCGACACGAAGAAATCCGCGAGATCGAAGCGCACGACGACATCGCGATCCGCATGCGGCGCCGCGAACGACACGATCCCGTGCCCCTTGCGAAAACCGTGTACCGCGCCGTGCGGCGCGATGCGATCGAGCAGCCCGTGCAGGATGCGGCGTTGCGCTTCACGCAGCCGCCCCTTCGGGATTTCGACGAGGCGACACCCGCCGCTGCGCTTGTCGACCGCGACGTACGTGTAGTGATGCAGCGGCGAGGCGCTGCCGCGCGCGTCGACGCGCCAATGATCGGACAGCCAGTCGAGTTCCGGCGTGCTCACGCCGAGCCAGCCGGCGAGATCGCCGGGCGTCGGCCATTGCGGCACGTCGCAGCCGGCGAGCGGCGCCGGCAACGGTCGCTGCACCAGCGGTCGCCGCACGATGCGGATCACCGCCGGCCGGCGGTCGCCATACCATGCGCGCACGAACGCGGGCGCCTCGGCCAGGGTCGCCGCGAGCACGTCGGTGTCGGTATCGGCCCAGTTCGTGCCGAAGCGCACGAGTGCGAGGCTCGCGCATTCGTGCGTCCACGGCGGCGCTTCGCCGAGCACGGCGGCCAGCCGGGCGACGACGCCGTCGCGTTCGGGCGGACCGGCGAGCATCGCCTCGGCAATCGTGCGGGTGGTGTCGCGCAGGGATGAGTGCATGGCAAACGAGAGGCGGGACGATGAGTCAACGTGGCTGGTGCTGCGAGAGCAGTCGTTGCGCAACGCGCAACCTGCGCGCTTGCGACGCATCGGCGTATCGATCCGATCCACGGGGTAGCCCCGTGGTCCTGGAACATCGGCTGCCTGTTCCGGGCGTGTGCTTGACCCACCGCCCCGCGTCGGCGACTTTAACGGCCGGCGCCGCCCGGTGTCAAACCGAGCCGGACGATGCGCGGTGGCGCCGCGCTTATGGCCGCCGGGAACTCGCGCAGTGTATCGCCTTTCGATGCAGGTACGGCAGGGTTCCATCACGACCCATGCGACTGCATCGGCCATCGCCGGCTGAAACGGCATACGGTCCGCTCCGCCCGGATCCGCCCCGCTTCCCTACATCGTGCCCGCCAGATGAAACCGCGACGCCGGATGCCACAGCCTGACCGACGTGGCGACCTGCTCGCCGACCCACGTACGGCGTCGCAGCAGCAAGCACGGTTCACCGATTTCCATCACGAGATGCCGACGCACCTGCGCATTGGGCTTCTCCGCGTAGATCCGGAACTCCGCACGCTGGATCGGCGCCAGGCGCACCATGTAATGATTCGGCGTCTCGATCGTGAAGTCCTGCTCCAGATACGCGGGAAACAACGCCGGATTGACGTAGCGATCCTCGAACTGGATCGGTTCGTCCTCCTCGTAATGCACGATACGCGAATGAAACACGGGCCCGGTGCGCAGGCCGAGCGCATCGATCGCGTCCGGGTCGACGCTGCGCTCGATCAGCAGGACGCGCGCACTGTGCCGATGGCCGCGCTCGGCGATCTCGTCCGCGATGTTGCGGATCTCCAGCACCGTCGACTCGTAATGCCGGCGCTCGACGAACGTGCCGGCCCCCTGGATGCGCGTCAGCACGCGCTCGGCCGTCAGTTCGCGCAGCGCGCGCGACACCGTCATCCGGGCCACGCCGAATTCCTTGACCAGTTCGGCCTCGGTCGGGATCGCGGCGCCGGGCTTCCAGTCGCCTTTCGCGATCCGCTCGACGACGTAGCGCTTGATCTGCTGATAGGCCGGCAACGCCCGCGCCGGTACGGTATCGGCCGACGCCAACGCCGGCCGTGCGGAAAGTTTGCGTTCCGTTTCGCTCATGCGCCCTCGACCGAATGAATGGTGGGTGATCGGCGCGTCCTCGACCGTCGTCACTGCAACGGCGGCGGCACACCGGCGACGATGCCGGCCGCGATCGCGATGTCGTCCGCGAGCGGCCGGTCGTCGTGATAAGCCGGCACGCGGGCGCGCACATGCCGCCACAGCGCGTCGGTCGATGCGGCCCGCCCCGTTTCGTCCGGCTGCAGGTCGTACGCCTGCGCGGCGGCCAGCAGCTCGATCGCGAGCACGCGCGTCGTATTCTCGATGATGTCGAGCGCCTTCAGCGCGGCCGGCGTCGCATGGCACAGGTGATCTTCCTGCAGCCCCGACGTGATGCCGCCGTCGAGGCTCGCCGGCGCGGCAAGCCGCTGATTCTGCGCGACCAGCGCGACCGCCGTGTACTGCGCGATCATGAAACCCGAACAACTGCCTCCCGGCGCGGCAAGAAACGCCGGCAGCCCGCTGACCAGCGGATTCACGAGCCGGTCGAGACGCCGCTCGGCGATCGCCGCGACCTGGGCCATCGCCGCCGCGAGGCTGTCCATCGCGAGCGCGATGCCCGCGCCGACCGCATGCGCCTGCGAATGCACGGCCGGCGCCTCTCGCGTGCCGGCAACGATCGGATTGTCGGTAACGGACGCGAGTTCGCGATCGACGACCTCCGCCGTGACGTCGAACACGTCGCGCGCCGCGCCGTGCACGTGCGGAATCGTGCGCAGGCTGAGCGGATCCTGCGTATGCCGGCCGCTCGCCGCGGCAAGCATGCCGCTGTCCGCCAGCAGCGCGCGCAAACGCGCGCCGACCTGCCCGATACCGGGCGAAATCCGCAACGCGAGCGAAGCCGGATCGAATGCGGCGAGTTGCCCGCCCAGGTTCTCGAAGCTCATCGCCGCGATCCAGTCGGCCCAGTCGAGCAACCGCTCGGCGCGGGCCAGCGCCAACGCCGCCAGCCCCGTGACGCACGGCGTCCCGTTGACCAGGCTCAACCCTTCCTTCGCGCCGAGGACCAGCGGTTCGCGGCCGATGCGCCGCAGCGCCTCGTCGCCGCGCACGCGTTCGCCGCGATGGCGCGCATGGCCGTGCCCGACGCACACGAGAGCGACGTGCGCCATGTGGGTCAGATACCCGACCGAGCCATGCGCCGGCACTTCGGGGAGGCAATCGTGCTCGAGCAGCGCGACGAGCTGTTCGACGACGTCGGCGCGGACGCCCGAATGCCCGTGCGCATAGTTGTTGATCGCGGCCGCGATGATCGCGCGCGTTTCGGCTGCGCCGAGCGGCATGCCGACGCCCACCGCGTGACTCATCAGGATGTTGTGCGACAGCGTGCTCTGCTGTGCCGGCGACACGATCACGTCGCATAACGCGCCGACGCCGGTATTGACGCCGTATGCGCGAATCCCGCGCGCGACGATCTCGTCGACGAGTTCGCGAGCGGCGACGACGCGCGTGCGCGCATCGTCGGCCAACGCCAGCGGCTCGCCGGCCGCCACGGCCGCGACCTGTCGCCAGTCGAGCGGTTGTTCCGCACGGAATAGGGTCATGGCAGCCTCAGTTCGCGGTGCGGTCGTGGTGGCTCGACACGAATTGCCGGAAGCGCTCAGAGGTCTGCCCGCCGAACACGTCGTCGGGCGTCCCGTCCGTATCGACCTCGCCTTGATGGAGGAACATCACACGATTCGACACGTGGCGCGCAAAACCCATTTCGTGCGTGACGACCAGCATCGTGCGCCCCTCCTCCGCCAGCGAGCGCATCACGCGCAGCACCTCGCCGACCAGCTCCGGGTCGAGCGCCGACGTCGGTTCGTCGAACAGCATCACCTTCGGATGCATCGCCAGCGCGCGGGCAATGGCGACCCGTTGCTGCTGGCCGCCCGACAGGTGCGCGGGATAGTAGCCGCGCTTGTCCGCGAGACCGACGCGTGCGAGCAGCGCCTCCGCTTCCTCCACCGCTTCCGCGCGACTGCGCTTCTGCACGCGCAGCGGCCCCTCGACGAGGTTGTCGAGCACCGTCATGTGCGACCACAGGTTGAAGTTCTGAAATACCATCCCGAGCTGCGAGCGGATCCGGTCGACCTGGCGCCGGTCGCTCGGATGCAGCTTGCCGTCGCGCGCGCGCTTCATCGCCAGCGCTTCGCCCGCGAGCGCGACGGAGCCGTCGTCGGGCGTCTCGAGCAGGTTCAGGCAGCGCAGGAACGTGCTCTTGCCCGAGCCGCTCGCGCCGAGGATCGAGATGACGTCACCCTCGTGCGCGTCGAGCGAAATGCCCTTCAACACATGATGATCGCCGAACGACTTGTGGATGTTTCTGACCGACAGCGCAACGGGAGCAGGGGTGTTCATCGGATTCTCTCTGAAAGGACGGGGAACGCTCAGGATGCGGCGCGCCGGGGATTGGGCGTCGCCGCGGCGGGCGCACCGGACGGCTTCGGCGCACGCAGGTGCGCGGAGAGCCGCCATTCGAGCGCGCCGAGCAGGCGCACGACGATGAAGTTCAGGCACAGATAGATGATGGCCGCGCAGACGAACACCTCGGTCGTCCGATAGGTTTGCTGAATGATTTGCTGCGCGACGCCCGTCACTTCCCACACCGTGACGAGGCTCGCGAGCGCGGTCGACTTGACGAGCAGCACGGCCTCGGTCGAGTACGCCGGCAGGCACTGGCGCAGCGCGATCGGGCCGATCACGCGCCGCAGCAGCGAGAAACCCGACAGGCCGATGGAATACCCGGCCTCGATCTGCCCGACCGGTACGGCCATCAACCCGCCGCGCAGGATTTCGGCCGTGTAGCCGGCGGTGCACAGCGCAAGCGACAGCACCGCGCATACGTACGGCTCGCGCAGCACCGGCCACATGAAGCTCTCGCGGATCACGCCGAACTGGCCGAGCCCGTAATACACGAGGAACATCTGGATCAGCAGCGGCGAGCCGCGAAACACGAGGATGTAGGCGCGCGCGAAGCGGTTCGGCAGCCAGTGCGGCGACACGCGCATCGTGACGATCACGAGCGACAGCAGGCCGCCGAGCACGAGCGACGCTAAGAACAGACCGAGCGTGGTCGGCACGGCCGCGAGCAGCTGGCGCAGCGTATCGACGAGAAAATCGAAATCGATGGACATGCCCGTTCTCCGTCAGTTGCGCGCGAAATTGCGGCGGAACGACCGGCCGACGATCGCTTCCGCCCGGTTGAACACGCGGTTCGACAAGCCCGTCATCAGCAGATACAACGCACCGCCCGCGACGAAGAATACGAAGTATTGGTGCGTCGAATTGGCGGCGATCTGGCTCGTGCGGAGCAGCTCGGCAAGACCGGTGACCGAGATCAGTGCGGAGTCCTTCAGGCTCAGTTGCCACACGTTGCCGATACCGGGCAACGCGAAGCGCAGCACCTGCGGAACGAGGATGCGCCACAGCACCATCGCGCGCGGCATGCCGATCGAGCGTGCCGCCTCGAGCTCGCCTTTCGAGACGGCGAGCACCGCCGCGCGATAGACCTCGGCCTGATAGGCGCCCGAGATCATCCCGACCGCGAGCGCGCCGATCACGAACGGCGGCACGCCGATGAACCCTTCCGCGCCGAACCACTGGCCGACGGTCGTCACGAGCGTCGAGCCGCCGAAGTAGAACAGATAGATGACGAGCAGTTCGGGCACGCCGCGAAATACCGTCGTATACAGATCGCCGAGCAGGCGGGCGGTGCGGTAGCGCGACAGCTTCGCGGCCGCGATCGCCGCGCCGATCGCCGCGCCGACCGCGAGCGCGGCAAGCGTCAGCGCGACCGTCATCAGCGCGGCGAGCAGCAGCACACCGCCCCAGCCTTCGGGTCCGAAGCCGAGCATTTCAAGAATCGCCATGCGTGCCTCCCGGCATGCGTTGAGTGAATCCGCTGGATGCGTGCCGCCGCGCGCCGTTCGACGAACTTACGCGGCGGCCGAACGCGCGCTTACGGCGTGACGTCGGTCTTGAACCACTTGTCGGCGAGCTTCTTCACGGTGCCGTCCGCGAGCGCCGCGGCGATCGCCGTATCGAACTTCGTCTTCAGGTCGGCATCCTGCTTGCGAAACGCGAGCCCCTCGCCCGGCCCCCAGATCGGGCCGCCGAGCTTCGGCCCCGCGAGCACGATCGATGCGTTGTCCTTCTTCGCGTTGTTCGCCGCGTAGTACGTGACATCGTCGAACGAGGCATCGATGCGCCCGGCGACCAGATCGAGATCGCGTTCCGGCGACGTCTTGTACACGCGGATCGACGCGATGTCCTTGAAGCTGTCGTTGATGAACTTCGTGTAGACGGTGCCCGACTGGATCCCGATCGTCTTGCCCTTCAATTGCTTGCGCAGCGTGTCGACGGTGGGCTTGTCCGCGTTGGCGTCACCCGTCAGCTTGACGATCGGCGCGCCGGGCGCGGCCTTCGGCAGGATCTTCGTATCGGTGACGGCGAACGTCGCCGGCGTCGCCGCATACGGACGCGAGAACAGCAGGATCTTTTCGCGCTCCGGCGTGATGGAGATCGCATCCATCAGGATATCGAACTTGCCGGCCTGCAGGCCGGGAATCATCCCGTCCCAGTCCTGCGCGACCATGTTGCACTGCACCTTGATGCGCTCGCACACGTTGGCGAGCAGTTCCGGTTCGAAACCGCCCAGCTTGCCGCCCGGCAGCGTGAGGTTCCACGGCGCGTAGCCGCCTTCGAGCGCGACCGTCACCGTCTTCCATTCCTTTGCCTGCACCGGTGCCGCAAGCGTTGCCGCCGCTGCCGCGATGACGCCGATCGTCCTGATTGCCCATTTGATGCGCTTGCCGTTCACGAGCTTTCTCCTTGCGTTGAGGTTCGCCATCCCTTCGGTGCCAGCAAGCCGCCTCAGGAATTTGTCTATACAAGCATGCAAGAAGAAAAACAGCGAGACAAGCAGCGATCAATAAAAACCGGGGAAACGCGGGAAATCCCCTAATTAAAGGGCTCTGACGTGCCTCGTTGCAGGGAATTTCGGCACACGTTTGGTGCAGCTCGGCAGGCCGAATCGCAAGGATGACTAGACAAATTCTGAATTCGATCGCCAGGTGGGTCACGTCGTTTGCGTTTCTCGCCCGCGTCGATGTCCGCCGGTTCGTCCGGGACGGATGGCTGTATCCGCCGCCTCATCGCGACGTTCTCGTCGAGGCGGCGCATCGACGGCTGCACGATCGTGCAGTCGTCGTGAAGCGTGACGATCGCGTCGTCGCCGTCGCGGGCGATCTCGTTGCCCGCCTTCGCGCTCACGCCGAGCCCCGTGAACGGCTGCGAGCACTCGACATCCATCGAGCGCGCGACGACCGACTCCGTGATCTCGACGAACTTCCGCCGCACCGGCGCGGCTTGCGTCGGAAACGCCGCGACATCGTCGCGCGCGACGGCGCCCGCGTGCAGCGGGAAGCGCGCGGCGCTGTCGAGCACGGCCTGGCCCCCGAGCGAGCGGTGAACGGCTGTACGATCCTCGGCGAATGGGCTCGTCGATGTCGGCGGGACGCCGCGAGCCACGCGCGGTATCGATCCTACGGCGACTGCGGCGCATCGCGCAGCACGGTCCGCAGCGCCGTATCGAACGGCGTCGCGTAATCGATCCCGAGCGCGCGCACGCGCGCCGCGTCCAGATGGCAGTCGTACGGGCGCGGCGTCGCGTCGGTCGGCTGGTCGATCGGCGCGAGCGACGCGGCGATGCCGAGCGCGGCAGCGATGCGCTGCGCGATCTCGTACTTCGTCATCGGCTCCTCGCTCGACCAGTGGCGGATCCCCGTGACGGTTTCACCCGCGAGATGACGCAGCGTCAGGTCGCGGATGACCTGCGCGACGTCGGGCGTATAGGTCGGGTAACGAATCGCCCATGCGTCCATGTCGACCGCATCGGCGCCCGGTCGCGCCGACGCGACGACGGCCGGCGCGAGGCTCGTGACGGCCGATTCGCGCCAGTCGGCGATCGGGCCGAAGAGCAGCGGCAGGCGCAGCACGCACGACAGCGGCGACGCGGCGAGGAGCGCGGCCTCGCCTTCCAGCTTGGTACGGCCGTATATGTTCAGCGGATTCGGGATCGCGTCTTCGCGGTAGGGGGCGGCCCGGCCGTCGAAGACGTAGTCGGTCGAGATGCCGAGCGTCCAGGCGCCGTATCGCGCGGCGAGCGTGCCGATGCGGGCCGGTGCGGTGACGTTGATCGCGCGGGCCGCGGCCGGGTCGCGTTCGCAGACGTCGGGGGCGGCGCTCGGCGGCGCAGAGAATCACCGCTGCGGGTCGGTGGATTTCAAAAACGCGTTCGAGCGACGGCTGGTCGAGAACATCGAGTTCGGCGATGTTCTCGGCTGGCAATGCGAGCAGCTTCGCGCCGGCGGTTTGCGGGTTCCGGATGGTGGCGAGCAACGTCAGCGACGGTTCGCGGAACAAAGACGCGGCGACCGCGCGGCCCAGCAGGCCCGAGGCGCCGATGAGGAGGACGGTTTTGCGTACCGACGATCGATTTGGCATGGTGGCGATGAATCACGGAAACGCGTGGATTATCGGGCTTATTGGATGACATGAGCGGCTCGCGTCCGGTCGGGAGCAGGATCGACTCCGTTCTTCGCCACGTTCTTCGTCCATTTCACGGCGGCCAACGGCTTCGTGCAGTGCGCGATCGGCGATGCGGATTCCGGCCGCGAACGAATGCGCTGCGCGCCGCGCTTCGGCACACGCCCTCACTCCACCGTCGCCCGCAAAAACAAAACCCGGCACGCGTACGCGCACCGGGCTCCCGATACCGAACGGAAACGCCGTCCCGCGTTACTTCCGGTCTACGGAATACCGCCCCGGCCCGACCAACGCGAGCAACAACAGCCCGCCGATGATGCTCACGTTCTTGTAGAAGTTGATCATCGCCATGTACTGCTCCATCCCCTGCAGCGCCCAGTAGCGATGGCCGATCAGCGCGGTCGCGAGCGTATAGGCGGCGAACGCCAGTGCGAGCGGACGCGTATAGAAACCGATCGCGATCAGCACGCCGCCCACCAGTTCGACCGCCACCGCGATCGCGGCCGCCAGCTCGGGCGCCGGGTTCCCCGTCGACGCCATATACGCGACCGTGCCCGAGAAACCGTTCAGCTTCTGCCAGCCGAACAGCACGAACAGGATCATCATCAGTACGCGAGCCGCCAGCAGCAGCTCGTCCTTCTTCGACTCCAGCGAAACGTAACGCATAGCAATCACCCTTGAATTGACGGTTTGATGCATCCGGTGCCGCGGCGCGCCCAATCGGCACACCATGACGGCTACGGACCACTCTTCGCTCGATCGGACGGCAAGCCACGCGGACTGCCGCCGAAGAATCGTCCGGCGACGCCGCGAGTGGCGGCGGGTTCGGGATCGGTTCTGGCGAAGCACGGGTGCAGTCTACTGTCCCGTCGCAAATCATCAATCCGTCAAAATATGATTCGCTGTCTCGAATGAGTTGACAATCACGGAAGGCCGCCCCGTTATGCGATGCCTGGGCGGCCATGCAAACCGCCGGCCTCCCTGTTTCGGCAACACGAAAGATGCTCGTTTCTTTACGTTACGGGAATCGGCGATATTTTCGAATTGAACTGGAACGCAGTCATCAAAACGGCGCATTGCGCCAGTGATTCATCCGCGTCCGATAGCACGCAACGCCTCAATTCATCCGTCATTCCTGTTAATCGCCCGTTTTACCCGCACCCCTCGTTTCATTTTTCGAGTTCAAGAACATGGCACCCGAAATTCTCTTCCCGACAGAAACGCCTGGAATCCACCATCACACGTCTCGTCCACCTGCCGTTCAGCGAAATCGACGAAAGAGCATGTCGCCAAACATTCCTGCCTTCGCAAACTTCTACTCCGCCTAAAATCCCTTAATAAATACGACAAATATTATGTGCTGAGAGGAAACGGCACGCATTTACAGCACGCTCCGCACTTTCCACTCATCCATTCACGATCCTCCCAGGAATCTTTACAAAAAACGACTAATTAATACCGATTTGAGAATACGATAGCGCACCGATTCGTTCGTCCGTTTTCCCGACACTTCCGCAATCCACGCCCCGCGCCATACGAGAAAGCGGCATGCACGCGAATCGCCATGCGCGCCGCCCCGGTCGCCGCGGGCCGGCTCGACCGCCGTTTGCCACTGAATCGTCTTTCAACCGGAGCTCACCCATGCCAACGAATACGCCCGTCAACAGCGGCGCGAACGCGAACAGCCTGATGCAACAGGCGGCGCAATCGATCATCAACGGCTCGACCGGCAATCCGGCGATGGACGTCGGCTCGCTCGTCAAGACGCTCGTGAACGCGAAAACGGCCGGGCGGGCCGCGATGCTCGCCGCTTCGCAAACGAACGGCAACACGCGGATCTCCGCGTTCGGCGCGTTGTCGTCGGCGCTCGGCGCGCTGGAGGCGGGCCTGACGCCGCTGAAGAATGGCGCACTGCAGTCGACGTTCAACGCCGTCGCGAGCGGCAAGGGCCTGACGGCGACAGCCGGCGCGGGCGCGGTCGCCGGCACCTACACGGTTGGCGTCACACAGATCGCGACCGCGCAGGCGCTGTCGTCCGCCGGCTTCAACGGCAGCAAGGCGCTCGGCACCGGCACGCTGACGCTGTCGCTCGGCAGCCAGTCGTTCAAGGTCGAAATCGGCAGCGCCAACAACACGCTGGCGGGCGTCGCGGCGGCAATCAACGGCGCGTCGGGCAACCCGGGAATCACCGCGACGGTCATCAACGGCACGGATGGCGCGCACCTCGTGCTCGCTTCGTCGAAAACGGGCGCGGCGAATGCGATCAGCGTCGCGGTCGGCAACGTGTCCAACGATGGCGGCCTGTCGAATCTCGGCGTCAGGTCGACGGTCGCCCCGTCCGGCGGCGCGTCGACGATCGATTCGGCGAACGGCGCGGCCGCCTGGCGGCAAAGCGCCGTCGCGCAGGATGCGAAGTTCACGCTCAACGGGATCGCATCGACCAGCGCGAGCAACGCCGTGTCGGGCGTGCTGACCGGCATCACGCTGAACCTGTCGGCGGCCGCGGTCGGCGCGACCGATACGCAGACGCTGACGATCAGCACCGACACGAAGTCGCAGGCCGCGACGATCACGCATTTCGTGAGTCTGTACAACACGGTCGTCAAGACGATGGGCGCGCTGTCGAGCTACACGGCAGGCGCAAGCTCGCAGGGCGCGCTGATCGGCGATTCGACGCTGAACACGATCCGCAACGCGCTGGCGTCGATCGTCGCGCGCGGGGTGGACAGCGGCGGCGTCGCCGAGAAGGGCAACGGACACGCGAACCTGTTGTCGATCGGCATCAAGCTCGAGCGAGACGGCACGCTGAACGTCGACGGCGCGAAGCTCGACAGCGCGCTGTCCGCCAATCCGTCCGGGGTCGCGCGCCTGTTCAATCCGGAGAGCGGGATCGGCACGCGCCTGGCCGAGCAGGTCACGCAGTTCACGAAGAAGAACGGGATGATCGACGTGCGCACGACCGCACTGAGCGCCGATCTGAAACGTGTTGCGCAACAGCAGTCGGATCTGTCCGACTATGCCGTGCAACTGACCAGGCAGTATCAGGCGCAATTCACCGCGCTCAACACGCTGATGACCCGGATGAACACCCACTCGCAATACCTGACGCGATTGTTTGGCGGTGCGAATAGTAGTGGCACGCTGTCCAGGAAGTAAGCAGGTCGCGCGGTGCATGCGGCCTCGAGACATCGTTCACGCCTGGCAGCGCACCAGCGCCCGCCGGCTTCGCCTCGTCGCGGCCGGCAACCGGCCCGCAGTCGTCCTTGAAACAGGCACGCGTCAGCCGAGACCTTCGACGCGGTCGGCGAACCAATCGATTGCACGCGATACCCGACGCCCGAAATAGCCGGCGCGTTCGTGCTCGTACGCGCGCAGCAGCGACGTGCATTCGCGCTCGGCCCAGCGCCACACCGGGCCCTGCTTGGCGAATACCGGATGGTCGTGCAATTCGGCAGGTACCGTGTGCTCGTCTTCCCAGCCCCAGAAATAGGCCTGGTAGGCACGCGCGAACGGCATGCCCAGCTGGTTCGCAACGGCCTCGTCGTGGCGCAGCGTGAAGTCGACGATCTCCTTGCGCGTGCGCCCGCCCACGTCGTCGTGGTGCGCTTCGACCCAGCAGTGATACCGCGCGAGTTGCGACAGATGCCGCGCGGTGCGGCGCCGCGCGCGCGTCGTGCACAGTGCATACAGGTTGCCGCCGCCGAAATCCATCACCTCGCCGCCCGCGAACGGCCGATAAGGCTTCCCGGTCAGCAGCGTCAACACCTGCGCGCCGACGATCGCATAGTCGGCGCAGCGCATGTAGCCGCTGCGCGTCGTCGCCTCCGACACGCTCCGATGCACGACCTCGTCGATCACGGCGCGCAGCATGGCATCAACCGGCGCCGCCAGGATCGGCGGCTGGCTTGTCGTCGTCACGTGTTGCATGGGCGAATGCGGCTTCAGCGGTTCGTCGGTAAAAATCACTCCGCGGCATGGTATTACGAACCGCTACGACGGACGGGCGCGGAATTGCGCAGATTTGTGCGCTTTTCTCGCCGTGTGAGAAAACATGTCGACGGTCCGCCAGACATCGTCGATGCGACGCGCGGCAGGATGGCCGGACGAGCGTCGACACCGCGCTCGCGGATCGCGGGCGGTTCGAGTTCGTGACGTCGTGAATGCCGCCGAATGACGGCCGGACGGCGCGGCGGCACGTGTTGCCGCCATCGACGGGATCGGGAGTAGCGACGATTTCGCCGCAATCGCATGCATCGCGCAACGCGGATCGTTTCAGCAGAAGCCGGCGTGCCGGCCGCACGCACGGCACGGCACGGCACGCGATGCGATCGCACGCCGCGCTGCCGGCGCGGCGCGCAAGAAATAGCGGGCCAGCGCCCCGCTTACTGCATCACGTCGATCGGCAGCGTCTTGTCGAGCGTGTCGTGCCACGCGTTGATCGTCTTCGGCACGGTTTTCTTCCACGCGGGCACGTTCGAGTAGTAACGCATCCGGACGTGGTTCTTTGCATCGAACACGAGCAGCCCGATCCACAGATCGGTGCCGCGGCGCATCACGATCGCCGCGTTCGTCGTCGCGATACCGCGTACCCAGTACGACGTCACGTGCGCGCCGAGGCCGTCGAGATCCTTCTCGTCGGCGCTGACGTTGACCATGTCGACGAGCGTCTGATAATCGGCACCGAGCAGCTCGTGCGCGATCGCGTTCTGCCGCGCGTCGGCGACGACCTTGAGGCTCAGCAGGTCGGCTTTCGGTTGGGCCTGCGACTGCGCGGCGGCCACGTAGTTGCCCGCGTACGTCACGCCCGCACCCGCGCCGCAATCGAAATCGGCGCCCTGTTGCGTGACGCGAATGCGCCCGCCCTTCCGGTCGAAGTCGAGCCGGCACTTGTCCTGGCGGAAGACGCCGCTGTCGCCGTGCAGCACGATGTCGCCGTCGAGGCCGCCGGTATTCGCGCCGTTGTTGGCGCTCAGCTCGAAATGCAGGCGCGGCACCGTGCCGGTGAACGTCAGCACGCCGCCGACCGATGGGTTGTCGCTCGTCAGGTACCACGTCTGCTGCCAGCGGTCGGCGGCGAGCGGCGTGCCGTTCAGGCTCGCGAGCCGTTCGCGGTAGCGGTCGCCGAGGCATGACGCGTCGCTGCCGCACTGGTCGCGCTGCTTGAGCCACTTCAACTGCGCGGCCTTCGGCGCGGCCGTATCGCCGCCCTTCGCGAGCGTCCTCTTCCACGCGGCCGACAGATCGCCGTCGAGCTTCGATAATGCGGGGTTCGCGCAGATCGTCTTCTCGGTGGGCGATGCGGCCTTCCCGCAGTCGAAGCCGGCCGCCTGCGCGGCGACAGGCACCAGCATCAGCAGCGCGGCCGCCGCGATGAATGGCAACGGCGTGCGCGGCATTTCACATGCAGACATCGCGGCTTGGCCGCGCGCATTCGGTCGGTTCTCGGTGGTCATCGGCTTGATCGTCGCTGGGTCGCGCGCCTGTAGAAGCTACCTGCACGCGACACTCGAGGTAAAAACGGCCGGCCCGGCATGCAGCGCATGCCGCCGCCCGCCGAAGCGTAACCCGGATGCGCGACGCCGATCAATCGACGTTCGATGTCGTCGCAACCATGTCGGCGGCGGTGCCGCGGTGCACGATACCGTCGCGCAACGCAGCTTTCGTCGCGCGACCGACGATCCCGATGAACACGATCGCCCGAGCGCCGTCACGCCCGGTCGGCCCGTCGTCTTCCATCGACCGGAGCCGGATGCGCCGCGCGGCGACCTGCCCCACGCGTGCCGCAATCGCACTCGCCGCATCGGCCATACACGGCGCCTTCGCGCGCAGGACGAGACGAGCCGGCAATGACGTCAGCCGTCGAACGGCACCAGCTCGTAACTCGTGCTCCGCCCACCGGACGCCGAGCGACGCAACATGCCCTGCTCGACGAGCTCCGTGATATCGCGCAGCGCCGTGTCTTGCGAGCATTTCGCGAGAGCGGCCCACTTGGTGGTCGTCAGCTTCCCTTCGAAGCCGTCGAGCAAGCGATTCATGACCTTGACCTGGCGTTCGTTCATCGCGACGCCCGCGCATCGCTGCCAGAAGCGCGCCTTGATCAGCACCGCATCGAGTGTCGTGTGCGCGTGATCGATGGCCTGGCCCAGCGTGTTCAGAAACCACGCGAGCCACTCCGTGACGTCGAGCGAACCGCGCTGCGTGCGCTCCAGCGCGTCGTAATACGCGTTGCGCTCGCGCTGGATCTGCGCGGACAGGCTGTAGAAACGCTGCGGGCTTCGGTCCGCGCGTGCCAGAACCAGATCGCCGAGCGCGCGCGCGATGCGACCGTTGCCGTCGTCGAACGGGTGCAGCGTGACGAACCACAGGTGGGCCAGGCCGGCCCGGATCAGCAAGGGCTCGGCCGGCGGCGCGTTGAACCACGCGAGAAAGCGCCCGATCTCGTGCGTCAGGCGGGTGGCCGGCGGCGCCTCGAAATGCACGTGCTGCCGGCCGATCGGCCCGGAGACCACCTGCATCGGCCCGCTCGCATCCGAGCGCCACCCGCCGCCCGTGATCCGCGACAGCCCCGAATAGCCGGTCGGGAACAGCGCGGCATGCCATCCGAACAACCGCGCTTCGGTGACCGGTGCGGTTGCATGGGTCGTCGCATCCAGCACCATGTCGACGACGCCTTCGACGTGGCGATCGACCGGCGCGAGCGCGCCGATGTCGACGCCGAGCCGGCGCGCGATCGACGACCGGACCGACGCGACATTCAGGTTCTCGCCTTCGATCGCGCTGGTCTTGACGACGTCATCCGTCAGCGCGGCCAGGCTCGCTTCGTCGCGCAACGCCAGGCCGACATCCGCCAGTCGGCCGGCCAGCATGCCTTGCGCACGGCTGACGTCGGCGAGCGGCGTGGCGAGGGTCGGAAGATCGAAGCGCCATGCCGGCCAGTCGGCCGATTCCCAGATATAGGTGTAATCTCCGCTCATGATGCGGAGATTATCCACCGATACACCGCACGACTCAACAATCTCCGCATATTTTGCGGAGATTAATCGCCTCATTCACCGCAAAGCGGCCGGCTACCGTACCCGGCCCGCCCCGCTCGCGTCCGTCGGCGCCGGCTGCCCGAGCCGCTCCGCGAGAAACCCGATGAACGTGCGCAGCGTGACGAACCCCTCCCGGTGCTGCGGAAACACGGCGTTGAGCGTGATCGGCGGCGGCGCGTACGCGTCGAGCACCGGCACGAGCGCACCGCTGTCGAGCGCCGCGCCGACGATGAAGTGCGGCAGCAGCGCGATGCCGAGCCCCGCGATCGCGGCGTCGCGCACCACTTCGCCGTTGTTCGCGACGAGCGGCCCCTGCACGTCGAACGTGCGCGCCGCGCCGTCGACGCGGAATTCCCAGCCGACCCGCCGCTCGCGTCCGTACAGCACGCAGGTATGGCCGGCCAGATCGGTCGGCGTCTGCGGCGCGCCATGCCGCTTCAGGTAGGCGGGGCTCGCGCACGCGATCATCCGCCACGCGCCGAGCGGTCGTGCGATCAGCGTCGAATCCTCGAGCGAGCCGATCCGCAGCACGAGGTCGAAGCCCTCGCCGATCAGGTCAACGCGCCGGTCGGTCAGGTCGAGGTTCAGCCGCACGGCCGGGTGCGCGGACAGGAATTCGGCGATCAGCGGCGACACGTGCGTGATCCCGAACGACAGCGGCGCGCTGATCTTCAGCGAGCCATGCAGCTCGGTGCTGCGCACCGACATTGCCTGCTCGGCGTCGGCGATCTCCGCGAGGATGCGCTGCGCGCGCACATAAAACTCCTGCCCCGACTCGGTCACCGCGAGATTGCGGGTATTGCGATGCAGAAGCCGCACGCCGAGCGACGCCTCCAGCGCCATCGTGCGGCGACTGACGAACTGCTTGGACAGCATCAGCTGGTCGGCCGCCGCCGTGAAACTGCCTGCGTCGACGGTCGCGACGAAGATCCTCAGGTCGTTGAGTTCCATATTGTCCACTCCATAGCGACAGTCATTATCTTTACAGCGATTTATTTGTCAAATCGATTGACCTAAGATTCATCTCAACGAACGGCCGGGCCCACTTCCGAGGTCCGGCGACTTGAAGGAAAAAATCATGATCGACATCCGTGCAGCAAACCAACGCGGCCGTGCGGAGCATGGCTGGCTCAGCTCCCGTCATACGTTCTCGTTCGCGAATTACTACGATCCGAAGCAAGTCGGCTTCTCCGATCTGCTCGTGATCAACGACGACCGCGTCGCCCCGGGCCGCGGCTTCGGCACGCACCCGCACCGCGACATGGAAATCCTGTCGTACGTGCTCGAAGGCGCGCTCGAACACAAGGACTCGATGGGCACCGGTTCGGTGATCGTGCCGGGCGACGTGCAACTGATGAGCGCGGGCACGGGCGTGCGCCACAGCGAGTTCAACCACTCGCCGGACGCGCCGGTCCACTTCCTGCAGATCTGGGTCGGGCCGGCCGAAAAGGGCGCCGAGCCGCGTTATCAGCAGACGAATGTCGCGGCCGACGACAAGCGCGGCAAGCTCGCCCTCGTCGTGTCGCCGAACGGCGACGCCGGTTCGCTGAAGATCCGCCAGGACACGCGGATTTACGCGGGCCTGTTCGACGGCGACGAAAGCACTACGCTGGAACTTGATCCGAACCGCTTCGCTTACGTGCATGTGGCGCGCGGCAGCGTGACGGTCAACGGCGTGACGCTCGGCGAAGGCGACGGCGCGCGCATCCGCGGCGAGCAGGCGCTGACGATCGCGAACGGCAAGGATGCCGAAGTGCTGGTGTTCGACCTGCGTCCGGTCGAAGTGACGGCCGAATGGGCGTGATGCCCGTTCGGGAAACCGGGCCCCGCTGACCGCGGGGCCCCTTTAATCGGAGATTCGCAACATGGCCAAGGTTCTCGTTCTTTACTACTCGTCCTACGGGCACGTCGAAACGATGGCGCAGCACGTCGTGGACGGCGCGAAATCGGTGCCCGGCGTCGAGGTCACGCTCAAGCGCGTGCCGGAAACGATCCCCGTCGACCAGGCCCGCGCGATCGGCGTGAAGGTCGACCAGGCCGCGCCGGTCGCCACGGTGGACGAACTCGCCGACTACGATGCGATCATCTTCGGCACGCCGACCCGCTTCGGCAACATGGCCGGCCAGATGCGCACGTTCCTCGACCAGACCGGCGGCCTGTGGATGAAAGGCGCACTCGTCGGCAAGATCGGCAGCGTGTTCGCGTCGACCGGCACCCAGCACGGCGGCCAGGAAACGACGATCACGTCGTTCCACACGACGCTGCTGCATCACGGGATGGTGATCGTGGGCGTGCCGTATGCGTGCAGCGGGCTCGTCAACATGAACGAAATCACCGGCGGCACGCCGTACGGCGCGACCACGCTCGCGGGTACGGACGGCAGCCGCCAGCCGAGCGCGAACGAACTCGACATCGCGCGCTACCAGGGCAAGCACGTGGCGGAACTCGCGAGCAAGCTCGCGTCGTAACGCGGCGGCTCCGCGGCCCCGCAGTTCCGCACATGAACGAACGGCGCCGGGTCGACCGGCGCCGTTCGTCCTGTGCAACGCGTTCGACCGTTACTGGCCCGAAGCCGGTGCGGCCGGCGCCGCCTTCGTCGCGGGCGCCTTTTGCACGGCGTTCTGCGGATAGTTGCTCTGGTCGTTGGTCAACCGGTAGCCGCTGCCGGTGCCGATCGCCTTCAGGTCCGACGCGTGCCGCGCGCGGGCCGCCTTGCGTGCCGCTTTCTTCTGCGCCTTGTCGAGCTGCTTCTGCGCCGGCGCGGACGCCGGGTCCTGCGCATATGCCGCCGGCGCGGCGGTCAACAACAGACCGAACGACGCCGCTACCGCTACTGCCACCGAAACCACGCGAGACTGCTTCATGGCCGATCTCCTTGTCGATTGTTGAGTGTGGGTCGGACACCGGCGTGCACGCGACGGCTTGCGACAACGGCGCCGATGCAACGTTAGCCGATCGCTGTGCAAATGTCCTTGGGCGTTCCTGAATTCTCCTGATAACGCCGACGATACATGCGCGCCGCGAGCGCCATCCCGTCGGCCTGTCGTCCGCGCCATCGGGGAAACCGATACCCCGGCGGCGCGCGCTCAGATCCAGCGCGACAGCACCGGCAGCAGGATCGGCACGACGAACGCCGTCAGCACGCCGTTCAACCCCATCCCGAGCCCGGCAAACGCGCCGGCCTCCTCGCTCACCTGGAACGCGCGCGCGGTGCCGATCCCGTGCGACGCGACGCCGAGCGCGAAGCCGCGCACGGCCGGCTCGTCGACCCGCAGCAGATTGAGGATCCCGCGCGCGCACACCGCGCCGAAGATCCCGGTCGAGATCACGAGCACGGCCGTGAGCGACGGAATGCCGCCGATCTCGGCGGCGACGGCCATCGCGATCGGCGTCGTCGCCGATTTCGGCGCGAGCGACGCGATCGTCTGATGCGACGCCCCGAACAGCGCGGCGATGCCGATCGCCGACACGATCGCGGTCAGCGAACCCGCGAGCAGGCCGACGAGCAACGGCAGCGCGGTGCGCCGCAGCTTCGACCACTGGCGGTACAGCGGCAGCGCGAGCGCGACGGTCGCGGGGCCGAGCAGGAAATGGACGAACTGCGCGCCTTCGAAATACGTCGGATACGGCGTATGCGTGAGCGTCAGCAGCACGACGATCACCGCGACCGCGATCAGCACCGGATTCGCGAGCGGGTTGAAGCGCGCCCGCGCATAGACGGCCTGGGCGAACAGATACGCGACCAGCGTGATGGTCAGGCCGAGCAGTGGGCTCGCGGCGAGATAGACCCAGATCGCGCCGAGCTTCGGGAAGGCCGTCATTGCGCACCCTCCGCGGTGCCACTCGCGCGGCGCTGGCGTCGCAGCAACGCACGCGTGACGAGCGCCGTCACCGCGATCGCGAGCGTGGTGCTGACGGCCAGCGCGACGACGACCGCGACCGCGTCGCCGCGCACGCGGTCGGCCGACACCATGATGCCGACGCCGGCCGGCACGAACAGCAGCGACAGGTGACGCAGCAGCTCGAGCGCGGTCGGCTCGATCGCATCGGCCACCTGCGGGCGCAGCATCACGAAGCCGAACAGCAGCAGCATGCCGATCACCGGGCCCGGCACCGGCAGGCCGAACAAATAGGACACCCCTTCCCCGAGACACTGGAAGATCAGCAAGACCGCGAACGCCTGCAACATGAACCGCTTCTCCCGAACGTGGCCGCGCTGCCGTGCAGCCGCACGGCCGATAAGCCGGCGAATTGCGACGCCGGCGTGAACGATACGCGCGATCGTACCAACAATGCCGGCGGCCGGGCGCGATCGTGCGATTGCGCGATCGCCGTTCGACCGTTTCGACCGACGCGCGGCCGAGCATGAGCGGGACGCCCTCCTTCATGCGAAAACGGCGGGCACGTGCCCGCCGTCCCGCCGTTCGGGTTCGAACGACCGTCGATCGCGTTACTTCAGCCGCGTCGCGATTTCATTGGCCATCGCCTTGATCGCGGCCTTCGTCGGTGCATCGTCGGCCAGCGCGTTCAGCAGACCGAAATCATGGATCGTGCCGTCGTAGCGCGTGGTCGTCGCGTCCACGCCGGCCGCGTCGAGCTTGCGACCGTATGCTTCGCCTTCGTCACGCAGCACGTCGAACTGCGCGACCTGGATCAGCGCGGGCGGCAACCCCTTCAACTGCGCGAGGCTCGCGCGCAGCGGCGACGCGTAGATCTCGTTGCGTTGCGCTTCGTTCTTCGTATAGGCGTCCCAGAACCACTTCATCATCGGCCGCGTCAGGAAGTGGCCCTGCTGATACGCGCGGTACGAACCGGTGTCGAAGTCGTGATCCGTGACCGGCCACATCAGCCCCTGGAAACGGATCGCAGGGCCGCCCTTGTCCTTTGCCATCAGCGCGACGACGGCCGACATGTTGCCGCCGACGCTGTTGCCGACCACCGCGAGGCGGCTGCCGTCGACGCCGATCTCCGCGCCGTGCGCGGCCACCCACTTGGTCGCCGCATACGCCTGATTGATCGCGACCGGGTAACGCGCTTCCGGCGACGGCGTGTAGTTCACGAACACCGCGACGGCGCCCGACTGCACGACGAGATCGCGCACGAGGCGCTCGTGCGTCGGGAAATCGCCGAGCACCCAGCCGCCGCCGTGGATGAACACGAATACCGGCAGCGTGCCCGTCGCGCCTTGCGGACGCACGATCGTGACCGGCACCGACAGGCCGTCCTGCTCGATCGTGCGGTTCGACACGTCGATGCCGGACAGATCGACCTTCACGCCATTCTGCGCGTCGACCAGCACCTGGCGCGCCTTCGCGGGGCTCAGCGTTTCGAGGCCCGGGCCCTTCTGGCCGTTCAGCGCGGCGAGGAACGCGCTCGTCTTCGCATCGGGACGGACGGCGTCGGTGCCGGCGGCGAACGCGGCAGGTGCGGTGGACAACGCGGCTGCAACGGCGGCGGCGATCAACAGCGGCTTGACGATCTTCATGGTGCGACTCCTTGGTTGACTTCTTCGAATGGCGATGAATGTTTTGCGGTGCGATCGATCAGACGAGCGTAAGCGTGACGTCGATGTTGCCGCGCGTCGCGTTCGAGTACGGGCAGACGACGTGCGCGCGATCGATCAGCGTTTGCGCGATGTCACGATCGAGGCCGGGCAGCGAGATCTTCAGTTCCACTTCGATGCCGAACCCGTTCGGGATCGCGCCGATACCGACGCTGCCTTCGATCGCGGCGTCCGCGGGCATCGCGATCTTGTCGCGCGCCGCGACGAACTTCATCGCGCCGATGAAACACGCGCTGTAGCCGGCGGCGAACAGTTGCTCGGGGTTCGCGCCCGCCCCGCCCGCGCCGCCGAGCTCGCGCGGCGTGGTCAGCTTCAGGTCGAGACCGCTTTCGGGCACCGTCGCACGGCCGTCGCGGCCGCCGGTGGCTTTTGCATGGGCGCGGTACAGCACTTTTTCGATCGACATGACAGACTCCTTTTCAGCAAATGAATGAAACAGCGTTCGAACCGGGGACCGCGTGCCGGCGGTTTCTCCGCCGACCTCGCGTCAATTTATCTACTCATAGATAGATAAACATCCCCAAAAAATGCAGATGGTCGATCCATCTGCGCCAGCCATCTATCTACTACATGATAGATAGCAAAATCCACTAAAAGGGCGGCGAACCGCCCCACTGCTTGCGCCGCCCGTCAGGACCGCGTTTTCCAGACGGCCTCGACGTCCTCGAGACGCGCCCGCGTGTGAAACAGCCGGCTGGCCAGCACGCTGCCCTGAAACGCCGCGTACAACGTGCGCGCCGCCGTGTCGGGCTCGCCGCTGAACTGCAGCGTGCCTTCCTTCGCGCCTTGCGCGAGCAATTCCGCGAGCCAGCGCTCGTTGGCCGTGAAGAACGCCTGCACGGCCTGCCGCACGTTCTCCGGCAGCGTTTCGATGTCGGCCGCGAGCATCCCGCACAGGCAGATCAGATTGCCGTCACCGAGCGTGCGACCGAACATCTTCGTGTACAGGCTCAGCCTCACGTCGGCCGGCAACGCCGGATCGATCGCCCGCACCGCCGCGAGGACTTCGTCGCTGTACGCCGCCACCGCTTCCAGCACGAGATCGTCCTTCGACGGGAAGTAGTAGTGGATGCTCGACGTCTTCACGCCCACCAGGTCGGACAGGTCTCGATAGCTGAAGCCGTTGTAACCGCGCTGCATCATCAGCGTGATCGCGTGGTCGAGAATCTGTTCGCGGACGGTCGGTTTCGTTTCCATGGATCGAACTTTATCTACTCGTAGATAGATAGTCAAGGGGTTTTTTAAGGGGCGCGATGTCCATTCCCGGGAGCCCGATGCGCGAGTACGGCGCCGTTCGCACGGCCGGCGACGGCTTACAACCCGCCTGCAGCGCGGTCGAATCGATGCGACACTTCGAGCCGGGCCACGCGATCGCGGCGTAACGTCCGTCGGCCGAAAGGAACGTGCCGGCACACGATGACCGCATCGCATCCGGTCCGGCACCATCGGCCCGCCCGTCGCGTCGGGCCGTATAAGGAGAACAAGTCGATGTATTCGTGGTTTGAACGGCGCCTGCCGACTTTCCCGCTCGAAGATCCCGTCACGCCGCCGAAGGGATTCTTCTCGTTCGTCCGGGCGTGCACGAAAGGCGCGCGCGGCTGGATCCTGCTGATCGCGCTGACGTCGGCCGCGCTGGCCGCGTACGAAGCCGCGCTGTTCGCGATGATGGGGCACGTGGTCGACTGGCTGTCGTCGTCGACACCGGCCGAATTCGGCGGCCGCCACTTCGCCGCGCTCGCCGGTTTCGCGGCGATCCTCGCCGGCAGCGCGCTGCTGATCGCGCTGCATACGATGGTCAAGCACCAGGTGCTCGCGATCAACTTCCCGATGCGGCTGCGCTGGCTGTTTCACCGGCTGATGCTCGACCAGAGCCTGTCGTTCTACGCGAACGAGTTCGCGGGCCGCGTGACGACCAAGATCATGCAGACCGCGCTCGCGGTGCGCGACGCGCTGTTCATGTCGGTCGACGTCGTGATCGGCGTCACGGCCTATCTGATCGGCATTCTCGTGCTCGCCGCCAGCTTCGACTGGCGGCTGATGATTCCCCTCGCGCTGTGGGCGCTCGGCTACGGCGCGGCGTGCGCGTATTTCGTGCCGCGCCTGGGGGCGATCGGCAGCCGGCAAGCCGACGCGCGCGCGCTGATGACGGGCCGCATCACCGACGCGTATTCGAACATCACGACCGTGAAGCTGTTCTCGCATACGCGGCGCGAAGCCGACCACGCGCGGCGCGCGATGGAAGCGTTCAAGGCGACCGGCGACGCGCAGATGCGGCTCGTCAGCGCGTTCGAGATCGTCAACCACCTGCTGTCGACGCTGCTGCTGGTCGGCTCGGCCGGGCTCGCACTCGCGTTGTGGATGCACGGCGAGGCGAGCGCGGGCGTGGTCGCGGCCGTGATCGCGATGGCGCTACGCCTGTCGAGCTACTCGCACTGGATCATGTGGGAAATGACCGAGCTGTTCGAGAATGTCGGCACGATCCAGGACGGCATCAGCACGTTGACGAAGGTGCGCAGCGTGGTCGACGCGCCCGATGCGAAGCCGCTCGCGGTGCAGCGCGGCGAAATCGTGTTCGACAACGTGCAGTTCGCGCACGAGGACAACGATCGCGCGGTATTCGACGGGCTGAACCTGACGATCCGGCCCGGCGAGCGGATCGGATTGATCGGCCGCTCGGGCGCCGGCAAGTCGACGCTCGTGAACCTGCTGCTGCGCTTCTACGACGTCGGCGGCGGCACGATCCGGATCGACGGGCAGGACATCGCACACGTGACGCAGGACAGCCTGCGCGGCGCGATCGGGATGGTCACGCAGGATACGTCGCTGCTGCACCGGACGATGCGCGAAAACCTGCTGTACGGCCGCCCCGACGCGACCGAGCGCGAGATGCAGGACGCGGCCGAGCGCGCGGAAGCGTCCGAGTTCATCGGCCGGCTGCGCGACCGCCACGGCCGCAGCGGCTACGACGTCGAAGTCGGCGAGCGCGGCGTGAAGCTGTCGGGCGGCCAGCGGCAGCGCGTCGCGATTGCGCGCGTGATGCTCAAGGACGCGCCGATCCTCGTGCTCGACGAAGCGACCAGCGCGCTCGACTCCGAGGTCGAAGTCGCGATCCAGCGCAGCCTCGACAGTCTGATGCACGGCAAGACGGTGATCGCGATCGCGCACCGGCTGTCGACGATCGCCACGATGGACCGGCTGATCGTGCTCGACGAAGGGCGCATCGTCGAGGAAGGCACGCACCAGCAGTTGCTGCAGGCAGGTGGCATTTACGCGGCGCTGTGGGCGCACCAGAGCGGCGGATTCCTCGGCGAGACGGCGGACGCGGAAGACGTGGCGCAATAGACCGGCCGCCATGGCAATATGGCGGTCATCGATCGGCGGCGAATGTCGCCGACGATCGCGTTCCGGCTGGCCGGGGCCATCGCCCGGTTTCGTACCGACCCACGCATACCCGAGGAGCTCCCATGACCACGCGACCGGATATCGCGACCGCGCTCGATGCGCCCGATTCGGTGCTCGAGGAAGACGAGCAGCGCTTCGTGCATCAGATTCGCCAGCACGGATGGTTCCGCACCGAAGTATTCGCGGAAGGCGACGCACCGGGCTTCTCGTTCACGACCGGGCTGTGGGTCAACCACGGTTTCCCGGAAATCATCGTTTTCTCGTTGCCGACGCGCATCGTCCATGACGTGCTGTGGGACGTCTATCGGAAGGTCGCGGCCGGCACGCCGCCGCCGGTCGGCGAAGTCACGGCCGCCGTCTACGGCAACGCGAACGCGCTGCTGATGCCGGTCGAGAAGAAACACTACGAAGCCCATCTCGGCTGGAACCGCTGGTTCTACGGCAACGACGACTTCCCGTGCGTGCAGTTGCTGTGGCCGGACCGCAACGGAATTTTTCCGTGGCAGCCGGAAGCGGACGATGCATTGAACGCGGCGCAACCGCGCCTGTTCGCACCGGGCGACGCGCGCCACTGACCTGGCGCGCCGGATCGCGCGGCACGCACGCGATGCACACGCTATTCGCACGCCGCTCGTCGATCCGTTGCGCGCGCATCCATCGCCGCGCCGCCTCATAACGATCCGACAATTTATTGGTTCCCTTGGCGATACGCCATCCGTATCGTTCACCGGCTCGTCAGACCAATCGACCAACGGGGGAATCCAACCATGAAACAGATCCGGTCATTCGCACTGCTCGCGCTGCCGGCCGCGCTCGTCGCCGCGGGCGCCCACGCACAAAGCAGCGTCACGCTGTACGGCATCGCCGACGCGGGCATCGCGTACGTTCACAACGCGCAGAACGCGAACGGCAGCAACGCGTCGAGCCTCGTGAAGTTCAGCAGCGGCAACCTGTCGGGCAGCCGCTGGGGGCTGCGCGGCATCGAGGATCTCGGCAGCGGCCTGTCCGCGCTGTTCCAGCTCGAGAACGGCTTCAACATCGGCACCGGCGCGCTCGGCCAGGGCCAGCGCGAATTCGGCCGCAAGGCCGTCGTCGGCCTCGCGAGCAGCACGTACGGCACCGTGACGCTCGGCCGCCAGTACGATCCGGTCGTCGATCTCGTGCAGGGCCTCACGGAAGACAACTACTTCGGCGGCGTGTTCGCGACGCCGGGCGATCTCGACAACTACGACAACAGCCTGCGCGTCAGCAACTCGGTGAAATACACGAGCCCGCTGATCTCCGGCTTCCAGTTCGCCGCGCTGTACGGCTTCGGCGGCGTCGCGGGCGCGACCGGCAGCGGCCGCACGTACAGCTTCGGCGCGAGCTACGCGAACGGCCCGCTGTCGCTCGGCGCCGGCTACTTCTACGCGAACGGCGGCACGACGGTCGCGGGTGGCGTGCGCACGTGGTCGAGCAGCTCGGACACGCTGTTCAACACCGTGATCAACCAGGGCTTCTCGAGCGCGAAGTCGATCCAGATCGTGCGCGTGGCCGGCCAGTACGTGGCCGGGCCGGCGACCTTCGGCCTCGCGTACTCGAATACGCAATACGGCGCGGACACGCTGTCGGCATTCAACCGGAACGCGAAGTTCAACAACGGCTCGGCGTTCTTCAACTGGCAGTTCACGCCGGCGTTGCGCGCGGGCGTCGGCTACAACTACACGTCGCTGACGGGTCCGGCTTCCGCGCACTACAACCAGGTCAACCTCGGCGCGGACTACGCGCTGTCGAAGCGCACCGATCTGTATGCGCTGTTCGGCTATCAGAAGGCGAGCGGCAATACGCTCGACGCGAGCGGCAAGATCGTGAAGGCCGCCGCATCGGTCGGCTCGTACGGCGTGAACGCCGGCACCGATACGCAGGAACTCGCGATCGTCGGCATTCGCCACAAATTCTGATCGCTACGTCGCACGACGATCGTCGTGACAGGCGCGCACCGCGGTGCGCGCCTGCGGCGTTTACACTGCCCACCTTCACGTTCGTCACGACACGAGGAGCCCGGCATGCCGACGGTATGGGGACGACGCAACGCGTTCAATGTCCAGAAGGCGATCCCGATGCCGACCTTTCAGGGTCGAACAGGCGTCGCAACACCGGTCCAATCATCGGCCTAATGTCGCCGCATGCCACCCAGCCCGTGCCCCGCACCAACCGGGAACGGACCGTGATGGAACCCCGCGCCCATCGGCACGCCGAAGCGGCGATGTCCGATCGGATTGAAGTGATCGACGTGATCGAAGTGGTGAAAACGACGGAAGCGATCGACGAAGACGAAGCTCACGCCCGCGCCGATGAACAACGGCGGCCCCCAGTACCACGGATCGGCATACGGATAGGCTGCCACCGGGTACCACAGCACGCTGCCGTCGGCGTTTTGCACGATCTGCCACGTCCCGTCGTCTTGCAGACACGCGCGCCCCACGATCTGCTGCTCCGTGCCGTCGATGTCCGCCTGCGCGACGACCGCACGGCAGTTCGTGCCGTTCGCCGCTGGATCGTCAGTCGTTTGCGCGAAGACGGACGCGGCAAAGCCGAGACAGACGATGGCTGTCACGGATCGAAACGAGATGCACATGATCGGCTCCTGCGTCGTTGCCCCCGACCCATTGATCCCGAGCGTCGCCAACGACGCCCGTGCACCGTTTTGCTTGCGCACGATTCGTCGCGCGGCGATCGCCGCTCGCCGCCGCTTCGCGTCGTACAGGGGTCTCCTGACGGCTAAACGACCCAGCGCGGCCGGTTATTCCAGGGGTCGGGATACGGATGCCCGTCGCGGACATCCCGGGCAATCGATGCCGGGATCAGCGCGTGGCGTGACGTCGGGCCACGCAATAGATAGAGGCTGCCGTCATCCCGAATACCAGATGGGCGATCAGCGTGATCGCGCCGCGCACCGGGATGAACCACGGAAAGATCGCCGTGAAGCCGTAGAGGTTCACGCCGTACAGCAGAAGCCCGAACGCGCCGCCCGCAAGCAGCGCGGCCACACACGACAGACTGCGGACCAGCCGCGCCACCGCGGCCGCATAGATGAGCGAAAGCGCCGCATGCACGAACGTCGCCACGCCCATGACCAGCGGATCGAAGCCGCCGGACGTATCGAGCACGCTTCGCCCCATCACGATCGCGGCCGTGAGGCGTGCGTCGCGCAATAGATTTCGGACGGCGTCGTCGCCGGCGATTGCCCAGAGCAGCAACTCGACGACGGTCGATCCGACCGCCGCGCCGAACGCCGCCCAGAGCATCGAGACCCCATTCGCTCGTTTCAATGGTCGTCCTCGTGGCGGGCCGGTCGATGCATCGAGCGAACCGCCGTGCAAACCCGGCTTACGACGCCCCTTCGCAGTCCGACCAGTACGCAAACGGGTCGCGATGTTTCGGATAGTGCTCGTCGAGCCATTTCAGCAGCGTCGCCCGCGCATTATCCATGTCGGCCTTCAACGACGACGTCGTCAGCTCATGCACTTCGACGGACTTTTCCCGATCGACCACGAAGCAGTTCCAGTCGGGGCCGTCGAGATCCGGATCGTCGGATGCCTTCGACGACTTCGTCCAGCCGAAACGCTTGCGCGCATCGATGTAGTAGCGCGGATGCACCTTCAGATACGACATCTCGCCGCCCTGCAGGCTGCTCTCGGCGCGCAGCACGTCGCGTTCGTCGACGATCTGCGTGACCTCCGGAAGCCGGCGCGAGCGCCATCCGGCAGGCAGCGTCGCCACCGCGCGGACGCTGTCGTAGGTGCCCCACTCGAGGCCCCACGCTTCGGCCATGCGTTTCATGAACGCGTCCGCGCTCGGATAACCGCGCAGCTGGATGCGGGTCGACAGCGTGACTTCCACTCCGCCGCGACCGCCGGATGCACTCGACACCTCGTCGTCCGCTTCGAACGGATTGCCCGGACGCGGCGATGCGCGCTTCGCGTCCGCAGGCGCCAGGCCGGAAAAAAGTTGATCCAGCGCCGCACGCGCTTTCGACGATTTGTCTGGTCTATTCATCGGTTCCCTTTTGTGCAAATTTGAACCCGTACTGCAATGGTTGGTGATTGCCCTGCCGTCGGGCAAAGGCGCGATTCCGCTTCACTGCGGCGATCTCGCCGTTTTCCGCGGCTGCATTGTAACGATTCGGCGCGGGGGCCGAACGAACGGAACGGGCGGCCCGTCGCATGCGTGACGCGCGTGCCGAAGCGGCCGCCTGCGCGAACCGCCGGGTGCGCGCTAGCGCAGCGCCTTCACCATCCGTTCCATCAACGCGAGAACCTCCGGCCGATTCTCGCCCTTCGCGTGCACGAAGTGATAGCTGAGCGGCGAATCGACCTCGTGACGGCTCACGCGCACGAGCGCGCTGCGCTGCAGATACGCATCCGCCAGCGGCGTTCGCGCAAGCGCCACGCCCAGCCCCGCTTCGGCCGCCGCCAGCACGAGGTTGTAATCCTCGAACCGGCGATCCTGCGCGCGCGGCTTGAACGGAATGCCGAGCGCATCGAACCACGTGCGCCAGCCGGTCACGTCGGAATCGTGCAGCAACGGCATGTCGAGCAGCGCGGCGTCGCCCGTTGCGCGGCGCATCCTGGCCAGTTGCGCGGCGAGCCGCGGATGCGCGACCGGATACAGCCGCTCCGGCATGAATGGGCGAGTGTCGAGCCGACGCCAGTTGCCGCGCCCGTACCGGATCGACAGATCCGCTTCGCCGCCGGCGATATCCACGTTGCGCAGCTCGATACCGAGCTCGATGCGCAACGCGGGCGCTTCGTTCTCGAGCGCCTGCTGCCGCTCCAGCAGCCACAGCTGCGCGAACGCGGGCACCACGCTCATCCGGACCAGCCGCGGCGTGCGCGGCGTGCGCCACTGATCGGCCGCGCCGTCGATGATCGCGAACGCCTGCTCGATCCGGCCGACGAAGCGCTGCCCGTCCGGCGTCAGGCGCACGCCGCGCGCATGCCGCTCGAACAGCGCCATCCCGAGCCAGTTTTCCACGGCGGCCACCCGGCGGCTGATCGCGCCGTGCGTGACGCCGGAAACGTCGGCGGCCGCGAGAAACGAACCCTCGCGCGCCACCGTGCAGACCGTCTCCAGGCTCGCGAGCGGCGGCCGCGGGCCCGGCATCGGCGCGGCGGCCGACAGCCCGCCGGCCGCCTGACGCGCACGCGCCGAGCCGTCGGCCCGCCGCGATCCCGAGCTGTGAGCCATATTCATATCCGGGTGTTGATCTGTGCGCTAGCTTAACATCTCGCCACGCTGCACCATGGCCGCATGAATACCCTTTCTTCACCGACGTCGCGCGGCGCGCGACAACCGCTCGTCGCGGCAGCCGCGGTCGCGTTCACGATCGTCTCGTGGGCGTCCGCGTTCCCGTTCATCCGGATCGGCCTGCATGGCCTCGCGCCGCTGCAGCTCGCGGCCGCGCGCTTCGCGACCGCCGCGTTGCTCGTGATCGCGTGGCTCGCCTGGCGACGGCCGCCGCTGCCGGCGAAAGGCGATGCGTGGCGCTTTCTCGCGTGCGGCCTGCTCGGCATCGCGCTCTACAACGCACTGCTCAATACCGGCGAACGGACCGTGTCGGCCGGCGCGGCGAGTTTCATCGTGAACACGCTGCCGATCTTCACCGCATTGCTGGCCGCCGCGTTTCTGCGCGAGCGCTTCAATCGCTGGGGCTGGCTCGGTTCGCTGGTCAGCCTCGCCGGCATCGCGGTGATCGCGCAAGGGCAGCCCGGCGGCCTCGTCCTCGGCTCGGGCAGCACGCTGATCCTCGGCGCGGCGCTGTGTTCGGCCAGCTATTTCGTGTTGCAGCGGCGGCTGATTCCCGTGTACGGCGCGCTGCCGTGCACCGCGTACACGCTGCTGGCCGGCGCGGTGTTGCTCGCGCCCTGGCTGCCCGGCGCGCTCGTGTCGCTCGGCGACGGGTCGCGCGACACGGCGCTGGCCGTCATCGTACTCGGCGTCTTTCCCGCCGCGCTCGGTTACGCGACCTGGACCTTCGCGCTCGGCTACTTCGGCGCGGCGCGCGCGGCCAACTTTCTCTACCTGACGCCGGCGGTCGCGACGCTGCTGTCGGTGGTGCTGACCGGCGAGCGGCCGGGCATCGCGACGGCGTGCGGCGGCCTGCTGGCGATCGTCGGCGTGGTCGTCGTCGCATGGCGCGGACGGTCGTAGGGTCAGCGTGCGGCGAATGGCGCGGCCGACGCGACGCTCCGGATTTGCCGCGACGCCGGCCCCAAAGCGGCCCCCGTCTCTGCCGATCTCGATGGATGGTTCGGTCGGTGTAATCGCCACCCACTTGCCGGCGCGGCCGAACTTGACCGTTAGTTGCATAACGACGGCGATCGCGCTCGATGGAGCATGACCACGAAACCGGATACGCCGTTCGCCATTGACCAAACTGTGCAGACAAATCGACCGAACAGTTCCCGATTGACCGGGCGCCAGTGTCCATGGCTTCGCCGAGGCAACCGGCCGAATAATGGATGCGGCCGTAAGGCCAACGACAGCGAACCGCAATCCGGGGGCCGCCGCGGCGCATGATCTGCGGTATCCGGAAGCCTCGACATCCGCGCGCTGGCGCATGCCGCAGCGGTCCGCCATGCAGTGCGCCGCAGCACACGGAAGCGGGTTCCGATATATTCATACGAATTGCATGGCGTGCGGCACCCGCCCGCTCGCCCGGGCGGCAGGTCACCCGGCCGGACACCGTGCAAGCGACGCCCGTGACGGGTATGGAAAATCGTCCGATCGCCCCGGCCCGCGGCCGGCCGGTCGAGACGTCAATAGAAAGACATTCAATTCGGAGATGGCAGATGGAACGAAGCACTGTCGGCATGCGCTGCAAACCCCTGATCACCGTTGCACTGGCTGCCGCCGCGTTCGCGGCGGCGTCGAGCGCGATGGCCGACCAGGTCGTGAAGATCGGCAGCGTCGAACCGACGACGGGCGGCATCTCGCACCTCGGCAAGGACAACGAGAACGGCGCGCGCCTCGCGGTCGAGGAAATCAACGCGAAGGGGCTGACGATCGGCGGCAAGAAGATCACGCTGCAACTCGACGCGCAGGATGACGCGGCCGACCCGCGCCAGGCGACGCAGGTTGCGCAGAAGCTCGTCGACGACAAGGTCGTCGCCGTCATCGGCCACCTGAATTCGGGCACGTCGATCCCGGCCTCGAAAATCTACAGCGACGCGGGCATCGTGCAGATCTCGCCGTCGGCCACGAACCCGACCTACACGCAGCAGGGCTTCAAGACGACCTACCGCGTCGTCGCGACCGACGCGCAGCAGGGCCCGGCGCTCGCGAGCTATGCGCAATCGAAGGGCGTGAAGAGCGTCGCGGTGATCGACGACTCGACCGCGTACGGCCAGGGCCTCGCGAACGAGTTCGAGAAGAAGGCGAAGGCGCTCGGCCTGAAGGTGCTGTCGCACGACGCGACCAACGACAAGGCGGTCGACTTCCGCGCGATCCTGACGAAGGTCAAGGGCGAGAACCCCGACGCGATCATGTACGGCGGCATGGACGCCACCGGCGGCCCGCTCGCGAAGCAGGCGAAGCAGCTCGGCCTGCGCGCGAAGATCCTGTCCGGCGACGGCGTGTGCACCGACTCGCTGGCTGAACTGGCCGGCCCGGCGGCCGACAACGTGCTGTGCTCGCAGGCCGGCGCGGCGCTCGAGAAGATGCCGGGCGGCGCGGACTTCCTCGCGAAGTACCAGAAGCGCTTCAACCAGGGCATCAAGTTCGACGCGCCGTTCGCGTATGACGCGGTCTATATCGCGGTCGACGCGATGAAGCGTGCGAACTCGACCGACCCGGCGAAGATCCTCGCGGCGATGCCGGCGACGAAGTACGACGGCGTGATCGGCACGACGACGTTCGACTCGAAGGGCGACCTGACGCACGGCGTCATCTCGATCTACGGCTACAAGAGCGGCAAGAAGACCTTCCTCGACCAGGTGAAGATGTAACCCGACGCGGCGCCGGCACGACGGGAACGCCACCCGTCGGCGTCGGCGCCGCGCGGGCCGAATTCTGATTCACGGAGACGAAGCATCATGTGTGCAATGGCGTATGCGGAATTCCAACAGGAGTTGAAGAAGGCGCAGTTGACGGCGCGCGAGTTCGCCCGCCTGATCCGGATGAACGAAAGCTCCATCACGAACTATTCGAGCAAGGGCACCGTCCCTTCCCACCTCGCGGTCATCGCGAAACTGATCGGCACGCTGGCCGCGCACGAGATCGACTTCCGGCGCGTGATCCGGCAAATGCGGATCGAGCCGAAACGGCCGCGCGGCATCGGCGTGCTGCCCGCAGCGGACAAACCGCGGTCGCGGAAGACGGCGAAAGCCGACGCCTGACCCGCGCCGGCGAAGGTCGACAGCGGCACGGGGATTGCCGCTCGACGCTCGATCGACGCCTCCTCGGAGGGCCGCTCGGCCCGCACCGCCCCGTCGTCACCCCACCGCCCGCACATGATCGAGCAGCGCCTGCAACGGATGGCGCACCTGTTTCGACGACAGGCGCTTCACCTGGCTGCGGCACGAATACCCGGTCGCGAGCGCTTCGCCTTCCTCGTCCGGCGCATCGACGTGCGCGGCCCACGACTGCGCATAGATCGTCTTCGACGTCGCGAGATTGCGCGCCTCGTGCCCGTACGTGCCCGACATCCCGCAACACCCGGCCGCCTGAACCTGCAGGCGCAACCCGCGACGCGCGAACACCTGCGCCCATTGCTTGCCGCTGTCCGGCGCATTGGTTTTCTCGGTGCAATGCGGCAACAACCGGTATGAAACCGTCGCCCGACCCGCACCGGCTCGCGGCAGCGCCTCCAGCAGCCACTCCTGCGGCAGCGCGACCTTCGGCACGTCGGCGAGCCCCGTCACCTTCAGATATTCCTGCCGATACGTGAGCGTCATCGCCGGATCGAGGCCGACCAGCGCGACGCCCGAGCGCGCCAACGCGGCCAGTTGCGTCGCGTTGCGGATCGCCGCCTTCGCGAAGGCTTGCAGAAAGCCCTGCACGTGCAGCGCCTTGCCGTTCGGCGCGAGCGGCGCGAGCCACACCTGATAGCCGAGGCGCGCCGCCAGCTCGATCAGCGTCGCCAGTTGCTCGGTGTCGAAATAGCGCGTGAACGTATCCTGCACGATGACGACGCTGCGCGCGCGCTGCGCATCGCTCAGCGCGGCGAGCGCATGCGGGTCGGCCGGCTTCACGCGCCACGCGCGGATCACGGCCGCGAGATCGAAGCGGCTCAGCAGCGGGCTGTCGACCATGCCGACCTGACGCTCGAGCAGCGCCCGCACCCAGCCGGATCCCATCAGCCCGTTGTAAAGCGCGGGCACGCGCGCCATCCACGGCATCGTGAATTCGAGCGAGCCGATCAGGTAGTCGCGCAGCGGCCGCCGGTAGCGCTGGTGATACAGCTCGAGAAAGCGCGAGCGGAACTCGGGCACGTTGACCTTGACCGGACACTGTCCCGCGCACGACTTGCATGCGAGACATCCGGCCATCGCGTCGTACACCTCGTGCGAGAAATCCGTGTCGCCACGACGGGCGTGGCGGCTGTTGCGCCAGCGCTCGACCAGACCGCGCAGGAGCGGCTGCCGCGTGCGCGCCGCCGCGACGACGTCGACGCCGGCCTGCCCTTGCAGGCGCAACCATTCGCGCATCAGCGACGCACGCCCTTTCGGCGACTGCACGCGTTCGCGCGTCGCCTTCCACGACGGGCACATCGCGTCGTCCGGATCGAAGTTGTAGCATGCGCCGTTGCCGTTGCAATGCATCGCGGTGCCGTAGCTCTGCCACACGCGCTCGTCGATCTGCCGGTCGTGATCGCCGCGCGTCGGCACTTCGTCGATCTTCAGCAACCGCAGCGTGCGATCCGGCGGCGTCGCGATCTTGCCCGGGTTGAACTGGTTGTGCGGATCGAATGCGGCCTTCAACTGCTGCAGCGACGGATACAGCTCGCCGAAAAACGCCGGCGCATATTCGGAGCGCACGCCCTTGCCGTGCTCGCCCCACAGCAGGCCGCCGTGACGTTGCGTGAGTTCGGCCACCGCGTCCGACACGGGCCGCACCAGCGCCGCCTGCTTCGGATCCTTCATGTCGAGCGCCGGACGCACGTGCAGCACGCCCGCATCGACGTGGCCGAACATCCCGTACTGCAGCCCGTGGCCATCGAGCAGCGCGCGGAATTCGGCGATGTACGCGGCGAGGTTCTCGGGCGGCACCGCGGTGTCCTCGACGAACGGTTGCGGGCGCGCCTCGCCCTGCACGTTGCCGAGCAGGCCGACCGCGCGCTTGCGCATCGCATACACGCGCTTCACCGCATCGTCGCCGGCCGCCAGCGTATGGCCGAGACGCGTCACGCTCGTATCGGTGCGCAGATGCTCGACGAACGCGCGCACGCGCGCATCGACGTCGTGCTCGTCGTCGCCGCTGAATTCGATCAGGTTGATGCCGAGCGTCGGACGCGCGTCGTCCTGCGGGAAATACTCGGCCACGCTGCTCCACACGAAGTCCTTCATCGCGAGCATCAGCACTTTCGAGTCGACCGTCTCGATCGACAGCGGCCGGTGTTCGAGCAGCGCGCGCGCATCGCGCAGCGCGTCCATGAAGCCTGCATAACGCACGTTGACCAGCACCGAAAACTTCGGGATCGGCAGCACGTTGAGCTTCGCCTCGACGACGAAGCCGAGCGACCCTTCCGCGCCGCACAGTACGCTGTTCAGGTTGAAACGGCCGTCCGGTTCGCGCAGGTGCGCGAGGTCGTAGCCGGTCAGACAGCGGTTGAGCTTCGGAAACTTCGCGTCGATCAGCGCCGCCTTGTCGTCGCTGATGCGCCGCGCGGTGCGATACACGTGGCCGACGCGATCCTGCCTCGCACAGCGGCGTTCCAGTTCCTCATCGTCGAGTGCGCCGCTGTGCAGCCGTTCGCCGCCCATCAGCACGAAATCGAGCGCGATCACGTGATCGCGCGTCTTGCCGTACGTGCAGCTACCCTGCCCGCTCGCGTCGGTGTTGATCATCCCGCCGACGGTCGCACGGTTCGACGTGGACAGCTCCGGCGCGAAGAACAGCCCGTGCGGCTTGAGCGCCGCATTGAGCTGATCCTTGACGACGCCCGCCTCCACACGCACCCAGCGCTGCGCGACGTCGATTTCGAGGATCCGGTTCATGTTCCGCGACAGGTCGACGACGATGCCGTCGGTCAGCGACTGCCCGTTGGTGCCGGTACCGCCGCCGCGCGCGGCCACCGCGACGTCGCGGTGCGCGGGCTCGGCCAGCAGCCGGGCCAGTAACTGGACGTCGTCCGCATGCGCGGGGCAGATCACCGCCTGCGGCAGGCGCTGGTAGATCGAGTTGTCGGTGGCCTGCACGGTCCGGTTCGCGTGATCCGCGCGGATTTCGCCGGCGAAGCCGGCCGCCTGCAGCGCGGCGAGAAAATCGCGGTAGACGTTCGCGGACGGGCTGGCGGGACGAGGCAACGGGACGATCGACATGGGGCGAAAACGCAATGTGGGTGGAGCAGGCCGGTTCGCGCGCACCGAAACATGATTTTTTGGCAAGTTTCCGCGCAACCGGGAATTCCAGTATCTTTCGATAATCCTCTATAAACAAACGAATTCTTCCCCGGCTAAACTTGCATAAAACTCATGAATTACCGCCGCCTCACTCCGTCGATGTCGCTGCTGCTCGTGTTCGAGGCCGCCGCGCGGCATGAAAGCTATACGCGCGCGGCCGAGGAGCTGTCGCTGAGCCAGAGCGCGATCAGCCGGCAGGTGCAGACGCTCGAGGATCAGCTCGGCGTGCCGCTGTTCCGGCGCGAGGGCCGCTCGGTCAAGCTGACCGACGTCGGCCGCCGCTACTTCGGCGAGCTGACCGGCGCGCTCGGGCGCATCCGCGGCGCGACGCTGCAGGCGATGTCGCATCGGGCGGGCGCCGGCTCGCTCCGGCTGGCCACGTTGCCGACCTTCGGATCGAAATGGCTGCTGCCGCACCTGCACGGCTTCTATGCCGCGCATCCGGGCGTGACCGTGCACCTTCATTCCCGAATCGGCGCGATCGATTTCCTCAACGACGACCTCGACGCGGCGATCACCGTCGGCACCGACGACTGGCCGGGCCTGCATGCGCACCGGCTGTACAACGAGTTCCTGATCGCGATCGCGCCGCCCGTCGCGGGCAGCGGCCGCAAGGCCGACGCGCGCACGCCGGCCTGGGCCGCGAAGCAGACGCTGCTGGGCGTGACGAGCAATCAGCAGGCCTGGGCCGAGTGGTTCTCGCACTATCGGCTCGATCATCGCAAGATGCGCATCGGCCCAAGTTTCGAGCTGACGTCGCATCTGATCCAGGCCGTGCATGCCGGAATGGGGATCGGGCTGGTGCCGAAGGTGCTCGTGGAGGACGAATTGAGCCGTGGCGAGCTCGACTCGATCGGCGACGCGATCACCAGCCAGCGCAGCTATTACCTCGCCTACCCGCCGGGCAACGAAACGCTGCCGTCGCTCGTCGCCTTCCGCGAATGGCTGCTGACGTCGTGCTGACGCGCCGCCGGCGACGGGCCGGTCAGGCGCGCCATTCGCCGAGAATCTGCTCGGCGAGGTAGTCGCACGGCGGGCGCGCGGACTGCGCGCTGCGGGCGAGCACGACCTCGAGTTCACCGAGCGACGGTAGCCCGTGGCTCTCCGTCAGCTGCAACAGGTGATCGGGCACGCAGCAGCGCGCGAGCGGCGCGACGGCGAGACCGGCCTCGACCATGCTGAGCAGGCCGAGAAAGCTCGGGCTTTCGTATGACATCCGATACGGAATCTTCCGCCGGTTCAGCGCCCTGACCGCGTGATCGCGGGCCATGCTGCCGCCGTGCGTGAAAAACGCCACCGGCAGCGGCCGCTCTTCCCACACGTCGCGTTTCGGCGAGCCGGCCCAGACGAGCGGCTCCATCCGGATCAGCTCGCCCGTCACGCCCTTGATTCGCGTGAGGCACGCGAGGTCGACCGTGTTGTCCTTCAGCATCGGCACGAGCGCGCTGCTCGGCTGGCCGATCACGCGCACTTCCACGCGCGGATGCATCGCCGCGAACTTGCCGAGCACCTGTGGCAGCAGCGACGAGATGTAGTCGTCGGGCACGCCGATCGTCACGCGGCCGCGCATCTCCGGACGCACGACCGACGCCCACGCCTCGTCGCGCATCGCGAGCATCCGGCGGCCGTAATCGGCGAGCATCCTGCCGTCGTCGGTCGCCGTCACGTTGCGCGTGTCGCGGATGAACAGCGGCTTGCCGAGCGCGTCTTCGAGCGTCTTGATCTGCATGCTCACCGCCGACGGCGACCGGTGCACGGCCTGGGCGCCCTGCGCGAACGATCCGGATTCCGCGACGGCCACCACCATCGCGAGCACATCGAGGTCGAGCTTCTTCATGTCGATTCAGAAAAACTGATCAATCGATTCAGTTTATCCCGTTTTACTGTTCACCTCCATCGCCGGACAATCGACGCCATCGGCACTCATTCGATGCAGGAAGCGGAAAACATGCACACGTCCGGATCGCTCTACGGGTTTCTCGTCATCGGCGGCATGCTCGCGGTCACGCCGGGGCCGAACATGGTCTACGTGATGTCGCGCTCGATCGCGCAGGGGCGGGCGGCCGGGCTCATTTCGCTCGCCGGCGTGATGATCGGCTACCTGTTCTACCTGTTCGCCGCCGCGTTCGGCATCACGACGCTGTTCATGAGCGTGCCCTATGCGGGCAGCGTGCTGGGCGCGGTCGGCGCAACCTATCTGCTGTACCTCGCATGGCAGGCGGTGCGGCCCGGCGGCCGCTCGCCGTTCGAGGTGAAGGCGCTGCCGGCCGAGCAACCGCTGCGGCTGCTCGCGATGGGCGCGACGACCAGCGTGCTGAACCCGAAGCTCGCGATGCTGTTCGTGTCGCTGCTGCCGCAGTTCATCGACTACGGACGAGGCAGCGTGTTCGGCCAGTCGCTGTTTCTCGGCTCGCTGCTGATCGCCGCGTTCGCGTCGGCCAACGGGCTGGTGGCGCTCTGCTCGAGCGGCCTCGCGACGTTCCTGCACGGCCGCCCGACGCTGCTGCTCGCGCAGCGCTGGGCGATGGGCATCATCCTCGGCAGTCTCGGCGTGCAGATGGTGATCGAGGCATCGAGGCGGGCAGGCGTCGCGTGAACGTCACGCCGCCGCGCGGCCCGGCGCGATCGCGGGCCGCGCGCATGCGTCGGACGGGCGTCAAGCGGCAACGGCCTGCCGCCGCGCCTCCAGTTCGCGCACGAGCGGCAGCACGCGCCGGCCGAAGTATTCGACTTCCTCGATGAAGTGCAGGAAGCCGGCCAGCACGAGATCGACGCCGATCGCCTTCAGCGCGACGATCCGCTCGGCGATCTGCTGCGGCGTGCCGATCAGGTTCGTGCGAAAGCCGTCGTTGTACTGAACGAGATCCTCGAACGTCGATTTCGCCCAGTTGCCCTCGCCTTCGGGCGACGCCTTGCCGGCCTCCGTCACCGCATCGCCGAACGCGTGCACCGCTTCGACGTGCGCATGCCGGATGATGTCGTCGAGCACGGCCCGCGCTTCTTCCTCGGTGTCGCGCGCGATCACGAACGCATTGACGCCGATGCGCACGCGATGGTCGTTCGCGGCCGCCTTCGCGCGAATGTCGTCGATCTGCGCCTTCAGGTTCTCCGGCGTATTGCCGTTCGTGAAATACCAGTCCGACACGCTCGCCGCATTGTCGCGCGCCGCGCGCGAGCTGCCGCCCTGGAAGATTTCCGGATGCGGCTTCTGCACCGGCTTCGGGCTCAACGTGTAATCGTTGAAGCGGTAGAAGTCGCCCTTGAACGTGAAGTTGTCCTGCGTCCAGATGCCCTTGAGCGCCTGGATGAATTCCTTCGAGCGCCGATAGCGTTCGTCGTGCTCGAGCCACGGCTCGCCGATCGCGGTGAATTCGCCCTTGAACCAGCCGCTCACGACGTTGATCGCGATGCGCCCGTTCGAAATGTGGTCGATCGTCGCGAGCTGCTTCGCGACCACGGCCGGATGCCACGGCCCCGGCAGGATCGCCGCGAGCACCTTGAGCTTGGTCGTCGCATGCAGCAGCGCCTGGCTGAACGACACCGACTCGTGCTGGTATTCGGCGCCATAACCGGCCGTGAAGCGGATCTGGCTCAGCGCATAGTCGAAGCCGGCCGCTTCGGCCGTGCGCGCGAGCTTCTGGTTGTATTCGAGGCTCCAGTCGGTGCGCTGCTCGATCGTACTGACGACGAGGCCGCCGCTGACGTTCGGCACCCAGTACGCGAATTTGACGCCGTCGGCGGAAGAGTCGGAAAGGCTCATGAAAGTGTCCTGGTCGAAGGGGAAACGAAAAAGCGGCTTACGCGGCCGCGGCGGAAAGCGCGTGCTGGCGCAGTTGCGGCACCGCGCGGTCGACGGCGAGCGCGATGCGCTCGCGCAACGCCGGGCTCGCGATCTGGTACCGGTCGAAATCGCTTTCGGATGCGTACACGCCGATCGGCAGCGTGCGCGCCTGGAAGAAGCTGAACAGCGGGCGCAGCTGGTGGTCGATCACGAGCGCATGACGCTCGCTGCCGCCGGTGGCCGCGAGCAGCACCGGCACGTCGACCAGCGCGTCGTGGCGCACGAGGTCGAACAGATGCTTGAAGAGGCCCGTGTACGACGCGCGATACACCGGGCTCGCGACGACGAGCGCATCGGCCGTCTCGATCGCGCGGATCAGCGCGTCGAGATCGGCCGGCACCTGCGCGCGCGTGAGCGCGCCGGCCAGCCGGCTGCCGATCTCGCCGAGTTCGATCAGCCGCGCGTCGATCGACAGCGCGGCGCCGAGCGCCGTGACGATCGCGTCGGTCAGCGCCAGCGTGCGCGACGGCCGCTGCAGGCTGCCCGATATCGCGACGACGTTGAGAGGGTGGCTCATGCGATGCGTTCCCGTGGTGAAGCCGCGTGCAGTGCGGCGATACCGGTTCGGGTCAGCAAGGAGCGTGCCATTGGCGCGGATGCGTGAAGGAAATTTCATCCGGATGACGAAATTTTTTGCCATCGCCCGCCGGCACTGGCGTTCCGCCAAATGCGCGATAGTGGCAAGCATCCCGGCTCACGCGTCACATCGATATTCCGCGCCACGATGAACCGGGCGCAGCGGATTTGCTGATGCACTGCTGATCAGGCAGCAACGCATCGCGCGCGCCAGCGTCGAATTCGACGCTTCGACGTCGTCGCACCGCCGCTCTTGCTCGCCATTGCAGGTTCCGCAGCAATCGCGCTTTGGTTATCAGAAATCGATGCTTTTCGCGCGCGGCGAAACGTTCAACACTCTGCTGACTACGCAGCAGCCACACCGCGGCGCCCGCCGGCACGGGCCCGCTTTGCCCGGCCATCCAACGGTTCATCGCCATGACTTCCATTTCCGCATCGCCGCGCCCGTTCAATCTTCGCGTCGTCGCCGCGTCCCGCGACCCGGCCGGACTTCAGCCCGCCGGGCACGCGGCGCCGGTGCTCACGTTGCCCGAACGTCACGCGCCGGCCCGCGCGCATGCGCAGGTGTTCGCCGATCCGCATTCGCTCGCGCTGCTCGAACAGGTTCGCCGCGTCGCGCCGAGCGACGCGAACGTGCTGATCGTCGGCGAGACGGGCACCGGCAAGGAGCTGATCGCGCGCCACGTGCACGCGCTCGGCGCGCGTCGCGACGGGCCGTTCGTCGCGGTGAACTGCGGCGCATTCTCCGACACGCTCGTCGACAGCGAACTGTTCGGTCACGAGAAAGGCGCGTTTACGGGCGCGTTCAGCGCGAAGCCCGGCTGGTTCGAAGCCGCGCACGGCGGCACGCTGTTTCTCGACGAAATCGGCGACTTGCCGCTCGCGATGCAGGTCAAGCTGCTGCGCGTGCTGCAGGAGCGCGAGGTCGTGCGGCTCGGTTCGCGCACGGGCATTCCGGTCGACGTCCGGGTGGTCGCGGCCACCAACGTCGACCTGCAGCAGGCGGTTGCGGCCGGGCGGTTTCGCGGCGACCTGTTCTACCGGCTCAACGTCGTGCAGCTCGCGGTCCCGCCGTTGCGCGAGCGCCCGGGCGACATCCTGCCGCTCGCGCGCCACTTCTTCGACATTTACCGCGACCGGCTCGGCGGCGGGCCACGCCGCATCGATGCGCGCGCCGAGCGCCGGCTCGAGGCACACGGCTGGCCCGGCAATATCCGCGAACTCGAGAACGTGATCCATCACGCGCTGCTGGTGAGCCGGCACGACGCGCTGCAGGACACCGACCTGCACATCGCGCCGTCGTGCCTGCCGACCGCTGCCGGTTCGTCCACCGACGCGCAGGCAGCGCTCGAACACGCGCTGCGCGACCTGTTCGACGAAGGGCACGGCAATCTGTTCGAACGTATCGAGGACACGGTGATGCGTGTCGCGTTCGAATTCAGTCACCGCAACCAGATCCGGGCCGCGCAGTTGCTCGGCATCAGCCGCAACGTGCTGCGTGCGCGGCTGATTCGCGCGAAGGCGATTTCCGCGCTGAAATAGTGGCGCCGCCGCTGCGCCCCCGGGCGCCATCGCGTCGCGATCCGTGTCGCGACGTTTTCGAACCTGATGTATCGTGGCGCGAAGCGCACGCTTCGTTGCCCGCCCCGCGTCCGCTCGCCCGTCATGCGACCGTCGGCGACCGGCAACGGGTCACGCACGATCCTCCGCAACACGAAAACGAAAGTCGTCCGGCGCCCGTGCGCGCCCGGCCGAACCCTGTTCACCCGTCCGGAATCCGTCGCCATGAAAAAGCTTGTGAACCGCCCGTCCGACGTCGTGCGAGAAATGCTGGAAGGCATCGCACGGCAATCGCCGCATCTCGCGATCCTCGGCGACGAGCACGTGCTCGTCCGCCAGCCGCTGCCCGAACCGTCGCAGCGGCCGGTCGCGATCCTGTCCGGCGGCGGCAGCGGCCATGAGCCCGCGCACGGCGGCTATGTCGGCGAAGGGATGCTGAGCGCGGCCGTGTGCGGCGAAGTGTTCACGTCGCCGTCGACCGACGCCGTGCTCGCCGCGATCCGCGCGAGCGCCGGCCCGAACGGCGCGCTGCTGATCGTGAAGAACTACACCGGCGACCGGCTCAATTTCGGGCTCGCCGCCGAGCTCGCGCGCGCGGAAGGCATTCCGGTCGAAACCGTCATCGTCGCCGACGACGTGTCGCTGCGCGGCCGCGTCGAGCGCGGCCAGCGACGCGGGATCGCCGGTACCGTGCTGATCCACAAGCTCGCGGGCGCTGCCGCCGCGCGCGGGCTGCCGCTCGCCCGCGTCGCGAGCATCGCGCGCGACGCGGCGGCCGAGCTCGGCACGATGGGCGTCGCGCTCGACGGCTGCACGATCCCGGGCGCCGACAAGTCCGGCTTCAGCCTCGCCGATCACGAGATCGAGCTGGGCCTCGGCATCCACGGCGAGAAAGGCGTCGAGCGCCGCGCGCCGCTGCCGGCCGATGCGCTGGCCGACACGCTGTTGTCGAGCATCGTCGCCGATCTCGTGCTCGATCGCGACGAACGCGTGGCGCTGTTCGTCAACGGCCTCGGCGCGACACCGGACATGGAACTCGCGATCGTGCTGCGCGCCGCGTTCGACAACCTGAGCCGGCGCGGCATCGTCGTCGCCCGTGCGTGGGCCGGCACGTTCCTGTCCGCGCTGAACATGCCCGGCTGCTCGATCTCGGTGCTGCGGCTGAACGACGAGCGCGCAGCGCTGCTCGATGCGCCGACGCAGGCGCGCGCATGGCCGGGCGGCGGCCTCGTGAACACGCGGATCCGCGTGGCCGCGGCCGCGTCGCAGGACGCGCCACCGCCGCCGCTCGATGCGGCCGGTCGCGCGTGGGCCGCGCGCCTGCAACCGGCGCTGCACGCGGTCGCGCAGACGCTGATCGATCACGAGCAGACGCTGACGGATCTCGATGCGGCAGCCGGCGACGGCGATCTCGGCGCGAGCATGCGGCGCGCCGCGCAGGCGATCCTCGAATTGCCCGACACCGCGTACGGCACGCCATCGGGTGCGCTCGCGGCGCTCGGCGCCGCGTTGCGCCGCGCGATCGCCGGCAGTTCCGGGCCGTTCTACGCGACCGCGCTGCTGCGCGCGTCGCGCCGGCTGGCCGACATCGCCGAGCCGTCGCCGCGCGACTGGGCAGCGGCATTCCGCGCGGCGGTGGATTCGATCGGTGAACTCGGCGGCGCGCGGGCGGGCGACCGGACGATGCTCGATGCGCTGGTGCCGGCCGTCGACGCATTCGGCCGCGCGCTGGACGGCGATCGCGATCCCGCGAGCGCATGGATGGCGGCCGTCGAAGCGGCCGAGCAAGGTGCGCAGGAAACGGCGCGCATGACGCCGCGCGCGGGGCGGGCAAGCTATCTGGGCGAGCGGGCGATCGGTACGCCGGACGGCGGGGCGGTGGCCGTCGCGTACTGGTTGCGGGCGTTGCAGCCGCACGTCCGGTAACGACGCGCGGCCGCGTTCAGACGCCCTCGACCAGCACCGCGCGATAGCGGGCGCCCTTGAACCGATGCTGGACGACCCGCTGGTATTCGGGGCCGTGATACCACGCGTGCGCGGCCTCCTTCGACGGGAACTCGACGATCACGACGCCTTCCGGGCCGTCCCCCTCGAGAATTTCCTGCGGCCCGTATGCGGCGAGCACCTTCACCGGATGGCCGGCAAGGGTCGCACCGACCTGGCTCGAATAGGTGTCGAGCTCATGCTGGTCCTGCGTGCTTTCCCGCGTAAAAACGATGTAGGTCGCCACGATACGCGCTCCTGATGGAAGGTGAAAAAAGGGACGCCACGCGCTGCACGGTCCGATCGACCTGCATGGCAGCGTGCAGCTTACCGCCGTTCGCCGCCCGGCGCCGCGAAGCGCCAGCTGCGGCCCGCGCCAGCCCCCCAGCCCGGCACGGGAAAACCCCGATCCCCACATCGTCCTATGACATCCGGCATCGCAAATTGGCGGGATTACTTTGATCCTCGTCGGCGCCCGCCCGGGCGCATGCTGATAGCGAGGATCCCTCATGCGATACGTGCCATCGTGGACTTCCGTTTCCGCCGCGTCGTCGACTCCCGACGACGCGACCACCCAACGCGGCGACGAGCCGCACTGTCTGCCGCGGGTCGCGATCGCGGCCGCCGCCCTCGGCAATGCGACCGAATGGTTCGATTACGGTATTTACGCGTACGGTCTCGCGTACATTTCCGCCGCGCTGTTTCCCGGCAACACCGCGAGCGCGACGCTGTTCGCACTCGGCACGTTCGCGATCTCGTTCCTGATCCGCCCGCTCGGCGGCCTGTTCTGGGGGCCGCTCGGCGACCGGCTGGGCCGCAAGCGCGTGCTCGCGCTGACGGTCCTGACGATGTCGGGCGCGACGTTGCTCGTCGGCCTGCTGCCGAGCTACGCGACGGCCGGCTGGCTCGCCCCGGCCGCGCTGATCGTGCTGCGCATGGTGCAGGGGTTCTCGACCGGCGGCGAATACGGGGGGGCGGCCACCTTCATCGCCGAATACGCGCCCGATTCGCGGCGCGGCCTGTGCGGCAGCTTTCTCGAATTCGCGACGCTCGCCGGCTTCTCGCTCGGCGCGTTCCTGATGCTCGGCTTCGCGCTGCTGCTCGGCGATTCGGCGATGCATGCGTGGGGCTGGCGCCTGCCGTTCCTGGTCGCGGCGCCGCTCGGCCTGATCGGCTTCTATCTGCGCTCGCGCCTCGAGGAAACGCCGGTGTTCCGCGAACTCGAGGAACAGGCGCACCGCCGCGAGAAAAACGTCGCCGCCGCGCTGCCGATCCGGTTGCTGCTGGTGCGCTACGCGAAGCCGCTGCTGCTGCTCGGCGGGCTCGTCGTCGCGCTGAACGTCGTCAACTACGTGCTGCTCGCGTACATGCCGACCTACATGCACAAGGAGCTCGGCGTCAGCGAGAACATGTCGCTGCTGATTCCGCTGATCGGCATGCTCGCGATGATGGTGCTGCTGCCGTTCGCCGGCTGGCTGTCGGACCGCGTCGGCCGCAAGACGATGTGGTGGATCTCGCTCGTCGGGCTGTTCGTCGCGGCCGTGCCGATGTTCACGCTGATGACGCACGGCCCGCTCGGCGCCTTCATCGGCTTCGCGGTGCTCGGCGTGCTCTACGTGCCGCAGCTCGCCACCATTTCCGCGATGTTCCCGGCGATGTTCCCGACCCACGTCCGGTATGCGGGCATGGCGATCGCGTACAACGTGTCGACGTCGCTGTTCGGCGGCACCGCGCCGATCGTCAACGACTGGCTGATCGGCAAGACCGGCAACGCGCTGATTCCCGCCTACTACATGATGGCCGCCTGCGCGGTCGGGCTGATCGCGCTGCTGGCGGTGATCGAGACGCGCGGGTGTTCGCTGCGCGGCGACACCCTTCCTGGTCAGCCGGGCTGACCCGCGCGCCGGCGGCGCCCGGCTTCCCATAAACGGCATCCATTGCATCGCCCGCCGTCCGGCAACGGACGGCGGGCGATGTGCATTTCGAGCGGCGAAGCCCACTATCGGATTGTTGTCGCCCGGACAACACGATGTGCACGCGTGCAACGCTGTTGGCGTGTGTCGGCCGTCACTACAATCGCTGGCAACGTTCGATCGAAATCCGGTCGAACCGAAGCGCGCGATCGTCACGATCGCGCTCGCGAACCGCGCAGCGTCGCGCGGCTCGATCCCCACTCGACGAACAGGATCACTGAACATGAACGCACCCATCCGCAACGTCCAGCCCGTCATCGCCCGCTTGGGCAACGAAGGTTCGGGCGAGCTCGTTTCGTCCCGCTACGCCGTGCGCATCGGCGAAGTCGATGTCGTGCTGATCAGCGACGGCGTGCTGCCGCTGCCGACTTCCACCATGTCGACCAATGTGAGCGAAGCGGACCGCAACGCATGGTTCGACGGCCGCTTCCTGCAACGCGACATGTTCGACTGGGCGCTCAACATCGCGCTCGTGCGCAGCGGCGACCGTCTGATCCTGATCGACTCGGGCGTGGGCGACGGCTTCGAATACTTCACGCGCGCCGGGCGCTCGGTCATGCGTCTGGAATCGGCCGGCATCGACCTGGCCGCGATCACCGACATCGTGATCACGCACATGCACATGGACCATGTCGGCGGGCTGAACGTCGACGGCGTCAAGGCGAAGCTGCGCCCGGACGTCCGTATTCACGTATCGGCCGCGGAAGTGGCGTTCTGGAAAAATCCCGACTTCAGCAAGACGGTGATGCCGGAAACCGTTCCGCCCGCGCTGCGCAAGGCGGCGGCGCGGTTCGTGGAACTCTATGGCGAGAACATCGTCCAGTTCGACCGGACCGTGGAAGTCGCCGCGGGCGTGTCGGCGCGGGTGACGGGCGGCCATACGCCCGGGCACTGCGTGGTCGACGTCGCATCGAACGGAGAAAAGCTGACGTTCGCGGGCGACGCGATTTTCGAAGTCAACTTCGACCATCCCGACTGGCAAAACGGCTTCGAACACGATCCGGACGCGGCGGTCGACGTGCGTATCGCGCTGTTCAACGAAGCCGCGGACACCGGCGCGCTGCTGGCCGCGGCCCATGTCGCGTTCCCGTCCATCGGCCATGTTGCAAGGCACGGCGACGGGTTCCGTTTCGTTCCGGTCGTGTGGGACTACTGATGATATGTCGGTAGCCGACGTGCACCTCAGGCGATGCACCGACGCCTTTTCCAGACCGTATCGGCAAGAAAAAACGCCGCCGCACTTGCATGCGGCGGCGTTGCATCGCGCGCCGAAGCGCGCATCAGGACCGCTCGAACATCACGCGACGGCCGACAGGTTCCGCTCGGCAACCTCGTCCACTGCATCCTTGACGATCGCGACGATCTCGTCGGCCTCTGCCCGCGTCATCACGAGCGGCGGCGCAAAACCGAGAATGTCGCCGTGCGGCATCGCACGCGCGATCACGCCACGCTGCAGCGCGGCCGCCGACACCTGCGCGCCGATCTTCAGCGCGGGATCGAACGGCGTGCGTGCGTCCTTGTCGGCCATGAACTCGAGCGCGGCCAGCATGCCGACGCTGCGTACCTCGCCGACGAGCGGATGCGCGCCGAACGCGTCGCGCAGCTTCGCGCCGAAGTAGCCGCCGACGTCGGCTGCGTTGCCGACCAGGTTCTCGCGCTCCAGGATCGCGAGGTTCGCGAGCGCGGCGGCCGCGCATACCGGATGGCCCGAATACGTCCAGCCGTGCCCCATCGGCCCGTGCTCCTGCGAGCCGCGCGCGATCACGTCCCACACCTTCTCGCCGACGATCACGCCCGACAGCGGCGCATAGGCGCTCGTCAGGCCCTTCGCGACCGTGATTAGATCGGGCGCGATCCCGAAGTGCTGCGCGCCCATCTTCGAGCCGAGACGCCCGAACCCGCAAACGACTTCATCGGAGATCAGCAGGATGTCGTGCCTGCGCAGCACGGCCTGGATCGCGGGCCAGTAGCCGGCCGGCGGCTCGATGATGCCGCCCGTGCCCATCACCGGCTCCGCGATGAAGGCGGCGATCGTATCGGCGCCTTCGCGGGCGATCAGCTTCTCGAGTTCGTCGACGCAGTACGCGACGAACTGCGCTTCGTTCATGCCGGCCGGCGCCTTGCGATACCAGTGCGGACACACCGTATGCTTCACGCGGTCGATCGGCAGATCGAAATGCTGGTGGAAGCTCGGCAGGCCCGTGAGGCTGCCCGTCACGATGCCCGAGCCGTGATAGCCGCGCTCGCGCGAGATGATCTTCTTCTTGTTCGGGCGGCCGAGCACGTTGTTGTAGTACCAGACGAGCTTGACCTGCGTCTCGTTCGCGTCGGAACCCGACATCCCGTAGTAGACCTTCTTCATCCCCGCCGGCGACCAGTCGATGATGCGCGACGACAGCTCGATGATCGCGTCCGACGCGTGGCCGACGTACGTGTGGTAATACGCGAGCTGCTTCGCCTGTTCATACATCGCGTCGGCGACTTCGGTGCGGCCGTAGCCGATGTTCACGCAGTAAAGGCCGGCGAACGCGTCGATATAGCGCTTGCCCTGGTGATCCTCGATGCGGATGCCTTCGCCGCCGCGCACGACCTTGCCCGGCAGCGCGCCGGTCTCGTGATCGTATGCGTGCGTCGACGGGTGCATGAAGTGGGCGCGGTCCTCGCGCAGCAGTGCGTCGATCGATTTTTGCATGATGTGCTCCTTTGAATGGGTCAGGCCGTCGCCGCAACCGGCAGGCCGAGATTGCCGAGGCAGAAGTACTTGGTGTCGGTGAACGGCTCGAAGCCCTCGGTGCCGCCTTCGCGCCCGAGGCCCGACGCCTTCATCCCGCCGAACGGAATCGGCGCGCCGGTGAATTTCACGCCGTTGACCGACACCATCGCGAAATCGAGCCGCCGCACGAGCTGGAAGATCGTGTCGATGCGCGTCGCGCATACGTAGGCGGCGAGGCCGTACTCGGTGTCGTTGGCCGTTTCGACGGCTTCGTCGAGCGTGTCGAACGCGCTGACGGCCGAGATCGGCGCGAAGTTTTCCTCGTCGACCACGCGCATGCCGGGCGCGGCATCCGCGATCACGGTCGGCTCGTAGAACCAGCCGCCGAGCGCATGCGGTCGGCCGCCCGCGACGATGCGCGCGCCGCGTGCCCGCGCATCGTCGACGCGCGCCACCGTCGCGTCGAACGCGGCCTGATGCATCAGCGGACCGACGTCCACGCCCTGCTCGAACGCCGGCCCCGTCTTCAGCGCGCGCACCGCATTCGCATACCGTTCGACGAACGCGTCGTACAGCGGGCGCGCGACGAGTATCCGGTTTGCCGCGCAACAGTCCTGGCCGGACGTCTGGAACTTCGCGCCGACGGCGATCCGCACCGCCTCATCGACATCCGCATCCTCGGTCACGATGAACGGCGCATTGCCGCCCAGTTCGAGCGCGATCTTGCGGATGCCGGCCTTCGCGGCGGTTTCGGTCACGAGCCGTCCGACGCGCGTCGAGCCGGTGAAGCTCACCGCACGCACGCGTGCGTCGCCGACCAGCGTTTCCATCGCCATCTGCGGCTCGCCGAGCACCACGTTGAACACGCCGGCCGGGAAGCCTGCCTCGTCGGCGAGCTGCGCGAGCGCGAACGCCGAGAACGGCGTTTCGTGCGCGGGCTTCACGACCACGGTGCAACCGACCGCGATCGCGGCCGCCGCCTTGCGCGTGATCATCGCGGCCGGGAAATTCCACGGCGTGATCAGCGCCGCGACGCCGACCGGCTCCATCACGGTGCCGAGATGCGCGCCGTCGATGTGAGTCGGAATCGTGCGGCCGGCGACACGCTTCGCCTCGTTCGCGAACCATTCGACGAAGCTCGCCGCATAGCGGATCTCGCCGCGCGCTTCGGCCAGCGGCTTGCCCTGTTCCAGCGACAGCAGCGCGGCCAGATCGTCGACGTGACGCAGGATCAGCGCGTGCCAGCGCAGCAATGCCGCGCTGCGCACCGCTTGCGGCGTCCAGCGCCAGCTTCCGTACGCGCGCTGCGCGGCGTCGACGGCCGCGACGATCTGCGCGCGTTCGAGCATCGGCACGTGGCCGATCACCGCCTGGTCGGCGGGGTTGACGACGGCGACCGTCGCGGCACTGTCGCTGTGGATCCAGCGACCGTCGACGTAACAGGTCGACTTGAACAGAACGGGGTGTCCGGGCAGCATGCTGCGTCTCCTCGTTGGTGGGCACGGACTTCATTGTGTCGCGCCCGCGCATGCGGAAATTTCGGTTTGCACCGCCGGAAATGCCGGTTTTTTCCGTATTGCCGCGCGTCGGCGCGAACTTTCACAGCCAGTCCGGCGCGCCGCCGGATCCGCACTTCACCACCTTCGTCACGATGTACGTGAAGTAGCGCTCGATGCCGAGGTCTTCCATCAGCAACGCATCGATGAAGCGCTGGTAATGGTCGATGTCGCGCGCGACCACGTGCAGCACGTAGTCGACGCCGCCGCCCGTCGCATAGCACTGCGCGACCTCGGGCGCCGCGGCCACGCGATCCTCGAAGCGCCGCATGTCGGGTGCCGTGTGCCGCGACAGCGTCACCTCGACCACGATGCGGCTGCCGGAGAACGCGCCGATCCAGTCGACGTCCGCGCGATAGCCGCGGATCACGCCGCTTTCCTCGAGCTTGCGCACGCGCTCCCACGCCGGCGAAATCGACAGGTTCACGGCCTCGGCGAGCTTCGACTTCGTGATGCGCCCGTCGCGCTCGAGCAGGCGCAGGATCGCGAGGTCGTATCGGTCGAGCTTGATCACGTTATGCGTCGCCTCAGGTCGCCACCGGGATGTTGCGCTCGACGATGTCGGCCACCACCGCGATCGTGTCGCCCGTCTGCACGATGCCCGGAAAATGCCGCGCGGCGAGCAGCCCGCGCCGCCGTGCGACGTATTCGACCGGCGTGACGCCCGTGCGGTCGATGTCGTGCACGCGCGCGAGCACGTCGCCGGCCTCGACCTCGCTGCCCAGATCGACGCACATCTCGAGCAGGCCGCGATGCTCGCTGGTCGTGTAGCAGGCGCCGTCCGGCATGTCGAGCAGCGTCGTCGTGCGCGGCGCGCCGCCCGCGCCGGCGCGCGCGCCTTCGCGCCGCGCGAGCACGCCGGCATGCGCGAGAAAGCCGCGCACGCCACGCTCCGCGATCGCGACGCTCGCCGCCGTCGACGTGCCGCCGCCGCCCAGCTCGGTCGACACGAACACCTTGCCGGCTTCCTCCGCCGCGCTGTCGTACAGGCCGACGCTGTCGAGTTCCAGCATGCGCATCGAATACGGCGCGCCGAACGCGCGCATCGCACGCTCGCAACGCGCTTCCTGGTCGCGGTCTTTCAGTACGTGAATCGCCGCGAACGGCACGAAGTCGAGCGTGCGGCCGCCCGCGTGAATGTCCAGCACGTGCGTCGCGAGCGGCAGCAGGTGACGCTGGAAGTAATCGGCGATCTTCTCGGTCACGGTGCCGTCCGGCCGGCCCGGGAAGCTGCGGTTCAGGTTGCCGGCATCGATCGGCGACGTGCGGCAACCGGCGCGGAACGCCGGGTAGTTCATGAACGGCACGACGATCACGCGGCCCGTCACGTCGGCCGCCTTCAGCGAGCCGGCGAGCTTCGACAGCGCGACCGGTCCTTCGTATTCGTCGCCGTGATTGCCGCCGGTCAGCAGCACCGTCGGCCCGTCGCCGCGTTTCACGACGGTCACCGGAATCATGATCGCCCCCCACGCGGAATCGTCGCGCGAGTAAGGCAGCTTCAGGAAGCCGTGCTGTTCGCCGTCCGCGTCGAAATCGACGGTCGGTGTAATCGGGGAAGCACGCATCGCCTACTCCTTCACGAACAGCTTGCGCGGCACGTTGCAGAACGTCTCGACGCCGGTCTCGGTGATCAGGATGCTTTCCGTGATCTCCAGCCCCCAGTCGTCGAGCCACAGCCCGGGCATGAAATGGAACGTCATGCCGGGTTCGAGCACCGTACGGTCGCCCGGACGCAGGCTCATCGTGCGCTCGCCCCAGTCGGGCGGATAGCTCGCGCCGATCGGATAGCCGCAGCGGCTGTCCTTCTCGATGCCCGCGCGGCGCAGCACCGCGAAGAATGCGTTCGCGATGTCCTCGCACACGTTGCCCGGCTTCGCGGCCGCGAGTCCCGCTTCGATGCCCTCGACCACCGCGCGCTCGCCGTCGATGAAGTGCGCGGGCGGCTTGCCGAGATAGACGGTGCGCGACAGCGGGCAGTGATAGCGGCGGTAGCAGCCGGCAATCTCGAAGAACGTGCCGGCGCCGCGCGAGAACGTCGAGTCGTCCCAGGTCAGGTGCGGCGCGGCCGCGTCCGCGCCGGTCGGCAGCAGCGGGACGATCGCCGGATAATCGCCGCCGAAGCCGTCCGCGCCGCCGATGCCGGTCGCATAGATCTGCGCGACCAGGTCGCTTTTCTTCATGCCCGGCTCGATCGTCTCGACGATGTGCGCATGCATCCGCTCGACGATGCGCGCGGCCACGCGCATGTACTCGATCTCGCGCGGCGACTTCACCGCGCGCTGCCAGTTGACGAGTGCGGTCGCATCGAGCCAGCGCGCGGCCGGCAGATGCTGCTGCAGCGACGCGTACGCCGCCGCGCTGAAGTAGTAGTTGTCGAGCTCGACGCCGATGCGCAGCGTGCTCCAGCCGCGCGCCGCGATCACCTCGGTCGACAGGTAATCCATCGGGTGGCGCGCGGTCGACTGCACGTAATGATCGGGATAGCCGACGATATTCTCATGCGCCATGAACGCGGTGCGCTTCGCGCCGTTCGCGTCCTGGCCGCGGCCGAACCACACGGGTTCGCCGTCCAGCGCCAGCAGCACGCACTGGTGCACGTAGAACGACCAGCCGTCGTAGCCGGTCAGCCAGCTCATGTTGGTGGGGTCGGTGACGATCAGCAGGTCGATGCCGGCCCGCTCCATCGCCGCGCGCGTCTTCGCGATGCGCGCGGCATATTCGCTGCGCGCGAACGCGAGACGCGGCGCGGCGTTCTGGGTTTCGATGACTGCGGACATCTGTCTCCTCTCAAGTCGTGAGGTCGTTGTGAAAAATCGTGCCCGCTTCCGCCGCGCGGGCGCGTTGCAGCGCGAGCACGGCGATCGCAGTGTCCTGCGCGCCGGTGCCGGTCAGGTCGCAGATCGTGATGTCGTCGCGATGCGTGCGGCCGTCGCGGCGGCCGGTAATCACTTCGCCGAGTTCGGGAAACACGGCGTCGGCTGCAACGGCCCCGGCCGCGATCGCGTGCGCGAGTTCGCCGGCCACGCGGGTCTGCTGCTGCCGGTCGCAGAAATAGCGTGCGGCGCCGAACACCGACGGCGCGAGTTCGGTCTTGTAATCGGCGTCCGAACCCATCGCCGTCACGTGCAGCCCGGGATGCAGGTCTTCCGCGTGCACGAGCGGCGCGCGGCTCGGCGTGGTCGTCACCGCGATGTCCGCGTCGGCCAGCGCCGCACGCACCGAGCGCGCGACCGTCGCGTCGATGCCGTGCGTCGCGCGCACGTCGGCCGCGAATGCCGTGGCCCGCGCGGTATCGCGCGCCCACACCGTCACGTGCGTGATGTCGCGCACGAGCCTCAGCGCGGCGAGCTGCAACCGCGCCTGCTCGCCCGCGCCGACGATCGCCGCGCGGTGCGCATCGGCCCGCGCGAGCCGGCGCGCGGCCACCGCGCCGGCCGCCGCGGTGCGTACGGCCGTCAGGTAGCCGTTGTCGAGCAGGACGGCCTCGGTCAGGCCGGTGCGCGCGGACAGCACGAGCATCAGCCCGTTCAGGCTCGGCAGCCCGAGCGACGGGTTGTCGAAAAAGCCCGGGCTGACCTTGATCGCGAAGCTGTCGAAGCGCGGCAGGTACGCCGTCTTCACGTCCACTTCAGCGTGGCGCTCCGGCAGCGCGAGATTCAGGATCGGCGGCATCACGACCGCGTCGGTCGCGAGCGACGCGAACGCGGCCTCGACCTGGTCGATCGCGGCGAGATCGAGCGGCACCAGCGCACGCAGTTGCGCCTGACCGAGCAACGTGACGGGATGGGCCATGTCAGTTCTCCGAAACGAGCCGGCGATGCACGGCCATGTCGATGTTCGCGCCGCTCACGACGACCACGATCGAGCCGTTGCGGTCGCGGCGCACGATCCGCTCGTCCAGCAACGCGGCGAGGCCGACCGCGCCGGCGCCTTCGACGACGAGCCGCTCTTCCCGATACGCATGCGCGATGCCGCGTGCGATGGACGGCTCGTCGAGCAGCACGACGTCGTCGGCCAACGCGCGCGTCATGTCGAACGTGTAGCGGTTGTCGAGGCCGATGCCGCCGCCGAGCGAATCGGCCAGCGTGGGCTGCTCGTCGACGTCGACCGGGCGGCCGGCCGCGAGGCTCGCGTGCATCGCGGCGCCGCGCACCATCGATACGCCGATCACCTCGATCGGCGGCCGGATCGCCTTCGCGGCAAACGCGACGCCGCTGAACAGGCCGCCGCCCGACAGCGGCACGACGAGCGTCGCCGTATCGGGCAGCGCCTCGAGTATCTCGACGCCGATCGTCGCCTGGCCCGCGATGATGCGCGGATCGTCGAACGGCGGCACGTACGCATGGCCTTCGTCTCGCGCGAGGCGCCGCGCTTCGACCTGCGCGTCGTCCTGGCTGTCGCCCGCGATCACCACGCGCGCGCCGAGCGCCGCGACTGCGTCGACCTTGTTGGCCGGCACCAGCGACGACATGCAGACGGCCGCGTCGATGCCGAGCGCGCGTGCCGCATGCGCGACCGCGCGGCCGTGGTTGCCGGTCGACGCGGTGACCACGCGCGTCACGCCCTGCGCCGCGAGTTCCGCGAGCGCGTTGGTTGCGCCGCGCAGCTTGAAGCTGCCGGTCGGCTGCAGCGTTTCGAGCTTCAGGTGGACGGGCGCGCCAACGCGCGCGGACAGCGCGGCGGACGCGACGAGCGGCGTACCGTCGGCGCGCCCGGCGAGGCGGCGGCGCGCACGGTAGACGTCGGACAGCGACAGGAAGGACATGGAACGCACGCCTCGCGACGAATGTGATGCGATCCAGTCTAATGTTCCAAATCGCGCTTTCGAATGTCCTGATACATTGCGCGCGACGTCGCGGCAGCGCCGCCGGTTCAGTGGAAATCGTTCAGGTGTGGATACTGTTCGAACACGCCCGCGATGGTCTCGAGCGCCGCGTTGCATGCGGCATCGGACGTTTCGGCGCCGATGCAGACGCGCACCGCGTTCGGCCGCTCCGTGCCGCCGACGAGAAACGGATCGGGCGACGTCACCGCGATCTTGCGGGTGCGCAATTCGCGGACGAGCCGCTCGGCCTGCCAGTAGTCGGGCACGCGCAGCCAAGCCGAAAGCGCATTCGGGTGCGCACCGAGCACATACGGCCCGAGCGCGGCCTTCACCATCTCCTGGCGTACCGCGAGCCGCTGGCGCTGCAGTTCGACGAGCCGCCGCGCGGTGCCGTCGGCGATCCAGCGCGTCGCGATTTCCGCGATCGGCGACGTCGCCATCCAGCTGCTCACGCGCAGCACGCTCTCGACGCGCAACGCGAGCCGCCGCGGCATCGCGAGATAGCCGGTGCGCAACCCGGTCAGCACCGATTTCGTCATGCTCGTGCAGTAGAAGCCGAGTTCCGGAATCAGGCTGGCGATCGGCGTGCCCGTCTTCTCCGGGAGCGGGCCGTACACGTCGTCCTCGATCACGTACACGCCGTAGCGCGTCGCGATGCGCGCGATCGACCGGCGCCGCGACTCGGTCATCAGCGACACGGTCGGGTTATTGAGGGTCGGCGTACATACGAGCGCGCTGATCCGCTCGCCGTCGCACATCTCCTCGAAATGTTCGGGACGAATGCCGTGCTCGTCCATCTCGAGCCCTTTCAGCGTAAACCCGAGCACGTTCGCGGAGCCGATCACGCCGTGATCGGTCAGGCTCTCGCACAACACGGTATCGCCCGGCCCGACGATCGACGCGAGCGCGAGAAAGATCCCGTGCGCCGCGCCGTTCGTGACCAGCAGCGATTCGCGATGCACCGGCATGTTCAGCGACGCGAGCCACGCGGCGCCGGCGTCGCGATGCGCGTCGAGGCCGGCGATCGGCCGGAACGAGCGGATCCACGGCTGATCGTCGGTGCCGGCCAGCGCCGCGCACACGCTTCGCCACGCGGCATCGTGCTCCGGCGTGTGCACGATGCGGGCGATCGAGAAGTCGACCAGTTCGCGCTCGGTCGTATCGAGGATGTAGTTCGACATCGATTCGGTCACGCGCGCGGCCACGAAGCTGCCGCGGCCGACCTCGCAGCGGATCAGCCCCTGGCGCTCCAACTCCTTGTATGCGTTGGTGACGGTCTGCACGCTGACGCCGAGGCTCGACGCGACGTCGCGCTGCGGCGCGAGCCGCGCGCCCGGCGCAAGCGCGCCGTTTTCGATGTCGCTGGCGATCGCCTTCACGAGCCGCTTGTATTTCGACTCGATGCCGTGCACCGCGCCGATCGCGTCGCGCCAGCCTGCCGATACCTCGGTCCGTCCCATCTCGATGTCTCCGTCGTGGCTTGCGCATGGTCGCTCAGAAAGCCACCCCGAAAATATTGTCCTAGTGCAATCGCGCGCGAAAGCAGGACTTGCGGGTCGAATCGGGCGGTGCAATCGGCGTGCCCGGCAAGGGGACGGGCCGGCCTTTTATTGTTCGGACGAATCTCGCGGGCTGCCTACCCGCGCAGAATGGGCCAGAATGCGCCGCGCCTTCAGGATCACCGGCGTGTCGATCATCCTGCCGTCGAGCGCGACCGCCGCGCCGCCGCTCGCCTCGACGGCATCGAGCACGCGCCGCGCCCACGCCTGTTCCGCGTCGGTCCACGCATAGGCGCGGTGCACCGCGTCGAGCTGCTTCGGGTGAATGCACAGTTTCCCGCCGAAACCGAACCGCCGCGCGTCGCGCGCATGCCGTTCAATCGCGACGGGATCGTCGATGAACGTCGACACGCCGTCGACCGGCGGCGCGATCCCCGCCAGCCGCGACGCGAGCACGATCCGCGAGCGGAACGCGTTCAGCGCTTCGCCGTCGCCGTCGATCCCGAGATCGACCTGGAAATCGAGCGTGCCGAACGCCACGCGCACGACGCGCGGCGCGGCACACACCTGATCGAGCCCCGCGATGCCGGCCGCCGTCTCGACGATCGGCAGCAGTTCGAGCGCACGATGCGCGTGAGCGAGCACCGCGTCCACCTGCGCACGCGTGTCGCACTTCGGCAGCATCACGCCGGCCACGCCCGGATGCGCGGCGATCACCGCGATGTCGTCGGCGAACCATGCGGTGTCGGCTGCATTCACGCGCACCCACACGGGCCGCGCGGCATCGAGTTGCGCGACGACCGCGTCGCGCGCCGCCGGCTTGCCGTCCGGCGGCACCGCATCCTCGAGATCGACGATCACCGCGTCGGCGCCGGCCGCCCGCGCCTTCTCGAAGCGTTCCGGACGATTGCCGGGAACGAACAGCCACGAACGGGCAGACGCGGACGTCATGCCGAAGCCTCCGGAAACAGCGTGCCGATCGCGTCGCACGACGCGACCTGCCGCGCGTCGGCAAGGAGCCGCTCGACCTCGGCGTCGGGATAGCCGCGCGCGTCGTCGATCCGGCGGAAATACTCGCCGGGAAACGGGCTGCACAGGTCGCGCACCGCTTCGCGGATGTTCTGGCACGGGTCGTGTTGCGTCGTCTGCATGTCCGTCGTCGATGAAGGAAGGAAAGGCAGCAAGCGCGTCATACGAGGGTCGCCGTGGCCTGCATCGTCAGCCAGCCGTCGCGATCTTTCGCCCACAGCTCGATCGTGCGGCCGTCGTCCGACGGCTTGCCGCACAGCGTGAACGGCTCCGAATCGAAGGTCGGGCGCACCGCGCGGAACGCGAAGCTCGCGAGCGTCGCGTCCGGCCGTTCGCGGTGCACGAGATCGACGAGCAGCGTCGCGATCAGCGGGCCGTGCACGACGAGCCCCGGATAACCCTCTTCCTGCGTCACGTAGCGGCGGTCGTAGTGAATGCGATGGCCGTTGAAGGTCAGCGCCGAATAGCGGAACAGCATCACCGCGTCGGCCGTGACCGTGCGCGACCACGTCTCGCCCACGGGCGGCGCGACCAGCTTCGGCGCAGGCGCACTTGCGTGCGGCGCGTCGCGATAGACGATGTCGTGCTCTTCCTCGACGCACAGCGCGCCGCCGGATTCGATCCGGTGCTGCACCGTCACGAACACGAGCCGGCCGCTGCGGCCCGTCTTGTCCTCGATGTTCGCGATCGTCGATTCGCGCGTCGCGCGCTGCCCCGCACGCAGCGGCGCATGGAACGTCAGCCGGCCGCCGGCCCACATGCGGCGTGGCAGCGGCACCGGCGGCAGGAAGCCGCCGCGCTTCGGGTGACCGTCCGGGCCGACCTCGGCCAGCGGCGCGATCGGCAGGAAGTAGAGCCAGTGCCACAGCGGCGGCACGACGTCGCCGGGCGACGGGCGATCGAGCGTGGCGGCCAGCGCGTTCAGCGGGAACGCGGTGATGTCGTCGCCGAGCGTTTCGGTCTTGCCGAGCCACGCGTCGAGCGATGCGGACGTGGCGGGCTGCGAGGATGAGGTCGACACGGGCGGAGCCTCCGGTGCGCTTGCAATGGCCCCAATATGCACGCCGCGCGCGGGTTCGTGAAGTCGGCTTTCCCGAACCGGGACTTCGTATTTGCTTGACGCGGCCGTGCGTCGTGCTTCCGGGCGGTTCTCGTCTGACTATTCAATATAGTCGCCGCGCGGGACGTGGGCGGTTCGGGGTCGCCAGCCTTACGGCTTGCCCCCGGCCGGCACGCCGCCTAAATTGCTTCAGACGGGTCGGCCGTGCCGCATACGACGTGTCATCCGGGTGACGAAAAACGATAGTTTGCTATCGAATGTTTTTGCCCCTATCATCTCGCCCATGACCAATCTGCACGACCTCCGCCTCGCCGTCAGCAGCCTGCTCGTGCTCACCGCGCGCAAGTGGCGCCGCACCAGCGACGGCGTGCTGACCGCGTACAACGTATCCGAGGCGTGCGCGACGCCGCTGCTGATCGCCGGCCGCCTCGGCGAAGGCGTGCGGCAAGGCACGCTCGCCGAGCACGTCGGCATCGAAGGGCCGTCGCTCGTGCGCCTGCTCGACCAGCTGTGCGCGGCCGGCCTCGCCCGCCGCGACGAGGATCCGCACGATCGTCGAGCGAAGACGATCTCGCTGACGGCCGCCGGCCGCGCAATCACCGCGAAGATGGAGGAAGACCTGCGCGCGCTGCGCGCACAGGTGCTCAAGGGCGTGTCGCGCGCCGATCTCGAAGCGACGCTGCGCGTGCTGAACGCGTTCAACGCGGCCGATCTGCATCCTTCGGCGTCGCACCCGTCCCGCCCCGTCGATTCCGCGTCATGACCTATCCGAGCCTTCGCGACTGGCTGTTTTCGGGCAAGACGTTCGCCGCGTCGATGCTGGCGCTGTACCTCGGCCTGTATTTCCAGCTGCCGCGCCCGTATTGGGCGATGGCGAGCGTCTACATCGTGTCGAACCCGTTCGTCGGCGCGACGCGCTCGAAGGCGCTGTACCGCGCGCTCGGCACCGCGCTCGGCGCGGCCGCCGCGATCTTCTTCGTGCCGCCGTTCGTCGAGACGCCGCTCCTGTTCAGCATCATCGTCGCGACCTGGTGCGGCACGCTGCTGTACCTCGCGATCTCCGACCGCACCGCGCGCAGCTACGTCTTCATGCTCGCCGGCTATACGATGCCGCTGATCGCGCTGCCGACCGTCACCGATCCGTCCACGGTGTTCGACGTCGCAATCGCGCGCACCGAGGAAATCGTGCTCGGCATCGTGTGCGCGAGCGTGGTCGGCAGCACCGTGTTCCCGAACCGGCTCGCGCCGACGCTGATCGAGCGCACCGACGCATGGTTCAAGGACGCCGCGTTCTACGGCCGCGAAACGCTGTCCGGGCACCTGGCCGGCAAGGCGCTGTCCGCGTGCCGGCAGCGGCTCGCCGCGACGATCACCGGCCTCGAATTCCTGCTGAGCCAGCTGGGCTACGACCATGCGCATCCGCGTGTGCTCGCGCGCGCGCAGGCGCTCGCGGGCCGGATGCAGCTGTTCCTGCCGCTGATGTCGTCGCTCGCCGATCCCTTGATCGCGCTGATGCGCGACCTGCACGTGCGCCCGCCCGCGCTCGACGCGCTGCTGGCCGACGCCGCGAAGTGGTTCGACGCGCCGCTGCCGGCCGTCAAGACCGGCTCCGACGGCGACATGGCGCACGATCCGGTCGCGGACGACCTGCGCGAGCGCATCGCCGCGCTGCAGCCGCCCGACAGCGCGCTGGCGAGCTGGGACGGCGCGCTGCTGTCGAATGCGCTGTGGCGGCTGCGCCAGGTCATCGACATCTGGCAGGACTGCCGCTCGCTGCGCGCGCTGATCGCGAACGAGTCGGGCGTGTGGCAGCCGCGCTACCGGCACTGGCGGCTCGGCGGCACCGAGCGCTTCTTCGATCGCGGGATGATGCTGTTCTCGACGCTGACCGTCGTGTTCGCGATCGTGTTCGCGTGCTGGCTGTGGATTTCGTCCGGCTGGCACGACGGCGCGGCCGCCGTCACGCTCGTGGCCGTGTCGTGCAGCTTCTTCGCCGCGCTCGACGAGCCGGCGCCGCTGGTGTTCAAGTTCTTCCTGTCGACCGCCGCGAGCGTCGTGTTCGCGGGCCTGTATCTGTTCGTCGTGCTGCCGCACGTGCACGATTTCGCGATGCTCGTGCTGATGTTCGCGGGCCCGTTCATCCTGATCGGCACGCTGCTGCCACGCCCGCAGTTCAATATGGTGACGATGCTCGTCGCCGTGAACACGGCCACCTTCATCAGCATCCAGAGCGCGTACGAAGCCGATTTCTTCGTGTTCCTGAACAGCAACCTCGCGGGTGTCGCCGGGCTGCTGTTCGCCTACGTCTGGACGCGTGCGACGCGCCCGTTCGGCGCGGAACTCGCGGTGCGGCGCCTGCTGCGCTCGGGCTGGGAGGACGTCGCGCGCTCCGCGTCGACGCAGCCGCTCGACGATCAGCGCAACCACGCATCGCGGATGCTCGACCGCGTCACGCAACTGCTGCCGCGCCTCGGCGCGTCCGACGACCATCGCCATCCGTCTATCGAGAGCTTCCGCGATCTGCGCATCGCGTTGAATGCGCTCGACTTGCGCCGCTCGCGCCGCCGGCTGTCGGGCGACGTGCCCGACGCGATCGATCGCGTGCTGGCCGGCGTCACCGATCACTACACGCGCTGCGCGGCCGCGAACGCGCGCCAGCCCGCGCCGCCCGCGCTGCTCGCGACGATCGACGACGCGCTGCAGCGCGTGGCCGGCCGCACCCTGCCGGGCGCCGCGCCGGCCGACGGCGCGCCCGCACCCGCGGCGCCAGCCACGCACCGCCGGCTGCGCGACACGCTGCACGCGCTCGTCGGCCTGCGCCTGTCGCTGTATCCGGCCGCGGCCGCGCAAGCGCCGCAGGCCCCGGACGGAGCGCGCGCATGAGCCGGCTTTCCACTCTGTCCTTCCGACCGCGACCATGATCGGCGAAATCGATATCTTCGGCGTGTTCGTGCCGGCCCCGCTCGTGCTGATGCTGATCGCTTACCTGATCAACATCGTCGTGCGCGCGGTGCTCGAGCGCGTCGGCTTCTACCGCCTCGTCTGGCACCGTTCGATCTTCGACCTCGGCATCTACGTGTTCGTGCTGGCCGCCGTCGTGATCGTGTCCCACCAACTCGTGGCTACCTAACGTGAAAAAAACCTGGCTCTCGGCAGGGCAAGTCCTGCTCACCCTGATCGTCGTCGTCGTGGCCGGCCTCGTGCTGTGGCGCATCATCAACTACTACATGTTCTCGCCGTGGACGCGCGACGGGCACGTGCGCGCCGACGTGATCCAGGTCGCACCGGACGTGTCGGGCCTCATCACGTCGGTGCAGGTCGCCGACAACCAGGCCGTCAAGCGCGGCCAGGTGCTGTTCGTGATCGACCAGGCGCGCTACGCGCTCGCGGAGCGGCTCGCCGAAGCAACCCTCGCGCAGCGCCGCGCGACGCTCGCGCAGGCGAAGCGCGAATACGGGCGCAACCTGCAGCTCGGCAACCTGGTCGCGAGCGAACAGGTCGAGGAAAGCCGCACGCGGGTCGAGCAAGGCGAGGCCAGCGTCGCCGATGCGCAGGTGTCGCTCGACACCGCGAAGCTGAACCTGCAGCGCACGACGATCGTCAGTCCCGTGGACGGCTACCTGAACGACCGCGCGCCCCGCGTCGGCGAATACGTGCCGGCCGGCCGCGCGGTGCTGTCGGTCGTCGACCGCAACTCGTTCCGCGTCGACGGCTACTTCGAGGAAACCAAGCTGCGCGGCATTCATATCGGCCAGCCGGTCGACATCATCGTGATGGGCGAGCCGCATGCGCTGCGCGGTCACGTGCAGAGCATCGTCGCCGCGATCGAGGATCGCGACCGCACGCAAGGCGCGAACCTGCTGCCGAACGTGAACCCGGCGTTCAGCTGGGTGCGGCTCGCGCAGCGCGTGCCGGTGCGGGTCGTACTCGACGAGGTGCCGGACGATTTCCGGATGATCGCGGGCCGCACCGCGACCGTGTCGATGCGCGGCGCCGAAGCGCGCCGCGACGACAACGCGAAACCGGTTGCCGCCAGCGCCGCGGGTGCGTCCTCGACCGCATCCGGTACGGCCGCGAGCGCCGTGGGAGCATCGCAATGAAGCGGCACCGTCTGCGCGTCGCGGCGACGCTCGCCCCGCTTGCGCTCGCACTCGGCGCGTGCAAGTCGGTCGGCCCCGACTACAAGCTGCCGCAACAGGCGTACGTCAATGCGCCGCTCGCGAACCATGCGCTCGACGACGCGAACGGTGCGCTGGTGTCGCGCGACGCGGTGCCCGGCAACTGGTGGCAACTGTACGACGACCCGGTACTCGACGGGCTCGTGCGCGATGCGCTGAAATCGAACACCGACCTGCGCGTCGCCGCGGCGAACCTCGCCCGCTCGCGCGCGGCGTTGGTGGTCGCCAACGAACAGGGCGGCTTCTCGGGCCGCGCGGAAGCGGCCGTGCAGCGTGCGCAGGAATCGGCCGAGCAATACCTGCTCGAAAACAAGCTGCCGGTCGTCAACGAAGGCGCGGTCGGCATCAACGTGTCGTACGAACTCGACCTGTTCGGCAAGCTGCGGCGCGGCGTCGAAGCCGCACGCGCGGACAGCGAGGCCGTCAAGGCGGCCGGCGACCTGGCGCGCATCACGGTCGTCGCCGACGTCGTGCGCGCGTACGTCGAGGGATGCTCGGCCGGCGACGAACTCGCGATCGCGAAGCAGTCGCTCGCGCTGCAGAAACAACGCGTCGCGCTGTCGCAGCGGCTGCGCGACGCCGGGCGCGGCAACCAGACCGACGTGACGCGCGGCGTGACGCAGGTGCGCACGCTCTCCGCCGACATTCCGCGCTTCGAAGGCCGCCGCAAGATCGCGCAGTACCAGCTCGCCGCGCTGCTCGCGCGCGCGCCGGCCGACCTGCCGAAAGCCGCCGCCGAATGCGAACGCCTGCCGAAGCTGCGTCAGCCGATTCCGATCGGCGACGGCGCCGCGCTGCTGCGCCGCCGTCCCGACGTACGCGAAGCCGAGCGGCAGCTCGCCGCAGCGACCGCGCGGATCGGCGTGGCGACCGCCGCGCTGTACCCGTCGGTCAGCATCGGTGCGTCAGCCGGCTCGGTCGGCGTCGCCGCCGATCTGTTTTCGTCCACCACGAATCGGTGGTCGTTCGGCCCGCTGATCAGTTGGTCGTTCCCCGTCAACGGCCAGCGTGCGCGCGTGCGCGAAGCCGAGGCCGCGACGGGCGGCGCACTCGCGCACTTCGACGGCGTCGTGCTGAATGCGCTGCGCGAAACGCAGTCGAGCCTCGCGACCTATGCGGCCGACGTGCAGCGCGCGGATGCGCTGCGCACCGCCTACGAATCGGCCCGCAATTCCGCTGCCGAAACGCATCGCCTCTATGCGGCTGGCCGCGAATCGTTCCTCTCCGATCTCGACGCGACACGCACGCTGACGAGCGTGCAAGCGCAGGTCGCGGCGGCCGAAGGCCAGGTCGCGGCCGACCAGGTGCGGCTCTTCCTCGCACTCGGCGGCGGTTGGGACAGCGATGACGCAACGGCCGCAGCGGACGCCGGCGCCGCCGCCGCCGCCGCCGCCGCGGCACCCGCGACCGGCGCGTCGGCGCCGTAGCATCATCGCCGTCGGCACGAAACGCATGCATGCGTGCAACGTGCCGTGACGGTGGGGGTTCCTGATTCGCGCGATAACAGCCGCGACGCGCTGCGCTCCCGCTTTGACGGTACACTGGCCGATGCATTTCCATTCATCTGCCACGCGGCCGCCCCGGCCGCGGCATCCACCCGGAGAGTCATCATGCGAACCAGCGCCCGCAACCAGTTCGCCGGCCAGATCGGCGCCGTCAAACCCGGTGCCGTCAACGACGAAGTCACGCTGCGCACGCAGGACGGCCTCGAGATCGTCGCCGTGATCACCCACGGCAGCGCCGCGTCGCTGGGCCTCGCGGCCGGCACGAAGGCGTTCGCGCTCGTCAAGGCGTCGTCGGTGATCGTGATGGTCGACGTCGACAGCAGCAAGGTGTCGGCCCGCAACTGCGTCGCGGGCACCGTCGCGTCGGTCGCGAAGGGCGCGGTCAATTCGGAAGTCGTGATCAAGTCCGCAGGCGGTGCGGAGATCGTCGCGATCGTCACCAATGACAGCGTCGATCGTCTCGGCCTCGCGAGCGGCACCGCCGCATCTGCGATCTTCAAGGCATCGAGCGTGATCGTCGGCGTCGAATGATCGCATGACGAACGCGATGGCGAATCATCGTGCGCCGCGTAGAAGTGCTAACGGACTCTTGCCCGGAGACTGACGATGACCGCTTCGGCCGATCGCATGCATGAACGGGTGTTGCAGTCGTTGCAATCGGCAGCGACCAACGTCGATGTGCCCGACGCGCAGTTGTTCGGTGCACTCGTCGCGGCACGCGCGGGTCGCAACGAACTCTCGCTGCTGGGCTTGTCCGCCGGCCAGTTCGCCGGCCTGCTGGCCCGGCAGTTTCCGCATCTGCGATCGATCGATACCGCCGCGCTCGCGCCGACGGTCGCGCCGCCACCGTTGCCGGCCGCCCACTCGGCATTCGTCGCGACGCTGCACGCACGGCTGATGGCCGACGCGAATCCTGCCGTCGCCCGCGACGATGCCGACTGCATCGCGTCGATCGTCGCGCATGCATGCCTGCGCCCCGATCATTTGTGGCGCGACCTCGGGCTCGATGGGCGCGATGCCGTATCCGCGATGCTCGAGCGCTTTTTCCCGGCGCTCGCCGCGCGCAACGTCGCTCATCTGCGCTGGAAGAAGTTCCTTGCGCAGGAAGTGGCTGCGTCGCTCGGCGTGCCGCCCGGGCCCGCACCCGGATGCCCGGGTTGCGAGGATTTCGGTTTCTGTTTTCGTCGAGCGTGATGGTCGTCGCGGCGACGTGCGTGCCGATGTCTGTTGCGTCGCATCGTCAGCCGGGACCCGTCGTGATGCGACTTCGACGCCACATTGCGCTTTCGCGAACCCCGCAGACCGCCGATATTCGCGCAACGACGACCGGATGTTCGTCAAACGCGCAGACCGGTTGTCGGAGTTGGTCCCGCACCTCCAACGCGATCCGGCGACGAGCGGCGTCCAGTGCGCGAAGCCCGCATCTGCCTCGACGACGTGACGGCAATCCGCATGCCGGGACCGACGTTCGGCTGTGTGCGTTCCCATGAATGGTCACCTTGAAATGCGCAGCGTCCATCGCTGACGACACAGTCAGTTGTCGATGCCGGTGATGAATGTCAGGAAAATGCGCGTGGCTGTGCGTGATCGGCAGATGCACGTGCGAATGCGAGTGCGGTTCATCGCCGTCATACGGAAAGTCGCGTGCGTGCTGATGAGGGTCGTCGTGCCGATGCCGATGCTCGAGCCGCTCGTGCGCATGCGTGTGTTCGTGCCGTTCGCGCACATGCAGCCAGATACCGAGCGCCATCAGCGCGGCCGCGATCCAGCACGTCGCGGGTAGCAGCGCGGGCAAGGTCAGCAGCGACAGCACGACCCCGAACAACGGGGCGACGTGCCGAATAATTAGCGATGCATATTATTTCGCAATCTAAACGTCGCGCGCACCAACGTCGATCGATGAACGTCAGTCGTCCGGTTGCGTTGTCTGTTCGACGAGGGAGGTAAGGGAGATGAGGTACCGGCAGGTTTTACGGCGGAGGAGGCAGTCCCGACCTGCCTCTGTCGAGGCAGGTCGGTCTGTCGTGTCATGCACTGCATGCGACTTGCATGCGGGGAAGCACCGTAGGGTCGACGCGCGTCGTGCGAATTACTCGTTGCCGGCCGCTTGTTGTTCGACCTGCGGCGCGGCGTCGGCCTGGACCTTCGCTTCAGCTTCGGCTGGCGCCGATTGCGGCGCGGCAGCGGCCTCGGCCTGCTGCCCGGCCTTCGGCTGCTGCGGCGCCCCCTTGGCCGATTGTGCCGCGCCCTTGCCGGGGCGACGCGCCTTCAGGCGGCGCGCACGCGCCGCGTCGTCGTGCGTCACGCGTCCGGCTTCGTTGCCCTGCAGGTCGACGCGCACCGCGTCTTCGACGAGGCAGGACCAGTAGCGGTTGCCGCGGCACCACGTCGACATTGCTTCGCGCAGTTCGGCTTCGTTGAGGCCGACCGCCTGCGCTTCGCGTGCGAGATCGTCCCAGATGCCGACCTTGAGCGGCACTTTGGGGGCCGGATTCTTCGGGAACGCGCGCGGAAACTTCCGCTGCAGTTTGCCGATTGCGACGATGACCGGATCGACCGGCGCCGACGGCTTCGCCGAAGCAGGCTTCGCCCGGTGCTGCGCCTTCGCGCCGGCAGCCGGCTTGGCGCCGCGGGACGGCTGGTCGCCGGATTTCGGCTTCGCGCCGGCGTCCGTCGGCGCAGCCGGCCGCTTCGCGTTGCGCTCCTGCTTGGCCTTCGCCGCGAGCTGCGCCCGCAATTCGGCAAGTTGTTCAAAACCCATAAATTCAATCCACCAGGAATATAAGGTGTGGTTCGCGCGGCCGTGCCGTGGGGCACGAAAGCGTCGCCGCCATGCGTGCGGCCGGCCTGCCGCCGGTGCGGAATACTACGGGGCCGCATCGTGCACGCCACTCTGTTTTCAGGCACCCGGCCTCGATGCCGGACAAGACAGGATTGGAAGTATACCGGTACGCGGGACGGCCGGTTGACTCGCCGGTCTGCATTTACCCGATCCGCGACGCCGAAAATGCGTCCGCGCGGTCGTGTTGCGCATTATATGGATACGTTTCCGGATGTCACGCCATTCGCGGCCGCTACCGGAAATGGGGCTGTGTGCGCACCCGGTCCGCAATCTTCCGCACGGCTACCGACGAACAGTGTCGTGCCGCATCCGCGACGTGTTGCGTGGCCCCCGACGTCGCGCAACACGCCCGCACGACCGTCGTTTGCGCCGGCATCGGTTCCCGACTCGTTGCGTCCGCATCGATCTCGCCGCGGACGAAGATATCGGAAAGTGCGTAGTATGGCCGAATCGAGTTCGTTGGCAGCATGTCCCCGCAGCTTTTCGCCGCGCCCGATCGGTCGGGCGCGATCCCGTTGCCTGCGAAAAGACCCGGTTACTCACGATGGAGCGGATGCATGGTTTCCCAAGACGACACCCCGCACGACGACGTCACGCGCGAGGAGATTCACCATCGGCAGATCGACATGCGCGGCTATCGACGCAGCGATGGCCTGTTCGAAGTGACGGCCTGCCTCGCGGACCGCAAGACCAGCGATTTCACGCCACCCGGCGGCACGCGGACGGTCGCCGCGCTGACGCCGCTCCACGATCTCGGCGTGACACTGGTCTTCGACATCGACATGGTCGTGCGCGCCGTATCCACGTTCATCCGTTCGCATCCGTATGCGCAGTGTCCGGGCGGCGGCGACTCGCTGCAGGCGCTCGTCGGATTGAACATCGGCACCGGCTGGAACAGCGAGGTTCGCAAGCGCCTCCCGTCCTGCGATACGTGCACGCACCTGAAGGAATTGCTCGGCCCGATCGCCACGACGGCCTATCAAACGATGGTCGGCATGCGGCGATCGTCGCTCGATTACCGCGACGGCGACGGCAAGCCGCTCAAGATCGACAGTTGCTACGCATACGGCGTATCGCGCGATCTCGTGAAGCGTCTTTGGCCCGAATATCACCAGCCTCCAGCGACGGCAAAGGGCAGCTAGCGCGCCGGCATTCGGCCGGCTCGGCGTTTGTGGAATGAATGGCATCGAGCGAACGGCCGCAGAGCCTGCCTTCGTCGATTCGGCGGAGCGGCGCCGCCGCACCCGTCATCAGAAAACACCTAGCGCCAGCCCGGCGGCAAGCCCTGCACCCAGTTCGGCGCAACGCGCGAGCGCGTCGCGGTCGATCGTCTTCATCGCGAGAATCCGCTCCGGCGTCTGGGCATGCGTGCAGACGATCAGGCCGGGCGCGACGTTCTTCAGCCGCCATCCGGTCGCGATCCGGTCGATCTGGCGCAATGCGTTCTGGCCGTCGCTTCCCGCGCAGATCATCGCCGCATACGGACGGCCGTTCACGCGATCGAGCGCCGCGTAGTAGCAGCGATCGAAGAAATCCTTCATCAGCCCCGACATCGCCGCAAGATTCTCCGGCGTCGCGAACAGGTATGCGTCGGCGGCCAGCACGTCGTCCGCGCTCGTCGCGACCGCGCGCTGCAGCCTGACGTCGACGCCGGGCTGCTCGCGAGCCGCGCCGGCAGCCGCTTCGGCCATCTGCTGCGTGCCTCCGGTCATCGTGTGATAGACGATCAACAGCGTCTTCATGGATAGTTGCTCGCAATCGGCTTCGGATGCGCCGACGGTATCGTCGAGTTTGGCCCGATGGCCGGTCGGCACGGGTGGGCGCCATTTTTCGGGCGTCTTCCCCGGATCGGCCGGTTTCGCGCATTGCAACGATTTCGGTTGGCCCGCGCTTGCGGATGCTTCCGGCCGCGCATTCAGTCCTGCATGCGATGCGATGCTGTGCCGTCGTCCGGTCGCGCGTAGTACGCGAGGAACATGTCGGCGGCCGATTCCGCCACTTTCTGCTGTTCCTGCGCCGTCAACGGCGGCTGGCCCATCGTGATCTGCGGCCAGAACGCGAATGCCTTCACGGCCCCATGCAATTGATGCGCGGCGAACACCGGATCGGCGACCGACAGACGACCGGCGGCCGCAGCCGCACGCACCCAGAGCGTGACGTCTTCCTCGCGCTCGCCGAGGCGTTCGACCATGTCGCGCGCGCGCTCCGGCGAATGGATGGCCGCGCCGATCGCGACACGCGCCAGCGCGATGAACGCCTCGTCGTTCATCAACCGCAATTTGCGGTCGAGCAGCGCGAGCAGCTGCTCGCGCAGCGGCACGCCGGCGCGATAGGTCGGCGAGTTGCCGGTCCGCGTCGCATCCCACAGCTTGTTCAGGATCGCGGCGAACAGCGTCTCCTTGCCCGGGAAGTGGTTGTAGACGGTGCGCTTCGACACGTCCGCGCGCGCAGCGATGCGATCCATGCTCGTCGCATCATAGCCCGCCGCAAGAAATTCCTCGATCGCCGCGTCGACGATGGCCGCGCGCTTTCGGTCGGTCAGACGCTGAGGGGGAGTGCTGTTGTCCATTCGGAAATTTTACACTGGGCAGTTTACTTATCTCAAAAATAAACTACACTGTTTAGTGTACTTTATTCTCCGGATGAACCGACATGGCATCGCCTCTCGTTATGATTCACCGCATCCTGGGGTTCGCGGCAGCCCGACGTGGCCGGACGCTGTCCGGCAGTTCGCCGCAGCACAATGGCGAGCGCTTTGCCAATGTCGTCCCGCGACCCGCGGAAGGATTGGGGAAGACGTTGAGAATCGCATGGAACATGCTGATCAACAAGCCGCGTCATACCGTGCCCGCCGGTGCGTTGCCCGTCGATTCGCTGACCCGCGCGGAACTCGACGCGGCGCCCGATTGCAGCCTGTACCGGCTCGGCCATTCGACGCTGTTGCTGAAATTGCGCGGCGAATTCTGGCTGACCGATCCGGTCTTTGCCGAGCGCGCGTCGCCGTTTCGGCGCATCGGCCCCAAGCGCTTTCATGCGCCGCCGATCGCGTTGGAAGATCTTCCGCCGCTGCGTGGCGTGATCCTGTCGCACGATCATTACGATCACCTCGACCGCGACACGGTGCTCGCGCTCGCTGCAACCACGGGCGTGTTCGTGACGACGCTGGGCGTCGGCGATCGGCTGATCGAATGGGGTATCGACGCGAACAAGGTCCGCCAGCTCGACTGGTGGCAAAGCTTCGATGTGGCCGGGCTGACGCTGACGGCGACGCCGGCGCAGCACTTCTCGGGCCGTAGCCTGTTCGACGGCAACAGTACGCTGTGGGCGTCGTGGGTGATCGTCGACGACGACCTACGTCTGTTCTTCAGCGGCGATACGGGTTATTTCGACGGCTTCCGGGAGATCGGCGAACGCCTCGGGCCATTCGACGTCACGCTGATCGAAACAGGCGCCTATGATGCGCAATGGCCGTACGTGCACATGCAGCCGGAAGAAACCGTGCAGGCGCACATCGATTTGCGCGGACGCTGGCTGATCCCGATCCACAACGGCACGTTCGATCTCGCCATGCATCGCTGGCAGGAGCCGTTCGAGCGTGTGACGGCGTTGGCGCTCGTGCGCGGCATCGAGCTGTCGACACCGAGGATGGGCGAACGCGTCGATCTCGGCGCACCGCATCGTGGTGAGCGCTGGTGGCGCACGGTCGACGAGCGCGCGGCAGCGCCGGCGACGAAATCGCGACGCTGGCAGCTTTGCGCATCACAGGCAACGAAGTAGCCCGCCGGTCGCGGCACGTGCCTCCCGAGTAGTTGGCGGCGCCACGATTCCGGGTGGTGCACGCGTTGCCGGCCTCGCCGCACGTCGGCGGGCTGTCTGTCTATCCGATTACCCGAGTAGAGAAGACATGCATCCGGTACCCGTCCGATACATACCCGGCCAACGAGACGATGATGTCGGCATCGCGACATTCGATCACGCAGGCCACCGTCCGACCCGCCGCAGCCGCGAGAACGAGCTGCGACAGATGCTCGCGGAACGCGTCGCGAAATGGACCGAAGGCGTCGATCACCTCGACACGGCCATTCCCAACCTGAGCTTTCATCGAAGGGAAGCGCCAACGCTGCCGATGGAATGCATGGTCGAACCGAGCTTCGGCCTCGTCGTTCAGGGCGCGAAGCGAGTCATGCAGAGCGGAGACGCCTATATTTACGACGCCGACCGCTTTCTGATCACGTCCCTCGATCTGCCCGGTTCGACGCAGATCATCGAGGCCAGCTCCGACAAACCGTTTCTCGGGCTGGGTCTCAAGCTCGATTTCCGCGTCATGGCCGAGTTGATGATGCAAGTCGCACCGGATCACGACGATACGCCTGCAGGCCGCGGACTCGTCGTCGGCGACATGACCGAACCGCTGTACGACGCGCTGAACCGGTTACTCGCGCTGCTGGACGACCCGAACGCCATTCCCGTTCTCGCACCGTACGTCGAGCGGGAAATTTACTATCGGCTGCTGACGAGCGACCAGGGCGCGCGGCTACGCCAGATTGCGTCCACCGGCAGTCAGTGCAATCGCGTGTCACGCGCGATCCGGTGGTTGCGCGCTCACTATGACGAGTCGTTGCGCGTCGATGATCTCGCGGCGCAGGTTCAGATGAGCAGTTCGACCTTCCATCACCACTTCCGTCAGCTCACCGGCATGAGTCCGTTGCAGTATCAGAAATGGATACGGCTCAACGAGGCACGTCGGCTGATGCTGGCTGAGCGGCTCGACGCTGCGTCGGCGGCCTTCCGCGTCGGGTATGCGAGCCCAACCCAGTTCAATCGGGAATATAGCCGGCTGTTCGGCAATTCCCCGCGAAGGGATATCGATAGCCTGCGAGGGGGCGCGGACGTCGCGCTATCGATCGTGGCGAGTTATTGATCGCGCTGGGCGACGGGGAAGATGTGCCGGCATTGGACGGGGCCGCGAAGTTGGGATCGGCTTCTCGCATGTGGGGTCAAGCGGACATACTCGTCGTCCGAAGATTACGGTGCACGGGCCGCGCTCCGGATTCCTTCCCCTCCGGCCTGAGCGTCTTCTCGCGATGCTCTGAGATTCCAGGAATCGGGTACCAACATATGCGTTGTCACGTGACAACTGGCGCTAAATATAGGCGCACGTGGCGCCGAATTGGCGGCTCGACGCGACTCAGCGGAGCCTCGGCCTTCCGGCACATCGACAACTTTCTGCGGCGTCTGTCGAGAAATGTATCAAAAACCACAAATCACGTACCGATAAGAACAAATCCGCACGCGATCTCACCAACTTTCTCCGTCGGTGCGCTGAAATAGCATACGCCCCCATTTCCAGGCGCCGTAGCGCTCATTTTGCGTGAAACAACATGAAGAATGTGGCGCAAGCCATTGCCGTACAAGGATTTCTGGCGGACTGCAATTTTCAGAGAATGTTTCACGACCCGGCCCGTTTGGGTTGTCCCGCCGATCTGACACACTGATTCGGCGCCAATTGCAGCCTATATGCGCGGCAATCTCGACACTTTGCAGTCCTCGGGCGCAGAGCACCACTGCCTGTAACGAAGCTATCCCCTGCCCTACCGATCGGCGCCTGTGACAACGCCCACTCCCTTTCACTAAATAGGGACACATCATTGCCATTGCGATATCCCGTTTGAAGCATGCCACGACAATCGCCCCGGTATTGTTTCAGCACGCGAGCGCACGCGCGACGATAGAGGAGTCAAACGTCCGGTCTTGTCCGGATCTCGCTAAGCCAGAGGTCGATTGCGCGTCGCTTCATATTTGCCTCCCGCTGTGTGAGCTTCCAAACATCGGCTCCTGTTGTCACGTGACAACTCGCCGATTCACTGACGGGCTCGGCGGACCTAAAGCGATCGACGACAGCTTTTTCTGAGCATATGCCTGTTGCATAGTGAAGATCGGCCCAGCCGCGACAACTCCTTTGAGGATCGCGAAGTAGCGCCGAGAGGGTGCGGGTGGCTGCGTTTGTCACGTGACAACTCATCTCGTTGCCGGATAAGCATATGCGGTCATGGGCTGCGCACTAGGACTGGGACAAAGCGATTTCTCCCCGTTCGAGTCGCAATTGCATCGAAGATTCCTCGAGACGTATGTCCTTGGAGGAAGCCGGTGTTCAGCGGCTTGTCACGTGACAACTATTCACACTCTCGACAACATCAAGGGCTCGGATCCGTATCGAGCCGCGGATGAAATCAACGCACGATGAGGCACCAAGTACTCGTGCAATGTTTTCACTATCAATGTCGAAGAAAGTTGTATTCCTCCAACTTATGTTTTTCTCAATCATGATCGAGCGCCTTTATCACGCCATTGCTTACGAATAGCGTCTTGGCCATCTGGCCTATTTGTCACGTAACAACCACAACGACCAATAAAACGTCCGCGATCTCGAGTACTTTTCTGGACATTTCATGAATAACTACATATATTACGCAAAACTCCGTGGAGAAATTCAATGGCTTTCAAGATCGCCGTCAGTAATCAAAAAGGTGGAACTGGAAAGACGACCATCTCCGTCAATATCGCGGCTGCGTTCGAAGCCGGCGGCAACAAGGTCGCGCTGATCGATGCCGACCCCCAAGGCACTTCTGTCCGTTGGGTCACGAGTGGCGAGAACACACTCCCGATGACGGTCCTATCGCTGGCGCCCGCCGGTCGCGGCATCGGCGGCGAGATCAAGAAGCAGGACGCAAATTTCGACGTGATCGTCGTCGACTGCCCCGGCAACCTCGAAGATCCGCGTATTGCATCCGTCCTCGAAGTGGCGGACTTCTGCCTCGTGCCACTTTCGCCGTCGCCGGCCGATCTGTACAGCACCGTCGCGATGATCCGCATGATCGAGTCAATGCGCGCCGTTCGAAATCCTCAACTTTCTTCCGCATTAATGCTGAATAGCGTCAATGGAAAAACTAAAATGCGTGAAGAAATTTTAAAAATTCTAAGAGCTGAAGAAATAGGGGAGCATCTGCTCGATAGCCAGATCGCGCAACGCGAGGTCTATCGTCAGACGTTCGCACTCGGCACCACGATCCATCACCACAATCGATATCTGAAGGGCCTGAAGGAAGCCCGCGCGGAAATCGAAAAGCTGGTCACGGAAATGGCCCAATACATCGCGTCGACGCGCGCTACCGGAGCTGCCCATGGCTAAGGACACCTCGAAAGACAAGAAGCCGGCCGGCAACCTGCATCTGGCAGCCGGCCTGTTGCGCGGGCTCGCGCAGGAAAATGCGGCGCTTGAGACGCGGCTGCCCGAACCGGCGGCCGCATCGGCTGCCGTCGTCGAAGCGACGCCCGCCAGTGCCCCGGCAGCAACCGCGCCCGCCGGTACGCCCGATCTGGGCGCGCCGCAGAAGGTGCTGGTCAGGGACTGCATCCCGAACCCTTTCAACCCGCGCGTGTTCTACTCGGAATCGAGCCTGCACGAGCTCGCACTGACGTTGAAACGGGAAGGGCAGATCGAGCCGATCAAGGTCACGCGGCTCCCCGAATTTCCCGGCAAGCTCGTCGTGATCGACGGGCAACGCCGGCTGCGTGCGACGAGCATCAACGGCGACGAAACGATCAATGCGACGTTCCGCACGGATCACACGCCCGAGCAGCTCTATACGATCGCGTATCGGGCAAACCACGACCACGAACGCCAGACGATCTTCGACGATGCGGTCGCGTGGAAACGCCTCCTGGACGAAAAAGTCTTTGCCGACCAGAACACGCTGGCGGAGAAAATCGGCAAGGACAAGGCATCGATCAGCAAGACGCTGTCGCTGAATGCGTTGCCGAACACGCTGCTGGAGCGGATGGCCAGTGCGAGCGACGTGGTCGGTCTGCAGGCCGCGTACTTCCTGAAGCTGATCTTCGAACGTCTGGGCGAGCCGACGGCCGACCGGCTGCTGACGGCCGTGATCGACCGGAAGAAATCCGTCCGCGATCTCGAGAATTTCCTGCGGACGCAGAGCGACGGCGCCAAGAAAGCCGGACGCACGCGCTACAGCGTTCGCCATGACTTCGCGCTCGAATCGCGCGCGATCGGCCAGTTGAAGACTTATCCGGACGGGCGTCTGGACCTGCAACTCAAGGGAGTCGACGCATCCCACCAGGAAGCGCTTGCCGACAAGCTCAAGACCGTCATCGACGCGTACGTCGCCGATCTGGCGACGGCCACGTCGAAGTAACGCGCCACCGGCACAAGGCCTCGCCTCCGCGCTGCGCCGCGAAGCCGAACCGCACGACGGTCCGGCACACGGCGCACGACAGCGAGGCCTCGCTCAGTTGCCTGCGAGGCTGCTTTTGAGCAGGAATTCCAGCAGGTCGTCCGAGGTCGGCTCACCCCAGGTGTCGAGCGCCAGCCATCGGAAGAAGCTGGTCTGCGCCAGCTTGCTCGCCTTCTTTTTCGGCGACAACGTCAAGTCCTTCGAACCCGCCACCGTCTCGTTGTAACGCTCGATCAGCTTGGTCTGGTCGTCGATCTCCAGTTCGCGGAAATACGCGCCGGCTTCCTCGACCTTCGCCGCCAGATACTTGTCGCGAATCTGTTCCTGCTTGCTCTGCGCGGATTCCTTCGCCGGCGCGACCGTTTCGGTTCCCTGCCCGTCGGCCAGCGTGTAACCGTGCGTCAAGGCCTTGCGGAAATACGCGGCCACGTTGTCGACGGGCGCCGCATTCTTCTTCGTAGTCCGATTGAGCGTATAGGCGATCGCCGCCTTGATGCGCTGCACGCCGTATTGCGTGATCAGCCGGCGCGCTTCCGAGCGCGGAATACCGAACTTCGCGACCTCGTCGACCAGCGCTTCGTTCTTGACGTCGCCGTCTTCGACCGTATCGGTGCTCTCTTTGCGCGTCACCTTGAACTGCACCGCTTCCACGCTGCGGCCGGATTTGTGTTCGATCAGCTCGAGCGTGTGGTCCGATACTTCGTTCACCTCCTGGATGCACGGCACCAGGACCTTGCTCTTGAACAGCTTGTATTCCTTGTACGACTGCGATGCTTTGTCCTGGCCGAGAATGAGGTCGCGGAATTTCGGCAGCGGAATCTTCGCGGTGATGCCGATCCCTTCGTAGCGCACGGTGTTTTCCCACAGCGCGAGCGAGTGCGACCGCCGGAACTCGCGAGCGATTCGCATATCGATCAACGCGTAGATTTCGGGATTGAGCAGCTCGCTGCGGATCTGGTCGGAGAAGCTGTACTTCAGCACCGATTGCTCGAGTTCCGCGCCGGCAAGCAGGCCCGACGCTTTCCAGACCGTCGAACGGTCCGCGGCCAGGTAGTCCCAGTTGACGACGGTACTGATCAACGAGTTGACCGTGTCCTTCACGTACTTCGTGTTGTTGCTGTTCAATCCGCTCTCGTGCGACAGCGACGCGATCGAGATCGAGAAGCTCGTCCGGCCCGGTTCGAACGCCTCCTGCCGAAGCGCGTTCTTGATCAACGAGCTGAACATCTTGCGCTGCTGCAGACCGATCTTTCCCGACTTCGGCGCGATATGAATCGCCTGGACCGCCTTGCGCAGCAAGTCGGGAGGCTCGGGTGTCTGAAACAGCGAAACCTGTTTATCTGAGCCTTTGCTTGCGGGCTTGCGCGGCATCGTGGTGTCCGGGTAAGGTTGCCTTATTGAAATCGGACTTTATACCTTTTCGTGCCGCGGAGCAACGCCCTTATTCCAGCATCACTTTCAATATCTCGCCTAACCGACTGATACAGAAGGAAAAATGCAGCTTGTTCTGTTTGTGCGGGACCCCATATCCGTCTACCTTTCGATCAAAAAGCCTCCCAAAAGTCGCTACCTTTCCCGGGTGGCCGGAGAAACCCGGCACAAGATTTGCCACCGCAAAGGTACCCGTCCATGGGGGCAAATGGGCGAAATCGAGAGCGCCGGGTAGATGCGTGATGCCCCGCAACATGACCGCGGTTTCTCCCATAACTTGCTACCTTCATCGATTCCCATAGGAGGGTACCTGTCAGTACCGTCGACGGTATTGCTTTCTATCCCGACGGTAGAAATCGCTCCCACAAACGGCAACCATTCATTTTTCCCATAACAGGTAACCTGTCTGCGGTCCTGGTCCTGTCTATGGGAATGCTTCACGGGGCCATCGAGCAAAACGCAGCGAACGGATTGAGAACGGATCCCATGAATGGGTACCTTCGAGATCTCCCATAACGGGCTACCTGACGAAAATCGCTGTGGAAACATGGGACTGCCGATCGAGAAATGCATCCTAGAAAAGGCTACCTTCATGTGTTCCCATAGATGGCTACCCAGCTCGATCTACGGTCGATTTCCCATAACCGGATACGTTCGCCCCATATCCACAACCCGGATTCCCCACAACCTGGTACCCCAAACCCCAAATCCACAGACCTGAAACCCCACACCCTGCCACCTGTGCTCCCATAAATGGGTACCGGACACCGCTCAAACCCTTACCAGACAAGGCTGTGAGCCGTCTAAAAGTAGTTAAAGAAGTAAACGTGGTTTACCAAAGATGTAAACACACGTGTGCTTGCACAGAAAGACGAACCCCATAAACCGCTACCAATGGGAGCCGTCTGTGGGATACCAGCCGCCCAGCCCGGCCGCTTCAGGCTGACTTGCCTCTGTTTGAAGCCCTGTTCCTGGATAACGCCTTGCCTGACAAGGCATCCCCGAGAGGTGAGTACCCACTCACAAGCTCACAAACGTAGAAACTTATGGGAGGAAATCCCCCGATTCGGCATAGAGGTTCCCGTCTATGGGACCCGAAATCCTGCTCCTGGCAGGCTCGGTACCCTGTGATTGACCCGCGGAACCGATCCCGTCACTTTCCTTCACGGCAGTTCGAAATCATCCTGGACTGCCTGCGAGAAGTTTTTTGTACTCGCGCAGCCTCGTCTATAGACAAGTTTTTGTCGATCGCCTGTGACGTCGCTCGCCAGATTTAGCCTGTGAACTGTGCCCGGAGGCATCCGGGCCGAACTGTTCGTCATCCCCGCGTCCCGTCCGTTTTCTACCTTTGGAAGCCCCCGGGAAGTCATGCCGAACCCGTCACGGGCAACGAGAGGACCCGGACCCCGCAGGAAAACGGGCTCGGACCGAGATGCCACCGCATCGAGGTCCGGGGCCGGACGATCGTGGCGAGCCAACGTGAAGATGCCGGCGGCACCGAGGCTCACCGCAATCGACTTCCACGATACTCCCGAACATGCTCACCTTTAAAAAAACGGACTCCCGGAAAAGCTCACCGATCGGGCTGAGCACAGGTATCAGCAAGCGGTGCAGATTGCCGCTCCGTTCATATAAGGAATCGTCGATCCGAGCGACAAGAAACGATCGGTATCCCTGTGTGACGCCTGATGCGTCGACAAGCACGGTCGCATGGGCGGACAGACTTTCGCAGCCATGTGCGCATCCGTCAGACGAGCGCTGCTCGTTCATGTCGGTTTCGGCTCGTTCGCGTAATCGATCATGCGACGTCTTCACCGCTCGCACAGCCTCCGCCATTTTTCGTCGGACCTTGCCAGTCGACAACAAGCCGCGCCTCCACGGCTAGCCTTCTGCATTGCAAGGCGGCAAGGATTGCCGGACGAATCACCGCGCGCCGCAATGACAACGTAACCGTGATCGCCGACCACGCGAATCGTGGTCGTTTATGGGAGGAACCGTCGTTCGAGCCGCGTCGAACGATGACGCGACGCACGGATCGACTACTGTGCGGCGATCGTGCCAGCACGATGATAGTCACGTCGCACATCAGCGTATCGATATCACCACCAGTGAAACAACCGCCGACGCCGTGCGTCGTCGCGTATCCAACGATTCCCGTCATCGAACGCGCGAACCACGGCGTCTCCCATACGTGTATCCCCAATTCCGTCAGCACGTTGGCGCCACATTTTTTACGACACGGTTATGATGCTCTGGTCCTGATCGCGACATGACGACCGGTCAGGGCAGGGGCGGTATCTCGATGGTTTTTCAAACCGTGATGGTCATCAAAAAAGAGAGTTCAGCGATGCGAATCCAGATCAGAAAACTCACGCTGGCTGCGACTGCGGCCGCTTTCCTGTTCGGCTCGGCCGTTCCGGCGTTTGCGCAGACCGACGCCGCCAGCGCACCGGCTGCGCAGGACGCCAAGGCCGCGAAGAGCGAAGCGCGCAAGGCGGCCAGGGCCAAACGCAAGGCCGAGCACAAGGCTGCGCGTGCGAAGAACACCGCCGAACTGAAGAAACTCGAAGACGCCGGTTACAAGCCGGCGGCCAATGATCCGAACTATCCGCAGAATCTGCAAAACGCGGAAAAGAAGGCCGGCGCCGCAGCAAGCCAGTAAGTCAGTAAGTCAGTAAGTCAGTAAGTCAGTAAGCGTCGGCAGGCGGCAAGCCACGGTTCGATCCGCGGCTTGCCGCGTGCGTCGCGATCATGCGTGCACGCATGACAAGCATGTTCCGCACGTTTACGCGATTCGATTCGGAGTCCTGCTTATTATGAAGATGCCCGACACGCATGCGGGGGCGGTCAGCGCCGCCCTCCCGATGCAATTGCGCTTCCCGTTGCTTTCAACCAGTCCTTGAACGCGCGTACGGCGTCGTCGTCCGCCCGCGCCGACGCCACATACGTGAAGTAGCGCCACGGCGGCAGCGCCGGTTCGCTGAACGGCTGAACGAGGCGGCCTTCGGCGATGTCGTCGGCCACGAGCGCGATCGGCCCCATCGCGACGCCGAGACCGTCGAGCGCGCCTTGCAACGTCAGGTAGAAATGCTCGAGCGTGAGCGAGTGCCGCGGAACGAGATTCGGGTGCCCGGCCGCGGCGAGCCATTCCGGCCACATGCCCGGATAGGTTGCCGCGTGCAGCAGCGTGAAGCCCGCGAGATCGGCGGGCGTATCCAGCGCCCGGCCCTCCAGCAACTTCGGCGCACACACCGGCAGACGGACTTCGGACAGGAATTCTTCCGCGACGTATCCATCGATGGCCTGCGGGCCGCCGCGAACGATCAGGTCGACCTTGTCGCGCAGCTTTTCGATCGGCTCGTTCGACGTCGACAGCCGCACCTCGATGGCCGGGTGCGCAACCTGGAACGACGACAGCTTGGGGACGAGCCAGCGCAGCGAGAACGTCGCGGGCGCGCTCACACGCAGTACGCGCTGCTGCGCGCGGCCGAAGTGCTGCGCGGTGGCGAGTGCGATCCGGTCGAACGAAGCGCCGACCTCGGCGAGGTACGCGCGGCCGGCCGCGGTCAGTTCGACGCGCCGGTTGTGGCGTTCGAACAGCGGCCGGCCGAGCCATGCTTCCAGTTGCTGCACATGCCGGCTGATCGCGCCGTGCGTGACGCACAGCTCGTCGGCGGCCAGCGTGAAGCTGCCGAGCCGCGCGGCGGCTTCGAACGCACGCAGCGAATTCAACGGAGGGAGTCGTCGGGCCATTGCATCGGTTCGCGTGAAATTTACTCACACGATGGTTCAGGTTTAATCGTTTGATCGGGCGATCCGGCTACGCCAATATGGCACACAAACGGCCGATCTGGGCTGAACGAGTGTCTGAATTTCTCACATGGAGTACGGAACATGCCGAACGTGGTGGTCGTGGGCGCCCAATGGGGTGACGAAGGCAAGGGGCGCATCGTGGATTGGCTGGCGGCGCAGGCCGATCTCGTCGCACGCTACAACGGCGGCCACAACGCGGGTCACACGCTGGTCGTCGGCGGTCGCACGTACAAGCTCGCGCTGCTGCCGAGCGGCATCGTGCGCGGCAAGCGCGGCGTGATCGGCAACGGCGTGGCGCTCGACCCGGAAGCGCTGCTCGCGGAAATCGGACGGATGGCCGCGCTCGGGTTGTCGGTGACGCCGGACAACCTGTCGATCGCGGAGAACGCGACGCTGGTGCTGCCGATTCACCGTGCGATCGATCAGGCGCAGGAGCGTTTGCGCCGCGAACCCATCGGCACCACGCTGCGCGGGATCGGGCCGGCCTACGAGGACAAGGTCGGGCGTCGCGGGCTGCGCGTCGGCGATCTTGCGGAACCGGGCGAGCTCGCAGCCAAACTCGACGTGCTCGTCGACCATCACAACGCGTGGTTCCGAGGCCTGGGGCTCGACGAGTACGATCGCGATGCGATGCGGGCGACGCTGGTTGCGCTTGCACCGAAGATCCTGCCGTTCGTGCGTCCCGTCTGGGCCGACCTCAACGACGCGACCGATCGAGGCGAGCGCATTCTGTTCGAGGGTTCGCAGGCCGTGATGCTGGACATCGACTGGGGCACGTATCCGTTCGTGACGTCGTCGGGCACCGTCGCATCGGCCGCGGCGGCCGGCACCGGGCTCGGTGCGGCGAAGCTCGGTCACGTGCTGGGTGTCACGAAGGCGTATGCGACGCGGGTCGGCGGCGGCCCGTTCCTCACCGAGCTGACCGATGCGACCGGCGAAACGCTGCGTGCGCGCGGACAGGAATTCGGCGTCAATACCGGCCGGCCGCGACGCTGCGGATGGCTCGATGCCGCGCAACTGCGTCAGGCCGTCAGGGTCTCGGGCATCGATTCGCTGGCGCTCACCAAGCTCGACGTGCTCGACGGCTTCGAGTCGATCGAGCTGTGCGTCGGTTACGAATTCGACGGCGTGCGTGTCGACCACCTGCCTGCGAGCCTCGATGCGCAGTCGCGCGCGAAGCCGCTCTACGAACGGTTCGAAGGCTGGCAAGGTTCCGTGAAGGGCGTGCGCGAGCGTGCGGCGCTGCCCCGAGCCGCGCAGGACTTCGTCGCGCGCATCGAAGCGGTGGCGGGTGCGCCGGTTTCGATGATCACGACCGGCGCGGAACGCGACGATACGATCGTGTTGCGCAATCCGTTCGATGCGGCGGGCGCCGCGTAACGCGCGAGACGCGAAGGGTGTCAATCGAGAGGGGGATCATGGTCGGCGGGTAGTTTTTGCCGACCGCTGCCGTTGGCCTGTCGGCACCTTCGATACGCATGTACGAGCGGCCCGGCAGCCCGATTCCGCATCCGGATCGGGCCGCATACGGCGAACTGGACATGCCTGCAACGCTGCTGTACTGTTCCGCACGATTCGCGCCAGACCGGCGTGTGCCGGCGCCGCCGGCACCCCGGCGGCACGGTGGCGCGACGTGACAATCCCGGGGACAGGTCGATGGACACGTTACAGATGATGCGCATTTTCGTCCGGGTCGCGGAGGAGGGCAGCTTCACGAGCGCGGCCCAGCGCCTGGACATCACGACGGCCTATGCATCGCGCTCGGTCGCGCAGCTCGAAACGCATCTGCGCACGCGCCTGCTCAACCGCAGCACGCGCCGCATCGCGCTGACCGACGCCGGGCAGCGCTATCTCGACCGCTGCCAGCGTATCCTCGGCTATATCGACGAAGCGGAAGCCGAGGCGGCCGATGCGCAGGCGAAGCCGTCCGGACGGTTGCACGTTCACGCGACGACGAGCTTCGGCCAGTCTTACGTGGTCCCCGCGGTCGTGCGCTACCGCGAGCGCTATCCGTCGGTCGCGGTCGAGCTGACGCTGTCGCAGCACGTGCCCGACATCATCGACGAAGGCTACGACGTGTCGCTGCAGTTGAGCACGACGGAGCTGCCCGATTCCGGGCTGGTGTCGCAGCGGCTCGGCGACGTGGGCAGCGTGTTGTGCGCATCGCCTGCCTATCTGAAGACGCGCGGCACGCCGCGCACGGTGAGCGATCTCGCCGGTCATGCGTGCCTGCAGATCGTCACGCCGCTTTTTCCGCGCGACCGCTGGCATCTCGACGGCCCGAACGGCCGCGAAACGTTCGAACTGCCGGTGCCCGATTTCCAGGTGAATATCGCCGATGCGCTCGGCGCCGCGCTGCGCGCCGGGCTCGGTATCGGCTCGCTGCCGATCCCGGCTGCGCTGCCCGCGCTCGCGAGCGGCGCACTGGTGCGCGTGCTGCCCGACTACCGGCTGCAGAAGCTGACGGTCTATACGTTGTATGCGTCGCGTCAGTATCTCGATGCGAAGATCCGCACGTTCGTCGATTTCCTGCGGGAATGCGTGCCCGAGCTGCTCGCCGCCGACGAGGCCGCTTTGAACGCTTGCTGCCCGTCCCGTCACTCCTGATAGACGCAAGGTCGGTGTCGTGAGTACCGCGCACCGTCTTGCGGCTCGACGTAATTGATTCGGAATCCTGCGTTAAAAGCGGGCAACGAAGGCACGTGCACACGGACGGTTCCTGACAACGCTGCTCGTGCTGCCGTCAAGTCCTTATGAAAACGCTTGCTTTCGATATCGAACATCGTTGGTTCGGCGTGCGGCGGCCGCCTTTTAGAATCGGTTCGACCTGATTCATCGCATGCGCGCGCTCCGCTCGCGCCCACTTCATCGAACCCGAAACGACATGGCAGATCGATACTCCAGTACCCGCCGCCGGCTGCTTCATGCCGGCCTGGCGATCGCGGCAGGCGCCGCCGCCCACCCGGGCCTTGCGCTGGCTGGCACGGCCGCTACGCGTACTTTGCGCATCGGTTATCAGAAAGGGCCGCTCAGCCTGCTGAAGGCGCGCGGCACGCTGCAGGGCAAGCTCGCGACACTCGGCGTGAACGTCACGTGGACCGAATTCCCGTCGGGCCCGCCGCAACTCGAGGCGCTGAACGCGGGATCGATCGATTTCGGCGATGTCGGCGAAGCGCCGCCGATCTTCGCGCTCGCGGCCGGCGCGCCGCTCGTCTACTACGCGCAGACGCCGGCCGGTCCGGCAGCCGAAGCCGTGGTCGTCGCGAAGGATTCGCCGGTCAAGACCTTTGCCGACCTGCGCGGCAAGCGCATCGCGCTGGTGAAGGGATCGAATACGCACTTCCTGCTGGTCCGGCTGCTGCAGGCCGCGAAGCTCGGCTATACCGACGTCACGCCGGTCTGGTTGTCGCCGTCCGATGCGCGGGCCGCTTTCGAGAATCGCTCGGTCGATGCGTGGATCATCTGGGATCCGTTTCTCGCAGTGGTCCAGCAGGCGTTCGGCGCGCGCATCGTCGCGGACGGTACCGGGCTCGTCGAGAACCGCGGCTACTACTTTGCGTCACGCACGTATGCGCAGCGCAATGCGGACGTGCTCGATGCGGTCGTGTCGGAACTGGCGACGATCCAGCGCTGGCTCGATGCGAACCGCGCGCAGGGCGCGGCCGAATTCTCGAAACTGTGGGGAATTCCGGAGCCGGCCGTGGCGCTCGCGTTTCGCCGCGCACGCTTCGGTGTCGAGCCCGTCACCCGCGACACGCTCGCGTACCAGCAGCGCATCGCGGACGTGTTCCATCAGGCCGGCATCCTGCCGAAGCGCGTCGACGTCAGCCTGGCTGCACCGCCCTCGCTCGCATGAGCCGGGAGCCGGCCCGACGAGCGGGTTCGCGATGAGCCGCGAACCCGTCGCGATATCCGTTCATGGCGCGACGCGCGACAGCGGTACGGCTTCGCCGCGCAGTCTCGCGACGTCGCGGCCCGGCGCGTCGCCGAACAGCCGCGCGTATTCGCGGCTGAACTGCGACGCGCTCACATAGCCGACGCTTCGGCACGCCTGCCGCGCGTCCATCGCCGCCAGGCACATCAGGCGGCGCGCCTCCTGCAACCGCAGCACCTTCTGGCATTGCAACGGACTCATCGACGTGACCGCACGGAAGTGATGGTGGAAAGTCGACGGGCTCATCTCCACCCGTCGCGCGAGCGCGTCGACCGCTATCGGATCGAGGTAGTGGTCGCGAATCCATGCGACGGCGCGCGAGATCCGTTGAGTCGTCGAACCGGCGTCGCCGATCTGCGCGACGCGCGCGCCCGACGGGCCGCGCAGCAGCCGGATGAGGATTTCGTCGACGATCAGCGGTGCGAGCAGGTCGAGGTCGTCGGGCTGTGCGATCAGTTGTATCAGCCGCGCGACGGCGTCGACGATTTCGGGCGTTGCGTCGAGCGTGTCGAGCGCGCGGTAGTCGACGGCTTTCGGCAGCCCGCGCGGAAAGACCACCGGCGTGAGCGCCGCGATGCGGCGCGGATCGAGCGCGAGTTGCGCGTAAAGGAACGGCTCGGCGGGGTTTGCGCGGGTCACGCGTCCGGTCACGGGCAGATCGGCGGTGGCGACCAGCATCCGCGATTCGTCGATCGGGTACGTCTCGTCGCCGACCCGCATCGACTTCGCGCCTTGCCCGACGATGCTCAGGCACGCGTGGTGCACGCCGTGGTTCCACTGCGGCGACGGCGCGTCAGCGCGCGCGACGCGCATGCCGCGCAGCGGGAGGTCGAACATGCCGTCGTGCGGCGCGTACGCGGCGATCAGCGCCGCGAGCCGGGCCGCGGGCGACCGGGCGCGCGGCCGAGCCTCGTGATCAGGCGGGTGGCGCGGTTGCGGCGGCGTTTCGGCGTCGATTTCCATGTTGCGTAAGCGGGTGGCGGCGTGGTCGATGCAATGGGCGCGGCTGCGATCCGCTGTCGAGGTGCAGGCACGGCGGTCACATCGTACGGCCAGTTGCGTGCGCGGGATTGCCTAAACCTGTCCGAAATTAGCCCGATCATCCGGACCTGCATGATTGGCGATCGTGCTGTCGTCGTTGCGCGGTGTGCGGCGCACAAATTCGGAAATTAAGGCAAAACAATCGCAGGATCGGGCAAGCCATTTTTCGGTGGTTTCCCTACCATTGCAGCTGCTGAAGGAAATGCGATTCAGCGCGCCCGGATGATGCGGGCAACCTCGTCCGCGTGACGCGCGGCCGCCGCCATGCCGCGTGCGTCGCCCCGCGAATCGCCGGAAAAGACTCAGGACTGCTATCGACCGATCGTGCATCGGGCTTGCCGAGGCCGGTTTGCGTCCGTTGCAAGCCGGCCCGTGCATGTCGCGCGTGCCGACCGACCCGGCCGAGCCGGTGTCGGTGCCGCCGCATTGGCCGGGCCGATGGGGCCGGCTGTGGCGCGGCGGTGGGGGCAGGCATACGGGCAGTCGTCCGCGCAGGGAAATCCGGACAAATGGACCAACTTCAATCGATTCGGGCATTCGTGACGGTGGCAAGAGAAGGCGGGTTTCGCCGGGCGGCGACGCGGTTGCGTGTGTCGACGGCGATGGCGAGCCGGCTGGTCGATGCGCTCGAAACGCGCCTCGGTGCACGCCTGCTTCAACGCAGCACGAGCCACCAGTCGCTCACGGAAATCGGCGAGCTGTATCTCGCGCGCGTCGAGCGGATTCTCGGCGCGATCGACGAGATCGACGGCCGCTTCGTCGCGATGGGCAGCAAGCCGGAAGGCGTATTGCGCGTGGCCGCGCCGGTCGCGTTCGGGCTCAGCCAGTTGAGCGCGTTGCTCGATCGCTTCGTGCACCGGTTTCCGGACGTGCGGCCGACCGTGACGCTGACCGATACCCACGTCGACCTGGCCGCCGAGGACATCGACGTCGCGTTCCTGACGGATGACATGCCGGTGTCCGGCGCCCATGCGCTGCATACGCTGGCCGCGTACGAATCCGTGCGGGTCGCGGCGCCAGGTTACGTCGCCGCGCACGGCGGCGCGGCTGCGTCGGGCGACTGGCCGGACATCGCGGCCGTGCGGCTGGAACTGCCGGCGACCGACGACGCTCACGCGGCCGGGATTCGATCCGGCGCGGCGCCCGGCAATACGGGCGTCGGCCATCTCGAGATGGCGCGGCGGCTGGCCGTGGCCGGCATGGGCGCGACGGTGCTGCCCGCGTATCTCGTCGACGCCGATCTGGCGGCCGGCACGCTGGTGCGCATTGCACCGGTCCACCCGCTCGCGCCCGTCACGCTGAAGCTCGCACATGCGCGCGCCGCGCGTTTGCCGGCCGCCGCGCGCGCGTTCATCGAATTCGTCGGCGCCGCGTTCCGGCCCGCGAGCCAGCGGCCAGGCTGAACCCGCGGCAACGCGATCCCGCCGGACCGCGGGTTCGCCGCTCTTTATCGGAAGCAGTTCGGCACACGAACGCTTCGCAGGGTGCAACGCACACCCGCAACACGCGTCCGCATCCGCGCTGGACAGGAAGCTGCAAGTCCGCCGCGCGTCAGGACCATGAGGAGATCTGGTGATTCCCATTGAAGGTCGTCTAATTGTGAGAGGTCGCTCCATGCGCGTCGAACGGGTTCCATACCGCTTAATCACCGCCGCAACGGCTGCCGTTTTCCTGGCCGCGTGCGGGAAAAAAGAATCGGCACCGCCGCCGCCAACGCCGGAAGTCGGCGTCGTCACCGTGCAGCCGCAAGCCGTGCCGGCGGTGGCCGAGCTGCCGGGCCGCACCAGTGCGTTCCTCGTCGCGCAAGTGCGTGCGCGGGTCGACGGCATCGTGCTGCGCCGTGAATTCACCGAAGGCACCGACGTCAAGGCCGGCCAGCGCCTCTACAAGATCGATCCGGCGCCGTACATCGCCGCGCTGAACAGCGCGAAGGCGACGCTGGCGAAGGCGCAGGCGAACCTCGTCACGCAGAACGCGCTGGTCGCGCGCTACAAGGTGCTGGTCGCGGCGAACGCGGTCAGCAAGCAGGACTACGACAACGCGGTCGCCACGCAAGGCCAGGCCGCGGCGGACGTCGCGGCCGGCAAGGCGGCGGTCGACACCGCGCAGATCAACCTCGGCTATACGGATGTCGTGTCGCCGATCAGCGGCCGCGTCGGCATCTCGCAGGTGACGCCGGGCGCATACGTGCAGGCGAGCCAGGCGACGCTGATGTCGACGGTGCAGCAGCTCGATCCGGTGTACGTCGACCTCACGCAATCGAGCCTCGAAGGGCTGAAGCTGCGTCAGGACGTGCAGAGCGGGCGTCTGAAGACGAGCGGCCCGGGCGCGGCGAAGGTGTCGCTGATCCTGGAAGACGGCAAGACCTACTCGGAGCCGGGCAAGCTGCAGTTCTCGGACGTGACGGTCGACCAGACCACGGGCTCGGTGACGATCCGCGCGGTCTTCCCGAACCCGGGCCGCGTGTTGCTGCCGGGGATGTTCGTGCGTGCACGGATCGAGGAAGGCGTGAACGAGAACGCGTTCCTGGTGCCGCAGATCGGCGTCACGCATGACCAGAAGGGTCAGGCAATTGCACTGGTCGTGACTGCGGCCAACAAGGTCGAGATGCGTCCGTTGACGACCACCGGCACGTACGGCCAGAACTGGATCGTCGAAGGCGGTCTGCAGGCGGGCGATCACGTGATCGTGCAGGGCGTCGACAAGGTGCGCCCGGGCGCGACGGTGAAGACCGTGGCCGCGCAGCTCGCTCCGGCGGCGGACGCCGCATCCGCCGCGCCGGCAAGCGCCGCGCCGGCGAGTACCGCGGCCCATGCCGCAGCGAGTTCGGCCGCCGCGTCGAGCGCGCAATAACAGGGAGTCCGTTTCATGGCCAAGTTCTTTATCGATCGCCCGATCTTCGCGTGGGTGATCGCGATCGTGCTGATGCTGGCCGGCGTCGCATCGATCTTCAAGATGCCGATCGCGCAGTATCCGACGATCGCACCGCCGACGATCCAGATCCAGGCGAACTATCCGGGCGCTTCCGCGAAGACGGTGGAAGACACGGTGACGCAGGTGATCGAGCAGCAGATGAGCGGACTCGACAACTTCCTGTACATGTCGTCGACGAGCGACGATTCGGGCAACGCGACGATCACGCTGACCTTTTCGCCGGGCACGAATCCGGACGTCGCGCAGGTGCAGGTGCAGAACAAGCTGTCGCTCGCGACGCCGAACCTGCCGCAAGTCGTGCAGCAGCTCGGCATGCAGGTCACGAAGTCGAGCAGCAACTGGCTGATGTGGTTCGCGTTCAACTCCGAGGACGGCCGGATGTCGAAGGAGGACCTGACGAACTACGTGGCGTCGCACGTGCTCGATCCGCTGAGCCGCGTCAACGGCGTCGGCCAGACGCTGCTGCTCGGTTCGCAGTTCTCGATGCGGATCTGGCTCGACCCCGTCAAGCTGACCAACTACAGCCTCACGCCGACCGACGTGACGGCCGCGATCACGCAGCAGAACGTGCAGATCGCGGGCGGCCAGATCGGCGGCACGCCGGCGAAGCCGGGCACCGTGCTGCAGGCGACGATCACCGAATCGACGCTGTTGCGCACGCCCGAGCAGTTCGGCAACATCCTGCTGAAGGTCAACCAGGACGGCTCGCAGGTTCGCCTGAAGGACGTCGGCCGCGCGGCGCTGGGTTCGGAGAACTACACGTTCGACACGAAGTACATGGGGCAGCCGACGGCCGGCCTCGGCATCCAGCTCGCGACCGGCGCGAACGCGCTGGCGACCGCGAACGCGTTGCGGGCCAAGATCGACGAGCTGTCGAAGTATTTCCCGCATGGTCTCGTCGTGCACTACCCGTACGACACGACGCCGTTCGTGCGCCTGTCGATCGAGGAGGTGGTCAAGACGCTGATCGAGGGCATCGTGCTCGTGTTCCTCGTGATGTATCTGTTCCTGCAGAACCTGCGGGCGACGATCATCCCGACGATCGCGGTGCCGGTCGTGCTGCTCGGCACGTTCGCGATCATGGGCGTCGTCGGTTTCTCGATCAACACGCTGTCGATGTTCGGCCTCGTGCTCGCGATCGGCCTGCTGGTCGACGATGCGATCGTGGTGGTCGAGAACGTCGAGCGCGTGATGGCCGAGGAGGGGCTGTCGCCGAAGGAGGCGACCCGCAAGGCGATGAGCCAGATCACCGGCGCACTCGTCGGCGTGGCGCTCGTGCTGTCGGCGGTGTTCGTGCCGGTGGCGTTCTCCGGCGGCTCGGTCGGCGCGATCTATCGTCAGTTCTCGCTGACGATCGTGTCGGCGATGGTGCTGTCGGTGCTGGTCGCGTTGATTCTGACGCCGGCACTGTGCGCGACGATCCTGAAGCCGGTCGAAAAGGGGCATCACGAAGAGAAGAAGGGTTTCTTCGGATGGTTCAACCGGACCTTCGATCGCAGCCGCGATCGCTACACGGGCGGCGTGAACCACGTGATCCGGCGCTCGGGCCGCTGGCTCGTGATCTATCTCGCCGTGTTCATCGCGGTCGGCGTGATGTTCGCGCGCCTGCCGAAGTCGTTCCTGCCCGACGAGGACCAGGGCTACATGTTCATGATCGTGCAGACGCCGTCGGGCTCGACGCAGGAAACGACCGGCAAGACGCTCGACAACATCAACACGTACCTGACCACCGCCGAGAAGGATGTGGTCGACTCGGTGTTCACGGTCAACGGTTTCAGCTTCGCGGGCCGCGGCCAGAACGCGGGCCTCGTGTTCGTGAAGCTGAAGCCGTACGAGCATCGCCAGCGTTCGGACCAGAAGGTGCAGGCGCTGATCGGCCGGACCTTCGCGCACTACTCGCAGTACAAGGACGCGATGGTGATTCCGTTCAACCCGCCGTCGATTCCCGAACTCGGTACCGCCGCCGGCTTCGACTTCGAGCTGACGGACAACGCCGGTCTCGGCCACGATGCGCTGATGGCCGCGCGCGGCCAGTTGCTCGGGATGGCCGCGAAGGATCCGGCGCTCGCGCTGGTCCGCCCGAACGGCCTGAACGATACGCCGCAGTACAAGGTCGACATCGATCGCGAGAAGGCGAACGCGCTCGGCGTGACGGCCGCGGCGATCGACCAGACGTTCTCGATCGCGTGGGCGTCGCAGTACGTGAACAACTTCCTCGACACCGACGGCCGGATCAAGAAGGTGTACGTGCAGGCCGACGCGCCGTTCCGGATGACGCCGGAAGACATGAACATCTGGTACGTGCGCAACAGCGCGGGGGGGATGGTGCCGTTCAGCGCGTTCTCGACCGGCCACTGGATCTACGGATCGCCGAAGCTCGAGCGCTACAACGGCGTGTCGTCGATCGAGATCCAGGGACAGGCCGCGGAAGGCAAGTCGACCGGCCAGGCGATGGCGGCGATGGAAGCGCTCGCGAGCAAGCTGCCGGAAGGCATCGGCTATTCGTGGACGGGGCTGTCGTTCCAGGAAATCCAGTCCGGCTCGCAGGCGCCGATCCTGTACGCGATCTCGATCCTCGTCGTGTTCCTGTGTCTCGCGGCGCTGTATGAAAGCTGGTCGATCCCGTTCTCGGTGATCATGGTCGTGCCGCTCGGCGTGGTCGGCGCGCTGCTCGCGACGATGCTGCGCGGCCTCGAGAACGACGTGTTCTTCCAGGTGGGCCTGCTGACGACCGTGGGCTTGTCCGCAAAGAACGCGATCCTGATCGTCGAGTTCGCGCGCGAGCTTCAGGCAGGCGGGAACATGGGGCCGGTGCGTGCGGCGATCGAGGCGGCGCGCCTGCGGCTGCGCCCGATCCTGATGACGTCGCTCGCGTTCATGCTGGGCGTGCTGCCGCTCGCGGTTAGCAACGGCGCGGGCTCGGCGAGCCAGCACGCGATCGGCACGGGCGTGATCGGCGGGATGATCACGGCGACGTTCCTCGCGATCTTCATGATCCCGATGTTCTTCGTGCGGGTTCGCGCGATCTTCGGCGGCGAGACGGAAAACGTCGACGACGCATGGCGTCTCGTCCAGGCCGATCTGCAGCGCGGCCGCGACGACGCACACGATTCGAAGGGGCAGTAACGATGCAAAAACACGCTTTGACTGCAATCGCAGTCGCGCTCCTTGCCACGGGGTGCACGATGGCGCCGCATTACAAGCGGCCCGACGCGCCCGTCGCGCAGGCGTACCCGGCCGGCGGCGTCTACGCGACGCAGCCGGGCGCGGCCGGCGCGCGCAGCGCGAACGGCCAGGCGGCCACC
>NZ_LOYN01000045.1:0-1846 GCF_001526325.1 Burkholderia sp. MSMB1826
AATCGGGATAGGGGCGGTCAGGCAGCCTGACCGATCCCCTCCCACACCACCCGGCATGCGGGTCCGCACCGGGCGGTTCGAGCAGTTGAGGTCATGAGAGTCGAGGCACGCCCAGACGGTCGAAGTGGGCGATCGGCATTGCTCGATTCAACCGCAGGCGGCTGTTATGCCACCAACTGCAGCTGTTTGCGGCCACCTTGCGAGCGTCCGCTTCCGAGGCGCCGAGCGCCAACAACTCCCGATACATCGTCGTGCCACGACGCCAGTGCTTGAGCTGCATCGCGCGCAGCCGGTGTCTGATCCACTCGTCGAGTGCGCGGAACACCTTGGGCGTCTGCGCCAGCTGGAAGTACGCCTTCCACCCCAGCAAGTACGCCCGTAGTCGCTCCACACTCTCCGGCAGACTACGTCCGCCCGAGCGGCGAGTCAGCTCCCGGATCCGCTGCTTGAAGGTCTCCAACGTCTTTCGGGCCACCGTGCATTTGACTCGGCCTCCGGCACTACGCAGCAACGCGTAGCCCAGGAACTTGCGTCCGTGCGCGGCCACAACCGCCGTCTTGGCTTCGTTCACCTTCAGGTGAAGTCGGTCATAGAGTTTACGCAAACCATCCAGCACCCGTTCGCCCGCCCGACGACTACACACGTATACGTTGCAATCATCGGCGTAGCGCACGAAGCGGTGACCGCGCTTCTCCAGTTCACGATCCACCTCGTCCAGCAGCACATTGGCCAGCAGCGGCGACAGCGGCCCGCCTTGCGGCGTGCCTTCGTGACGCTCCATGACCACCCCGCCATCCATGATCCCGGCCACAAGGTAATGGCGAACCAGCCGCAGCACGGCCTTGTCCGCGATCCGCCTCGAGAGCCTTTCCATCAGAATGTCGTGATTGACCCGATCGAAGAACTTCTCCAGATCCACATCGACCACCACCCGGTAACCGTCCTGCACATGCCGTTGTGCCATCAGCACCGCGTCACGCGCACGACGTCCCGGCCGGAAGCCGTAGCTGTGTTCTGAGAAGGTCGGATCAATGATGGGCTGCAAGACTTGCAGCAGGGCTTGCTGGATCAGTCGATCCGTCACCGTCGGAATCCCCAGTTCGCGCATCCCGCCACCAAGCTTCGGAATTTGGACGCGCCGCACCGGCCGGGGCCGGTAGCTTCCATCCAGTAATGCCTCCCGAATCCGGGGCCAGTGCGTCTTCAGAGCCTCCGCCGTTTCGGCGATCGACTTCCCATCCACCCCAGCACTGCCGCGATTGGCTTTGACGCGTTTCCATGCCATCACCAGATTCGCTCTCGCGAGCGCCTGCGCAAGCAGGTCATCTCGCCCTGAACCTCCAGTTTCGAATCGCGCCGGCCGTGCTTCATCACGCACTACTTCAGGCTCGGCTTCACCTCGCCCTCCCGCGTTGCGCCCCGCACTCGCGGGCTTCTGATGCACTGCACGTTCGAGCGACACGGCCTTCGGCCCTCCTACTCGTTCGGCCCTTCGCCCACAACCGCCAGCTACTACGGCCTCTGCTGACTTCTCGCTCCGGCTTACCACCGTCGCCCTTTCAGGCATGAGGCGAGATCTCCCCAGGTAAGAACGCACTCCTTCGCTGCACAACCGCCGGATTTACGCCACTTCGCCTTGATCACAAGAGCTTCGCGGCTCTTTGCCCGCTCGCCCTGCTCGGCAGCGCCTTCTATCCGATTCTTGTCCATCGGCTCGCAGCTTACGCTCCACGCTTCCTCTCCACGCTCGGTCACCCTCACGCAGTTGCGCTTCGCTTCATTCGCCGTGATCAACTCATGGCGAGACTTTCACTCGCAGGAGTGCGCCCATGCTGGGCGCACAAAG
>NZ_LOYN01000046.1:0-66341 GCF_001526325.1 Burkholderia sp. MSMB1826
TTGCCTTCCGAGCCGCTGTTGCAATAGAAGAAGTGGTTGAAGCCGGCGGGCGTCACTTCCGCGAGCATCGCGGAGAGTTCGATCACCGGCGGATGCGTGGTCTTGAAGAACGTGTTGTAGAACGGCAGCTCCTGCAGCTGGCGATACGCGGCGTCGGCAAGTTCCTTGCGGCCGTAGCCGACGTTCACGCACCAGAGGCCGGCCATCCCGTCGATCACCTTGTTGCCGTCCGAGTCCCACAGGTAGACGCCGTCGGCTTTGACGATCACGCGGCTGCCCGTGCGGTTGAGCGCGCCCATGTCCGAGAACGGGTGGATGTGGTGCGCGGCGTCGAGCGCGCGAAAATCGGCGGTCGAGCGCGGCGAAATAGCTTCGTTACGATCGGTCATGTTTTCTCCGTCAAACAGCGCCGCACGCTCACACGTGCAGCAGCAGATGCCTACGTTCCCACGAGCTGATCACGCGGAAGAACGCTTCGTATTCGGTTTCCTTCAACGCCAGGTACGCCTTCACGAACTTGTCGCCGAGAATGCCGGCGAGCGGCTCGCACGCGGCCATCAGCGAGATGCCTTCCTCGAGATTGCGCGGCAGCTGGTACGGCAGGTCGTAGCCGTCCGATGCGATCGGCTCGGTCGGCGCGAGCTGCTGCATCATGCCGAGATAGCCGGCGGCGAGCGTCGCCGCGAACGCGAGGTACGGGTTGCAGTCGACGCCCGGAATCCGGTTCTCGATGCGCCGCGCGACCGGCGTCGACTGCGGAATCCGGAACCCGACCGTACGGTTGTCGTAGCCCCACTGCACGTTGATCGGCGCGGCCATGAAGCGCGACAGGCGGCGGTACGAATTGATGTACGGCGCGAAGATCGGCATCAGCGCCGGCGTGTACTTCTGCAGCCCCGCCAGATAGCTGTGGAACAGCGGCGACACGGCGCCGTTTTCGTCGGCGAACAGATTGCGCCCGGTGCGCAGATCCGCAAGGCTCTGATGAATGTGCATCGCGGAACCCGGCTCGTTTTCCATCGGCTTGGCCATGAACGTCGCGTACATGTTGTGGCGCAGCGCGGCCTCGCGCACCGTGCGCTTGAACAGGAACACCTGGTCGGCCAGCGACAGCGCGTCGCCGTGCATGAAGTTGATCTCCATCTGCGCGGCGCCGACTTCGTGAATCAGCGTCTCGATATCGAGGCCCTGCATTTCGCAGTACTCGTAGATGTCCTCGAACAGCGGATCGAACTCGTTGACGGCCTCGATCGAATACGACTGGCGGCCCGTTTCCGCCCGCCCCGTACGACCGACCGGCGGACGCAGCGGCAGGTCGGGATCGGCGTTCATGTCGACCAGATAGAACTCCAGCTCGGGCGCGACCACGGGCTTCCAGCCCTTCGCCTCGTACAGGTCGAGCACGCGCCGCAGCACGTAGCGCGGCGAGATCTCGACCGGCGAGCCGTCGAAATGCACGCAATCGTGGATCACCTGAGCGGTCGGATCGACCGCCCACGGGATCAGGCAGATCGTCGACGGATCGGGCACGCACACCATGTCGGGATCGGTCACGCCGGTCAGCGTGCCGTCCTCCGGATAGTCGCCGGTGACGGTCTGCACCATCACGGCCTGCGGCAGGCGCATCGATTCGCCGGATTCGAATTTGTTGCGCGGAATGATCTTGCCGCGCGCGATGCCGGCCATGTCGGGAATGATCGCTTCGACTTCGGTGATACGGTGCTGTCGCAGGAATTCGCTCAGTTCGGCTTGCATGATCGGCCTCGTTCAGTCGATGTCGGATGCGGCCGGCGTCGCGCCGCCGGCCGCATGAATACGGTGCGTCATGTGCGCGCGGCACGCCGAGCCGAATGCCGCGAAGATGTCGCGCGACAGCGACTGCTCCGCGTAGCGCCACTCGGGATGCCACTGCACGCCCAGCGCGAACGCGCGCGCGCCGCGCACGCTGACGGCCTCGACCAGTCCGTCGGGCGCGCTCGCCTCGATCGCGAGCCCCGCGCCCAGGCGCGCGATACCCTGGTCGTGCAGCGAATTGACCGTCGCCTCGTGCGCGCCGCGCGCGATCCGCTGCAGCAGGCCGCCGGGGGCGAACTGCACGACGTGCGCGGGACCGTACTGCCGTTCGAGCGGATCGTCCGACCGTTCGCGATGGTCGTCGAAGCCGGTCGTCGCATGCAGCCGCTGATGCAGCGTGCCGCCATACGCGACGTTCAGCTCCTGCATGCCGCGGCAGATCGCGAGCACGGGCACGCCCGCGTCGATCGCCGCGCGGATCAGCGGCAACGCGGTCGCATCGCGCGCCGGATCGTGCAGCGTGTCGGACGTGCTCGCGGCGCCGCCGTAATGATGCGGCTCGACGTTCGAATAGCTGCCGGTCAACAGCAGCCCGTCGACGGCCGCGACGATCGCGTCGGCCGGCTGCCGCGCGCCGAGCGCGGGCAGCACGAACGCCAGCGCGCCGGCGCCGTCGACGACGGCGGCGAGGTACTTCTCGCCCGCCGCATGGTTCGGATGCGCACCGCGCAGGATGCGGTCGGCGGTAACGGCTACGATCGGTCGCGCACGCATCGGCGTCTCTCCGGTGATGGCGCGCGACACGCTTGCGCGCACAACGATGCAGGTTCGCGGGTGCCCCGCACGCGCGCGCCATCGCGAAACGCAGGCGCATTCGCAAGCGCATACGCGAGCCTGCCGCGCGGAAACTGCGGCAACAGGCGGTGCGGGCCGGGACGGAAGCGGAACGGGACGCTAGGGCAACAACGATGCGCTGCCGTCGCACTGCACCGCGCTGAACACGTGCGCGGTCACGAGATTGAAGCGGCGCGGGCCGCGATCGGAAATGGCGAAGAAGCGAGGCTCGCGTAACGGGGCGGCGCGCGTGCCGCGATCAGCATGCCGGTTCGGCCCGGCCTGAGGCGGCGCGCCCGCCGACGGACTTCGCGTCCGGCGTATCGAAGGGCTGGCGGCTTTCACGATCGTACTCGACTGACTGATGAAGGCAGGACACGTGTCGCAATGCCGCGTGGCGGCACGTGAGCAAGATGTCTTGCGCGCATTCCGGCGCAGTCCGGCCATCGTCGATGGCCTCGCCGCCGGTACGCGCGTGACGACTTCCTGACATTCAGCTTATATCACTTAAAAATTGCGTCAAATTTTCAGGTGCCGATGACGCCATCGGTCAGACGAGAAAAAACGGCATCGACCGCGCGGATCGATGCCGTTTTGTGCATTGCACCGGCTTGCCTGCTACGTGTCGACGGGGCGGGACGCACGGTCGCGCCGCGCCGCCGCATGCAGGCGGCCCGTGCTCAACGATGTGCGAGTGCGGTTTCGACGAGCGTCTGCAGCAGCGGCACGATCCGCGCGGCACGCGCTTCGTCGTACGTGTACGGACGCGTCTCTTCCATGTAGGTGATCTGCGACAGTTCGAGCTGCACGGCCTCGACGCCGGTATCGGGCACGCCATAGTGACGCGTGATGTAACCGCCCTTGAAGCGCCCGTTCGCGACGGCCGTATAGCCGCCGTGCGCGAGCACGCGCGCGGCCAGCGCCTCCGCGAGGCCGGGCGCCGCGCTCGCGCCGCTCGACGTGCCGAAGTTGAAGTCCGGCAGGCGGCCGTCGAAGAAACGCGGCACGTGCGAGCGGATCGAATGCGCTTCCCACACGAGCACGCGGCCGTGTTCGCCCTTCAGGCGCGCGATCTCGCGTTGCAGCGCGTCGTGATACGGCAGCCAGTAGCGATCGCGGCGACGCATGATCTCGTCGTTGTCGGGCAGCGCGTTCGCCGGATACAGCGGCGCCTTGTCGAACGTATCGACGGGCACGAGCCCCGTCGTGTCTTGCCCCGGATACAGGTTCTCGTTGTCGGGCGGACGGTTCAGGTCGACGACGTAACGCGCGTGCGACGGCACGAGGATCGATGCGCCGAGATCGGCCGCGAAGCCGTACAGCCGCTCGAGATGCCAGTCGCAATCGTCGACGAAACGCGCGTCGGGCGTCATCGTCGCGGCGATGTCGTCGGGGATGTACGTGCCTGCGTGCGGAATCGAGATCAGCAGCGGCAGCGTGCCCTGCTTCAGCGTGAATACAGCCGGTTGTTCAGTCATGTCGCATCACCGTGTAAGAGTCTGCCGGCGCACGCATGCGGCGTGCGCCGGTTGCCGCGCATCAGCGCAGCAGTTGCGCCAGCGCGGCGCGGTAGTCGGCATACGCGGCGGCTTCGTCGCGATGGCGGCGGCCGCTCACGACGCGCTCGCCGCCCGTGTAGACGTCGAGCACCGGCGTCTCGCCGTGCTCGGCGAACACGACGCCCGACAGCCATGCCGCGCTGTCGTGCTCGGCAATCGCCGGATGATCGGGATCGAGCACGAGCCAGTCGGCGCGACAGCCCGCGCGCAGCGCACCGACGCGTCGCCCGCTCGCCTGCGCGCCGCCCGCGAGCGACGCATCGAACAGGCGATCGGCGACGTGCGCCTGCGACTCGCTCGCCAGCACGTTGCGCGCGCGGTGCACGAGCCGCTGCCCGTATTCGAGCAGGCGCAGCTCCGAGCGCCACTCGACCGATGCGTGGCTGTCCGAGCCGACGCCGATCACGCCGCCCTGCGCGAGATAGTCGACCGCCGGGAACACGCCGTCGCCGAGGTTCGCTTCGGTCGTCAGGCACAGGCCCGCGACCGCGCGACGCTTCGCGAGCGCCGCCGTCTCGGCCGCGTCGACGTGCGTCGCGTGCACGAGGCACCAGCGCGCATCGACGTCGAAGCGATCGAGCAGCCATTGTACGGGGCGTGCACCGTAGGCGCGGACGCAGTCGTCGACTTCGGCCGTCTGCTCGGCGATGTGGATATGCACCGGCGCATCGTCGGGCAGCCCTTCGAGCAGCACGCGCAGCCCATTCTCGGACACCGCGCGCAGCGAATGCGGCGCGACGCCGTAGCGCAGCCCACCGTGTTCGGGCGCCGCGCGACGCATCGCGTCGAGCAGTTCGAGCACGCCGTCGGGCGTGTTGATGAAGCGGCGCTGGTCGTCGCGCGGCGGCTTGTTGCCGAAGCCGGCGAACTGGTACGACACGGGCAGCATCGTGATGCCGATGCCGGCCGCGCGTGCCGCATCGACCACGCGCGTGCCGAGCTCCGCGATCCGCGGATAGCGCGAGCCGTCCTGCGCATGATGCACGTAGTGGAATTCGCACACCGACGTGTAGCCGCACTTGAGCATCTCGACATACAGCCAGCGCGCAATCGCCGCGAGCGCGTCGGGCGTGATCTTCAGTGCGAAGCGGTACATCAGGTCGCGCCAGCTCCAGAAGCTGTCGGCGGGATTCGCGCGGTATTCGGTGAGCCCGGCCATCGCGCGCTGGAACGCGTGCGAATGCAGGTTCGGCATGCCGGGCAGCACCGGCCCGGCCGCGCGCGCGACACCTGCCGGCGCGTCGGCGTCGGGCGTCACGTCGGTCAGCGTGCCGGTTGCGTCCCAGCGCAACAGCACGTTGCGGCGCCAGCCATCGGGCAGGTAGGCATGGTCCGCGAACAACAGGGTATCGGTCATGGCGAGTCCTTATCGACCGGCTCGAGCGCGTCAGCGTCTCGTCCGGCCCGGTGCCGCGGCCGGCAGGCGCGCGCGTCGCGCCCAGCGCCCGCCTCGCGGCGATCGACCGGAGGGCGCCGTGGTGCGCCGGGTCCGGTCCCATGCAAAACGTCGGCCGGACCGGGCCGTCACGACCCGGCCCGCGCCGTCGCGAAACTTATCCGTTCATCCGGCGAAACACGGTCGTGCCGCCGCGTACGACCTGCTCGCACAGCGGCCGGCCGATCCAGTACGCGAGCTCGGCCAGCGAGCCGACCGACCAGACGGCGAAATCGGCCTGACGACCGACTTCGAGCGCGCCGTGGCGATCCGCGCGGCCCAGCGCCGCGGCCGCGTGGCGCGTGACGCCCTGCAGCACCTCGGGCACCGTCATGCGGAACAGCGTGCAGCCCATGTTCAGCGTCAGCAGCAGCGATTCGAGCGGCGACGTGCCGGGGTTGTGGTCGGTCGCCAGTGCGATCGGCACGCCGTGCTTGCGCAGCAGCTCGATCGGCGGCAGTTGTGTTTCGCGGATGAAGTAGTACGCGCCGGGCAGCAGCACGGCGACCGTGCCGGCCGCCTTCATCGCCTCGACACCGGCTTCGTCGAGAAATTCGAGGTGGTCGGCGGACAGCGCGCGGTAACGCGCGGCGAGCGCCGTCCCGCCCGCATTCGACAGTTGCTCCGCATGCAGCTTCACCGGCAACCCGCGCCGCGTCGCGGCGTCGAACACGCGGTCGGTCTGCGCGAGCGAAAAGCCGATGCGCTCGCAGAACACGTCGACCGCGTCGACGAGCCCTTCGTCGGCCAGCGTCGGCAGCATCCGGTCGCATACTTCGTCGATGTACGCGTCCGCGCGCCCCGCATATTCGGGCGGCAGCGCGTGCGCGCCGAGAAAGGTCGTGTAGACCGTGACGGGGAAGCGCTCGCCGAGCTGGCGCGCGACGCGCAGCATCTTGCGCTCGCTCGCGAGGTCGAGCCCGTAGCCCGACTTGATCTCGATCGCGGTCACGCCTTCGGCGAGCAGCGGCTGCAGGCGCGCGGCGGCCTGCACGAACAGCGTCGTCTCGTCGGCCGCGCGCGTCGCGCGCACCGTCGACACGATCCCGCCGCCCTGCCGGGCGATTTCCTCGTAGCTGACGCCGGCGAGGCGCTGCGCGAACTCGTCCGCACGCGTGCCGCCATACACGAGGTGCGTATGGCAGTCGACGAGGCCCGGCGTCACCCACGCGCCGTGCAGGTCTTCGCGCCGCCAATGCGCATAGCCGTGCGGCAGCGCGGACAACGCGCCGAGCCACGCGATCGCGCCGGTTTCGTCGACGGCGATCGCCGCGTCGTCGATCGTCTCGTCGGGATGGCCATGCGGACACAGCCTCAGGTGATGCCAGACAGTCGGTTTCATGCGTTCAGTCTCGTTCGCCGACGGTGAGCGAGACGGCGAGCAGCGCGCCGCTTCCGCTCACGACGACGTCAAACGCACGCCGCGGCCCGTCGAGCCGCAACGTGTCCATTTCCTGCAGTGCGTGGTGCGCGCCGTCGATCTCGACGCCGACCGCACCCGTCGCGCAGAACAGCAGTACGGTGTCGGCGCACGCGATGCGGTGCATGCCCTCGGGCCACACGTCGACCGACCCGCGCGCGGCCGAACGGCGCGTCATCAGGTTGAAGTCGCGCGTCGCGCCGTCGTGCAGCGTCGCGTCGATCGCCGTCTCGCCCGCGAAATCCGCGCGGGCGAGCGGTGCGTCGAGCACGTGCCGCGTGCCGCCCGCTTCGGCGAGCGTCATGCCCGCGCCGGACAGCAGCACGAGCGTGCGATCGACGCCGTCGAAACGCGAGAACGGCCCGGCCGTGCCGACGTCCGCGACGCTTACGCGCCATGCGAACGCATCGAGCGCGGCGCCCACGGGGAACGCGCCGATCTCGCGCGTCACGCCGCCGCCGTTCTTCCACGGCGACGCAACGAGATCCGCTGCGCGGATCATCGTTGCGGTCACCGGCGCCTGATCCAGCGCCGCCATGCTCAACGACCGAGCATCGGCAGCTTCAGGCCGGCTTCGCGAGCCGTCTGCTGCGCGAGTTCGTAGCCGGCATCCGCATGGCGCATCACGCCGGTCGCCGGGTCGTTCAGCAGCACGCGGCCGAGACGCTCGTGCGCGTCGGCGGTGCCGTCGGCGACGATCACGACGCCCGAGTGCTGCGAGAAGCCCATGCCGACGCCGCCGCCATGGTGCAACGACACCCACGACGCGCCGCCCGCGGTGTTCAGCAACGCGTTGAGCAGCGGCCAGTCGCTGACGGCGTCCGAACCGTCCTTCATCGATTCCGTCTCGCGGTTCGGGCTCGCGACCGAACCGGTGTCGAGGTGGTCGCGGCCGATCACGATCGGGGCCTTCAGTTCGCCGTTCTTCACCATCTCGTTGAACGCCTGGCCGAGGCGGTAGCGATCCTTCACGCCGACCCAGCAGATCCGTGCCGGCAGGCCCTGGAACGCGATGCGCTCGCGCGCCATGTCGAGCCAGTTGTGCAGGTGCGGATCGTCGGGGATCAGCTCCTTCACCTTCTGGTCGGTCTTGTAGATGTCTTCCGGATCGCCCGACAGCGCGACCCAGCGGAACGGGCCCTTGCCTTCGCAGAACAGCGGGCGGATGTACGCCGGCACGAAGCCCGGGAAGTCGAACGCGTTCTCGACGCCCATTTCCAGCGCCATCTGGCGGATGTTGTTGCCATAGTCGAGCGTCGCGGCACCGCGTTCCTGCAGCGCCAGCATCGCGCGGACCTGCACGGCCATCGACTGCTTCGCGACCTTCACGATGCTCTGCGGATCGACCTTCTGCGCTTCGCGCCATTGCGCGACGGTCCAGCCCTGCGGCAGGTAGCCGTTGATCGGGTCGTGCGCGCTCGTCTGGTCGGTCACGCAGTCCGGCGTGATGCCGCGCGTGACGAGTTCCGCGAACACGTCGGCCGCATTGCCGAGCAGGCCGACCGACACCGGCTTGCCGGTGCGCTTCGCTTCGTCGATCATGCCGAGCGCTTCGTCGAGCGTCGTCGCCTTCTTGTCGACGTAGCGCGTCTTCAGGCGGAAGTCGATACGCGTCTCGTCGCACTCGACCGCGATCATCGAGAAGCCGGCCATCGTCGCGGCGAGCGGTTGCGCGCCGCCCATCCCGCCCAGGCCGCCCGTCAGGATCCAGCGACCCGACGGATCGCCGTTGAAGTGCTGGTTCGCGACCGAGAAGAAGGTTTCGTAGGTGCCTTGCACGATGCCCTGGCTGCCGATGTAGATCCAGCTGCCGGCCGTCATCTGGCCGTACATCATCAGGCCCTTGCGATCGAGCTCGTGGAAGTGATCCCAGTTCGCCCAGTGCGGCACCAGGTTCGAGTTCGCGAGCAGCACGCGCGGCGCATCCTTGTGCGTGCGGAACACGCCGACCGGCTTGCCCGACTGGATCAGCAGCGTTTCGTTCTCCTCGAGATCCTTCAGCGACGCGAGGATCTGGTCGTAGCACTCCCAGTTGCGCGCCGCGCGGCCGATGCCGCCGTACACGACGAGCGCGTGCGGATGCTCGGCGACTTCCGGATCGAGGTTGTTCTGGATCATCCGGTAGGCCGCTTCGGCCAGCCAGGTCTTGCAGGTTTTCTCGCTGCCGCGCGGCGCGCGGATCGTGCGCGTCGGATCGAGGCGGGGATCGATGTGTTTCGGATGGTTCATGACGACTGCTCCCGAAGGAAAATGAATATCAACAAGGAATCAGAAATGCCCGGTGAAGCGATAACGGCTGCCGGGATGCCACAGATTCGCCACCGAGGCGACGACGCCCTGCGACCAGGTGCGCCGATGTAAAACCAGACACGGCTCGACGTCGTCCATCCGCAGCTGCTCGCGCCGCTCCGGCGTCGGGGCCGCCGCTTCGATCCGGTACTCGACGCGCTGCAGCGGCGCCGCGCGCATCAGGTACAGGTTCGGCGTCGTGTTCGTGAAATCCTGCGCGGCGTAATCCGGCGCGACCGCCGGATTCACCCATCGTTCTTCGAGCTGCACCGGCTCGCCGTTCTCGAAGTGCAGCACCTGCGAATGAAACAGCTTCGTGCGCACGGCCACCTGCATCTCGTCGGCGAGCGCCTCGTCGGCGCGGATCGTGTCGAGCCCGAGCACGCTCGCGCGATACGCATGCCCGCGCGCGCCGACTTCCTCGGAGATGCTGCGGATCGCCACCAGCGTCGACTCGTACTTCGGCCGCGCGACGTAGGTGCCGGCGCCCTTCATCCGCGTGAGCACCTGCTCGGCCGTCAACTCGCGCAACGCGCGGTTGACGGTCATGCGCGCCACCTTGAACTCGCGCGCCAGCTCGTTCTCGGACGGCACCTGGTCGCCCTCCTCCCACTCGCCGGCGTGGATGCGGGCCAGGATGAAGTCCTTGATCTCCTGGTAGACCGGCGCGCTCATCGGCTTACTGTTCCGATGCGAACGAGAACGGCGCGACCTTCGCGAACGCGCGCTCGCCGACGAGCTTCGCGATCACCGCGATGTCCGGCGCGAAGTAGTGGTCGAGTTCGTAGTGCGCGACCTTGCTGCGGATGATTTCCATCACCGGCGCGAGCTTCGGGCTCGTGTGGTACGGCGCGCGCAGGTCGACGCCCTGGGCGGCGGCCAGCAGTTCGATCGCGAGGATGTGCTTCGTGTTGTCCGCGATGTCGGCGAGCTTGCGCGCGGCGAACGTCGCCATCGACACGTGGTCTTCCTGGTTCGCGGAAGTCGGCAGCGAATCGACCGACGCCGGGTGCGCGAGCGTCTTGTTTTCCGACGCCAGCGCGGCCGCCGTCACGTGGGCGATCATGAAGCCGGAGTTCACGCCGCCGTCCTTCACGAGGAACGGGGGCAGGCCCGACAGCGTCGCATCGATCAGCAGCGCGATGCGGCGCTCGGCCAGCGCGCCGATTTCCGCCGCGGCGAGCGCGAGGTTGTCGGCCGCGAACGCGACGGGCTCGGCGTGGAAGTTGCCGCCCGACAGCACTTCGCCGGTATCCGGGAAGATCAGCGGGTTGTCCGACACGGCGTTCGCTTCGACCAGCAGCACGTCGGCCGCATGGCGCATCTGGTCCAGGCACGCGCCCATCACCTGCGGCTGGCAGCGCAGGCTGTACGGATCCTGCACCTTGTCGCAGTCGCGGTGCGACTGGTTGATCGGCGAGCCTTCGAGCAGTTCGCGGTACGACGCGGCCGCGTCGATCTGGCCTCGATGGCCGCGCAGTTCGTGGATGCGCGCGTCGAACGGCTTCACCGAGCCCGCTGCCGCGTCGACCGACAGCGCGCCCGCGACGAGCGCGGTGCGGTACAGGTCCTCGATCGCGAACATGTTGTCGAGCGCGAGCGCCGTCGACGCCTGCGTGCCGTTCAGGAGCGCGAGGCCTTCCTTCGCCTGCAGCGTCAGCGGCGCGAGGCCCGCGACGCGCAAGCCCTCGAGCGCGCTCGCCCGCTCGCCGCGGATGAACACTTCGCCGACGCCGAGCAGCACGGCCGACATGTGCGCGAGCGGCGCGAGGTCGCCCGATGCGCCGACCGAGCCCTTCACCGGAATCAGCGGCAGCACGTCGGCGTTGAACAGCGTGATCAGCGCATCCATCACTTCACGGCGGATGCCCGAGTGGCCGCGGCCGAGACTCGACAGCTTCAGCGCCATCAGCAGGCGCACCGACGAGCGCGCCATCGGCTCGCCGACGCCGACCGCGTGCGACAGCACCAGGTTCTTCTGCAGCAGTTCGAGCTGGTCGTGCGGGATGTGGGTGCTCGCCAGGCGGCCGAAACCCGTGTTGATGCCGTAGGCCGGCTCGCCCTTCGCGGCGATGTCGGCGACGGCCTTCGCGCCCGCGTCGATCTTCGCGAAGCTCGCCGGGTCGAGCTTCAGTTGCACGGATTCGCGAGCGATCCGGCGCAGTTGCGGGAGGGTCAGGTGGCCGGGGGTCAACGTAATCATGTGAGCAATCCTGTCTAGACAAGTTCGGAATGGATTGAAGTGTAGCCACGTCAACTTGTCTAGACAACCCGTTTTTCGCCGATTTCGACTCGGGAGTTTCCCTGATGCCCGACAGGCCCGCCGGATTGGCCCGGCAGGCCCGGGTATTAACATATGTTGCAATTATTTTGTCTTTGGCAACATACGAATCACCATTCGCTCCGGAGACCGCCATGCCCTTCCCGTCACGATTCGCCGCCCGCGTCGGCCGCTCCCTGCTCGTCGCCGCGTGCGCGCTCGCATGCGGCGCGCCCTTCGCCGCCGAGCCGCCGTCCGGCACGCTCGAGAAAGTCCGGCAGGCCAACCTGATTTCGATCGGCCATCGCGAAACGTCGGTGCCGTTCTCGTATGTCGATGCGGGCGGCAAGGTCATCGGCTTCTCGCAGGACCTGTGCGATCGCGTGATCGCCGCGGTGAAGGCGCGCACCGGCAAGCCCGACCTGCAGGTGCGCTTCATTCCGGTCACGTCGCAGAACCGCATTCCACTCGTGCAGAACGGCACCGTCGATCTCGAATGCGGCGTGACGACCAATCTCGCCGCGCGCCATGCGCAGGTCGCGTTCTCGACCACCTTCTTCGTCGCGACGACGCGCCTGCTCACGCGCACGAACTCGGGCATCCGCGACTTCCCCGATCTCGCCGGCAAGACGGTCGTGACGAACCAGGGCACGACGTCCGAACGCCTGCTGCGCAAGATGAACGAGGAAAAGAAGATGAACATGCAGATCATCAGCGCAAAGGACTACGGCGAAGGACGCCTCACGCTCGAATCGGGCCGCGCGGCCGCGTACATGATGGACGACGTGCTGCTCGCGGGCGTGCGCCAGCTCGCCGCGAAACCGGCCGACTGGCAGATCGTCGGCACGCCGCAATCGTCGGAAGCCTACGGGTTCATGCTGCGCAAGGACGATCCGCAGTTCAAGGCGCTCGTCGACGGCGTGCTCGTGCAGTTGATGAAAAGCGGCGAGATCAACGCGCTGTACGACAAATGGTTCATGAAGCCGGTGCCGCCGAAGGGGCTGGCGTTCGACTTCCCGATGAGCGACGCGATCAAGGCGCGCTATGCGGCGCCGAACGACGCGCCGCTCGAGTAAGCGCCGCGCGTCGACACCGGCTTACGCGCGCGTCCACGCGACGCACGCCGCGTAGCCGGGCGCCGCGTCGAGCCACGCCGCGTCGAACGCCGCGACGCCGGCGGCGGGCGCGGCCGGCTCGACGATCGTCGTCGCGGGCGTCGTGGCGTCGCGCGGCGGCACGACCGCGAACGCGCGCAGCCCGCCGACGATGCCGGTACCGAGCGCCTTGAGCAGCGCCTCCTTCGCGGACCACACGCGCATGAATTCGCGCTCGCGCGCGCCGGGCGGCAGGCCGTCGAGATACGCAACCTCCGCGGGGGCGCACACTTCGCGCGTCAGCGCGCGCCAGTCGGCCGCGCGGTTGCAGGCCTCGATATCGACGCCGACGCGGCCCGCCGGCGCCCACGCGATCAGCGCATGATCGCCTGCGTGCGACACGTTGAAGTCGAGCGACGCGCGATGCGAGCGGTCCAGCGACGGCCGCCCCGATGCGTCGACGACGATCGCGACCGCGTGCGCGGCGATGCCGAGCGCCGCGCCGAGCACGTCGCGCAGCGCGGCGCGCGTGGCCGCACTGCGTACCGCATCCTCGTGCCGCAGGAAGCGCGCGGCGCGTGCGCGCTCGTCGTCGCTCAGCGCCGCATACGCGGGCGACACGAGCGGCACGCGCCAGTCGAAATCGACGCGCGCGATCCGCACGCCGGCGCGCGTCGCGGCGGGCGGCACGTCGAGCGCATGCACGCGCCATGCGCGCGGCGTTGCAACGGAAGAAGCGGAATCGGACGGAATGGACATCGGCGCGCGGCAACTCGCTGGGCTGTAAGACGAAACGTCCGATGTTAATCGATCGCGCCGGCATGCGGCCGCTGCCGCTGCCGCCGGATCGGAAAGCAAACGGGGCTAGCGGGTTGCGTTCGCCGTATACGCCGGGTCATCCGTTCGCGGCCCTGCCCGGCGCACCGCTGCCCGTCAGCCGTCCGCGCGACGCCGGGTGGAGCGCATGCACGGCGCCCGGCGCATCGGCAGGCAGCACGCCGTGTTGGAGCCAGTACGACGCGACGGGCCACAGCGTGTCGGTGAAGCGGCTGTGGAAAAACGCGAAATGGCCGATCGCCGCGACGCCGATGTCGGCCGGCGCGATCCGCAGATGCGTGACGTTGCTGCCCGTGTAATAGCCGACCAGCCGCTCGATCGCGTCGACCGTGCCGAACGCGTCGTCGTCGAGGCCGATCGCGAGCATCGGCGCCGACAGCCCCGCGAAGCGCGCCGGCAACGCGGCGCGACTCGCCGCGCCGTCGTCGAGCACGCTGCCGATGTAGCCATCCTCGAAGCGCGGCCGCGAACGCGCCCACGACAGCGCGACCCCGCGCGGCGTGTCCTCCATCCAGCCGAGCCGCTTCGCGGGCACGTAGCCGAACACGGCCGCGAGCGCGGGCATCGCGACATGCCACTTCCACCACATGCGGCGCCGCTCGGCGGGCAGGTAATCGCGCCAGTACGCATACTGCGCGCCGACGGTCACCACGTGCCGCACGTGCACGTTCGATGCCGCGAGGCCGAGCACGCAGCCGCCGATGCTGTGCGCGACCACATCGAGCGGCTGGCCCGCAAACGCGTCGCGCGCGTAATGCAGCGCGGCCTCGCAATCGAGCCGCCCCCAGTCGAGCCAGGTCGCGCGCAGCTTCGCGAGCTGCGCCGGGCGCGACCCGCCGATGCCGCGATAGTCGTAGACGAGCACGTCGCGCCCCTGCGCGAACAGCCAGGCCGCGAAACGAAAGTAGTAGTCGCAGCGCACCGACGTCGCGCAATTGACGACCGTCACGGGCCGCACGCCGCCGCCGCGATGGCGCCAGACATGGCCGCGCAACGGGTAGCCGTCGGCCGCGCGCAGCGTCACGGGCTCGGGCGGCAATGCACCTGCCGCGCGACCGCCTGGCGCCGCACCGCTTTCCTCGTTCGAATTCGTCATCGTGTCTCCTGTCGGTCCGAGTCGGCGCTTGAGCGCTTACCTGGACCCCATGCATCGCGGTCGTCCCAGTTGGCGCTGCAGCGCTTACCGGGTTCTCGTACGGGGCGGTCGCCCTTGTTAGCGCTTCGGCGCTTACTGGAATCCCATGCTTCCGGGTCGGTCCGGGTCGCCGCCTCGGCGCTTGCTCGGCCCCGCTTCCACGATCGACCCGCCTCCATTGAACTTGACGCGTGCCGCGTTCTCAACCAATCTTACTGCTCCGTTCGCATGAGCCGCACGCATGTCAACGCCACTCGTCCGTCTCCCGTCGCTCGATCTCGTCCGCGGTTTCGTCGCCGTCGGCCGCCGCATGAGCATCACGCTCGCCGCGCAGGACCTGTGCGTCACGCAGTCGGCGGTCAGCCGTCAGGTCCATGCGCTCGAAGCGCATCTCGGCGTGACCTTGCTGCAGCGTGGCTACCGGAAGATCGCGTTCACGCCGGAAGGCGAGCGGCTGTTCCGCGTCGCCGATGCGGCGCTGCACAGCCTGCAGGACACCGTCGCGTCGCTCGCCGCCGTGCGCGAGCGCCAGCCCGTGACGATCACCGCCAGCATCGGCGTGACCGCGCTCTGGCTGCTGCCGCGGCTCGGACGGTTGCAGGCGCGGCTGCCCGCGATCGACCTGCGCGTCGCCGCGAACGACAAGGTACTCGATTTGCGCGCCGAAGGCATCGACCTCGGCATCCGCTACTGCCCGCGCGACCGTGCGCCGGCCGGTGCGCTGCGCCTGTTCGACGAGATCGTCGTGCCGGTCGCGCATCCCGCGCTCGCCGCGCGGCCGGTCGCGAGCGCGGCGGCGATCGCCGATCACGTGCTGCTCGAATTCGACGGGCCGCCGCAGCCGCAACTGCAGTGGCACGCGCACCTGCACGCGGCGGGGCTCGGCGACGCGCGCCCGAAAGGCGTGTTGCGCTTCAACCAGTACGACCAGGTGATCCAGGCCGCGATCGCGGGCCAGGGCATCGCGCTCGGCCGGCTCGCGCTCGTCGCGCCGATGCTCGCCGACGGCCGGCTCGCGGTGCTCGGGCCGCACACGCGGACGCGATCGGAAACGTACGGCTACTGGCTGTTCCAGCACGATCCGGCCCCGCGCCGCGAAGTCGCCGACGTGCGCGACTGGATACTCGCCGAAGCGGCCGAATGCGACGCGGCGATGCACTCGCACGATACGACGTCGGCTTGAGCCGGCGGTGCGGATGCGCGCGAGCGCAGACGACGGCCGCCCGCTTCGCATTCCTGTTGCGCATGCCAACCTGACCGAATGATCGCTTGAGCGGCGGCCGCCCCGCTCGTCTAATCGGGATCGAGCGCGGCCGTTTCGCCGCGCGCCTTCATCCGGAGACACGCATGACCCCGATCGAACAGGAAGTCCGGCGTCGCTGGCTGCCCGTGCTGGCAGGCGGTCTGATCATGGGCGCCGCGCTCGGCATCCGCCACGTGCAGGGCCTGTTCCTCGCGCCCGTCTCGCTCGACCACGGCTGGTCGCGCGAAGCGTTCGGGCTCGCGCTGGCGCTGCAGAACCTGATCTGGGGCGTCGCGCAGCCGTTCACCGGGATGGTGGCCGACCGCTTCGGCTCGGTGCGCGTGATCGTCGCCGGCATGCTGCTGTACGCGGCCGGGCTCGTCACGATGGCGCAGGCTGCGTCGACCGGCCTGTTCACGGTCGGCGCCGGGCTCGTGATCGGCGTCGCGCTGTCGGGCTCGGCGTTCGCGTCGATCTACGGCGCGCTGAGCCGCCTGTTCCCGCCCGACCGGCGCGGCTGGGCGCTCGGTATCGCCGGCGCGATCGGCGGGCTCGGCCAGTTCTGCATGGTGCCCGTCGCGCAGGAACTGATCGGCGGGATCGGCTGGCGGCACGCGTTCGTCGCGCTGGCGCTCGCCGCCGCGCTGCTCGCACCGCTCGCCGTGCTGCTGCGCGACCGGCCCGCTCAGGCGGCCGGCGCCGCAGCCGGCCCCGACCAGTCGATCGGCGAGGCCGTGCGCGAGGCGTTCGCGCATCGCGGCTTCTGGCTGCTGAACGCGGGCTTCTTCGCATGCGGCTTCCAGCTCGCGTTCATCGCGACGCACCTGCCCGCCTACCTGCTCGACCACGGCCTGCCGGCGCGCCACGCAAGTGTCGCGCTCGCGCTGATCGCGCTGACCAACGTGGCCGGCACCTACGCGTGCGGGCAGCTGGGCGGGCTGCTGCGGCGCAAGTACGTGCTGTCGGTGCTGTACCTCGTGCGTGCATTCGCGATGACCGCGTTCGTCGCCGCGCCGCTGTCGCCCGCGAGCGTCTACGGGTTCGCGGCCGTGATGGGGTTCACGTGGCTCGGCACGGTGCCGCTGACGAACGGCGTGATCTCGCAGGTGTTCGGTGTGCGCTACATCGCGACGCTGTTCGGCTTCGTGTTCTTCGGGCACCAGCTCGGCAGCTTCTTCGGCGTGTGGCTCGGTGCGATCGTGTACGACGCGACGCATTCGTACCTGCCGCTGTGGATCGGCTCGATCGCGCTCGGCGTGCTCGCGGCGTTGCTGCACCTGCCGATCGACGACGCGCGCGTCGCGCGCCCGGCATCGGGCCGCGCGGCGTGGGCATGATCCGCGCGGCACTGGCGGCCGGCACGCTCGCGTTCGTCGCGTGGTGCGGCGCGGCCTACTTCGATGCGGGCGTCGTGTACGCGCTGCTCGAGCACGTCGCGTTCTGCAATTGAGGCGGCAAACCGGGGCGAGCGATCAGCGGCGCTTCGGCAACGCCGCCAGCGCATCGAGCGCCCGGGCGCGCGCGGCCGCGTGCTCGACGAGCGGTGCCGGGTAGTCGACGCCGAGCCGTACACCGGCCGCCTCGAGCGCCAGCGGCGACGCTTCCCAGGGCGCATGGATCGACGCATCGTCGAGGCCGGCAAGCTCGGGCACCCAGCGCCGCACGTACGCGCCGTCCGGGTCGAACTTTTGCCCCTGCGCGACCGGATTGAAGATGCGGAAATACGGCGCGGCGTCGGCGCCGCAGCCGGCCACCCACTGCCAGCTCGCCGCATTGTTCGCGGGATCGGCGTCGACCAGCGTGTCGCGGAACCATGCTTCCCCCGCGCGCCAATCGATCAGCAGATGCTTGACGAGGAACGACGCGACGACCATCCGCACGCGGTTGTGCATCCAGCCGGTCGTCCACAGCTCGCGCAGGCCCGCATCGACGAGCGGGTAGCCGGTCCGCCCGCGTTGCCATGCACGTAACGCCGCAGGATCGGCGCGCCACGGCATCGCATCGAATTGCGCGCGGAAATTGTCGGTCGCGAGCGCCGGGAAGTGATACAGCAGCATGTAGCTGAATTCGCGCCAGCCGAGCTCGCTCAGGAATTTGTCGGCGTGCGCCGCATACGCCGCGCCGCCCGCACTCGCGACGCCTTGCACCGCATGCCACAGCTGCCGCGGCGACACGTTGCCGAAGCGCAGGAACGGCGACAGCCGGCTCGTCGCCGGCCGATCGGGCCGGTCGCGCGCGTCCGCATAGCCGGCGAGCGCGGTCGTCACGAACGTGTCGAGTTGCGCGTGCGCGCCGGCCTCGTCGGGCGCCGGCCACGCATCGCGCAGGCCGCCGGCCCAGTCCGGCGCATGCGGACGCAACGCGAGTGCATCGAGCGTCAGCGCGCGGTCGCGCAGGGCCTTCGGCCACGGATGAAACGCGATCCGCCCGGGTGCCGGCAGCGGCGCGGCGACCGTGCGATCGCGCCGCGCCGCGCGCCAGTACGCGGTAAACACCTGATACGGGCCGCCGCTGCCCGTCAGCACCTCCCACGGCTCGTTCAGCAGGCTGCCGTTGCTGCTCTCCACCGTCACGCCGCGCGCCTTGAGCGACGCCTTCAGCGCCGCGTCGGCGTCACGCTGCGGCTGCGCATAGCGGCGGTTCCAGTACACGGCCGCCGCGCCCGTGTCGCCGACGACGCGCTCGATCTCGCGCGGCGCGTCGCCGCGCAACAGCAGCACGCGCCCGCCCTGCCGCGCGAGCGCGGTGTCGAGCCCTGCCAGCGACCCGTGCAGCCACCAGCGCGCCGCACCGCCGAGCGCAGGCCCGGCGCCGGCTCCCGTGTCGTCGACGAAAACGCAGACGAGCGGCCGGCCGGATGCGACCGCGCGCGTCAGCGCGGGCTGATCGGTCACGCGCAGATCGTCGCGGAACCAGACGATCGCGGGGGCAACGGACGACTGGGCGAGCACGGGCAGGCACCTCGATGGCGAAAGCAAAAAGAGACGCGTATTGTCGCGGCTGCGCCGCACGGTGTCGACGCCGGCCGTCACCGCCGGCGCGTCACGCCGACACCGCGTGCGGCCGCACGATCGGCTTCGATTCGATGGAAGTCGCACTGCCGGAAGGCGGCACGCACGGCATGTTTCCGCGGCTGCGGTGCGTCGAGCGGTTTCTCGCACACCGCGCATCCGCACGGCTGGTGCAACGCCGAACGCATCGCATCGCGCTGCGGCCGCCCGACGGACCGACCGTACCGCCGGTGCGACCGACCGAGCGGGTCGTCACGATGGATCGCGTCAATCGAGCCGGAACGCGGCCTCGAAGCGCTCGGCAAACGCATCGAACTCGGCTTCCGGCAGATGGTTGATGCCGCCCGCGCGCTTGCGCCCGCCACCGGTCGAGAAGCCGCGGCAGAACTCGTCCGCGCCGATCGGCCGGCCGTCGGGCACGCGTACGCTGACGACGAGACCGCCGTCCGCGCGCGGCGACAGCACCGCGAGCGCCGCATGCGGCGCATTGCGCATCCGCTCGTTCGCGAGCATGCCGGTCGCGCGCCGCGCCCACGGGAGATCGGGCATCCGCACGAGCGTCGCGCCCGGCACCTCGCGCACCGGCACGAGCGCGCATGCGCGCGCCATGTCGTCGCGGTAACCGTCGCGCAGCGCGGCGAACACGGCCGTCTCGCGCACGAAATCGAGCGGATCGATGCACGGCAGCATCGCGTCGGCGAGCGCCGCCGGATCGAAATGCAGATCGCCGACGCACTCGCCGTATGCGTTGTAGTTCAGATAGCGGCCGAGCTCCGCGAGCATGCAACGCTCGGCTTCGTCGACGCCGTGCTCGCGCGCCAGCGCATCGCCGAGCGCCGGCAGTTCGTCGCCGAATGCCGCGACGATCGCCCAGCGCGCGTACCGGCCGCCGAGATGGCGGTTCACGATCGCGCTGGTGCAGACGTCGGCTGCCGTGTCGATATGCGCGTCGAAGCGCGGGTGGTCCGGCAGTTCGCCCGCAAAGTGATGATCGAAGTAACGGACCGTCGCGCCGTCGCGCAGCAGCCGCGCGCACGCGTCGCGATTCTGGTCGTGCGACACGTCGAGCACGGTGACGAGGTCGCCTGCGCCCGCGTCGATACGCTCGAGCAGCCTGATGTCGCGCTTCACGCCGGTCACGAGCGTGCCCTGCACGCGTTGCGCGAGCCGCAACTGCTGAAGCGCGCACAGGCCGTCCGCGTCGCCGTTGAACGCGAACACATGCCGCGCGTACTGGTTGTCCTGCATGATCGGTTGCTCCGTCGTCAAGGCATGAAATCGCCGCGGTTTGCGGCGAGCGTCGCGCCCGTCGCCGGGTTCGCACGCGACGTATTTTGCCGCAACCGCGAGCGCATCCGTCGATGGAACGTAGCCGCCCTCCGCTGCAAACGGCTCGCGAGTCGCCTGCGCGTCGTTGAACGCGCTCGCGCCGTGCTTCTGCCCTTCATATGCGGGGACGACCTCCCGCGAAGGCTTCGCTCGTCGCGCCGGTAACCGGCTCTATGTCATACGTCATCAGACGTTAGCGGCGGAACATCTCTAGTCGGAAATTTCGTCATTATCGGGAAAATTTCCGGGTAAACCCGCGACGCCATCCCCGATACTCCGGCGTACCATGTCATACGACGACGTACTACACAAACCGCCACCCAGACGCCGACACGGGGCTGCCGCCCCGTCCGCCGCCCGACCGGAGACACCGTTGAACCCGCCCTCGTCCGCCCTGCCCGGCCGCGATCCGCTCGCGTCCGCCGTCTCGAAAGTGAAGTGGCACGTGCTGCCGCTCGTGCTGATCATGTTCATCGCGAACTACATCGACCGCGTGAACGTCGGCTTCGTCGATCGCCATCTCGAAGCGTCGATCGGCATCGGCGCGGCTGCGTACGGGCTCGGCGCCGGGCTGTTCTTCGTCGGCTATGCGCTGTTCGAAGTGCCGTCGAACCTGCTGATGCAGCGCTACGGCGCGCGCGTATGGCTGGCGCGGATCATGGCGACGTGGGGCATCGTCGCGGCCGCGATGGCGTTCGTGTGGAACGACACGTCGTTCTACGTGCTGCGCTTTTTGCTCGGCGCGGCCGAGGCCGGCTTCTTCCCCGGCGTCGTGCTGTACCTGTCGCAATGGCTGCCGCCGCAGGAGCGCGGCAAGGCGATGGCGATCTTCCTCGGCGGCTCTGCGTTCGCGTCGGTGCTGTCGGGGCCCGTCACCGGCGCGCTGCTGTCGATCCGCGGCTTCGGCCTCGAAGGCTGGCAATGGATGTTCCTGATCGAGGGGCTGTTCTCGGTTGCACTGTGCGGCGCGAGCTGGCTGCTGCTGAAATCGCATATCCGCGACGCGACGTGGCTCACGCCCGCGGAACGCACGGCGCTCCAGAACGCACTCGACGACGAGCGCGCCACGCGCGACGTCCGCTCGAACGTGCCGGTGCGCGCCACCACGCTGCTGCGCGATCCGCAGATCGTGCTGTTCTGCTTCCTGTACTTCTCGATCCAGCTGACGATCTACGCGGCCACGTTCTGGTTGCCGACCATCATCCGCAAGATGGGTGGCCTCACCGATTTCCAGGTCGGCCTGTACAACACGATTCCGTGGATGATCGCGATCGGCGCGATGTACGGCTTCGCGGTGCTGTCGTCGAAGTGGAAGCATCCGCAGCGCTGGCTCGCGTTCGCGCTCGTGCTCGCCGCGTGCGGGCTGTTCGCGTCGACGTCGCCCGATCCGGTGTGGTCGTTCGCGTCGATCTGCTTCGCCGCGCTCGGTTTCAAGGCGGCGGCGTCGCTGTTCTGGCCGATCCCGCAGGGCTATCTCGACACGCGCGTGGCCGCGGCCGTGATCGCGCTGATCAACTCGGTCGGCAACCTCGGCGGCTTCGTCGCGCCGACGGCCTTCGGCTATCTGAAGCAACATACGGGTTCGATCACGGGCGGCCTGTATACGCTCGCGATCGCTTCGCTCGTCGCCGCGGTCGCCGCGCTGTTCGCGCGCACGCAGCGGCGCAGCGATCCGCCGCGCGGCCGGCCGGCCGACGATTCCCTCACGCACGCCCCGATGCTCCGCCATGCCGAACACTGACCGCCTGACCGTCGTCGTCTCGAATGCCGCCGACGGCGACCTCGCCACGTTCTCCCTCGCCGGCGACGGCACGCTCGCGCCGCTCGCCCGCTATCCGGCCGCCGACGTCGCGATGCCGATCGCCGTGCAGGCCGACCGCACGCGACTCTACGTCGCGACGCGCGGCGAGCAGCCGACGATCGTCGCATTCCGCGTCGCCGCCATGGGCGCGCTCGCGCGCATCGGCACGACCGCGATCGATGCGAGCCATGCGTACCTGTCGCTCGACCGCAGCGGCCGCTGGCTGCTCGGCGCATCGTACGGCGGAAATTCGCTGAGCGTCTACGATGCGGCACGCGTGCGCGACGGCGACGGCGCGCCGCTGCAAGTCGCGGGCGGCATCGCGAACGCGCACGCGGTGATCGTGTCGCCGGACGACCGTTTCGCGTACGTCAGCTCGCTCGGCTCGGACCGCGTGTTCGGCTTCGCGCTCGTCGAGGACGCCGCCGGCCTGCGCGCGGTCGAACACGGCGAAACGCGCGTGCCGGCCGGCTTCGGTCCGCGCCACCTGCGGTTCGCGGATGACGGCCGCACGCTGGTCGTCGTCAGCGAATTCCAGGGCACGCTCGCGACCTTCGCCCGCGACACCGACACCGGCCGGCTCGGCGACGCACGCGTGAGTGCACGCCACCCGGCCGTCGCCGACCTCGCGCAAGGCCATGCGCGTCCGCCCGCCCCCGCCGAGCCGTCCGTGTGGGCCGCCGATCTGCACCTGACGCCCGACATGCGTTTCGCATACGTCAGCGAGCGCACGTCGAGCCGGTTGCTCGGCTATCGCCGCCACGAAGACGGGTCGTTCGAGCCGACGCACGCGACGGCCACCGAAACCCAGCCGCGCGGGTTCGCGATCGATCCGTCGGGACGCTGGCTCGTCGCCTGCGGCGAACGGTCGGAACACGTGGCGGTGTATGCGATCGCGCCGGACGACGGCACGCTGTCGCTGCACGCGCGCGTGCCGGGCGGCCGCGGCGCGAACTGGATCGCGATCGTCTGAAGGCAGGAAGGCTTGAAGAAGCATCGGCGCGCGAGCGGGAGCCGGCACGCCGATGCCGGTGCGGCGTTCAGCGTCGCTCGCTCGGCGCAACGCCCGTCCAGCGCTTGAACGCGCGCGTGAAATTGGCGCGGTCGGTATAGCCGACGCGCGCCGCGATCTCGTCGACCGGCAACCGTGTGCCTTCGAGCAGCCGCAGCGCGTCGCGCAGCCGGATCTCGTCGAGCAGCGCCGAATAGGTCGCGCCGTATGCGGCGAGCTTGCGCTTGAGCGTGCGCGCCGACACGTACAACTCGCGCGCGACGTCGTCGACCGACGGATAGCCGCCTTCGTCGCAGATCAGCAGGTTGCGCACGCGCTCGACGATGCTCTCCGCATAGCCGAGCCGCGCAAGCTCCGCCTCGCACTGCTGGACGATCATCTGCGCGGTCTGCGCGTTCGCGGTGCCGATCGGCTCGTCGAGCAGCGCGGCGTCGCAGCGGATGCGGTTCGCGCTCGCATCGAAATGGCAGCGCGGCAGCCGCGCGCGATAACGCTCGAACCACGGCGGCTCGGGCCATTCGAAATGGAGTTCGGCACGCGACTGCAGCGTGCGCCCCGGCGTCGGATACAGCAGCGAATTGAACAGGATCGCGGTCTCGACCAGGAAGTTTTCCATCGCGAACTGGCGCAGCCGGCCGAGCGGAAACGCTTCGAGCACGTCGATGTCGACGATGCCGTCGAGCTGCGCGAGCCGCACCGAGAAAAACGGCACGCGCGTCGGCAGGTAACGGATGCCGAGCGCGATCGCCTCGCCGAGCGTCGCGCAACTCATCAGCCCGAAGCCGATCAGCCCCGCTTTCGTCAGGCTGCTGCGCAAACCGATCTCGATCGCGATCGACGGATCGTCGGTCGCATCGAGCAGGTTGAACACGATCGTCGCCTGCTGCAGCGGCGTGATGCGCGCATCGGGCTGCGCGAGCCGGTCGCGTTCGACGCCCGAGCCGGCGAGAATGCGGCCGCCGTCGATGCCGCGCTCCTCGGCCAGCATCAGCATGAACAACGCATACGCGGACGACACCGTCGCCTTGTTCAACTGGCGCGCGGCATCCGGAACGGACGGGACCATGCGGCTCACTCCGGGCGGTTTCGGCGGATTGTAGCGTCGCTGGCCCGCAATGACACCGCGGCGGCACTCTAGCCGCGTACCGGCGCCTCGAACGCGGATTGCCGGCCAACGTGGCCCGAAATGACACCGCCATTGGCACCGCCGGCCCTCGCATGCGCGCCGGCACGCGCCTATGCTTGTCACATCGGCATTGCGCCCTACTCTTTCCGCACGGATTCCGGTCGATGAGCCCACCCGCACGAACCGTCTTTCGAAACGACGCCGACAAGGTCGCGTACGTCCGCCGCGAAGTCAACGCCGCGAGCGACGCGATCCGCGCGCGCTTTCCGCTGCTCGACAACCAGAATCTCGTCGGCGCGACCGTGATGGCCGCGTCGGTGAGCGCGATGCTCGCGATCGCATGGCTGTATGCGCGCGGCGCGATCGCATGGTACGTCGCGCTGCCGCTCGCCGCGTTCGTCACGTCGCTGATCCACGAGCTCGAGCACGACCTGATCCACCTGATGTACTTCAAGAAGACGCCGTGGGCGTATCACCTGATGATGGCGCTGTGCTGGCTCACGCGACCCGGCACGATCAACCCGTGGACGCGCCGGCGCATGCACCTGCATCACCACAAGGTGTCGGGCGGCGAATCGGATCTCGAGGAATTCGGCATCACCAACGGCGAGCGCTGGGGCGTGAAGCGCCTGCTGATGATCGCGGACGGCATGCTCGCCGTCGTGCTGCGACCGGCCGCGATGCGCCGCAAGGTGAAGCAGTACGTGGCCGCGCAGCCGGTGCAGGATCCGTCCGAGCGCCTGCAGTTGCGCGTCGAGCAGGTGTCGTCGTACATGCCGGTCGGTCACCTGTACTACACGCTATGGCATGCGTTCGTCGTCTATCACGTCGGCCTGTTCGCGCTGCATGCGTGCGGCTACGCGGTAACGGTGCCGGCCGTCGTCGAGCACGTGATGCGCGTCGTCGATTTCCTGGCGGTGGTGTGGCTCGGGCCGAACTTCGTGCGCAGCTTCTGCATCAACTTCGTCAGTTCGAACATGCACTATTTCGGCGACATCGATTCGCGCAACGTGATCCAGCAGACGCAGGTGCTGAACCCGTGGTGGATGCTGCCGTTCCAGCTGTTCTGCTTCAATTTCGGCAGCACGCACGCGATCCATCACTTCGTGGTGCGCGACCCGTTCTACATCCGGCAACTGACCGCGCGCACCGCGCATGCGGCGCTGCGCGAAGTCGGCGTGCGCTTCAACGACGTCGGCACGTTCGCGCGCGCGAATCGCTGGGGCGGCTATCGCCCGTCTCGCGGCACGCACCGCGCGCAAGCCGACGCGTAACGCCGGCGCCGCGCATCAACGCATCGGCGCTTCATCGATCGCCGATCGGCGGCATCGGTCCCTGCCCGCGGATCCACGACCAGTTCGCGAGCTCGGCCATTTCCTTGTCGCCGCGGCTGTCGCCGTACGCGAACAACTGCTGCGGCGGCCGGTCGCCCCACCAGCCGCGCAGCCGCACGACCTTCTGCGGCCCCCAGCAGTTCTCGCCGTCGAGCCGCCCGGCGAAGACGCCGCGCTCGAACGCGAGCCGCGTCGCCAGCACGGCGTCGAAGCCGGCCGTCTTCGCCCACTTCTCCAGATACAGCGACGGCGACGCACTGACCAGCACGACTTCATGCCCGCGCGCGCGATGCTCGCGAATGCGCTCGAGCATCTCCGGACGCACGAGGCTCGGCAGGCAGGTGTCGACGAACCTGCGCGCCTGCGCATCGAGCGCTTCTTCGCGGATCGGCCCGAACGCGAACGACGCGAACTTCGCCTTCGCGTCGCCGCGCGACAGCAGCCCGGCCTTCATCGCGACGATCCACGGCAACGCCCGCAGCCCGGCCCACGCGAAACGCGGCGTGCCGACCGCATGGCGGACGAAATGGCGAAAGCTGTCGGTAGTCGTGATGGTGCCGTCGAAATCGAAGGCGGCGACGATGCGGTCGGTCATGGAAAATCGGCGGGAAAGCGATGAGATGCCCGGGAAGATAGCAGACTCGCGGCCACCCGCGCGAAACCGTCGCGCCCGACACGAGACCGCACGCGCCGACGCGCATGCGTCCGTATCGTGCGCTCAGCGCGACGGCCGCGCGGCCAGCGCCGCCGGCAGCACGACGTTCATCAGGTGATCGGCGCGCGACAGCAGGTCGGTCACGCGCTCGTCGAGCCCGCGCAGTTGCGCCGGCTGCATCCGGATCTGCTGGACGGCCTGCCCGACGATGTCGCGGCGGTCGAACAGCGCGCGCTCGACGCCCGCATCGTCCGGCGCCCGCACGACGTCCGACACCGCGCTCAACGCCGCGAGCACGACCACGAGGTTCTCCTCCGCATGGCGGACCTCCGCGGCGAGCGCCTCGGTACGGCGCGGGAAAAAACCGAGCGACTGCTTGAGCGCGCCGAGCGCCGCGCGGTAGTCGACATGACCGGACGCCGCACCGAACCAGCGTTCGAACATGCCGGCCTTGCGTGTCGCCTGCGCGAGCAGCCCCGCCATCATGTCGGCCGCGCCGAGTTCGTTGAATTCGCGTGTCGTCGCCGCGACGGCCTCGACGAGGTTGCCGGCCGTCTCCAGCGCGCCGTCGCCGATCGTCGCGACCGTCGCGAGCTTCAGCGGCACCAGTTGCCGGATATGCCGCTCGATGCGCGGCGCGTAATCGGGATAGAGATGGGGAAAGCTGGCCTGCGCGGCGCGGAAGCACGCTTCGAGCTGCGGGTGATTCGATTCGCCGAACAGCGCGCGGCCGACCGCATCGGCGGGCGCCGTGCGCACGGCTTGACCGGACGCGGGCGCCGGCCCGAAGTCGAGCGCCCGAGGTGCCGGTCGCGCCGGCGCACGCGCGACCGACGCACCGGGCGCGGCCAGCGCGTCGAACGCGAGACGCCCGGGCGTGCGCTCGGGCGTCGTATCGAACTCGAGCCGCTTCGGCTCGTCGGACGGATTCGTCATCGCCGCTTCCTGCCCGGCGCGGCGGAGTGCCGCGCGCCGGGCTCCCGCCAGTCAGACCGCGCCGCCGTACGCGCGGACGAAATCGCCGAGGCCGCGGTTGTAGCCTGCACCGACCGCCTTGAACATGAAGTGGCCGTCGCGACGATAGAAGCTGCCGACCTGCACCGACGTCTCCATCGAGAAGTCTTCCTCGAGCGCGTACTTCGCGATCACCGCGCCCGACACCTCGTCGGCGATCTGGATGTAGCTGTTGCGAACCTGCCCGAAATTCTGGCGGCGCGCTTCGGCCTGGTCGATCGTCACGACCACCGAGATTTCCTCGACGTCGGCCGCGAGCTTCGTCATGTCGATGAAGATCACTTCGTCGTCGCCGTCGCCGCTGCCCGTGCGGTTGTCGCCGCTATGCACGACGCCCAGGCACTTCGACGAAGGCATCCCGCGCTTCGGGAAATCGTCGCCCGGCTGGATGAAGGTTTCCTTGCGCTCCATCGTGCGCACTTCGCTGTTGTAGAACACGAAATGCTGATCCGAGATCAGTTTCGGATTGCTCTGCGCGTCGTACTTGCACAGGAACACCGACACGTCGAGATCGAAATCCGTGCCCGTGTCCGTCGCGTTCGCGTCCCAACCGAGACCGATGCGGAATTTCTGCGTGCCGGGCGCTTCCTTCGACAGGTTGACGCGACCGCCCTTCGACAAATTGATCATCTGAACCTCTTCTGCTGGAACCGCCGTTGCGCCGGCGGCGATGCCGGGCCGCCCGCGGCGGCCCCTCGTTGATGGTTATCGCGCCGCATGATGCGTGCTCACTTGCCCGCCACCGCGGCGCGGTCTTCCTTGCGCTGCACGACGATCGACGACCATACAGCCGCGGCGATCATCGCCGCGCCGATCAGGCCCGTGACGACCTCGGGCACCTCGAATTTCACGCCCAGGAACATGATCGTCGCGAGCGCGCCGATCGCCCAGAACGCGCCGTGCTCGAGAAAGCGGTACTGCGCGAGCGTGCCCTTCTTCAGCAGCACGAGCGTCATCTCCCGGATGTAGGCCGCGCCGACGCCGAGGCCGAGCGCGATCAGGAAGATGTTGTTCGACAACGCGAACGCGCCGATCACGCCGTCGAAGCTGAACGACGAATCGAGCACTTCCAGATACATGAAACCCGCGACGCCTTCGCGCACCACGCGCGTGCCCGTGTCCTCGCCGCCGACCAGGTCGCCCACGCCGTGCGCGATCACGAAGCCGATCACGCCGAACGCGCCCGCGAGCAGGAAGCTCACCTGCTCGGCCGCCGGCACGTAGAACGACGCGACGATCACGATCGCGAGCGTCAGCGCCACCTCCAGCGCGGTGATGCGCCCGAGATGGCGCATCGGGCCTTCGAGGAAGCCGATCCAGTGCTCGTCCTTCTCGGTGTCGAGCATGAACTTGAAGAACACCATCAGCAGGAACGCGCCGCCGAACGCCGACACCTCGTGATGCGCGGACGTCAGCACCGCCGCGTACTTGTCCGGCGATTCGATCGCGAGCGTCAGTGCATCCCACAGGCCGATGTGGCCGATCACCGCGACGATCAGCAACGGGAACACGAGCCGCATGCCGAACACCGCGACCGGCAGGCCGAACACCATGAAGCGGTTGCGCCACTTCTCCGACCAGTTCTTCAGCACCGATGCGTTGACGACCGCGTTGTCGAGCGACAGCGAAATTTCGAGCACGCACAGGACCGCGACGATCAGCATGTCCTTCACGCCGCCGAGGAAATAGGCCGCGATCAGCGCGAGCGCCGTGAGCGACAACGGGATCTTGAAGTCTTTCAACATGATGGGGTAATCGAGTTCAGAAAAATGGGCTGGCGGGGCGCGCTTGCTTCGCGCGCACCCAGTCGCAGAATTCCTGCGTGATCAGTTGTTCGTAGATCTGTTCGTCGCTGAGGTCGAGCGATTCGAGATGCAGGAAGCCGACGTTCGGCATTTCCTCCGCGACTTCCGCGAGGAAGTCGAATTCGCTCGGATCGCCGACGCCGACGAGCGACCAGTACAGCGGAAAATGCTGCGATTCGGCCAGCAACTGGCGCACGCGCTTGCGGTCGTTCTTCGGGTTCTGCCCGTCGGTGACGAACAGCACCCATGCGGGCAGATGGCCGTTCACGGGCGCCGAAGCGGCCGGCGCGGACGTGTCGTCCGCCCCACCGAACAGCCGGCTCAGGAAGCCGCGCTTTTCCTCGCGCTTCGGCTCCGGCGCGCGGAAGAAGAAGTCGACGATGTCGTTCATCACCGGCGCGTACTGCGTGCCGCCCCACTTGTCGATCCGTGCGTTGAGCACATGATCGGAAATGTACGAGCCGTAGTTGTCCGGCGTCGCGGTCGGCAGGCGATCGTAGCCTTCGGTGAAGGTCCACGTGTCGACTTCGCCGTTGTCGTCGAATTTCAGTGCGATGCCGAGAATCCGGTCGTGCGTCTCCTGGATCACGCCCGACTGGTACAGCGGCTTCGCGGAGCCCGAAATGTCGAGCGCCGCGCCGACGCGCACGACGGGCGGCTTCAGGATCTGACGTTTTTCGAGGACGATCGCGACCTTCGCCGCGCGTTTCTCAAGCGTAATCATGCGATGTTCTCTCGGTTCTCTTAGTTGTGCTTCGGAGCGAATCGGGTGATCAGGTCCTGTTCGAGCTGGCGCAGGCGCGGCGCGTCCTGCTCGCGCTGGCGTTTGCCGTCGGCGATGATCTGCGTGATGTCGTCGAACGCGCCGAACAGCTGCTGCTGCGCGTATTCGAACGTGTCGGTCGAGATCGCCGGACGCTGGCCGAGCTTCGCGACTTCCTGCGCGTTCCGGCGATTCAGGTCGGCCTGCGCGCGGATCGCCTCGTCGGCCGCGTCGTACGTCGCGTTCGCGAGCGCCGCAGCGCGCTTCGTGCTGAGTTGCTCGAGATAGAGCGCGAACGCGTTGGTCCACGCGGGGATCAGCACGGTCTTGATCGTCATGAACTTCGACGTCAGCATGCGTTTCTGGTCCTGCTCCATCCGGATCTGCGGCGCGAGCTGCTTCGACATCAGCATCGCGCGATCGAGGTCGTCGAGCTTGCTTTCGAGTGCATCGACCTTGCGCTTCACGTCGAGCAGGCGCTGCGCGGCGAATGCATCGTCGGCCGGCTGCTGGCCGGCCGCGAGATGCGCGCGCAGCGTCGCGAGCGCCGTTTCGCCGTGCGCCTTCGACTGCGCGAGCTCCTGATGCAGCGCGTAATTGTCGTTGTACATCCGCTCGAGCTCGTCGATGCCGGCCTTCTGGCGCTGCGCATGGTTTTCGAGCTCGACGACGAGCGTGTCCATCCGCTTGCTCACCGACTCGTATTGCGACAGCAGCTTCTCCTTGGTCGAGCGAAACAGCCGCGTGACCTGCGGGAGCAGCCCGCCCTTGTCGGCGCCGCGCGGGTCGAGCCCCTTCGCGGTCGCGATCAGCTCGTTGAGCTTGTCGCCGAACTGGTCGGCATCCGACGCGCGGACGCTCGCGAGAATCTGCTGGGAGAAGGCGGCGATGCGCGTGCCCTGCGTCGCGCCGAGCTGATCGATCTCGTCGACGGTGATCAGGCGCGCGTGCTCCGTCGGCTGCGCTGCCGGCACGACGACGTTGGCGACGGCGGCCGGCACGGCGACGGGTGACGAAGACGAGGTGGACGGACGATCGCTGACCGCATCGGATTTGTTGTCGTCGAATAGCGGCTTCATGTGGCTACCACGTTTCCTTTTCTGCTTTTTGCTACGTGTTGTCGTGCGCGCGAGGCGCGCTTACGCGATTGCCGTCGTGCTCTCTCACGGGCGGCAGACGGACAATAAGGGGCGACGGGGCGGCACGTCAAGCCGGGCAACTCTTTCAATCACCATACGATATGTAAGACATGCGATAGGAATTCCGACACGGCCTCGGGACCCGTGTCTTGATGGAGCGCGAATCCGGATTTCCTCGTGCACATCGGCAAAGAGAAGCTGAAGGTATTTTGAAATAATCGGCTTCTCGCTATTCCGCTGATTGTTACAGATTGCTTAACGCAACCCCTTACGTCGCGTCCTAGTCCGAATAGCCTTGCGACGTCGGGCGCGCGTCGTGACGGCGGCCCCACCACGGCAAGTACGCGTTGTTCCCTCCGCGTGCGCGGAACCACTCCTTGTCGGGATCGATCGGCGTCAGCTTCGATGGTGCGACGACGACCACGGCCGTCGGACGCTCAGCGTCGGTCGTGCCCGCCACGAGCACGTTTCCGCCGAGATGTTTTGCGCGGCCGATCGCGAGCGCCACATCGGTCAGCGCCGCGCCGGCCCCCATGTCACCGAGCAGTGCCGACGTGTTGAAGGTCGCGCCGCGGAGGTCGCTTTCCGGCACGGCTTCCGCGAACCCTTGCAAAAGGGACGCGGCTCTTGCCGACGCGGCGGCGCTGCCCTTGCCTGCGTCGTGGATAACGTAGTTCAGCGACGAGACCGTGACGCCCGCATTGGCTGCGGCTGCGTCGATCGTCGACTTCCATGCCGGCACCGCGCGGCTGCCGCCCTGCTTCGCGTCGAGATCCTTGGCGCCGCCTTGCGCCGCCTTGCCGATCCATGCCAGCGGTTCGCGCTCGGTCTTCAGATCCGGGCCGGCGAGGAACAGCACCACCATGTTCTCGTTGATCTGTTCGTCGTGCGGGGGAAAACTGGGTGCGTCCCAGTTCATCACCCACACGCTTTTGTCGGGATGCGCGGCCAGGTAGTCCAGCGCCGCGTTCAGCGACGTGAAGCCGGCATTGCCGTGGCCCGACGTCACGTGTACGTCGGGCGGCGTATCGCGGATCCATAGATTTTTTGCGGAGGGGTTGCCGATTTCGTACATGTTTACCATTTCGTCGCTCAAGAACGCTCCGGCAACGACCGGGTCGAGCCGACCGGCGGGAAGTGCAAGCTCGACACGCACCCCGGCCAATTCACGCCACTCACGCTTGTACTTCGAGCCGATGGTGTAAAAATAATCGGGGTTCATCACGTAGCGCGTCCGAAACAACACGAGAAGTTCGCCGACGTATTTTTCATAGAACCCGGCAAACGACTCACGTCCCCGGTTGCCATCCGCGACGATGGATATCGCTTGCAAGGTCGAGTATTTCACGGGGTTGGTCCGGACCATATCGTCGTTGGCATTCGGCTTCACCAACCCGAGCGTCCACAGCAATTGCCACTCGGTCGGATAGTCACGACGCTGCAGCGGATTGAGCCATGCAAGCCCGACAACTTGAGCAACAAACGGCGCGGCAGACGCACCTTCGACGGATTGCGTCGATGCAGCGCGCGTCTCAACCCGCAGTGGCGAGCACGACAAGAGTGTCGCCATCACGATCGAGACGCACCCGATACGTCTGGCAAGAGTGAAACAGAGCATGAATACCCCGATCGAACCGGCCAACCCCACGCGCCGATCCGCAAATTCATTCCCGTCCGGACGACGCTAGACTCGAAATCAGCGTCGCACCGCACGATGTCTTGTGTCCATCGAATGCAGCCGGTTTCCCGTCGACGATGACCTGCGGATCGCCTTCGGCGATAAAGCAGGCCTGATGGCCCGCGATCGGGCAGACACACGTGTCACCGAGCCGGGCGACCGGCCGCCCCATCACTTCGCTGACAGCACTGCCGGTCACGACCTGACCGCCGTGGCTCGTTGCGTCGCCGACTCGAATGATGCCGCGCATGCGCGTTCCTTATTCCGAATAGCCTTGCGATGCCGGACGTGCGTCGTGACGGCGCCCCCACCACGGCAAGTACGCGTTGTTCTCGCCGCGTGCACGGAACCAGTCCTTGCCGGCGTCGATCGGCGTCAGCTTCGAAGGCGCGACGACGACCACTGCCGTCGGATGCTCCGTGTCGGTCGTTCCGGCCACGAGCACATTGCCACCGAGGTGATTCGCTCGGCCGATCGCCAGCGCCACATCGGTCAGCGCCGCGCCGGCGCCCATGTCACCGAGTAGCGCCGATGTATTGAAGGTCTGCGTACGGAAATCGTATTCGGGCAATACTTCCGTCAGCGTCTGCGACAGTGACGCAATGCGTGTCGATGCAGCATCGCTGCCCTTGCCCGCGTCGTGCACGATGTAATTCACCGACGACACCGGCACGCCTGCATTACTCGCCGCCGCATCGATCGTCGACTTCCATGCCTGCACCGCGCGGCTCGCTCCTTGCTTTGCCTCGAAATCCTTGACGTTGCTTCGTGCAGCCTTGCCGATCCAGGCCAGCGGTTCACGCTCGGTCTTCAGGTCGGGACCGGCGAGGAACAGCACCACCATGTTCTCGTTGATCTGTTCGTCCTTCGGCGGGAAACTCGGTGCGTCCCAGTTCATCACCCACGCGCTTTTGTCCGGGTGGGCGGCCAGATAGTCCAGTGCCGCGTTCAGCGACGTGAAGCCGGCATTCCCCTGCCCCGATGTCACATGCACATCCGGCGGTGTGTCGTGGCTCCATAAATTTTTAGCCGACGGATTGCCTATTTCGAAAAAATTAACAATCTGATCTCGCAAATGCGACGACGCCAGCTCAGGATCGAGTCGACCAGAGGGGATTGCCAGTTCGACATGCATGCCAGCCAATTCTCGCCACTTCTTCTGGCTATCCGATCCAACAGTGTAAAAATAATCTTCATTCGTGAAATATCGAGTCCGAAAAAGTACCAGCAACTCATTGACATACTTCTTATAGAACCCGGAAAACGATTCACGCCCCCAGCGGCCATCGGCCACGATAGAAATCGGTTGCAATGTTGAGTATTTTTTGGGATTGACCCGAACCATGTCATCGTTGACATTCGGCTTTACTAGGCCGAGCGTCCACAATATCTGCCACTCGGTGCTGTAATCCTTGCGCTGCAGCGGGTTCATCCAGCCAAGCCCGACGACCTGAGCCACGAATGGTCTGGACGCCCCGGCTCCGGTGACTGGAACCGCCTTCTCGTCCAATGAAGCCGCAACTGCTCGCGGGCCCGCAATCACCGTTGTAAATGCAAATACCATGATTGCTACAAGTCCTGGAACCAGGACTAACCGCTTCATCAAAGTTCCCATGCTCAACAATGCTCCTGTCCGCTCATCAGACGCAACCAATATCAAAACCGATACACCCAGCGCAAGAAGCAATGCACCGCCGGCGACTCCGAATCGACGCGGCCATGTAGCAATGGCCGATCTCATAAAATGCCTCCAAGCTTCAGGAAAAATCCGCCATCTCTTTCGTCGTGTATCTTGGAAGGCATTTTTGCATGATCATCCTTAACAACCCAATCCTGCAAAAATAATTTTTCACATTTCCCAGTTATAATATATTCCGCCATCTTACCATTTTGGCCCTCATCCCCCAAACCATTGGCAAATCGCCAATCGGCCTGAATCCTGATTTCCTCCAAATCCGTTTCAGTCAGATAACAGAGCCCAATTGCCACATCATAAGCCAACGCCTTCTCAGCATGGTCCTTGTTGGTCATGATGGTCGAATGGTTCGTTGGATTATTCTTGTCCCCGCCGTTCAGAATCTGAAATATCTCGTTGTTCCGCCATTCGGTATAGTCAGCGCTCGCTGCCCCCGGATTGTCCTCCCCAACCACATTTCCGAACTTGTCCACCCATCGACGGTTTCCGGATCTCCGCGCTTCCATCCGGAGAATGGAATGATCCTCATACCGCTGCGCAGCTTCGGACGCCGCATCCCCCTGCGCCTTCAGCGCATCACCCTCAGTCTTGAATTTTTCTGACTTCGCGTCGAAGTTGTCATACGGATCGTCATCGCGCTTGTTCTCCTTGTTGGCGTCACGCGCAGCCGACGGCGGATCGTAGCTCTCGTTGAAGCTCCCTTCCTCGATCGGTTTCCCTTGCGCATCGCAAGCGCCCGACGGTTTGTCGTAGCGAAACGCCTTCGGGAGAAAGCGCGTTTCCCTGTCGAGCATCGGTGCCGTGATCGGGATTTCCCAGTCTTTTGGCGGATCGGCATTGACCTTCATATCGGTCAAATTGAACAGATAGAGGGCGGGACTCGTTATCAGCGTCATGAACTTCGGGAACAACCCTTCATTGGAATGCATGCCTCGTCCAAGACCATACCGCGCGGGCGGTGATGGCGGATACCAGAAGCCTTCCTTCTGGTTCTTGTCCTTGCGCCAGTCGTCCTGCCAATACCGATAGAGCTTGTTCTCTCCGCCCACCTCGAAATTCGACGCGAATACGCGTTGGGAGAAAACACCCCACCCGTTCGTCGCACTGATTTCATCGATACTCATCCCGCGCCAGCCGATTCCCTGAACGGTCAAGGCGGAAATAACCTGATCGTGCGGGCAGCAGTACAGCGTCACTCTCCCGTAGGTGTTCTTCTGGTACAGCCCATGCGCCTCCCGGTCCTTGGCTGCGCTATACGGTTTGCCCCCGTTCTTCGACGGTCTCGCATTTTCCATCGCCCGATCGAGATCCTCCGCAGGCATCTCGAGCTCGGCCCGGGCACGCAGGATATCGAAGTACGCTCTCAGCGTTTCCTTGCGCGCGACATAGGTCTCGCGCCCCACGTGCCCGTTCTTGTCGCGCACCCCGCGCTGGGCCCATGAGTCGGTCATGTTGGCCTCGACGAGACTGTACGGGGGATTGGCGAGCACATAGGTGTCGGCGACGCAACGCCCTTTCTTGCCCCACTGATCCGTCACCTCGGGCAACCGGTCACCGAGAAACGCCGCGGCGAGACCGATCATGTTTCCCTGGCTGTGGCACACGATCGTGATCGGCGCGTCGGCCTGTCGCTTGCGGATCGATTCGACCAGGCGTGCCAGCCGCAGTGCGCCAAGCACACCGTAAGTGCGCGGTGGCGTGGAGTAGATTTTTCGATTGCCGACGCCGTTCATGTGCTGGACGGTCAGCCACAGAAAAAGCCGATCGTTCAACCCGTCGTTCCACAGATCCGGCAAACTCGTACACCCGCCCGCGAACGGACCACCGCCCCAGTAATTCTTCTCGTTGAGCATGATCTTGTCGCCATACTCCTTCAGCTCCTCCGCATTCGCGGCATAGCCCCACCGAAAATGGATGACGGGCGAAAAGGACGGATCGGGCTTGATGTACGTCTTCGACGACATGTCCGGATTCAGGAAACCGTCTGGCGTCAGGCTTTCGATATAGCTGACCGGCGTCATCTGCCCGGCCACCGGCCCCCAATGGAACAGCTGATCGTCATAACGCCCCATGCGCCGGTTCAATCCGGCACACAGCCCCTTCTCGGCCTCCTTGAACCATTCCCCTTCCGAATTCACCCCGTGCACGAAAATGACGACGCCCGGCAGTGGCATCTGCATCACGCACTCGAGGTCGTTGCGGTTGAACAGCATCGTCCCTGATCCACCGCCCACCGAAGTCTGCGACGGGTCGTCCGTCGACGGTTGCCCGCCCGGGTTCTGCGCAAAGTTGTAGTTCGACATGTTGTTTTTCTTGAAGACTCAGCTCAGGTTCTCGACTTGAAAAAGCGAACCGCCAATTGTTCGAACTGGTCGCTGCTGACCGGCGCCAGCTTGCCCTGCGCGTCGGTCTTCCCCTTGATCAATTCGCCCGACGCCTTTCGCACCTCGGCTTCCATGCCCTCGACCGGCTGCCCGTCGGTGGCCCGGACCAGCTTCGGCACCCGCCCCAGCGAGCCCTGGTCGAACTTCGGAAAATCGGCGCTCATGCTCGCCGGCCCGGCCCAGGTATGGGACGCCGACTTGACGGTGAAACTCCCCGGACATCCGAGCTCGATATCGCCGCCCTGCAGCTTCAGATACGCGCCGCCCGACGTCACGAACACGACCTGCTCGCTGGCCATACCCGCGAGCTTGCCGCCGCCCGCCGTCATCTGGATGTTCTTCGCCGAATCGATCTGCGTGTCGTCGTTCTGGCTCTGCAGCGCCACCTTCCCCTGGTTGGCGATCGCCGATACGCCGTCGCTGTGCGCGAACATCGCGACGCCATGCCCGGCCTGCAGGTTGATCCGCTGCCCGCTCGTGTACTGAAGATGGTTCTGCGCGACGACGTCGACGTTGCCGCCCGCGTGGGTCGTCACGGTCTTCGGGGTCGCCATGCTGATGCCGGCCGGCGCGGTGATGCCGATGGCCGCCATCGACGCGCCTGACGACTCGCCGCCGCCGGACGCCTCGCCATTCGGCCAGCCTTTCACCGTGGTCATGAGCGCATCGTGCGGTTGCGTATCGGGCGCCACGCCCTGATGCTGGCCCGCGTAGTCGCCGAGACTCTTGAACAGTTCGACGCATTCCTGCATCAGTTGCAGATACTCGTCCCGAGCGAGGTGGCCGTCGCTCGCGCGAAGCCGCTCCCAGGCCGAAATCAGCATCGCCTTGCCGCTGCGAATCGCCACGTGCGCATCGCTGCGCAATTCGGCGCCCTCGCCGCGCGCCGCCCCCTGCCCGTTGTCGCGCGGCTGCGTCAGATAGCCGAGGTTCAGCTGACTGTACGCATGCTCGCTCGCCAGCTGGCTGCTGATCTGCCCGGGCGTATCGTCGAAGCGGATCTGGTTGTACCGCTGCCCCTTGATTTCCTTCGTCTTCGTGCCGGAAAGATAGCGGTTGCCCGGCAGCGCGCCGGTATGGCTGAAGGTCGCCGGCATGTTCGGCCCGTTGGCCAGTACACCCATCACGACGAGCCGGTCCGGATCGCCGCCGATATGACCGATCAGCACTTCCATGCCGACGCGCGGCAACGTATTCGCGCCGAAACTCGGCCCGGCGAGCGCGCAGGCGACGCGTACCGGCGCACTGTCGGACGGCGTACCGCTCGTGCCGGCACCCTGTGCATGCGCATGATCGTCGGCGCTCAACCCCTGGATCCGCACGCGGATGCGGCCCATTTCGTCGCAGAACACTTCCTCGCCCTGCGGCCCGACGACGACCGCCGTCATCGGATGCACGGGCGGCAGATCGACGTGGGGATCGTAGGCCGGCGTCAGCGGCACGCCGCGCCGCACGCACGAGAACGTGTTCTCGTAGCGCCTGTCGTTTTCGTCGCCCGGCTTGCCGCTCACGTCGGTCGGCACCGCGTCGAACAGCACGCGGCTTGCCGCGAACAGCGATTGCGCGCGCTCGTTCAGTTCCTTCGGCAGGTTGTTCCGCACGCAATGATGAAGCGACGTGACGACGAACTGTCGCTGTTCGGCCGACAACATGTCGAGTTGCGGATGCTCCGCGAGTGCAAACCAGTGACCGACGGCCAAATCGCGCACATTGCTCACGCCGTCGACGGATTCGGCGCGCAGTTCATGCGCCAGCATCCGGTCCTTGCCGATCCGGTCGAGATCGGACGACGAATCCCCGGCATGCGGGATATCGATGACGACGTCGGCCAGCAAATGCCCGAGGTCGTTGCCGCCGTCGCCCTGATCGACGATCGTCGCCTGCTCGGTTTGCGACATCCGGCCGCTCTTGTAGTCCCACGTCGGCCGGACGATCTTGCCCGGGATCAATCGGCGGCTCGTCGCCCACAGCGTGATCGAGTCGCGCTCTTCGGTGGCGGCGTCGCGGTGGTAGCGGACGGTGCCGGCGGCCGTCTGCGGCAACTTCATCGAGTCGTCGGCAAAGACGAGCGTGTGGACCGGCGTGTCGTGCGCATTACCGCTCGCCCGCTCGCCGGCCTTGCCCGCCTTGACGAAGACGGTCGCCCCCTCCCGTCGCAACAGCCGCCGGATGAAATGCGCATCCGACTCGTTGACCTGCCTCGTGAGTTCACGCGCGGGGTAACGCTCGGCTTGCAGACCGGACAGGTCGAACTCGAATGCGCCCGCGAGCGCCGAGCTGCGCTGGCGCCATTCCTGAAGCAGCACCCCCAGGATGTCGGGCAGGCTCTTGGACCGGAACAACCGCGAATTGGTCCGCCGCTCCATCACGGACAGGACGTCGCGAATCGTCAGCTGGTAGCAGGTCAGCGAACCGTCCGATTGTCCGGTGCGAACGTCGGTGACAATGCCGTTGATGGTATGGAGACGCCCGCGATCGGTCGTCATCTCGACGGAGACTGGCAGCCCGATGAAGCTGCGGATCGGCAGATCGGCCCGTGCCGACACGCAGGTCAAATGCCCGTCGATACCGGTCATCAACCCTTCGCGGATATCGGCATACTGGAGCGCAAGTACTTGCTCGAGCGTTTTCTGGGCGGGCCCCCAGTTCATGCGAACCGGCCGATTGTTCTGATCGACCACCCCCGACGCAAACGTGCGCAGCAATTCGGCTGTATTCACAGCGTGACTCTCAGGATTTTGTTTGACTTCGTTGTTCGGCGAGCAATCACGCCCGCTGGTCCGCCCTGGGAGTGCCGCCCGTCTGATTTTCGGCGAGCATAGCAAATTTGTCAGGTTGGTGACGGCTTTTTGACAGGATTTAGAATCTTTTTTGCAAAGCGCCAAACGGGCTCAACCCTTCACATTCTTTCGAAACGGGCCGGTCCCGTCCCGTGCCCCTCGATCGTCGCTCCGGTGTCGTTCCCGTATGTGCCCCGCCTCTCCAATACGGGCCGAACGAACGGCACCACTACGTCACGAATCGTGACATCCCCTCGCCTGTCGATACCGACGAACGTCGCGCCGAAACACCGACCGTCGGCCACGTCATGCGTCCTGATGGCACGGCGCCAAGCCGCTTCCCCGCTCCGTCACCGCGTCAATGCACGGCCTTGAGATACAGCGCAACGTACCCCGCGAGCATCAGCAGCAGCGATCCGCTGATCCGGTTCAGCCACTTCTCGCCGGCCGCCTTCCATACGCGAACCGAATGCACGCCCAGCAGCGCGTAACCGGTCATCCCGATTACATCGATGGCGACGATCGTCGCCGCGAGCATCGCGTACTGCGGCGCGATCGCATGCGACCGGTCGACGAATTGCGGCAGCAGCGCGGACATGAACAGGTAGTACTTCGGATTGCTCATCGCGACGAAAAAGCTCTTCAGAAAAGCGCTCCGGCGATCGGGCGTCGCGGGCACGCAAGGCTGTGCAGCCGCGGCCCCGCGGCTCGACATAAGCATCCGGATGCCGACATACGCGAGCCACGCCGCACCGAGCAGCTTCAGCGTCACGAACGCCGTTTCCGACGCGTCGAGCAGCACGCCGAGGCCGAACCCGACCAGCGCGACGAGCACGACGTCGGCGGTGACGGCGCCGAGCATGCCGACCATCGCGTGACGCAATCCGTAGCGCGAACCGTTGCTCATCGCGAGCAACACCGTCGGGCCGGGCGTCGCGACACCGACGGACAGGATCAGCGCAAAGGCGAGCAAGGCGGAGAGCGACATGGCGTGGCGTTCCTTTTGAAGAGAGCGGTACGGACGGCATCGGCATGATCGGCCGACAGGCCGCAACCGATGCGTACGTTTGTTACGACGAATACGGATTTAGCATGATCGCATGTCCATCCCGACGCCTGCCCGGCGGATGAGCGCCGTCGTCGGCGAGCGGCACCCGGTTATCTCAAATAGTGGACTGATCTTTCCGTAAACGACAATGATTCTCGTTTACGTTAGACTCCGCCGCTCGACAAAAACACGTCCGCGACAGTACGGACGCGTCACGCCGCCCGGATTCCGACTCGCCACCCCGGGATGGATCACCGACCACACCCGATTTGCGTTCCATGTCGACACGTTCGTTACCCGTCCGGCGTCTCACGCCGATTGCCTTCGGCATTGCGCTCGCCTGCACCTTCCCGGCCGCCGCCCGGGCCCAACAGGCCACTTCCGCCGCCAACGCCGCACCCGACGCCACCGTGCTGCCGTCGATCAACGTGACCGGCGCGGCCGAGCCGCTGCCCGGCGACCTCGCCCCGACCTACGCCGGCGGCCAGGTCGCGCGCGGCGCGGATTTCGGCGTGCTCGGCCGGCAAAAGGCGAGCGACGTGCCGTTCAGCATGACCACCTACACGTCGAAACTGATCGAGGACCAGCAGGCGCGCACGCTCGCCGACGTGCTCGACAACGATCCGGCCGTGCGCAGCGCCTCCGGCTACGGCAACTTCTCGCAGGTCTTCGTCATCCGCGGTTTCGAGCTCGCCGGCGACGACGTGTCGCTGAACGGCCTGTACGGCGTCACGCCGCGGCAGCTCGTCCAGACCGATGCGGTCGAGCGTGTCGACGTGTTCAAGGGCGCGAATGCATTCCTGAACGGTGCATCGCCGAACGGCTCGGCGGTCGGCGGCGGCGTGAACCTGCAACTGAAACGCGCGGACGACAAGCCGCTCACGCGCGTCACCGTCGACGGCGCCACGTCCGGCTCGCTCGGCACGCATGTCGACATCGGCCGCCGCTTCGGCAGCGAAGGCCAGTTCGGCGTGCGCGTGAACCAGTCGGTCAGCGGCGGCGACACCGCCGTCGACGACGAGCGCCGCCGCAGCAACGTGACGGCGGTGTCGCTCGACTGGCGCGGCGACAAGCTGCGCCTGTCCGGCGACTTCCTGTATCAGCGGCAGCGGATCGACAACGGCCGCCCGGTCGTGCTCGTCAGCGGCAATCAGTTGCCCGCCGTGCCGTCCGCGACGCACAACTATGCGCAGCCGTGGAGCTTCAGCGAACTCGAGGACACGGTCGGCATCGTGCGCGCCGAGTACGACTTCCTGCCCGCGTGGACGGCCTACGTATCGGCCGGCGCACGCCATACGAACGAGCACGGCGACTATTACACGCCGACTTACTCGTCGTCCGGCACGACCGGCTCGCGCCTGAGCGTGCCGCACAAGGAAGATGCGCAGTCTGCCGAAGCCGGCGTGCGCGGCCGCTTCACGACCGGCCCCGTGTCGCACTTCGTGACGGTCGGCGCGTCGTTCATCCGCATCGACAGCCAGTCCGCGTACACGATGTCGAACGCGTTCCCGACGACGCTCTACGATCCGGCGCCGCTCGCGCCCCCGCCAACCGCCTACGCAGGCGGCGACATGAACGATCCGGGCACCGTCACGAAGACCTGGCTGCGCAGCCTCGCGGTATCCGATACGCTCGGCTTCCTCGACGACCGCGTGCTGTTCACGATCGGCGCGCGGCGCCAGTCGATCTCGGTCGACAACTTCGACTACACGGGCGCGGTCGCCACCACCTACAGCGACGCGATCACGACGCCGGTGTTCGGTCTCGTCGTGAAGCCGTGGCGCAACGTGTCGATCTTCGCGAACCGCAGCGAAGCGCTCGCACAGGGCGAGATCGCGCCGAACACCGCACGCAACGCGGGCCAGGCGCTGTCGCCGTACCGATCGAAGCAATATGAAGCCGGCGTCCGCTACGACACCGACAAGTACGGCGCGTCGCTTGCGCTGTTCCAGATCGAGAAGCCGATGGCGTACACCGATCCGGCGACGAACCTGTTCGGCGCCGACGGCACGCAGCGGCACCGCGGCATCGAGACGGCCGTGTACGGCGAGCCGTGGAAAGGCGTGCGGCTGATCGCGGGCGCGACGTATCTCGACGCGACGCTGCGGAACACGGCGGGCGGCGCGAACGACGGCCACCGGCCGATCGGCGTGCCGTCGTTCCTGCTCAACGCGGGCGCCGAATACGACGTGCCGATGCTGAACGGGCTCACGCTGACCGCGCGCTGGATCCACACGGGGCCGCAGTACCTGGACGTCGCGAACACGATGTCGATCCGGGCGTGGGACCGCTTCGATCTCGGCGCGCGTTACGCGACGGACGTGTTCGGCAAGAAGACGACGTTCCGTGCAACCGTGCGCAACGTCGCGAACAAGTCGTACTGGTCGTCGACGATCGGCGGATATCTGACGCAGGGCGACCCGCGCTCGGTGTGGCTGTCGGTGACGACGGATTTCTGATGGGCGCCGAAGGGAGTGGCGGGCAGCCGCCAGAGTTTGCTATACTCTCGGTCTTCCGGAGAGATGGATGAGTGGTTTAAGTCGCACGCCTGGAAAGCGTGTATAGGTTAATCGCCTATCGGGGGTTCGAATCCCCCTCTCTCCGCCAGTATTCAATGCCCGCGCCAGCGGGCATTTTCGTTTCCGGAGAAAAGCAGGCCGATGGTTCGGCGGCGGGATTCGAACGGATTCGCTTGCAATCGAATCCGCGGAATCCGCGGCCAGCGCTTGTGCGGGCGAATCGCCCTCTCCTCGCCAAAAGCACGAAGCCAGCCGATTTCCTGAGAAGTCAGGGGGCTTTCCATTCGGCACGTCGACACCCTGCTCCCGCCTGCGCTCACGGATGCCGAATGTAATCCACCAGCGCCCGCGTATATTCATCCGGCCGCTTGTCGCACAGACTCACCGCGATCGCCACCGCGAACCCCGCCGGCACGCCGAACACGCCTGAGCTGATCGGCTCGATCCCGAACCACGCGCGCCCGGCGAACCCGGTCAGTTGCGTGAAGAACGGATAAGTCGACACGATGTAGTACACGCACACCGCCAAGCCCGTCACCATCCCGGCGATCGCGCCGCGCGTCGTCGTGCGTTTCCAGAACACGCCCAGCACCAGCACCGGAAAGAAGCTCGACGCCGCCAGCGAAAACGCGGCGCCGACGAGAAACAGGATCTTTCCGGTATTGAGCGACGCGACATACGACGCGAACAGCGCCACCCCCAGCAGCAGCACCTTCGAGATCGTCACGCGCCGCTGGCTCGTCGCATCGGGCGCGACCATGCAGTAATAGACGTCATGCGACAGCGCGTTCGCGATCGTCAGCAGCAGCCCGTCCGCGGTCGACAGCGCCGCGGCCAGCGCACCGGCCGCGATCAAACCCGACACCACGTACGGCAGCCCCGCGATCTCCGGCGCGGCCAGGACGACCATGTCCGGCTGCATCTGGATTTCCGACCAGTGCACGATGCCGTCGCGAATCACCTCGACGACGCTGATCAGGTCGGGTTCGAAGTGATGCCATTGCGTGACCCACGCCGGCAATTCGGCGAACGGCCGCCCGACGAGATTCGCGAGGATCTCGTACTTGATCAGCACCGCGAGCACCGGCACGCTCAGGTAGAACAGCGCGATGAAGAACAGCGTCCAGCCGACGGAGCGCCGGGCGGACGCGACCGACGTGGTCGTGTTGTAGCGCGTCAGGATGTGCGGCAGGCTCGCGGTGCCGAGCGACAGGCACAGCAGCAGCGCGAGGAAATTCCGCTCGCGCGGCTTGCGTTCGTCTTCGCTCGCAGCCGGAAACGGCTCGTGCATCGGCACGGGCGGCTCGGCACGCGCGAGGAGGTCGTCGCGCGCCTGTGTCCACGCCACGCGCGCCGCCGCCGGATCGCGCGGGAAATCGGCCAGCTCGCGCTCGAGCTGGCTGATCTCGCGCAGCGGCCCGTTGTGGCGCCGCAGGTCGGCAAGCCGGTCGACGAGATGCCGGCGCGCGTCCGCATGGGACGCCGGCAACCGGTCGAGCCGCGTCTGGATCTCCGCGGCTTGCCGGCGGTACGCATCGCGCACCTGCTGCTCGTCGCGCGCGTCGCGCACCTGCGCCTCGCGCGCCGCGACGCGCTCCATCAGCTTGCCGTAATTGAACTGCGGCACGGGCCCGAGGCCATTCTTCATCGCGATCAGCGACACCGGAATCAGGATCGCGCTGATCAAGATGATGTACTGCGCGACCTGCGTCCACGTGACCGCCCGCATCCCGCCGAGAAACGAGCACACGAGAATGCCCGCGAGGCCGCAGAAGATGCCGATCGCGAAATCGACGCCGATGAAGCGCGTCGCGATCAGGCCGATCCCCTGGATCTGCGCGACCAGATACACGAACGAACACAGGATCGCCGCACCGGCGGCGAGCGCGCGCACGGCCGTGCTCGAAAAGCGCGTGCCGAGAAAATCGGGAATCGTGTAGCGCGCGAGCTTGCGCACATACGGCGCGAGCAGGAACGCGACGAGGCAGAACCCGCCCGTCCAGCCCATCACGTACGCGAGCGCGTCGTAACCGGTGGCGTAGAGCGAGCCGGCCAGGCCGATGAACGACGCGGCCGACAGCCAGTCGGCCGCCGTCGCCATCCCGTTGAACGCGGACGGCACGCGCCGCCCGGCCACGTAGTACTCGACAAGGTCGGACGTGCGCGACAACAACCCGATCACCGCATACACGGCGATCGGCACGAACAGGAACACGTAGCCGATCCAGACGCCCGAGCCCGTCGCGCGCTCGATCCGCCACATCAGCAGCACGAACCCGAGAAACCCGAGCGTGTAGAGCGCGTACGCGCGTATCAGTCGATGCGTCAGCATGAATCAGCGCCCGCCGCTCGCAGGGCCGGCGCGTGCCGCATGCTCGTCGTACGCGCGGCGCAGCGTACGGTCCGCGCGTTGCATCAGCCCGATGTAGACGACGATCAGCACGAGGTAGACGAGAATCGCGCCCTGTGCGCCGACATAGAACGGCAGGCTGAAACCTGCGAAACGAACGCCGGCGAGCGCGGGTCCGAAGAACGGCACGATGAACGACACCGCGAAGCCGATCACCATCAGCACCGCGATCAGCGCGACGTTGAAGCGCCAGTAGCGTGCGTGCGCACGCGCGAGCGGCGCGGGAACGGGAGGTGGCGCGGCAGGCGCCGAACGGGTCGGAACGATCATGCCGTTATGTAGCAAAAAGCCCCTGCGCGGGCAATCGGGACTGCCGCGCAGGGGCTCGCGCGCATGACGCGCAACCGTGTGCTCAACGCACTTCGGTGAGCTGCTCGAGGATGGCCGGATTCTCGAGCGTGGACGTGTCCTGCGTGATCGCCTCGCCCTTCGCGAGCGAGCGCAACAGGCGCCGCATGATCTTGCCCGAGCGCGTCTTCGGCAGGTTGTCGCCGAAGCGGATGTCCTTCGGCTTCGCGATCGGACCGATCTGCTTGCCGACCCAGTCGCGCAGCGCCTTCGCGAGCGCCGCGGCTTCGTCGCCCTCCGGGCGCGAACGCTTCAGCACGACGAACGCCACGACCGCTTCGCCGGTCGTGTCGTCCGGACGGCCGACCACCGCCGCCTCGGCCACCAGCTCGTGCGACACCAGCGCCGATTCGATCTCCATCGTACCGAGCCGGTGGCCCGACACGTTCAGCACGTCGTCGATCCGGCCCATGATCGTGAAGTAGCCGGTCTCCTTGTCGCGCACGGTGCCGTCGCCAGCGAGATACAGCCGACCGCCGAGCTCCTCGGGGTAATAGCTCTTCTTGAAGCGCTCCGGGTCGCCCCAGATCGTGCGGATCATCGCCGGCCACGGGCGCTTGACCACGAGAATCCCGCCTTGCCCGTTCGGCACGTCCTGGCCCGTCTCGTCGACCACCGCGGCCGTGATGCCCGGCAGCGGCAGCGTGCACGAGCCCGGCACGGTCGGCGTCGCGCCCGGCAGCGGCGTGATCATGTGGCCGCCGGTCTCGGTCTGCCACCACGTGTCGACGATCGGGCAGCGCTCGTGGCCGACGTGCTTGTGGTACCACATCCACGCTTCCGGATTGATCGGCTCGCCCACCGTGCCGATGATGCGCAGGCTCGACAGGTCGTAGCTCTTCGGATGCACCTTGTCGTCGGCTTCGGCCGCCTTGATCAGCGAGCGGATCGCGGTCGGCGCGGTGTAGAACACGGTGACCTTGTGATCGTCGATCATCTTCCAGAACCGGCCGGCGTCCGGATAAGTCGGCACGCCTTCGAACACGACCTGCGTGCCGCCGCACGCGAGCGGGCCGTAGGTGATGTACGTATGGCCCGTGACCCAGCCGATGTCGGCCGTGCACCAGAACACGTCCGTGGGCTTCCAGTCGAAGGTCCACTTCATCGTCTGCGCGGCCCACAGCAGGTAGCCGCCCGTGCTGTGCTGCACGCCCTTCGGCTTGCCGGTCGAGCCCGACGTATACAGGATGAACAGCGGATGCTCGGCGCCGACCCAGGTCGGCTCGCAGCGCTCGGATTCGCCGTCGACGAGCTCGTGCATCCACAGGTCGCGCTCGGCATGCCAGTCGATCTTGCCGCCGGTGCGGCGATAGACGATCACGCTCTTGACCGCCTCGCAGCCGCCCATCGCGATCGCCTCGTCGGCGATGCTCTTGAGCGGCAGCGTCTTGCCGCCGCGGGCCTGCTCGTCGGCGGTGACGAGCGCGACCGCGCCGACGTCGACGAGCCGCTCGTTGAGCGATTTCGCGGAGAAGCCGCCGAACACGACCGAGTGCGTCGCGCCGATGCGCGCGCAGGCCTGCATCGCGACGATGCCTTCGATCGACATCGGGATATAGATGACCACGCGATCACCCTTGCCGATGCCGCGTTTCTTCAGCGCATTCGCGAAGCGCGACACGCGTGCGAGCAGGTCGGCGTAGGTGACGCGGGTGACGGTGCCGTCGTCGGCTTCGAAGATCACGGCGACGCGCTCGCCGTTGCCGGCTTCGACGTGGCGGTCGAGACAGTTGTACGACGCGTTCAGCTCGCCGTCCTCGAACCACGTGTAGAACGGCGCGTTGCGCTCGTCGAGCACCTGGGTGAACGGCTTGTGCCACGCGAGGCCCTCGCGCGCGAGGCGCGCCCAGAAGCCTTCGTAATCCTGCTCGGCCTCGGCGACGAGCGCGCGATAGGCCGGCATGCCGGAAATGGTCGCCGTCTTCTCGAGCGCCGCGGGCGGCGCGAACTGACGGGTTTCGTGAAGAACCGATTCAATCGCAGACATCGACTACCCCTTGGTGAACATGAATCCTCTGCATGGCGGCGCGATCGTGCACGCCGCGCGTCTTGGCCGGCGCTCGCGCGCCGCTGTCTCCCACCCACCCGCACGCGGCCGCGACGGCCTGCGCACGATGCTGCACCGCACCACATCACGCGAACGCGACCTGCGGCCCGGCAGTGTCCACGATAAGCGCTCCAACTTACCCGTCACTTACGCGGCATGGCCGCTTCATGCGCCGGGCGGCGCCGCATCGAGGCCAGCTTTACGCTGTTACAACCGCGACCCTACAATCCTAACTGAACTCGCCTTTCGGATTCCAGCTTGAATCGCTACGCCCTCTTTCTCATCCTGTCGATGCTGTTCGTCGGCAGCAACGTCGGTATCGGTAAATCCATCGTTGCATTCGTCCCCGTCGCCATCCTCGCCACGCTGCGCTTCGTGATCGCGATCGCCGTGCTGTGGCCGCTGTTCAGGCCCGTGAAGATGCGCGCGGTCAAGCGCGGCGAATGGCTGAACCTGTTCCTGCAGGCCTTCTTCGGCACCTTCATGTTCACGCTGCTGATGCTCAACGGCGTGCAGCGCACGAGCGCGGTGGCCGCGGGCGTCATCACGAGCACGATCCCGGCGATCGTCGCGCTGTTCGCGTGGTTGATCCTGCGTGAAAAGCCGAACGGCCGTGCGCTCGTGTCGATCGCGCTCGCGATCGCCGGCGTCGTGACGATCAACCTCGCCAACGGCGGCGCGGCCGGGCACGGTGCGCACAGCGACGCGTCCGGTTCGCTGACCGGCAACCTGCTGATCCTCGGCGCGGTGTGCTGCGAATCGATCTACGTGATCCTGTCGCGCCGGCTCACGCAAACGCTCGCACCGATCGACATCTGCGCCTATACGCACCTGTTCGGCCTGTTCCTGATGCTGCCGCTCGGCGCGACGGCGCTGTGGCGCTTCGATTACGCGAGCGTGCCGGCCGGCACCTGGGCGCTCGTCGTCTGGTACGGCCTGTCGGCCAGCATCTTCTCGTTCTGGCTGTGGATGAAGGGCATCCGGCACGTGCCGGGCAGCCTGGCCGGCGTGTTCAGCGCGGTGCTGCCGATCGCCGCGGCCGCGTACGGCATCGCGTTCCTCGGCGAGCGCCCGACGCTCGCGCACGGCATCGCGCTCGCATGCGTCGTCACCGGCATCGTGCTCGCCAGCCTGCGTGTGAAAAACGTGCCGGCCGCCGCCTCGTGATCCGTCCCTCGCAGTACCGGCGCGTCGCTGCAGCCGCGCCGGCCGACGCGTTACAATAGCGCGCCTTTTCAAGATTACCCCCGATACCTGCGCCCCGCGCCCGTACTCCGACATGTCCGCCCCGCATTCGCCCGGCCGCCTTGGCCGTCGCCCGCTTCGTCCGCTTCCCGCGCTGATTTTCATGAGCCGCTGGCTCCAGGTTCCGCTTTACCTCGGCCTGATCGTCGCGCAGGCCGTCTACGTGTTCCTGTTCCTGAAAGAAGTCTGGCACCTGCTGTCGCATGCGACGGGCCTCGACGAAATCAGCGTGATGCTCGCGGTGCTCGGCCTGATCGACGTCGTGATGATCTCGAACCTGCTGATCATGGTGATCGTCGGCGGGTATGAAACGTTCGTGTCGCGCCTCGGCATCGAGGGCCATCCCGACGAGCCCGAATGGCTCGACCACGTGAACGCGGGCGTGCTGAAGGTCAAGCTGTCGATGGCGCTGATCAGCATTTCGTCGATCCACCTGCTGAAGACCTTCATCAACCCCGACCAGCACACGACGCACGCGATCATGTGGCAGGTGATCATCCACGTGTCGTTCCTCGTGTCGGCGCTCGTGATGGCGTGGGTCGATCGCCTGACGACGCACACGCATCCGGCCCATTTCCACGAGACGCATGCGCCAGCGGCGTCCCGACCGGCGGCCTGAACCGTCGGCCAACCCTTCCCCACTGTCCCCACAGAGTCTCAGCCATGACCGTCATCAAACAGGAAGACCTGATCCAGAGCATTGCGGATTCGCTGCAGTACATCAGCTACTACCACCCGCTCGACTACATCCAGGCCCTCGGCCGCGCGTACGAGCTGGAAGAGAGCCCGGCCGCGAAGGACGCGATCGCGCAGATCCTCACGAACAGCCGCATGTGCGCGGAAGGCAAGCGTCCGATCTGCCAGGACACCGGCATCGTGACGATTTTCGTGAAGGTCGGCATGGACGTGCGCTGGGACGGCGCGACGATGGGCCTCACCGACATGATCAACGAAGGCGTGCGCCGCGGTTACACGCACCCGGACAACGTGCTGCGCGCGTCGATCGTCAATCCGCCGGAAGGCGCCCGCAAGAACACGAAGGACAACACGCCGGCCGTGATCCACTACGAGATCGTGCCGGGCGACAAGGTCGACGTGCAGGTCGCGGCGAAGGGCGGCGGCTCGGAGAACAAGTCGAAGTTCGTGATGCTGAACCCGTCCGACTCGATCGTCGACTGGGTGCTGAAGACGGTCCCGACGATGGGCGCCGGCTGGTGCCCGCCCGGCATGCTCGGGATCGGCATCGGCGGCACCGCCGAGAAGGCGATGCTGATGGCGAAGGAATCGCTGATGGAGCCGATCGACATCCAGGAAATCATCGCGCGCGGCCCGAAGGACTGGGTCGAGGAACTGCGCGTCGAGCTGCACGAGAAGGTCAACGCGCTCGGCATCGGCGCGCAGGGCCTCGGCGGCCTCGCGACCGTGCTCGACGTGAAGATCATGGCGGCGCCGACGCACGCGGCCTCGAAGCCGGTCGCGCTGATTCCGAACTGCGCGGCCACGCGCCACGCGCACTTCGTGCTCGACGGGTCGGGCCCGGCCAAGCTCGAAGCGCCGTCGCTCGACGCCTGGCCGAAGGTACAGTGGGAACCGAACACCGAAACCAGCAAGCGCGTCGACCTGAACACGCTGACGCCGGAAGAAGTCGCGAGCTGGACGCCGGGCCAGACGCTGCTGCTGTCGGGCAAGATGCTCACCGGCCGCGACGCCGCGCACAAGCGCATCGCCGACATGCTCGCGAAGGGCGAGAAGCTGCCGGTCGACTTCACGAACCGCGTGATCTACTACGTCGGCCCGGTCGATCCGGTGCGCGACGAAGTGGTCGGCCCGGCCGGCCCCACGACGGCCACGCGCATGGACAAGTTCACCGAGACGATGCTCGCTCAGACGGGTCTGATCTCGATGGTCGGCAAGGCCGAGCGCGGGCCGGTCGCGATCGATGCGATCAAGAAGCACAAGGCGGCCTACCTGATGGCGGTCGGCGGCGCGGCCTACCTCGTGTCGAAGGCGATCCGCGGCGCGAAGGTGCTCGCGTTCGAAGACCTCGGCATGGAAGCGATCTACGAGTTCGACGTGCAGGACATGCCGGTGACGGTGGCGGTCGATTCGTCGGGCACGTCGGTGCACCAGACGGGTCCGAAGGAATGGCAGGCGAAGATCGGCAAGATCCCGGTCGCTGCCGCTTAAGCGCGATCGAACGAAAGGCCGGACGGACGTCCGGCCTTTTTACTTCTCATTCTCATTATTGTGCGCGGCCGGTTGTTCGAGGCTGATTCTCATTACACGCAAAAGGCAGGCCCGACAAGGCTTCGAGGCTTGGCTTTTCTCGTTCGAGCGATTATCGTTCGGTTTCTGAAGCCCCACTGAACAAGGAACAGCCATGCAAGGCGACAAGAAAGTCATCGAATATCTGAACGCCCAACTGAAGAATGAACTCACGGCGATCAACCAGTACTTCCTGCATGCGCGCATGTACAAGCACTGGGGCCTCGACAAACTCGGCAAGCACGAATACGACGAATCGATCGGCGAAATGAAACACGCCGACTGGCTGATCGAGCGCGTGTTCATGCTCGACGGCCTGCCGAACCTGCAGGACCTGCACAAGCTGCTCGTCGGCGAGGAAACCGAAGAGATCCTGAAGTGCGACCTGAAGCTCGAGCAGATCTCGCAGTCCACCTGCAAGGAAGCGATCGCCTACTGCGAATCGGTGCGCGACTACGTGTCGCGCGAGATCTTCGAGAAGATTCTCGACGATACCGAAGAGCACATCGACTGGCTCGAAACGCAGATCGACCTGATCGGCAAGGTCGGCCTGCAGAACTATCAGCAAACGATGATGGGTTCGGCCGAGTAATCGCGCCACCCGCCAGCCCGCCGCCCGCCCGACGATGACGAACCCGTCCGCCGCTACCGCTCCGCACGCCACCGCCCCTGTCGGTATCTTCGACTCGGGGCTCGGCGGCCTGTCGGTGCTGCGCGCCGCGCGCGCGCATCTGCCCGACGAATCGTTCGTCTACGTCGCCGACTCGCACCACGCGCCGTATGGCCCGCGCGACGAGGCATTCATCACGGAACGCACGCTGGCGATCGGCGAGTGGCTCGCCCGCGAAGGCGCGAAAGCGCTCGTCATCGCGTGCAACACGGCAACGGCACGGGCGATCGCGGCCATCCGCGAACGCCTGTCGATCCCGCTCGTCGGCGTCGAGCCCGGCATCAAGCCGGCCGCCGCGCTGTCCGCGACCGGCGTCGCGGGCGTGCTCGCCACGCAATCCACGTTGAACAGCCCGCGCTTCCAGGCGCTGCTCGACCGCTACGGCGCGGGCCGTCGCTTCATCTGCCAACCCGGCCACGGGCTCGTCGAGGCGATCGAACGCGGCGACACGAACTCCCCCGCGTTGCGCGCGCTGCTCGAGCGTTACATCCACCCGATGCTCGACGACGGCGCCGATACGCTGGTACTCGGCTGCACGCACTATCCGTTCTTCACGGAAACGATTCGTAACCTTGTGGGCGAGCGCCTGACGATCGTCGACACGAGCGATGCCATCGCGCGCCAGCTCGCGCGGGTGCTCGACGAACGCGGGCTGCGCGTGCCGGCCGGCACGCACGCCGCGCCGCCGCGCTTCTGTTCGACGAGCGACGGCCTGCAACTGCGCGCGCTCGCGTCGACGCTGCTCGGCCTCGATGTGCCGGTCGAATCCGTCACCATTTCTTCGCCGAACGCGCACGCCTGCGCGACCGCCTGACGCGGGCCGGCAGGTCCGCTCTTCCCTGCTTCGCCACACCCGCCGCTTCAAGGGTCCGATGGTTTTAAAAAAAGCCGACCCAGGCTTGTCAACGCCTGCAAAATTAATGATAATAATTCGCATTAACGTTAGCTATCGCAACTCATCATGATCGTCTGCGTGTGCAAGTCTGTTTCCGATCGCAAGATTCGCGCGTCCCTCGCCGAGGGCGTGAACTCTTTCGATGAACTCCAGTTCGAGCTCGGCGTGGCCACGTGCTGCGGCAAGTGCGAGGAGTCCGTACGCGACCTCATGGCCGAGCAAGGCGTCTGCGCGAGCCGGTGCGGCGTCGAGCATCATGCGCATCCGATCCCGGTCACGTTCTACGACCGCAAGGCGGCCTGAGCGACACCGAGCGTGCGCATGCGGCCAGGCCGCATTTTTTGTTGTGACCGTCAGCAAGCCACCGTCTGCGCGAGCCAACGGCTTACCTGCCAAGGAGCCTGTGATGGAATTGCTGATCGGATTCGTAACCACCGTTTGCATCTCGCTGCTGATCTTCCGCAAGTGATGCCGATTCACCCGCCGCGCCCCGGGTGCGGCGTCGTTCTTTCAAGCTAACATGCAGGCTTCGCATCTCGCTCCTGCCGGCGCCATGCCGGCTGCACCACGTATGAATTCCCGAGTGATCGTCGTCGCGGTCGGTGTGCTTGCCGCACACGCGATCATGCTCACGGCCGCGTGGCTCCATCGCAACGCGCCGCCGCCGAAATCGGTCGAGGTCCAGACGATCACCGCGCAGCTCATCACGCCAGCACCGATCGCGCAGCAGGTCGCGGCCGAGTCGATCCCGCAGCCCGCGCCGCCGAAGCCCGTGCCGCGCGTGAAGCCGAAGGTCGAGCCGAAGCCGGTGCAGAAAGCGGCGAAGCCGACCCCGCAACCGGTTGCGCCGTCGCCGGCCCCGTCGCCCGTCCCCGCTCCCGCCGCCGATCCGACACCGGCTCCGGCCGCGCCCGCTCCCGCGGCACCGGCCGCCACGCCGGCCCCGGCGCGCGAAACGATGCAGGTCAGCGCACCGAAGAACGTGCCGACGCTCCAATGCAACTTCGTGAAACCCGACTATCCGTCGATGTCGCGCCGCCGCGGCGAATCGGGCACCGCCTATGTTCATTTCGTCGTCGGCGTGACCGGCAAGATCGAAAGCATCGATCTGCAAAAGAGCAGCGGCTATCCGCGCCTCGACGATGCCGCCCTCGACGCGATGCGCTCGACCACCTGCCGTCCGTATGTCGAGAACGGCCAGGCGATCCGCGCCGCCCGCACGCAGCCCTACAGCTTCGGGCTCACCGACTAACCTGCCTCATCCGGAAGATTCAAAGGAAACAAAAATGCAAAGCTACGGTATCGCGCACGTCTGGGCGCAAGGTGATTTCGTCACACGCGCGATTGCGATCACGCTGCTCGTGATGTCGGTCCTGTCGTGGATCGTGATCATCGTCAAAGGCTGGAACGTGATCCGCCTGAATCGCCTCACGAAGAACGCCGAACAGGCATTCTGGCATTCCGACAATTTCGACGACGGCATCAAGAAGCTCGGTCTCGCCGCCTCGACGCCGAACGACAACCCGTTCCTCGCGCTCGCGCTGTCGGGCAAGGAAGCCGCCGACCACCACCATCAGACGCAGCCGCACCTGCACGATCGCATGGACGTATCGGACTGGGTCACGCGCTGCCTGAAGGACACGATGGACGAAGGCATTTCGCGCATGCAGAGCGGCCTCGCGATCCTCGCATCGGTCGGCAGCACGGCGCCGTTCGTCGGCCTGTTCGGCACGGTCTGGGGGATCTACCACGCGCTGCTCGCGATCGGCGCCACCGGCCAGACGTCGATCGACCAGGTCGCGGGCCCGGTCGGCGAATCGCTGATCATGACGGCCTTCGGCCTGTTCGTCGCGATTCCCGCCGTGCTCGGCTACAACGCACTGACCCGCGCGAACAAGGGAGTCGTCAGCAAGCTGCGCCGCTTCGCGCACGGCCTGCACGCGTACTTCGTGACGGGCGCGAGCCTCGCGTCGTCGTCGACGCGCGACGGCCTGCGTCTCGCATCGCGCGCCGCCAGCTGAGACGAGGTGATCCATGGCCATGAACACCGGTTTCAGCGACGATGACGACGATGCCGTGATGAGCGAGATCAACATGACGCCGCTCGTCGACGTCATGCTCGTACTCCTGATCATTTTTCTCGTGACGATCCCGGCGATGCAGCATGCGGTGAAGATCGACCTGCCGCACGCCAGCAGCCAGCCCGTCGACGAAAAGCCGCAGACCGTCGACGTCGCGATCCAGGGCGACGGCACGATCCTGTGGGACGACCACACGGTCACGCGCGAACAACTGCAGGCACGCATCGCGGAAGCCGCGAAACGCACGCCGCAGCCGGAATTGCACCTGCGCGCGGACCGCAAGGTGGCGTACGAGCACGTCGCGGAAGTGATGTCGGATGCGCAGGCAGGCGGCTTGACGAAGCTCGGCTTCGTGACGGAGCCCGGCGCAAAAGCGAAGTAACGTGCACACGTCCCGCCGCCGGTAGTAACTGGCGCACCTAGCCGGGCGTCCCTAACCGGGCGTCCCTAACCGGGCGTCCCCAACCGGGCGTCCCCAAAGTAAAAGGCCTTCATCGCCAGATGAAGGCCTTTTTTCATGCGCACGCGGGCGCCTTCGGGCGGCGGGCTCTTCGGCGGTATCGGTTGCGCCTCGAGCAACGCAAATGCGACTCTGCCGTGGTCTGCACGGACTGCGCGTTCTGCCCTATCTGGCTCACAATATATGCGGCCACCTGATTTCGCTCAGAACTTCCTTCACGAAATGGGATTTCAATATAGGCCCGCCCGTCCGCGCATTCAAGGTTCCGGCGATTGAAACTTGCGATTGCAGGCGACGCTTCAATGACAAAACAAATTTGCGTCGTCGTGGGCGCCGTGTTCAGGTCGCCGAAACATCGGCCGCCGCTTCCTTCTTCGCGCGCTCGGGGCAACCCGGCTCCTTGTACGCGCCATGGTCGAGCTTCTCGACCAGGTAATCGACGAACGCACGTACCGCCGGCGGCATCCCCTGTCGCGATACAAACACCGCATACAGCTGCGGCACCGGCAGCGTCCAGCCGGGCATCACCGGCGACAGTTGCCCCGCGCGTAGCGCGTTGCCGTACATCATCTCCGGCAGCGCCGCGATGCCGAGGCCATCGAGCACGGCTTCGCGGATCGTCATCAGGTCGGCCGTCACGAGCCGCGGATCGTGCTCGTGCACGTGGCGCGTTCCGTCCGGCGCGATCAGATTGAATACGTGCCGGCCGTCGACGCTCGGCGTATCGAGCGTCTCGAAGCCGGTCAGGTCGTCCGGCGCCAGCGGCGGCGCATTCTGGCTCAGCAGGCTCGGCGCGCCGACCAGCATCTGCTCGGTGCGCCACAGCGGCCGCACGACGATGTTGGCGTTCTGCGGCGGCTCCGAGCGCACGCGCAACGCGACGTCGATCGAATCCTCGAACAGGTCGATCACGCGATTCGTCACGCGCACATGCACTTTCACCTCGGGATAGCGGCGCAGGAATTCGGGCAGGATGCGCGACAGCATCGTCTGCGACAGCGTCACCGGCACGCTGACGCGCACCGAGCCGCGCGGCGACGCGCGCAACTGCTGCACCGCATTCATCGCGGCCCTCGCTTCGGCGAGCATCGCCTGGCAATGCTGGTAGAACAGCTCGCCCGCCTCGGTCAGTGCGAGCTTGCGCGTCGAACGCTGCAGCAGGCGCACGCCGAGCGCCGCCTCGAGCTCGGTCAGGCGCCGCGACAGCCGCGATTTCGAGATGCCCAGCACGCGCTCGGCGGCCGAGAAGCCGCCATGTTCGACGACCTGCGAAAAGTACATCAGGTCGTTCAGGTTATGTGCATCGATATTCATCTCATCGTTCCAATTTCAGAACAATCCATTGCGAACCGCCGCGAATCGCGCGGTAAAACGCCCCATATAATAGCGCCATGTTTCAAAAATAACGCTATTCCGATGATGTCGAGGGCTTCCCATGACCACCGCTCGCTCGCTTGATCGCACCTACCCCGCGCTTCGCACCATCGAAGGCGGCGGTTTCGTGGTTCACCGCCCGTTTCCGACGCGGCTGCTGATGGATTTCGATCCGTTCCTGCTGCTCGACGAAATGGGGCCCGTCGACTACGCCCCCGGCGAAGCCGTCGGCGCGCCCGATCATCCGCATCGCGGCTTCGAAACCGTGACCTACGCGCTCGACGGACGTTTCCGTCATCGCGACTCGTCCGGCCATGCCGGCACACTCGGCCCCGGCGACGTGCAGTGGATGACGGCCGGCGCCGGCGTCGTGCACAGCGAGATGCCGGACCCGGCGTTCGCTCAGGCAGGCGGGCGCTCCCACGGCTTCCAGCTGTGGGTCAACCTGCCGCGCCGCGACAAAATGATCGCGCCGCGTTACCAGGAGATCCCGGCTGCCCGCATTCCGACCGCGACGTCGCCGGACGGCCGCGCGCACGTGCGCGTTATCGCCGGCGAAGCGTTCGGCGTACAGGCCGCGATCGAGACGCGCACGCCGATCCTCTATCAGCACTTCACGCTGGCGCCCGGCGCAACGGTCACGCAGCCCGTGCCGGCCGGTTACCGCGTGTTCGCCTATCCGATCGACGGAACGGGCCTCTACGGGCCCGACCGGCAGGCTGTCGACGCACGGCGCATGATCGTCTACGGCGACGACGGCGACGCTGTCACGTTCGCTGCCGGCGATACGTCGCTCGACCTGCTGCTGATCGGCGGCGTGCCGCTCAACGAGCCGATCGTCCGTTACGGCCCGTTCGTGATGAATACCGAGGAAGAGATCCGGCAGGCCGTCGTCGATTACCAGACCGGCCGCATGGGCCGCATCGGTGCGTGAGCCGGTGAGGCGCAGGTGCCGCGAAGCCCGTGGTTTTGCGTCACAATGAGTGCTTGAATCATGCATGTGGCGACCCGCCACCAGAAGGAACTCCTGCCCTTGAACTTCGAACATCTGATCCAGATCAACTCCGACGATCCGGCCGTGCCGGCCCTCACCCGCGACCAGCTCTGGGAAGGCCTCGTGCTGCGCGCGGAACAGCCGCAGCTGTTCGTGATCGGTCTCGACAGCTGCGTCATCCACGAACGGACGGACACGACGCTCGAACGCGAACTGCATTACGGCCACGCGACCGTGCGCGACCACGTGACGTTCACGCCGAACCAGCAGGTCCGCTACGACATCCGTGCGGCCGACGGCGAGATCGGCGGCTCATTGACGATGACGATCGAGGAGCGCGACGACAACGAGCTGTTCCTGCGTTTCGAGTACCGCACGACGCTGACGGTCACGGACGACAGCGAAGAAGCGCGACAGACGCACGGGATCGTCAAGGAGGCGTACCGCACGTCGGATATCGATACCGTTCGCCTGATCCGCGAATACGCGCAGGGTCGCAAGGATCCCGATCCGCTGCACTGAATCCCCGTGGCGGCCTGCGGGCCGCCTTTCTTGATTCAAGCTATCAGAACTGACATCTCAATTGATAAAGAGTTTTTGTAAATGGGAATGGTTATCATTTAGAATTCATTCCATCGTATCGACAGTCACCGCTCAAACCGAATGACCGACACCATGCGCCCGACCACGCTGACCCTGCGCCGCACCACCGGCACCGCAGCCAGCAGCCGCCAGAAGACGGCAGCGGTCACCACGCCGACGAAACCCGCCGGCAACCGCGATGCAGGCACGCGGGTCGTCAACAGCGATGCGCTGCTGCAAGGCCAAAGCCACGTCAGCATCGCGCATAACGGAGAGACTTATCAGTTGCGCGCCACGCGGCTCGGCAAACTGATCCTGACGAAGTAACGACCGAGTATTGTGGGGACCACCTCCCTGAGAGGTGTTGGGCAGTAGCCAGCGTAACGGCTTGCACGCGAGATCTAGACCCCTTCGTGCAAACACACTCAAGCAGCCGTTGCAGCAAGCCAAGCCACTTTTTTGGTTCTCGCACAAGGAAGAAAAAAAGCGACACGTCGAAGGACGTGTCGCTTTTTTGTTTGAGCAGACAATGCGCGCAGCGCGTTGCCCGGGTGTCGTTGCTGCCGTCGATGCGCGACAGCGAGAGCGGCATGCGCGCCGCGTCAGAACCCCCAGAACATCAACCACCATGCGCTGTCGACGACGGCCAGCCCGACGGCGAACCACGCGAATGCCGCGAGCCGGCGCGGCCACGCCGCATAGCGCCCCGTTACCTTCCACGCGAGCCACGCACTCCACACGTTGGCGCCGACCAGAATCGCGATACGCACATCGGATGCCCAGCCGAGCGGCACATGCTCGGCGCGCAGCAACGACAGCGTCGTGGCCGACAGCCCGAGGAACACGCCCGCACCCGCGATCGGGATCAGCGCCTGTGCGAGATGATGCAGGCGCACGCGATCGAAGCGGCCGAGCATCAGCGTCGCGCCGGCCAGCAACGCCAGCAGCGCCGTGCCGTACACGAGGCCCGTGCCGACGATGTAGCTGACGACCAGCCCGCCATCGAGCCACGAGAACACGTCGTTGCGGTCCGGGTAGTGCGTGAGCAGGAACCACGGCGCATTGGTCTCGAGCGGCCACGTGATGTCGCGGTCGATCAGCCAGCCCGCGAGCCATTGCTTGATCTGCACGAACCAGGGGCTGACGGTCCAGTGGAACGCGCCGATCGCCACGCCGAGCAGGCCGTACAGGATCAGCGCGGTGTCCCACGGGTTGGCCTGTTCCGCACCGAGGTTCACGACTTCGTCGGACGGCGAACGCAGCGACAGCGAAATCGCGTCGCGGTGCCCGCTGCAGCGACCGCACATATGGCAGGCCGCCGCGCCCTTCATGTTGCGCAACGGCACGAGCGGCGCGCAGTTGATCGGAATCACGCGATGGCCGTGCTCGCCGTTCTTGTACGAACGGCGCCATGCATCCTCGTCGACCTTGTAGCGCATCGGCGCAAGCCGTGCGAGCAGCCCGAACACGCCGTTGACCGGACACAGGTACTTGCACCACACGCGTTTCTCGCGGCCGTACAGCACGCCGATCACGATCGCGCCGACGGTCGAGCCGCCGAGCACGAACAGCACCGCGAGCGGGTACTGGTACACGCTCACCATCTGCCCGTAGATCGTCGTGATGCCGAACGCGACGAACGGCCAGCCGCCCCACCGGATCCAGCGCGGAATCGGGCCGCCGCGGCCGAACTTGCTCGCGTATTCGGTGAGCGCGCCCTCCGGGCACAGCACACCGCACCAGACGCGGCCGAGCATCACCATCGACAGCAGCACGAACGGCCACCAGATGCCCCAGAACGCGAACTGCGCGATGAGCGTGAGGTTGTTCCACAGGTGCGCGGAATCGTCCGGCAGCGGCAACACCGCCGGCACGATGATCAGGAACGCGTAGACGGCAACGACGATCCACTGGATACCGCGGATCAGCGCACCGTGGCGCTGCATCCACTGGCCGGCCTGCGCGAGCCAGCCCGGCTTGACGGCGGCGACGACGCTCATGCCGCGCGACCCGCTGCAACGGCCGGACGGCGGCTCGCGCGCTTCATCAGCAGCCAGACGACCGCCCAGTACACCGCATACGCCACCAGGTTGGTCAGCGCCGGGTGCGCACGATAGCCGGTCAGCGTCGCGACGAGCGAACCGAACGTGCCCGAATCATCGAGGATCGCGGACGTATCCCACACCTGCGAGATGCCGAGCGGCAGGATTTCCTTGTCGATCAGCTTGTCGACGCCGGTCTGGAACAGGCCCGCGCCGAGAAACAGCAGCATCACCTCGGTGACGCGGAAGAAATGCCGCCACGAAAAATACTTGCCGCCGAGCTGCAGCAGATAGAACGTGAGGAACGCGAGGCCGAGACCGATCACGACCGCGAGCATCTGGCTGCCGTCGACGTGGCCCGACTGGCCGAAACCGAGGCCGTACAGGAAGATCACCGTCTCGCTGCCTTCGCGCGCGATCGCGAGCGCGACCAGCACGGCGACGCCCCACCAGTTCGAATCGCGCGTGCTTTGCTGCAGCGACTGCTCCATGTCGCGCTTCAGCGTGCGGCCGTGCCGGCGCATCCACAGCACCATCTGCACGATCAGCACGCATGCGATCAGCACCATCGCCGTCTGGAAATAGTCCTGCGCATCGCCGGACAACACCTCGGTGAACCCGACCAGCGCGGCGCCGAGGCCGACGGCCATCAGCAGGCCGACGCCGACGCCGGCCCAGAGGAAAGGCAGGCCGCGGCGCGCATCGTCGTCGCCGTTTTTCAGCCATGCATAGAGAATGCCGACGACGAGCAGCGCTTCGACGCTCTCCCGCCAGACGATGAACAAGATCTGACCCATCGATACCTCCTGACGCGCGGGGCAAGGGACTGGACGCCCGCGCGCAGATAAAACGCGTTACTTCGCGACGATCACGCCCTGCGCCTGCTGGTGAAAATCGTCGAAAAACTTGTATTCGCCCGGCGACAGCGGGGCGACGACCACGAACGAATCGGCGCCCGGCGCGAGCACCTTCTCCTTGCGCAACTGCACGCTCTCGAATTCGGCGGCGCCCTTGCCGGTGTTCCTGATCTCGATCTTGAAACGCTGGCCGGCCGGCACTTCGATGCGTGCGGGATTCAGCTTGCCGTCCGTCATCTCGAGCTTGAACGTCGGCAGATCGGCCGCATGCGCCGCGCCGGCAAGCCACAGCGCAGCGGCTGCGGCAACGATTTTCTGGGGAATTTTCATTCTGGGTTCTCTACGCCGACGGCGCGCCGAAGCGCGCCGTTCGTCATGCCACCGATCAGTAACCGCCCTTCTTGCCGATACCGGCGAACGGGAAGTCGTACTCGAGCGTGATGGGCTTGAACCACGGGCCCACGCCCGTTTCCTTGTCGACGTGACGACCGAATGCCATGTGACCCGACTGCATCGGCGGCTTGACGACCATCGTCAGGTGATACTTGCCCGGGCCGGCGAGCTTCACGTTGTCGCCGTAGTGCGGGCCGTCGCTCGCGACCATGCCCATCAGGTCGCCCTCGGCCTTCCACTTCGGGTCGCCCTGCTTCGTCAGCTTGTACGTGACCTGCAGGTACGGCATCCAGTCGCCTTCCGCGAAACCGGTCGGGTTGTTCTTGACCGCATGGATGTCGGCCTCGAGGTGGATGTCGGAATCCGACGCCTTGCGCATCATGCCTTCCGGGTCCATCGTGATCGGCTGCAGATACACCGCACCGATTTCCATGCCGCCCTGGATCTGCTGCTTGCCGATCGGATACTCGGCCGCCGAGGCCGACATCGCGGCCAGCGCCGCCGCTACCGCAACCGTCGTGCGGATGAACGAAGAACCCAACATGGACACTCCTTGTTATTTGTCTGACTATCTTGACGACATGCGAGCCGCCGCCGGGCCGCCCGCTGGAAACACTAACGCGACGAAGAACGTTAATGCGAACTATTCTCAATACATGAGGAGTTTAGCACCGAACCCGTTTCGGAACAAACGGAGCGCGCCGTAAACCCCTGATCCGACAAGGCTTACAGGCGCTTTACCAAAAGGATTCGGTGACGCTTGGAAAGATTTACCGGCCGCCGCTGATGTGGTCGCCGACGTTCGCGCCGAACACGCGTTCGCGCAGCACGGCAAGCTGGTCGCGGGTTGCGGCGGCCTTCTCGAATTCGAGGTTCTTCGCGTAGTCGGCCATCTGCTTCTCGAGACGCTTGATTTCCTTCGCGAGCTGCTTTTCCGACATGTCCTCGAATTTCGCGCGCTGCTGCGCCTCCTTCAGCTCCGCACGCGCGTCGTCGGCGTTGTAGACGCCGTCGATGATGTCCTTGATGCGCTTCACGACGCCGCGCGGCGTGATGCCCATCTTTTCGTTGTAGGCGATCTGCTTCGCGCGGCGCCGCTCGGTTTCGTCGATCGCACGCTTCATCGACTCGGTCATGTTGTCCGCGTAGAGAATCGCCTTGCCGTTCACGTTCCGCGCGGCACGGCCGATCGTCTGGATCAGCGAGCGCTCGGCGCGCAGGAAGCCTTCCTTGTCCGCGTCGAGGATCGCGACGAGCGACACTTCGGGAATGTCGAGGCCCTCGCGCAGCAGGTTGATCCCGACCAGCACGTCGAACGTGCCGAGCCGCAGATCGCGGATGATCTCCACGCGCTCGACCGTATCGATGTCGCTGTGCAGATAACGCACCTTGACGCCATGGTCGGCCAGGAACTCGGTCAGCTGTTCGGCCATGCGTTTCGTCAGCACGGTGATCAGCACGCGCTCGCCGGCCTTCACGCGCGCGTTGATTTCGGTCAGCACGTCGTCGACCTGCGAGCTCGCCGGCCGCACTTCGATTTCCGGATCGACGAGGCCCGTCGGTCGCACGACCTGCTCGGCGATCTGCCCCGTCACGCGCTTCTCGTAATCGGCCGGCGTGGCCGACACGAACACGACCTGGCGCATCTTGCGCTCGAACTCGTGGAACTTCAGCGGCCGGTTGTCGAGCGCCGACGGCAGGCGAAAGCCGTAATTGACGAGGTTTTCCTTGCGCGCGCGGTCGCCGTTGTACATGCCGTTCAGCTGGCCGATCAGCACGTGCGATTCGTCGAGCAGCATCAGCGCATCGGGCGGCAGGTAGTCGACGAGCGTCGGCGGCGGATCGCCGGGCGCCGCGCCCGAGAAATGCCGCGAATAGTTCTCGATGCCCTTGCAGAAGCCGAGTTCCTGCAGCATCTCGAGATCGAAGCGCGTGCGCTGCTCGAGGCGCTGCGCCTCGACGAGCTTGCCCTCGCGATGGAAGAACTCGAGCCGTTCGCGCAATTCGTCCTTGATCGTCTCGACCGCGCGCATCACGGTGTCGCGCGGCGTCACGTAATGCGACGACGGATACACGGTGAAACGCGGAATCTTCTGCCGGACGCGCCCGGTCAGCGGGTCGAACAGGTGCAGCGTCTCGACCTCGTCGTCGAACAGTTCGACGCGCACGGCCATTTCCGCGTGTTCGGCCGGGAAGATGTCGATCGTGTCGCCGCGCACGCGGAACGTGCCGCGCTGGAAATCCTGCTCGTTGCGCGTGTATTGCATCGCGATCAGCCGCGCGATCACGTCGCGCTGGCCAAGCTTGTCGCCGGTGCGCAGCGTGAGGATCATCTGGTGGTATTCGGACGGATTGCCGATACCGTAGATCGCCGACACCGTCGCGACGATCACCACGTCGCGACGCTCCATCAGGCTCTTCGTCGCCGACAGCCGCATCTGCTCGATGTGCTCGTTGATCGACGAGTCCTTCTCGATGAACAGGTCGCGCTGCGGCACGTAGGCTTCAGGCTGGTAGTAGTCGTAGTACGAGACGAAATACTCGACCGCGTTGCGCGGGAAGAACTCGCGGAATTCCGCGTAAAGCTGGGCCGCGAGCGTCTTGTTCGGCGCGAACACGATCGCCGGGCGGCCGAGCCGCGCGATCGTGTTGGCCATCGTGAAGGTCTTGCCCGAACCGGTCACGCCGAGCAGCGTCTGGAAGGCAAGGCCGTCGCCGACGCCTTCGACGAGCGTGTCGATCGCGGTCGGCTGATCGCCCGCGGGCGGATAGGGCTGGTAAAGCTGGAACGGCGACCCTTCGAAAGTGACGAATTTGGATTCGTCGAGCGCGTCGCCGACTTCGGCATGATGTTCGGACATGGAATGCGGCCGGAGCAAGGGCAAAGAAAGCATTCTAGCGCTTCGCGGCCGCGCGAACTGCTGTCGGCTCCTGACGCGCGACGGCCGCCCGAATTCACGATTCGCCGCCCCGATCGCGATGGAATCGCCGCCCCCGCCAGCGCGAATTCGCTACAATGTCAGGCTGCTGCGCTTTCCGGCGTCGCGCCGTTGGCGCGCTGCACTGCGCCCGCCCCGCCGGCTGAAAGCCTGACCCTCTTTTCACTACTGCCGAATCATCATGTCGCTCTTCTCCGCTGTCCAGCTTGCTCCCCGCGACCCGATCCTGGGCCTGAACGAAGCCTTCAACGCCGACGCGCGTCCGACCAAGGTCAACCTCGGCGTCGGCGTGTACACGAACGAAGACGGCAAGATTCCGCTGCTGCGCGCGGTTCGCGACGCGGAGAAGGCGCGGGTCGAGGCCGGCCTGCCGCGCGGCTACCTGCCGATCGACGGGATCGCCGCCTACGATGCGGCCGTGCAGAAGCTGCTGCTCGGCAACGACTCGCCGCTGATCGCGGCGGGCCGCGTGGTCACGGCCCAGGCACTGGGCGGCACGGGCGCGCTGAAGATCGGCGCCGATTTCCTGCGCACCGTGAATCCGAACGTGAAGGTCGCGATCAGCGATCCGAGCTGGGAAAACCACCGCGCGCTGTTCGAAGCGGCCGGCTTCGAAGTCGTCGCGTACCCGTATTACGACGCGGCCACCAACGGCGTGAACTTCGAAGGCATGCTGTCGGCGCTGAACAGCTACGCGGCCGGCACGGTCGTCGTGCTGCATGCGTGCTGCCACAACCCGACCGGCGTGGACCTGACCGAAGCGCAGTGGCAGCAGGTCGTCGACGTCGTGAAGGCACGCAACCTCGTGCCGTTCCTCGACATGGCCTACCAGGGCTTCGGCGAGAACATCGAAGCCGATGCCGCTGCCGTGCGCCTGTTTGCCGCGGCCGACCTGAACGCGTTCGTGTCGTCGTCGTTCTCGAAGTCGTTCTCTCTGTACGGCGAGCGCGTCGGCGCGCTGTCGATCATCACGTCGAGCAAGGAAGAAGCCACGCGCGTGCTGTCGCAACTGAAGCGCGTGATCCGCACGAACTACTCGAACCCGCCGACCCACGGCGGCGCGGTGGTCGCAGCGGTGCTCGCGTCGCCGGAACTGCACGCTTCGTGGGTGCAGGAACTCGGCGAAATGCGCGACCGCATCCGCGCGATGCGCAACGGTCTCGTCGAGCGCCTGAAGGCGAGCGGCGTCGATCGCGATTTCAGCTTCATCAACGCGCAGCGCGGGATGTTCTCGTATTCGGGCCTGACCTCGGCACAAGTCGATCGCCTGCGTGACGAGTTCGGCATCTATGCGGTCAGCACGGGCCGGATCTGCGTCGCCGCGCTGAACACGCGCAACCTCGACGCGGTCGCCAATGCGGTCGCAGCGGTCCTGAAGTAAAGCGGTGCCGGGCGGCAGCCGCCACCGGCCCCGCCCTGCCGACATGAAAAACGCGCTCCGTGGAGCGCGTTTTTTTGTTGTGCCGTTCAGCGCGGCGGGCCGCCACACCGCCCGCCCCCGCGTTACTGCATGAACCAGCCGTGGCTGACGACCACCGACTGGCCCGTAAGCGCGGCGCTCGGGAATGCCGACAGGAACAGCACCGTCTGCGCGACGTCCTGCACCGTCGTGAACACACCGTCGACCGTGTTGCCGAGCATCACCTTCTTGATCACTTCCTCTTCGCTGATGCCGAGCTCCTTCGCCTGCTCCGGAATCTGCTTGTCGACCAGCGGCGTGCGCACGAAGCCCGGACACACGACGT